>NZ_JBXWCA010000002.1:0-992175 GCF_057321085.1 Allobosea sp. RIT-PG3_2 | reverse complement strand
GCGTGATGCCGGTCCTTGTCGGACCCGCCGGTCAACCCTCTTTCCGAGGCCGCAGTGCCATGCGACGCGAGTTCACGCGGGCTCAGAAGGTCGCGATGATCAAGCGCGCTCTGGATGGCAACGGTCGCATTCTCTGCGAGGGCTGTGGTCTCAATATCACCGGCAAGGCAATCGAGTTCGACCACATCATCCCTGAGGCTCTCATCGTCGATAAGAGCGCGGGCCTGGAGATCAGCGATGGACGCGTGCTCGGCCGCGACTGTTGCCACCGTCAGCCCGGCGGCAAGACCGCGACCGATCTCGCCGATATCGCCGAAGCCAAGCGTCGGGAGGCCAAGCATCTTGGCGTCCGGCCCGGCCAACGTCTGAAGGGAGCGGGCTTTGGCCTCTCTCAACCGCAACGATCGGCATCACGCCCCCTCGTCAAGCCCGCGGCCTGGCGTCGTGACGAGCACTAACCCCACCCACCCTGAGGAGAAAGACATCGTGGCGAGCCTCTATGCCCCGCCTTTTCGCATGCCAAACGCCGCGCGCTCGCGGCTGTGGCTCGCAACCGCCATCCTGGCGTTGCCCCTATCTTCCTGCACGACCCGCAGCGTGATGAACTTCAATCGCTTGGATGGCCGCGCTGATGCGGCGGCGGTCGCCCAATTCCAGCAGGATGATGCAATCTGCAAGGGCGAGGTCGCGAA
Source organism: Allobosea sp. RIT-PG3_2 (assembly GCF_057321085.1). Taxonomy (NCBI): domain Bacteria; kingdom Pseudomonadati; phylum Pseudomonadota; class Alphaproteobacteria; order Hyphomicrobiales; family Alloboseaceae; genus Allobosea; species Allobosea sp. RIT-PG3_2. The sequence continues at coordinate 991,483 of NZ_JBXWCA010000002.1, read as the reverse complement.
AGCCCAAGCGATGGCCGCACCGATCTATATGGGACGCAGTCTGGCTGATGCGATGGAGGCGGGCATGAAGGAGGGCCAGCGCAACAACGCCTTGCGGCAGATCATGGTCGGCTGCATGGCCCAGCGTAACTACACGATGACGCTGATGACCGTGCCAAACTGAATTTCTGCGCAGCTCTTCGACGGCAAGCTCGCGCGCCCTCCACGCGATGAAAAACAGGCCGTCTTACAAGCCGGCCTGCCTGAACCGCGACTGCGGTCGGACAACCCTTTGAGGTCGCTCGCGCACGACCGGCGTGCGCCCCGTCAGGTATTTGAGCGCCTGGCTGGTCGAATCGACCTGATCGTCGTTCTTGCCAGCGGGAAATCCCATAAGCTCCGCCAGATAGCTCGCCAACCAATCGGCCTGCCGGGGCAGATACACCTGGCCCGCCTCAAAACCGCGCGGCCTGCGCCTGCAGCCGTGCGAATTTATCAAACCGCGCCTGCTGCAGCAGGGGGAAGAGCCGGCCGGTACGCCGCAGATCCTGCGACAGCGCCCGGCCCAATTCTGTCTCCTCGATCAGCGTTGCACTAACGTCATGCGCCCGGGCAACCTCATCATCCGGCGGCGCAACTCGGGGCTCTCCCAGCGGCCGCGGACCACGTCGAGCAGATAGTACTCCTGCCCTATCGCGCCCCACAGCGTGCCAACCGACCAGTCGGAGGCTTCTCCGATCGTCGAGGCTGTGTCCCAAGACGCAATCACGCACTCGAATGCCTCTGGCTTCACGTCATAATAACGCAGCCAGTCGCGCTTGGTCACGTTGCCTTCGGCCGCCAACGGGTTTTGCTGATACTGCGCCGAAAAGTTCTGCATCCCCAGATTGCGCTTAGTCGCTTCCAGCCATTCGGCGGGTTCACGCCCTGGTGCAGCACCTCGCCTGCACGACGCCGGTAAACTTCCTCGCACTCCATCGCCCAGACGATAGTGATAATCCTCGATGGCAATGGCGGGGATCGTCAGCTCCCATACTTCATTGTTCAGGACATGCCCTACCAGATCGTCCTGATGGAGCCGCTGCATCACGATGATAATGGCGCCGTGCAGCGTGTCGTTCAGGCGGGAGTACAAGGTGGAGTCGTAAAACTCTGTGACGCGCCGCCGTTCAGCCGCTGAAAGCGCTGCGTCCAGCCCCATGATCGGATCATCGATGATGATGAGGTCGGCGCCACGTCCAAGCACCGAGCCACCGACCGAACCCGCGAAACGCGAGCCTCGTTGGCTCGTCACAAGTTCGCCTTCGCGGTCGCTTGCGATCTCGAATTCAGGGAAAAGCCTCCTGAACCACGGGGTTCCACCCACGCTTCGGAACTCCACAGCACGCGAGAGTTCGTTGGCCCATCACCCAGGCGGTATAAGCGATGGAGACGCAGATCGATTTGGCCGAGCGCGGCGGCACATTGATGATCAGCGCTTTCATTCACCACGCTGGAGGCGCGTCAGCTCATAGGCGATGGCGTGGAGTGCCAGTTGTTGAGATAGGGCGTGCCCGGCTCGAGCGTGGCGAAGCATTGCGCGATGAAGCTCCCCAGATTCCGACGCAGGATCGCGTTCAGCAGAGCCGGATCACGCATGACCGCTGCCATTGCCCATCCGTAACAGCGCTGCTGCGATCAGCTTCTCGTCCTGTTCACTGGTCAGCGCCCTTTCCGAGCTCCTCGTGTTGTCGTTGAACCCGTCCAACTTCAGCAACAGCGCCATCGCCCGCAGGTTGCCTTCGATGCTCATCGCCAACAGCTTCTGATAGAGCGCCAGCGGGCTTACGATCAGGAGCTCGCGGCTGGAGTCGTGAGGCAGCGATCCGATCATCACCCGCGTGATACCGGCGCCTGCCGAGTTGCCGGAATCCCGGTGGAGCGATGTGCCGGGGCTTTCCGATACTGGTTGGCAGGCTCCTGTCAGATGCTGAACCTTGTGACCGGCCCGATCAAACGTCGGCAGGCCGCGCTTGGCACTCAGGCCGGACGCCGACTCGAACGCCGCCAAGGATGGAACGAATATCGAGTGCGACGAGGCGGAATGCCAGCCCGATCCTGACTGGAGCTGAATGGCAAGCAACTAGGCGAACATTTGGCCTGTAAAAGCGGCTCCTCTTCTACACACCAGTAGGGCGAGTTGGACGACCCGGATCGGCAGAATGAGGTCGCCGGGTCATTGGCCTGACCGTGAGGCTGGGTTGCCCAAGCGGTGGCTTTCTTTTTGGCGGGCATAAGGCCGATCTCGCCAACCCGCGGCTTGTAAGTTATGGCGTGTGCGTGAGCAACTTTCCCGAACAATCGAGAATGCGTCGCATTTGGCACGCGCGGCTTGCCCAAGGAAAGCAGGCATCACTGCCGCTCAATAGTGGCGAACGTTCGGAAATTCTTCGGAACGTGCGACTTCAATATCTGCGCGCTGCCGCCGCGCTGGCGGTGCTACTTTACCATGCATCCGTCGTCGTCGAACGGCACAGATAGCTATATATCAGTTTTCGGCGGCTTCTGGGGCGCCTATGGCGTTGCCGTTTTCTTCGCCCTCTCAGGATATCTGATGGGGGAACTCATCCAGCGAGACGTCAGCCGCCCGAATCTACCCTCCAATGCTGCTGGCCGTGACGGTTTTCTGGGTCGCCTTCCTCGCCGCCGGATTTCCTCGCATTATCGATATCTCGGGCTCTCCCTCACAAGCGCGGAGCTCAGCACCTCACCGTCCATCCTCGCCGAGGTCGACGCAGTCCAGCGGCTTCCAGATGTGACGTTGGAGGTGCGCGGCTACGCCATTAACCTCAATAAGCCGAACCTGACCTCGCACGCTGCGGTCACGCAAAGGGGCCGCATTATCTCTATGGAGCGTTCCCGGCGCATTCGGCCGGGCCAGGCAAAAATCTGGTCAAGGCCGGACCTTGCCAATGTTCGCTTCGGCTTAGTCTTGATGGTCCCGAAGGGCGTCGAATGCTCGTCTGGCAAGCTCGATGTCCGTGTCGCGCTTGAAGATGGGAGGATGATTGTTCCATCAATCGTGCCGCGGGCAGCGCTCTGCGACTGACAAAAGAACATCCTCGCCACTATCTCAGGCGGACATCTGGTCTAGGGGCCTAGCGATTTCAAAGTTGTGTAATGCATAAGGTGGGCCATGCCGAGGTTCAAGCGACTGACCTATCTTATGTTCTTCCCGGTCAAATAGCGCTCGCCCTTGCAGTCAAACGGCTCAAAATTCGTCCTGGCTGATGGTCGCTGCTGAGCAGAGCAGGCTTGTCAATCGCCTCTCATGGGCGGCAAGCCACGGCTCACCTGATTATGCTTAGCTGGTAGACGGGTTATATCGGAAGCCTGGGTGCAGTTGCTTCGCGATATTCCCCGGCACAGCTCGACACATCTGCAAATCTCAGACCCTTTTGTAGATATCCTTAATCCGCACGATGTCGTCTTCGCCGAGATAGGAGCCGACCTGCACCTCGATAAGCTCCAGCGGAATCTTGCCTGGGTTCGCCATGCGGTGGACGCAGCCGATCGGCAGATAGGTCGACTCGTTCTCGTGGACGACGATGACCTCGTCGTTGCGCGTCACCTCGGCGGTGCCGCGGACCACGATCCAGTGCTCGGCGCGGTGATGATGCTTCTGCAGCGAGAGCACGCCGCCGGGATTCACGGTGATCCGCTTGACCTGATGGCGCGTGCCCAGATCGATCGAGAGGTACTTGCCCCAGGGCCGCTGGATCTCGCAGTGGGCACCGGCCTCCGACTCGCCGGCAGCCGCGATCAGCGCTACCATCTCCTTGACCTTGTCTGCCTTGGCCTTGGGCGTCACCAGGACGGCATCGCGGGTCGCGATCACGGCGACGTCGTCGAGGCCGATCACAGCTATGAGCGCCTCTTCCGAGCGGATCAGGTTGTTGGCGCCGTCGAGCACGTAGCCACGCCCCTCGACGACATTGCCGCGCGCATCCTTCTCGGCCAGATCCCAGACGGCCGACCAGCCGCCGACGTCCGACCAGCCGAAGCCGCCGGCGACCACCGCAGCCTTGCCCGTCTTCTCCATCACCGCGTAGTCGATCGAAATCTTCTGCGCCTGGCTGAAGGCCTTCTCGTCCAGCCTGAGGAAACCGAGATCCTGTTTCGCCCCGGCGATGGCATCGGCGACGGGTCCCGCAACCTCCGGCGCGAAGGCCGCGAGCTCCGCGCGCATCGTCGCCGCGTCGAAGATGAAGTTGCCGGAGTTCCAGAGATAGCCGTCGAGCAGATATTGCTCGGCCCGCGCCGCGTTCGGCTTCTCGACGAAGGCGGCGACCTGGCGGGCGTCCGGGCCGATCTCATCGCCCGGCCGGATATACCCATAGCCGGTCGCCGGATGGGTCGGCGGGATACCGATGGTGACGATCCGACCCTGCGCTGCGGCGGCGCCGGCCCGGCGGCAGGCCTCGCGGAAGAGCTTCGCGTCCTGGACAATATGATCGGCGGCGAAGACGCCGACGATTGCTTGCTCGTCGCGGGCGAGCGCAAGCTCCGTCGCCGCGGCGACGGCCGCCGCGGAATCGCGGCGGCTCGGCTCCAGCACGATGTCGGCGGAGATGCCGATCGCCTGCAACTGATCCTGCACCGTGAAGCGATATTCCGCGTTGGTGATCACGATCGCCGGCTCGAAGACGGAGGTGTCCGAGAGCAGTTGCATCGCGCGTTGGAAGGTCGATTCCTGCCCGAGCAACGCGATGAACTGTTTCGGCATCGAGTCTCGCGAGACCGGCCAGAGCCGCGTCCCGGCTCCGCCGCACATCACCACAGGCATGATTTTCGACGGCATTTTTACAACTCTCAAGTTAGCACCGCTCTCTAAGCTGCCGGTTGCAACAGTACAAGAATAAATCTCGCCGTGCTGAAACAATCGTGCAGTCTACGTTGCGAAGATGGATTGGTGCGAAAATTCCGATGCTGACGCTGCTTCGAGAAGCCGTGCGCCAGCCAATGGATTCCCTCTCTCCTTCATGATGAGAAGGTCCTTGTCCGGTATCTGAAGGGGTGACGGCCTTGGATCGAGTGTGGCGCAGGCTTTTGCAGAGTAAAAAACTCGAAAGGCACGGAATTTCTGCGCTTTCTCAGAGATTCAAACACAGGTTGTCACGGAGTATTTATAGAGTTAATCGTTGAGTTGTAATAATTAGATGGGAATAGATGGTTGGTAAAAATTGTATTTATCAATAATTGGGTTAGAATCTGGAAGATACTACTCGGTTCAGAATCGAGGCATCTTTACGCTCAGATGCGACTCAATCCTCCCGCCCCGGTTCTGATGCTTCCGTTGAGCTCAGCCTAAGCGTGTTCGGCTGCGCCCCCGCGACCGGCTTCGAGTCGCACTGCTAAGCTCAACCTCATTGAGCTCGGTTACCGCGCTGCGCCGCTGAAGCTTATCCGTTTCGGAGCCTTCGGCTCCACCTTGTTTCCCTCACCCTGACCGGGCGCGTGACGCCCTGCAAGCTGGCCGGAGCCGATCCAGGCCAGGAATGCGGACGGCTGCCCGGTTGGCTCTGATGTGTCCATGAAGCTGGAGAGAGATCGATGACGGCATTGGCCCGCAGACGCCTTTTGAGAGAAACGACACCCGTCACATCGTCCTCTTCGCTACCCAGCCCGCTGAGTTTGCTTTCGGCAGCCTTGGAGCGTGGTGTGGATGACGGGGACCGTGAGATCAACGAAAAGATCCGGTTCTGTGGTGACGTTGGAGTCTGCCCAAGAACCCCGCCTCGGACTCGGCCTTCGACAGCGACAGCACTAAGATCATATTGGTGTCCAGCAAGTAGCCGCTCATGGATCAACCTACCCAAGTAATCCTGCGCCACCTGGCGCTTGAACTCGATGCTGTGGGACCGGCGTCGGGCCGTGTGCTTCCATCCTTCGAAAGCCCGCTCTCCGGTCAGTTGCTCACCGTCACGCTCTCCGCCTCAAGGGGCGCGCTCCATTCTTGTTCCAAATTAGATTGGGACGCTCTGCACCGCTCGCTGGCGCTACTTCTCGGCCGGAGCCACGTGCCTAAACCTCACCGTGACACTCGACCTCTTGCCCGCATTGGGCTGGGTCAATATGGCCGATCTGGATCGAATGGCCACGGCGGCGGCTGAGTGTAACCGCCGCCCTCGTCGCAATAGATGCTCTGAAGCCATCCGACGTCGACTTGGTGAAGGAGAGCATCAAGAGGTTTCATGGATCGGGTCGGGGTCGACGATGTTCCTGCCTTCCGGAAGTCCTGACTGCGGTGCGCGCCGCGCGCGAGACGGGTGAGGCATTGATCAGCCACGGGCCGCAAGCCGTCGTCACCGTCCTTCTGGGTGGGGGGCTGCACGGCCATCTGACTCGCGATCAAGGGAGCAAAAGTGATGTTGTCGATTCGCGCCGTCACAGCGGTCGGCGTCTGGCCCACGGCCGGGTTGTTCAGCACGGCGTTCTTCCTCTACGCGACACCGATGCTAGATGCGAAGCTGGCGCCGGTTTTGGCTGAGCAATCCGTTGAGTTCGACGGCGACGACGGTTCGCCTGGTCGCATGTGCGGGGAATGGCACTGGACCAAGGCGCATTATGCCGAGCCGATCCTGGTGTCCTGGTCGACTTTGATCGAGGGCACGGTTGTCAAATTTCCTGCGACACTGAGCGACAGGGAGATCGGCAGGTTCTTTGGAACTCTCAAGCCAATGCGCTCGGCCGGGCCGCGACGACCTTTGCGTCTCTATCCCCAAAGAGATCGACAAGGCTCCCGGCGTGACGATTTTCCCGGGCAGATCAGTTTCCGCATGCTGCACGGCTCTGGACGATCTGGCAGGAGCGTCCCGTCGTGCGTGTTCCGCCATTTAGCGGCGACCGTCGCCACGCCCCTGCAAAGGGCGGGCGTCCTCGGGCAACGCCTTTTCTCGCTCACTAGCAAACTATACCATGCAGTCACAGGTCGCTTGGGAGAGGCATGATAGACGTCGTTTTCGCTGTGGCTCTTGGACTTTTGGCCTGGCTGATCGTCGACCCATTTACCGGTGCTATTTGCGCTATTGCTGTCTGGTCTGCCATATCTTTGACCCGAATGGCTTTCCGAGACCGTTGAGGTGCAACCCTCTTCTCGCTGCTCACTTCCTCCAAACGGATTGGCCCCGTCGGCTCCGGCTGGGGGGGCTTTTTCATTTCAGCTGGTGGAACCTTGGACTGACGTCTCCGGCGGCTCCCTTTCTGGTTCGCGCGAACTGCCCCGCTGGCAATTGCCGACGGGTTTTTGTCTGCTCAATCTTGCGCCAGAGATCCAGCAGGAAGTCGGCGATGAGAGGAGAACCGGGTGGGCACCAGCACCCGCCGTCTTTTCGGATGAGGCCGCGGCGGCATCATCCGCTCCCATCGTTTGGAACGCTCAAACGCACACTTGGCATGGGAACAGATCAGCCGCATGACTAGAGCTTCAATTGATTACGCCGGGGCTTTCGCTTCCTAGCCTGACCCTTATTCCGGTTTAGGAAGTTTCCGTCCGATGTCTTCAACCAGTCTGTCTAACCAGCGTTGAGGTAAGCTCAGTGAGGTCAGGCGCCAGGCGGTGCCTTGCAAATTGAAGCCAAATGACATCGATCCATCCGTGTTCTCAGGGGCCCTGACTGTGAAAGCGGTCAGACCCGTGAAGCCCGATTGACGCCAGAGCGCCAAGCCATCCTGCATCTTGCTCAGTGAGGTAACGGTCACAGGCTCTGCGCCCAGCTGGCGCGGGGCGCGTGTTTCGGCCAAGATCGCTTCCAAAGCTTGTGGAGTGAAAGTCTCAGCGAGGTAGGCGTTGATGAAGCCGCCGACGATCACTGCTCCAGCTGAAGCGCCGAGCGGTGATTTGCGAGCGACGTCGGGATTCTTTGCCAGGAATGCGCGGGCTGCTTGCCTTGCAATCGACTGTCGAACGGCGGGCAAATCGATCCGGGACGCTACAGCCGACGTGTTTCGAGCGTCGAGGTCACGAGCAAACCGGGCCACACTGATGTAGGGCGAAGCGATATAGGCGATGGCGACGACAACAAGTGCGGCGCCCCCGATCAGCGCAATCTTCGACGTTCTCATGTGACCCGAACTAAGCCGGCAGGCGTCGGTTCCGCCAATATGAGGTCGGAACGATTCCGGTGGGACTACGGTTTTCGACTCCGTCGAGTGCGCGTTGCGTCAGGTATGCCCAGCGAATGTTTCGAGCCTATCCTCGGACACCGTGAGTAGCAGCCCATACGGCAGGAGGATTAGCGACAGGGTGTCCTCGATCTCCGCGTTCTTCCGACTTATCGCGCCTACACCGCCATCCTAGGCTGGATCGACAAGGTCGACGAGGTCCGGTGCTAGCCAGCACGTGAAGCGCGGGGGAAAAAGGATGGCGGCGATCCGACGCTTGATCAGCCGGCGCAAGCCTCGTTGATATATCGCTCGGACCCATAGCCGATCGGTCGCCGCCGATGTTTTCACCACTTCCGGCCCTTCCGCGGCCTCTCAGCGGTTCAGGACCCTGATTGGTCTGTTCGAAAGTAAAAATGAGTCTTGCTGCATTCCCGCTAAACGGGAAATGATGGAATCGAGCCGCTCGCAGAAGGTGGCCGCATCGGGAGGGCGGCATTTTGAGCGACCTGGCTGATCAATATGGCAATCTTCTGGGCCCGGCCAGGGGTCTGGATGCGATTGCCGGGGCTGCCGTAGGCAAGGTCGACCAGCGCAACCTCTATCTGCACTATCTGAGAGGTCTCGCCGCGCTCTTCGTGGTCCTCTACCACTGCTCCGAATACCTGTGGGCCTACCGGGGAGACGATCGCTTTCTGTCGATCTTCGGCGGCTTCTTCGGCGCATACGGCGTCGCGATCTTCTTCGCGATCTCGGGATACCTGATCGCCGAGGTCCTGCGACGGGACGACCCAGCGAGGTTTGTCATGAGCCGCGTCGCACGGGTCTATCCACTGATGCTGATCATGGTCGGGCTCTTCAGCCTGGCCCTGCTGATGGTCGGCGCGCCGCGCGGTATCAACCTGATCGCCCTCTCGCTCGTGCCGGCCGGGCCGCGCGGCTATTTCCTCGGCGTCGAATGGACGCTGCTCTATGAGATGACCTATTACATCGGCCTCGGCCTGCTCGGCTTCGTCGGGCTCGCCGCGCTCCGGACGCGCATCGTCATCGCCTGGCTCGGGCTTCTCTGCTTTGCCTACAGCCTGGGCGGGCGGGAGCACGTCGAGGCCATGCCAATCCTGAGCGCGATCCCGTTCAGCGTCGTGACATTCCCGTTCCTGCTCGGATACTTGGCCTCCGAGGCGCAGAAGCGCGGTTGGCTGCATCCGCTGCTCGCCTGCCTCGCCCTGCCACTCGCGGTTGCAAGCATTCTCTCGCAGGCGCATTTCCGGCTGTTCGTCGGGTTCTCTGCCAGCCTCCTCGTCGCCGGGCTGATCTGTGCGCCGGCGCTCGGAAGCCGGGGCCCGTTCGGCCGAGCCGGCGTGCGGCTGGGCGACGCGAGCTACGCTCTCTATCTTTGCCACGTGCCGGTGATCACGATCCTTGGCGCGCTTTTCGGCGCTAACGCGCCGGCGCCCCTCGTCTGGGTCTCTTGGCTGGTCTGCTCGATCGGCGTGGCTCTGCTGCTTGGCCCGGTCGACGTCGCCCTGTATCGCCGGTTGAAACGTGCTATCGATACCGCGCGCCCGGCGCGGCTGCAGGCGGCTGCTCTCGCCTTCATCGGCGCCTTCTTGGCGATCGCCTTCGTCACCGGGCGCGAGACGCGCCGCGCTGAGGCCCAATTGGAAGAGGCGCGCCGCATCCTGATGACGCCGACGCTATCGGAGGGAGGGGCCGTCCGGGCGGATGCCGATCAATTCGAGCGCTTGCCGAAGGGCGCTTGGGTGATCCGCGGGTATGCCATCGATCTCGCCGCGCCGGATCTTGCCGCGCATTTCGCGATCCGCCAGAACGGCAACATAGTCGGGATCGTGGGCACCCGCCGAGTACGGCCGGACGTCGCCACGATGTTCGAAAGAGCTGATCTGAAAGGCAAGCGGTTCGGCTTCATGCTGCTGCTCGACGGCATCGACTGCGCGAAAGGGCCACTGCAAGGCTTCATTGCCATCGAGGACGGGCGCGCTATCGAGCTCCCGGCCGATCGCCTGTCGGCGCTCTGCTCGCAATAGAACGTCACCGCCCCCCAAAACCGCGAGCAAGGTCGAGCGCTGATACCAGACGCTAGAGCCGCATGCTGCTGGAAAACTACTCCCCAGAACTGTTCTGCGCCCATCAGCGCGTCGGCGTCGGCGCCGATCGTATTGGTGTCGTTGACGAAATGTCGCCCTCTTCGGCAATCGCACGAAGCCGCTCCACCGCCCTGCGGTGTTGGGGACGGTCACGGGCGCATCAGATCGTGCGAGCGAGGCAAAAGGCCGTTTTCAGTGTTCTCGCTGGTCCTCGCTGCCGTTCCAACTTCGGCCGAAACTCAAGGCAGCGAGGCCAACGCTTTGGCGAGGTTCGCGCTGATTATTCGGTAACACACTCCGATGGTCTGCTGAGCCAATAGTCCGCTGTTGGCCTCACGACTGAATGGGCCAAATTCCCGGTGGCGCTGGAAAATCCTGATAGGACAAACCCGTGCCCGCTTCAGGGGCGAGCACGCTGCTGCGGCCGCACGATGCTCTGCGGTCGCTGACGGATGATCGGCGTGCGGGCCGTCAGATGCTTGAGCGCCTGGCTGGTCGCATCGACTTGGTCATCGTGCCGGGCCAGCGGGAAGGCCAGGAGTTCACTCAGATAGCCTGCCAGCCAATCGGCCTGTTGCGGCAGGAAAACCTGCCCGGCCTCGAAGCGGGCGGCCTGCGCCATCAGGCGGGCTGTCTTCTCGACCCGCGATTGCTGGAGGAGCGGATAGAGCGCCCGGCTGCGCCGCAGATCCTGCGATAGCGCACGCCCAAGCTCGGTATCCTCGATCAACGTCGCGTCAACCGCATGCCTTTGGGCGAGCTCGATCATCTTGCGTCGCAGCTGTGGTGCCTCCCAGCGACCGCGGACAAGATCGATCAGATAGTAGGTCTGTCCGACCGCCCCCCAGATTGTGCCGACCGACCAGTCGGAGTGCTCGGCCTGGGTGGAGGCCGTATCCCAGGAGGCGATGACGAAATCGAATCGGCTGGGGCGCTCATCGTAATAACGCAGCCAGTCGCGCTTGATGATCTGGCCCTCAGAAGGCAGCGGGTTCTGCTGGTACTGGGCCGAAAAGTGGAGCGTGCCGAGATTGCGCTTCGCGGCGGCGAGCCATTCATGGGTGTCGCGGCCGGGATGGAGCACTTCGCCCACCTTGCGGTGATAAAGCGCTTCCGCTCCCTCCCCAATCCGGTAGCTCTGGTCAATCTCGGCAATCGCCGGGATCGAGAGCACGTCCCAATCCTCCTTTTCCAGCACATGGCCGACGAGATCGTCCTCATGCAGGCGCTGCATTACGATGATGATCGCGCCATTCAGCCGATCATTGAGCCGGGAGTAGAGTGTAGTGTCATAAAACTCCTGAACCCGGCGCCGGGCCGCAGCCGAGGTCGCCGCCTCCAGCCCGTTGATCGGATCGTCGATCACAATCAGGTCGGCGCCGCGACCCAGCACGGATCCGCCCACCGAGCCGGCGAAGCGATAGCCCTGCTGGCTCGTCCTGATCTCCTGGCCGCGATTGGCGCTGATCGAAAAGCCCGGGAACAGCTCCCGGTACCAGTCGGAGGTAACCACGCTGCGGAATCCCGCAGCGTGGGTGAGCGACAGCTCATTGGCATAGCTGATCGCCATGATCCGCTTGCGCGGATCCTGTCCCATCACCCAGGCGGTGAAGGCGATGGTAACGCAGATCGACTTGGCCGAGCGCGGCGGCACCGTGATGATCAGGCGCTTGCAGTCGCCCCGCCGGACTCGCTGCAGTTGCCAGGCGATCGCGTGGATGTGCCAGTTGGGCCGATAGGCTGTGCCCGGCTCGAGCGTCGCAAAGCACTGGGCGATGAAGGTTGCCAGGTCGCGCCGCAGGATCGCGTTGAACAAGGCCGGCTCAGCCATCCCCGCCTCCCGCCTTGCTCCTACGCGTCACATAGTCTGCGATCAGCGCCTCCTCCTGGTCATTGGTCAGGATCGCCGTCCCCGAACCCATTGACTGCTCGTACTGGGCTAGGAGCGCAAACATGGTCTGCCGCGCCTTAGCATCCCCTTTTAAGGCCGCTTCGGCGGTCTTGTTCAGCAGGGCGGCGACGAATGAGATCGATTCCTGCCGGCCATTGCGGGCGACCTTGATCGGTTCGCCGAGGAGCTTGTCGAGCTCCTCGATCAGGCCCAGACGTGGCCTGCCCTTGCGGCGTCCCGACGGATTACCGCTCTGGCCCTTGCGGAAGCGGCTGTGCAGGGGCGGGCGCTTGTAGCCCACCCCGTCGAAATCATCGTCACGCGGCATCGCGGTCGCCCTCCGTCTCGAGGGAGGGCACATCGCCACGCATCCCCGCCATCTCGGCGAAGGTCAGCCCCGTCCCGGCGTGGCGCGCCTCGGCCTTGAACAACTTCTCCCAGCGCCGGATCGCGAGATCGACATAGAGCGGGTCGAGCTCCATGACATAACCGCGGCGCTTCGCCTTGGCAGCCGCGATCAGAGTCGTGCCCGAGCCGCCGAACGGGTCCAGGATGACGCCTTTCGGCTTCGAGCCATCCTTGATCGCATCCATCACCATCGCGCAGGGCTTCACCGTCGGGTGGCTGGCCAACTCCGCCATCCGGCCCTTGCGGAAGCCGTTCACCCCGGCATAGCTCCAAAGCGTCGTGCGATAGCGACCGTGGCGGCCGAGCTCGATGTTGTTGATGTGCGGCGCCTTGCCCTTCTTCCACAGCGTGATCAGCTCGGTCTGGGAGCGGTAGAGCGATCCCATCCCGGCATTCGATTTGGCCCAGGTGATCACGCTCTTCAGTGCGTCGAAGACCGCAAAGCCGGCATCGAGCGTCTCGTGCAGGTGCGGCCCGTCGATGCAGCTGAAGATCAAAGCGCCATCCTGCGAGGCCTCCGCGATCTCCCCGAACACTTCTTTCAGGAAGGCGGTGAACTCAGCCTTGCTCATCTCGCCCGAGGCCATCGCGAACGGCCGGTGTTTGATCTTGCCGAGGCCGCCGACGTGCCCATCGATCTTCACATTGTAGGGCGGGTCGGTGAAAACCATCTGGGCACGTTCGCCACCCATCAGCGTCTCATAGGCCTCTCGCTTGCGCGCATCCCCGCACAGAATGCGGTGCTCGCCGAGCAGCCACAGATCGCCGAGCCGCGTCACCGCGACCTCCTCGGGCTCGGGCAGCACATCCGCCGGATCCGCCTTGGCCGGCGCCGGCTCGGCGTCGCTGAGCAGGATATCGATCTGCGCGGTCTCGTAACCGGTGAGCTCGACGGCGAAGTCGATCTCGACCAAGTGGCCGAGCTCGAGCTTCAGGATCGCCTCGTCCCAGCCCGCATGCTCCGCCAGCCGGTTATCCGCGATCCGCAGCGCCCGGATCTGATCCTGGCTCAGATGGTCGAGGCGGATCGTCGGCACCGTCTGCCTGCCGAGCAGCTTGGCCGCCTCGTAGCGGCCGTGGCCCGCCACGATCTCGCCCTCGCCGTCGATCAGGACCGGCGTCACAAAGCCGAACGCCTTGATGCTGTCCGCGACCAGGTGGATCTGCTTCTGCGAATGCGTCCGCGCGTTGCGCGCCGACGGCTTCAGCTGCGACAACGGACGCTCGACGATCTGCGGAGCGAAGCTCGCAACCGCCTGGCGGAGTACCGGATCCTCTGCAACCGCGCCGCCACGCTGGCGAAGACGGACGGAGGGTTTGGGCGTCTTGGGGGTATCGTTCGAAGACATTGCGATCGTGTCCTTTTGCAAGGAGACGACCAGGCCTGGTGAGCACCCGTGGCAAAGCAGACCCAGAACGCATCGCTGCGCCGGGGATCTACTCCGCCTAACGAGAGCTGCTCACCTCACGGTAAAATGCCTCAATTAGGTAGGATGCCGGACTGATCGGTCTCGGCTGAACGCCCTGCGATTTTGCGGGACGCGCTGATAAACTAGTGGCGATCGTTCGCCTTCGCAAGAGGGTGGGATCGACAAAACGTCAACGATTCTAGCGGCATAGAGTGTCTTTGTCAGCTCCCGGCTACCAGCGCGAGGGGCGCAACTCCGTCGCACCCCTCGCGCTGGCGCCGCGGCTGGCATCTCAGCCATCGCCAGGTCTGCTCCGTCCGCGGAGTGTCCCCTGCTCTAAGAGGAAGCGTTCCCTGCTCCTCGAGCCGGAATTCCCTGCTCACCTGAAGGGCTAAGCACCGTCAACGCCTTGGTGAACAAGCGCAAAGGTCGCCAAGCGTCATAGAAATTGGGAGAGAGATTGGCGGGAAAGTCCCTGCTTTTCCCTGCTACCAGGGAATCTAAGACCGCCACGAGGTGGGCATCGACTTCTGGCAGCCTAAAGGCCCGAAGCTGGCGAGATAAAGTATCTTCGCCGCCCCTGCTGTAAAGATGGTCACCGGCGGCCGGACCTTGCCGGGACGCGATTGGGCAAGCCGGCCTTCACCAGATCAGACCTCTGAGCGGGTTTTCTCGCTCACGCCTTCACTACATGCTCCGCGAACGCGCCATTCCGTTCGCAGGCGTTTCGCGTATCGACCACGAGTCGCGCCTCGGCGACGAGGGCTTTGTAGTCGACATCGTCGTGATCCGTGGCGATGAGCACCGCCTGGTAGGTGCCGATGACCCCATCGCGGAGACTGATCGACCGCCGGCCTGCCAGGGCGGCATGCTCGCGCGTCGGCGGTATCACCGGTACGAACGGATCATGGTAGTCGGCGATGGCTCCACGCTGTTCGATCAGCTCGATCAGCCGCAGCGCCGGGCTTTCGCGCATGTCGTCGACATTCTTCTTGTAGGCGGCGCCCATGACGAGGATCTTCGCGCCGTTCAGTCCGCGCCCGAAGCGTCGATCCAGAGCCTCCGCCAGTTTTTCGACGACGAGGCGCGGCATCGCCGTGTTGATCTCGCCCGCAAGCTCGATGAAACGCGCCGTGATGTCGTATTCGCGGGCTTTCCATGACAGGTAGAAGGGGTCGATCGGGATGCAGTGCCCGCCGAGGCCCGGCCCGGGATAGAACGGCATGAAGCCGAAAGGCTTGGTCTTGGCGGCCTCGATCACCTCCCAGACGTCGATGCCCATTTTGTCGTAGATCACCTTGAGCTCGTTCACGAGCGCGATGTTGACGGCGCGGAAGATGTTCTCGGTGAGCTTGACGGCCTCGGCCGTCGCCGAGGTCGAAACCGGCACGGTCTTGACGACCAGCGCGCTGTAGACGGCGTTGGCCAGTTCGAGCGCCTCGGCCCCGTCGCCGCCGACCACCTTCGGAATCGTGGAGGTGCCGAAATCGGGATTGCCGGGATCCTCGCGCTCGGGCGAGAAGGCCAGGTAGAAGTCGACGCCGCTCTTGAGGCCCGTCGCCTCGAAGATCGGCCGCATCACCTCATCGGTCGTGCCGGGCCACGTTGTCGATTCGAGCACGACGAGATGCCCCTTACGCAAGCGCGGCGCGATCGCGCGGGCAGTCGCCTCGACATAGCTCAGATCCGGCTCGCGATGCTTGGTCAGCGGAGTCGGTACGGCGATGATGATGGCGTCGACCTCGCGCAACTCGTCGAAATCGGTCGTCGCGCGGAAACGTTCTTCCTTGATCGCGGCGGCAATCGCCTCGAGCGGGATATGCTTGATGAAGTTTTCGCCGCGGTTGAGCTGAGCGACGCGCTTGGCGTCGATGTCGAAGCCGACCACCGGGAAGCCCGACTTGCACGCGGTAAGAGCCAGCGGAATGCCCACATAGCCAAGTCCGATGATGCCGACCTTGAAGCTACGATCGCGCACACGCTGCACGAGCGCGCTTACGGTCTGATCGTCGATCTTACTCATGAAGCCTGTTTTGGGATGATGAGATTTGCTCTAAGGACGTCGCCCAGTCACACAGCGTTAAGCGCCGGCCTGTCAAGCTGTATCGCTGACGTTCATATCGCGTTTCTGGTCTGAACCTCGCCCGAAATGCTGCGTACGGGCTGTCGATTTGTCATGGGCCACACCGTGCAACGAGATTGCGACATGCAAGGCCTGGTTGAGGTCCGAACGGTGATGACGGCATGACGCTGCGCATCGCCGTCACCGGTTGGACCGGCCAAGTCGTCTGCGCCATGCTTGAGCGCGTGCCCGTGGGGGTCGAGGTCGTCGCGCTCCGCCGCCCGGAACTCGATCTCGCCATTCCCCGGACGGTCGCGCCGGTGCTGCGCGCGGCCAGGCCCGACGTCATCGTCAATGCGGCCGCCTATACGGCTGTGGATCAGGCTGAGAGCGAGCCCGATCTCGCCATGCGCATCAACGGCCAGGCGGCCGGCGAAGCGGCGCGCGCGGCAGCCACCCTCGGCATTCCCGTCATCCAGCTTTCGACCGACTACGTCTTCGACGGAGCGCTCGACCGGCCCTACCGCGAGGACGATCCGACCGGGCCGATTTCGGCCTATGGCGCGAGCAAGCTCGCCGGGGAACAGGCGGTGGCGGCGGCCACGGCCAACCATGCGATCCTGCGCACGGCCTGGATCTACAGCCCCTTCGGCAAGAACTTCGTCAGGACGATGCTGCGTCTTGCCGAAACATGCGACGAGGTCGCCGTCGTCGCCGACCAACTGGGTTGCCCGACCAGCGCACTCGACATCGCCGACGCGATCTTCGCCGTGGCACGCAACCTGACCGGGCGAACCGACGAGGCATCCCTGCGCGGGGTTTTCCATATGAGCGCCGCGGGCGAAGCCGTCTGGGCCGATGTCGCGGAAGCGATCTTCGCGGAGCGCGAGCGGCTGGGCGGCAAGCCCGTCCGGGTCAAGCGCATCGCGACTGCGGACTACCCGACGCCAGCGCGACGGCCGGCGAATTCCAGGCTCGATTGCAACAAGCTCGGGCTTGCCCATGGAGTCAGATTGCCGGAGTGGCAAGGCTCGCTCCGGGCTTGCGTCGAGCGGCTTCTCAAGGAGCAGGGATAGACGATGAAGGGCATTATCCTGGCCGGCGGTTCCGGCACGCGGCTGCACCCGATGACGCTGGCCATATCGAAGCAGCTCCTGCCGGTCCACGACAAGCCGATGATCTACTATTCGCTGACCACGCTGATGCTCGCCAGGGTCTCGCATCGCCTGCCCGGAAGAGATCGCATATCGTCAGGGATGGATCTCGGTCGCCCAGCTCAAGATGCTCGGTGAACGCCTCGCAAAATCCGAATATGGCCGCTACGTCTTGCAGATCGCGGACGCAGGAGCGTAGTCGAGCGGATTTGGACGCTCGGCTACGCTTGCGGGCACTTTGAGAAGCGCGTCGTTGCGACTAGGACTGCCGGAACGCCGTTCCATGGATGCACAATTGGACCAGAGCCTATCCTACAAGCGTGTCGTCGTGACCGGAGCTGCCGGCTTCATCGGGCTCCATGTGGCCGAGGCGCTGCTGGCACGCGGCATCGAGGTGCTCGGCGTCGACGCCCTCGTGCCCTATTACGATCCGGCATTGAAGCAGGCGCGGCTCGATCGGTTGCGGGGCCACAATGGCTTTTCCTTCGAGCAGATCGACCTCGCGAACTACGATGCGCTCGACGGTGCGGTGTCAGGCTTTCGGCCGGATGCCATCATCCACCTCGCCGCTCAGGCCGGCGTTCGCTACTCGATCGACAATCCACGTGCCTATGCCAGCGCCAATCTCGACGGCTTTCTGTCCGTGCTGGAGGCCTGCCGCCGTCACGCCGTCGGCCATCTCGTCTATGCCTCGTCGAGTTCCGTCTATGGCGCCAATGCGAAGGTGCCGTTCAGCGAGCATGACGGGGCCGATCATCCCGTCTCGCTCTATGCGGCGACCAAGCGTGCCAACGAGCTGATGGCGCATTCCTATGCCCATCTCTACGGGATCCCGACGACGGGCCTGCGCTTCTTCACGGTCTATGGACCCTGGGGGCGGCCCGACATGGCCTATTTCAAGTTCACCAAGGCGATCCTCGAGGGCAGCGCGATCGACGTTTACGCCGAAGCGCAGATGAGCCGCGACTTCACCTATGTCGACGATATCTGCGAAGCGATCGTCCGCCTGACCGGGCGGCCTCCGGCGGCTGATCCAAGCTTCGATCCGGCGCGGCCGGACCCGGCGACGTCCTCCGCACCCTGGCGCATCTACAACATCGGCAACCACACGCCGGTGTCGCTTTCACGCTTCATCGACGTGGTCGAGCAAGCCTGCGGTCGCAAGGCGGTGCGGCGTCATCTGCCCGCGCAGCCGGGGGATGTCCCCGTGACCTATGCCGATGTCGCGGATCTGACGGCCAGGGTCGATTTCCGGCCGGATACGCCGATCGAAACCGGCATCGCCCGCTTCGTCGCCTGGTATCGCGATTTCTATCGGATCTGAGGGCCCTTCGCTTACACGGTGGCCGACTGTGCCGCTGAGAAGAAGAAGACGGCGAGCGCCAGCAGGAAGGCGAAACTCACGAAGCGGACGGGAGACATGTGCACCTGCGGCGGATGGGTCGTTGCGCGGGACCATGCCGGACGAGCCCTGAAATCGGGTCAATTCGGCAGATAAAATTGTGTCGAATTGTGCGATTCTCAGCCGCGGCCCTGCTTTCCAGCGGGATTTTTCGCGCGTTCGGCAGGTATCTTGGCGTCGACGCCCGTTGCTGCAGACGTGTCGGGATCGAAATCGCTCTTCGCGGGTTATTCCCCGCGCCGCAAGTTGCGCGCGAGGAGTAGGATATGATGACGATAAGGCAGACAGCCGTTTCCTTCGCAGCTTTTGTGATGCTGGCTTCGCCGGCGATGGCGCAGACGCGCTCGCTCGGCCCTTCCACCGGCACCGTTCGAATCGAGCAGCTCCAGGCCGGCTTCGTGGCCTCGGGCGAGGCGGGCGGAGGAACCCTGCGGTTTCGCGGCCGCTCCTATCCGGTCACCGTCGGCGGTCTCGGCATCGGCTCGATCGGCGCGTCTCGCACCGTGGCGTCGGGGACGGTCTATGGCCTGCGCAACGTCTCCGATTTCGCTGGGGCCTATGTCCAGCTGAAGGAAGGCTGGGCCGTCGGCGATCAGGGGCGCGGCAATGTCTACCTGCGCAACGACAAGGGCGTGACACTGCGGCTGACCACCCGCCGCCAGGGACTTCAGCTCTCGTTCGGTGCCGACGGCGTGCTGATCGGCTTCAAGCAGTAGCCCGAGCCCGGAATCCTCGGGAGCGGGTAATGGCCGACAGGTCGGGCCGCGCACGATAGCCACTAGGCTTTTGCGCCACCTCGACTATGGTGCGGCCCGCTTTGACCAACCTGCTTGTCCCACTTGCCGTCTTTGCCGCCGCCGCCTTGTTGGCGGCGGTGCTTTGCGTCGGGCTGCGTCCCCTTCTGGTGCGCTATGCGCTTGCTCGGCCGAATGCGCGCTCCAGCCACAAGATACCGACGCCGCAAGGCGGAGGCATCGCCGTGCTCGTCGGCGCGTTTCTGGCCCTGGCGCTGTCTCTTTTGTTGAGTCCGGTCGAAGACGAGGCACGCCGCACTGTGCTGATCGTAGGCGTTGCCGCGGCTGCCCTGGCCATGGTCGGCGCCTGGGACGATATCCGGCCCTTGCCGGCGAGCCTGAGGCTTGTCCTTCAAGCCGCTTGCGTCGGCATCGTGCTGTTTGGCGCCGCGCCTGAGCTGCGCCTTTTTCCGGAAATGATGCCCCTGGCGGTTGAGCGCGCCCTCGCCCTCCTGGCGGGGATCTGGTTCGTCAACCTCGTCAACTTCATGGACGGGCTCGACTGGATGACGGTCGCCGGCATCGTGCCGCTCGCGGCTGCTTTCGCCCTGGCCGGAACCTGCGGGGTGATCGATCCGGTGACGGGGTGGCTGGCGGCGGCGCTCTGCGGCGGGCTCGTCGGCTTCGCCCCCTTCAACCGGCCGGTGGCCAGGCTGTTTCTCGGCGATGTCGGCTCGCTGCCGATCGGCCTCCTCACCGCCTATCTGCTCTATCGGCTGGCCGGGACCGGCGCCTTCGCCGCGGCGGTGATCCTGCCACTCTATCACATCGCCGACGCCACCATCACGCTGCTTCGCCGCCTGGCGCGGCGCGAGAAGGTCTGGGAAGCCCATCGCTCGCACTTCTATCAGCAGGCGACCATCAACGGCTTCGGCGTGCTCGCTGTGGTGGGTCGGGTCGCGCTCCTGAACCTTGTCCTGGCCGTGCTGGCGGCCTTTTCGATCGCCTTGCCGCAATTCGGGGTCCAACTGGCCTGCCTTGCCGCTGCCGCCCTATTGACGGGCCTGCTGCTGCACCGTTTCGCGACGGGGCCGAGTCGTGGCTAGCGAACGCATCCTTCTTACTGGAGCAAGCGGTTTCGTCGGCCCGCATGTCGTCGCCGCGCTCGGTCAGGCGGGGTATCGCCTGCGCCTCGCCCAGCGCCGCCCGCAACCGGCACCGGACGGCGTCGAAACCGTCGTGGTCGGCGATCTCCGCGGACCGGTCGATTGGCGCCCCGCCCTGGATGGCGTCGACCATGTCGTGCACATGGCTGGCCTTGCCCATGCCGGCCCCGGCCTCGACGAAGCGCTCTACACCCGCATCAACACCGACGCGACGCTGGATCTGGCACGCGCTGCCGTCACTGCCGGCGTGCAGCGCTTCGTCTTTCTGTCCTCGATCAAGGCCCTCTCAGGCGCCTTCGATGGCCCGCCCTTGTCCGAGACGGCAGAGCCGGCGCCGGGTGACGCCTATGGCCGCTCCAAGCTCGCGGCCGAACGCGGCCTGGAAGAACTCGACCTCGATTGGGTCGCACTGCGCCCGGTTCTGATCTACGGGCCCGGCGTCAAGGCCAACATGGCGGCGCTGCTCCGGCTCGCGCGGCTGCCGATACCCTTGCCGCTGGGGGGCCTGAGGGCGCCGCGCTCGCTGCTGGCCGTCGAGAACATGGCCGATGCCATCCGTTTCGCGCTGACGCCGGATTGTCCGGCGCGACAGGCCTGCACGGTCTCGGACCCCGAGCCGGTCAGCGTTGCCGATATGCTCACCGCGATGCGCTCCGGCCTCGACCGCGCTCCGCGGCTGCTGCCGGTACCGGAACAATGGATGAGGATGCTGGCACGCCTTGCCGGGCGCGAGGAGACCTTCCTCAAGCTGGCGGGCAGCCTTGTCGCGCGGCCAGATCGCCTGCTCAGGGCCGGCTGGCGGCCACCGGCAGAGACGAAAGCGGCTCTGGCGCGTCTGGCTGCGCCTGCTCGCGCCGGCTGAAATCCGGAATCGCCTCGTCGAGGACAGCGTTGGCTGCGGCGCGGTCGTTGGCCTTCAGGGCGCTCTCCAGCCGCGACAGCCAACCCTGGATGCGCGCCCGCCCGGCAAAGATCGGCTTCGCCGCCATGACGCCGTCGAGCCCCGTCTCGGCCATCGGCTCGTCGTGTGCGAACAGGATCTCGTTCAGCCGCTCGCCCGGCCTGACGCCGGAGACGATGATCTCGATGTCCTCGCCCGGCTCGAAGCCGGCAAGGCGAATCATCCGCTCGGCCAGATCCATGATCCGCATCGGCTGGCCCATCTTGAGCACGTAGACCGCCGCCCGCTCGGCATCCGGCCCGCCTGCGGGCGCATGCGACGCTGCGGTCAAGACGAGATCGCAGGCTTCGCGGATCGTCATGAAGTAGCGGATCATCTCCGGGCTGGTGACGGTGAGGGGCCCGCCCCGGGCGATCTGGGCCTTGAATTTCGGCACGACGGAGCCGACCGATCCCAGCACATTGCCGAAGCGCACGGCGACGAGCCGCACGCCTGAGGCGGCCGCCACGAACTCGGCATCGCGCGATTGCGCGTACATCTCGGCGAAGCGCTTGGTCGCGCCGAGCATCGAGACCGGCTCGATCGCCTTGTCGGTCGAGATCAGCACGAAGGTCTTGGCGCCTGAGGCGACGGCGGCATCGGTGACGTTCACCGAGCCGAAGATGTTCGTCTTGATGCCCTCGCTCCAGTCCGCCTCCAGATAGGGGACATGCTTCAGCGCGGCGGCGTGGATGACGATGTCGGGCCGGAAGGCGGTGAAGAGCGGCATGATGCGCTCACGGTCGCGCACATCGGCGAGCACGCCGGCGACGGCTGTCTCCTGCGCCTGGAACGAGAGCTGTTCGGTGATCTGGAACAGGGCGGGTTCGGAACTTTCGACCACGAGCAGCTCGGCCGCACCGAAGGCGGCGCAGCGCAGGCAGATCTCCGAGCCGATCGAACCGCCGCCGCCGGTGACGATCACTCGCTTGCCCTTGAGGAACGCCCCCAGCCGCTCGCGGTCGATGGAAACCGTGGAGCGCACCAGCAGGTCCTCGATTTCCAGCGGGGCGACCTCGGTGTCGCGCACGCCTTCGCCCAGCGCCTCGATACGGGAGATCGGGAGGGCGAGCTTGCGGGTACGGGCGAGCCATTTCTCCGGCTGCGCCTCGGGCAGGAGCGCCGAGGGCGTGGCGACGATGCGGCGGAAGCCTTCGCCGCGCTCGACAGCGTCGGCGGCGATCGTTTCGATATCCGAGAGAAGGCCGAGCACCGGCACGCCGCGGATCGACTGGCCGAGATCGTCCGGGCGCGGCGTCAGGATGCCCGCCGGCCGCAGCCGGCGCATCGTGCCGGCTTCCATCGCGCGGATCACCATCTCGACCTCGACGCCGCGTCCCAGGATCAGCGTCGGCAGGGTTGCCTCGCGCTCCGCGCTGGAGCGCGAGCGGGCGAACTTGAAGTAGCGATAGGCAAGGCGCGGCCCGCCGAGCAGCGAGTTCTGCACGAGCCAGTAGAGTGCGATCGTGATCTTGCCGAAATAGAAGCCGCCGTAGAAGTTCGGCGCGACCAGCACATAGTCGACCGCCAGTAGGGTCAAGGTCAGGACCGTGACGGCCTTGACGATATTCGACAGGTCCGGCAGCGAGGCGAAGCGCCATTTCGAGCGGTAGAGCGAGAAGAACCAGTAGACCAGCCCGGCATAGGCCACGAAGAAGGGCAGGAAGCGCGGCAGGTAGCGCAGATGCTCGTCGAGCTGCCAGCCCTCGAAGCGAACGACGAAGACGAGCCAGATCGCCAGCCCCGTCATCACGAGATCGTGGATGACGACGGCTGTTTTCTTGAGATTCTGTTTGGGCAGGATGGCCATCACGCGGGGTATCCCGCTCCCTCGATGGCTTGTCAACGCAGCGTCGCGCGGTTGCTCAGTTCGGCTGCGGCCTCGCCTCCAGCGCGCTGAGCACGAAGGTGATCATTTCGTCGGGCGAGGGGCCGGGAATGCACTCGCACTGCGTGATCAGCAGCGGGTGCATGAAGCGGATCATCGCGGTGCGGATGCAGCCGGTCGCATGGGCCGGCTCCATCTGCCGGAATTCGCCGCGGGCGATGCCGTCGGCGACGACCTGACGCAGAACGACGTCGAAGCGCTCGATATGGGCGAGGATCGCGTCCCAACTCTCCTCCATGGCCGCACAGACCATTTCCTGCATCCGGGCATGCCCGGCGAAACGCGCGGCGTTGAGACGGAAGGAGGTGGCGAGGATGTCGCGCAGCCGCTCGGTGGCGGGGCGATCCTCGACGGCTATGGTGGCGATCGCTTCTTCCTGCTCGCGCTTGTAACGCTCGAGCACGGCTTCGTTGATCGACTTCTTGGAGTCGAAGAAGCGATAGACATTGGCCGGGCTCATCCGCAGGGACTTCGCTATGTCCGCGACGGTCGTCTTCTGATACCCGATATCGCGAAAGAAGCGTTCGGCGGTGTCGACGATGATTTGCTTGGTATCGCGTTCGGAATGACTCACGGCGGCGCCGGCTTGTTTATATTTCAACGAATGCGGTGAAGAATTGATCCTTATGACGAATTTCGTCATTCGTCAACATAATGGCGAATAAAGACTTTTGCCTTGATGCATATCAATTCCGATCCGAAACACGTCCTGACAAGCACTGCCAGTCCCGTCAACCAATGATCCGCGGCGCCGGAAGTTCCCCGGCTCATGATGCCGTCGGCCGCGATTTCGCGATATCCGTCAATGTATCGATGTCGAGATGGCGCTCCAAATGGCCAGCGAGCGCATCCAGCGTCTTTTCGACCGCATCGTCGTAGTCCAGGGACGACGGCAGATCGCGGCCGGCAACGCGAGCGAGCCAGGCGCCGCGCACTGCGTCGGAAGCAAAGACGCCATGCAGATAGCTGCCGGCGATGCGGCCATCCGGGCTGGCAGCGCCCTCCGTCCGTCCATCGACGATGAACGGCGCGCGTGAGGTGTCGCCGCCCTCGGTTCGGCCAAGATGGATTTCGTAAGCCCGCCCCCGCGCACCGCTGGCGGCATCGCCGAACTCGACCTCGCGGACCGTCTTCTCGGCGTCGAGGCTGGTTTCGACGTCGAGCAGGCCCAGGCCTTGCGCCTCTCCGGCCGGACCTTCCAGCCCCAGCGGGTCGCGCACCACGCGCCCGAGCATCTGATAGCCGCCGCACAGCCCCAGCACATGCCCGCCGCGCCGGCGATGGGCGAGGATGTCGATATCCCAGCCCTCGCGCCGCAGCGCCGCGAGGTCGCGCAGGGTCGTCTTGGAGCCCGGCAGGATGACGAGGTCGGCATCCCCCGGCAGGGCCTGGCCGGGCCCGATCATCGCGAGGTCGACCTCGCTTTCCAGCTTCAGAGGGTCGAGATCGTCGAAATTGGCGATGCACGGCAGCACGGGCACGGCGATCTTCAGCCGGGCTCCCGTCTTGCGCCCCGAACGGATGTCGAGCCCGTCCTCGGCAGGCAATCGTGTGGCCTCCGCGAACCAGGGGATGACACCCAGCGATGGCCAGCCCGTGGCCTTCGCGATCGTCTCGACTCCCGGGCTGAACAGCCCGACATCTCCCCGGAAGCGGTTGATCGCGAAGCCGCGAATCATCGCCCGGTCGGCCGTGTCGAGCACGGCATGAGTGCCGATGAGGCTCGCGATCACGCCGCCGCGGTCGATGTCGCCGATCAGCACGGCCGGCACGTTCGCCGCGCGCGCGAAGCCGAGATTGGCGATGTCGCGGGCGCGCAGATTGGTTTCTGCCGGGGAGCCCGCGCCTTCGACGATGACGAGGTCGGCCTGCTCGCCGAGGCGCTCGAAACTCTCGAGGACGCGCGGCAGGAAATCGCCGCGCCGCGCGAAATCGCGGGAGCTCAGCCGGCCGGCGACGCGGCCCTGAAGGATGATCTGGCTGCCCTGCTCGCCCTCGGGCTTCAGGAGGACGGGGTTCATGTCCGGATGCGGCGCGACACGCGCAGCCCGCGCTTGCAGCGCCTGCGCGCGGCCGATCTCGCCATCGGCGGTGGCGGCGGCATTGTTCGACATGTTCTGCGGCTTGAACGGGCGCACGCGGAGCCCGCGATCGGCGAAGAGCCGGCAGAGCCCTGCGACGATCAGCGACTTGCCGACATTGGAGCCGGTGCCGAGGATCATGATGGCCGGGGTGGGCGAGCGGGACATCGCCCTGCTTAGCGCGGTTATCCCTCGCGCGAAAAGCCGTCGAGCCGGACAACCCGCATGCAATGGAAGCGCTGAAATGTGGTGCTGTCTGTCGGAACGGTGCGGGAGCTGGCGGCGCCTCCGAAGGGCACCACGATCCTGACAAGGTTCGCCGGTCCACTGCGGCATCCTGCTGCGCCAAAGGGGCGAAGTCGCAACAGGGTTCCGCCGAGGACCGGCTGACAATCAATAGACACTGACCGATGACGAATGTCAACATTCATCAGTCGGCATTTTTCGAGAACCTTTCCCGCCGGGGCGCGCCCGGATGCGCTCGGGCAAACGGCATGGTAAAGCCGGCTTCCCTCTCTGCTCTCGCCGGCCTTTGCGATGAATCCGATCTTCTCCGCTCTTCCGACCACCGTCTTCGAGGCGATGTCGCAGCTCGCGCGCGAAACCGGCGCGGTCAATCTCGGGCAGGGCTTCCCCGATGATCCCGGCCCGGAGGATGTGCGGCGCAAGGCCGCGGACGCGGTCATGGATGGCTGGAACCAGTATCCGCCGATGATGGGCCTGCCCGAGTTGCGTCAGGCGGCGGCTACGCATTACAAGCGCTGGCAGGGCCTCGATCTCGACCCGAACAGCGAGATCATGGTGACCTCGGGCGCGACCGAGGCGATCGCCGGCGCGCTGATGGCCTTGGTGACGCCCGGCGACGAAGTCGTGCTGTTTGAGCCGATGTACGATGCCTATCTGCCGCTGGTGCGGCGCGCTGGCGGCATCCCGAGATTCGTGACGCTGACGCCGCCGCATTTTGGGCTGACGGAGGAGGCGCTGGCCAAGGCCTTCTCGCCGAAGACGAAGGTGGTGCTGTTCAACAACCCGCTCAATCCGACGGCCACGATCTTCAGCGAGGCCGATCTCGATCTTCTCGCCGATTTCTGCGTCCGGCACGATGTGATCGCGATCTGCGACGAGGTCTGGGAGCATGTCGTGTTCGACGGGCACCGCCACGCCTCGTTGCTCGGCCGGCCGGACATGCGCGAGCGCACCGTCAAGATCTCGTCGGCGGGCAAGATCTTCTCGCTGACCGGCTGGAAGGTCGGGCTCGTCATGGCCGCGCCGGCGGTCATGCGCGTCCTCGCCAAGGCCCATCAGTACATCACCTTCACCACCCCGCCGAACCTGCAGGCGGCGGTGGCTTACGGGTTGGGCAAGGCGGACGGCTACTTCGAAGGCATGCGCGCCGATTTCCAGCGCTCGCGCGACCGTTTCGCCACGGGCCTGCGCGATCTCGGCTTCGCGGTGCTGCCGAGCGCGGGGACCTATTTCCTCAATGTCGACATCGCCCCGCTCGGCGAGAGCGATGATGCCGATTTCTGCCGGCGCCTCGTCACCGAAAGCGGCGTCGCGGCGATCCCTGTGAGCGCGTTCTATGCCGAGGGGGCCGTGAAGAACGTCGTGCGCTTCTGCTTCGCCAAGCGCGATGCGACGCTCGATGCGGCGCTGGAGAGGCTGGCGGGTCGTCGCCCGCGCTGAAGCGCGCCGTCGCCGGCCTTCAGGCGCCGAGCAGCCTGGTTGCGACCGCACCGGCGGCGACGAGTCGCTTTTGCAGGTCGGCGGCGACCGAATCGCCACCGGCCGACTGGCGCGCCGTCTCCGCCGCCGTCATCAGCTGGGCCAGCGCCTTCTGGGCGAGCTCCTTGTCCTTGTTGCGTCGCGCCAGCTGCAGCATGGCCTCGGCCTGATTGGCGAGACTGCGCGCCCAGAGCAGGGGCGCGTACTCCTGCCGGCGCTCTTCCAGCGCGGCGGCAAAGGCCGCGATTGCCTCCTCGATCACCACCGGTTCGCTGTAGCGCTCGCCCATGGCGGCCAGCACGCTGCCCATCTGGTCCTGAAGCTCGGCCCAGCGCAGCGGCTCGCGGCTGCGTTCGGTCGCCATGGAAACCCGGTTGAGGCCGTTGAAGGCGCGTTCCAGCAGGGAAAGATCGTTCCGGCGCCGCCCGAGCGTCGCCCGGGCCCGCGAGATCATGTGCTCCGCTTCGAGCCAGCGCGTCTCGTCGTCGGCGCGGCTCCAGGTGGTCAGCACGCTGGCATAGGTGGCGATCGCCTCTTCGAGAAGCTCGTCGTCCTTCTGCGCGACCCCAAGTGTCACCGCGAGGCGGCCCAGCCGCAGCTTCAGCGCGCGCCAGAGCGGCGGCGCCTCGTCCCGGCCGAGATATTCGATGCCGGCGCGGCAATGGCCGAGCGCGACGGCGAGCAGTTTCGCTTCGCCGGTGAGAGCGGCGAGGCCTTCCAGTGCCGCGGCCAGCGATTCCTCGGCACCGGCGAAGGCGACGGTATCCGCAAGGGTGTCCAGCCCGTCGAGCAGGCGGCGCAAGGCGTCGATGGCAGCATCGTAGCCGTCGCGGCCGCCGAAATCCTCGCTGATGCGGGCCAGCGCCTTTGCCTGAGCCAGCGCCGCGGCCCGGCTGTGGTCGACATCGGCGAGACCGATCAGGGCGGAGGCTTCGCCATAGCGGGCGGCGGCCTCGCGATAGCCGTCCGAGGTGGTGCGCAGGAAGCTGAGCGCCGCCCGGTCGGCGCGGTTCTCGCCGATCAGCAGCCGGCGCTCGAGCGGCAATGTCGAGAGGTCGGTCGAGCCGCCGATGGCATGAAGCTCGGCCTGCGCCAACGCCTTGTCGGCGTCGGCGAGGCGGCCAGCAGCGATGGCGCCGCCTGCCCCAGCACGCAGGCGCTGGATCTCTTCGTCACCGACCGGCAGCGCCAGTCGTTCGGCCAAGGCGAGGAAGTCGGCCGATTTGCGATCGAGCAAGGCCTCGGTGGGCGAGGTCGAGCCGGGGCGGCGCAGCCAATCCGCGATCATCGCCGCCAGCGCCACCGGCGGGAGGCCTTGGCGTCCGGCGACGCGCGCCAGAAGCGGGGCGATCTCGTCGGACTGGCTGATGGGTGCCTCCCGCTCCGGCTCGGCTTAAAGCATTTTCGAGCGAAGAGGATACAGGTTCGCGTTAAGAAAATGCGATAAAACAGGGAGATGGAGCATTCCGCGCTTCGAAGGCGCGCGGAATGCTCTCAATGCTTACTTCGCGGCGATGACCGCGATCTCGACCGTGAACTGCGGCGCGGCCAGCTTGGCCTCGACCGTGGCGCGACCCGGGGTCTGGCCGGCGACGATCCACTTGTCCCAGACGGCGTTCATCTCGGCGAAGGTCGACATGTCCGAGAGCCAGATATTGACCATCAGCAGCTTCGTCTTGTCGGTGCCGGCCTCGGCCAGGAGCCCGTCGATGATGCCGAGGATGTCGGCGGTCTGCTCGCCCACGCTCTTGCCGGCAGCCTTGTCCGCGACCTGGCCGGCCAGATAGACGGTGTCGCCATGCACCACGGCCTTGGACATGCGCGGGCCGACGCCGATACGCTGAATGCTCATAATATAATCTCCTTGGACGAACGCCTTCGCTGGTAGCCCGGCCCGGCCGGTTTCGCAAATGATAAGGCGACTAGATTAGGCTCGCCCAGCCGGCCCAGAGCGCCGCGTAGCGGCCGGCCTTGCCGATCAGGACGAGGACCAGGAAGCGTGCGAACGGATAGTTCAGCGTGCCCGCGACGAAGGTCAGCGGATCGCCGACGACCGGCAGCCAGGAGAACAGCAGCGACGGCCAGCCGAAGCGGGTGAAGAAGCTTTGGGCCTGGGCGAAGCGGGCTGGATCCGGCCGCAGGCGAGCTGGCAGCTTCTCGACCCCATGGCGCGCGATCAGCCGCCCCAGCCACCAGTTGACGATCGAGCCGGCCGTGTTCGCCAGGCTTGCGGTCAGGAAGAGCGCGAACGGGTCCACGCTCTTTGCCGCGAGCAGTCCGACGAAGACGGCTTCCGACTGTGCGGGCAGCAACGTCGCCGCGACGAAGGCCGCAGCGGCCATCAGGCCGAGAGAGGACAGATCAAGGTTCTCCAGCACCGCCAGGGGTTCCTATCGCGCCGAGTGGGCTGGCCGGGGCATCAGTCCAGCATCGCGGCAAGCGCATTGACGGTGTTGGCGTTGCGCAGCGTGCCGATGCCGAGTTTCTTCGTCGTCAGATGCGAAAGCAGCTTCGCCTCGTTCGGTTTGCCGCCGAAATCGATCCAGAGATCGCCATCCGCGAGGGCGAGCCCAATACCGGGCGTGGCGAACCCGCCGAGCATCGATAAAGCCTCCGGACCGAGCGGCTTTCGCATGATGCGGATGCCGATCTCCGCGCCTTTCCTGTCCGGGAAGGGATTTTGGGCGGCAAGCTGCCGCCAGGCCTGCCCCGTGCGCAGAATGATATCGACATGCTTGCCGAAACGGGAGCGGAAGCCGTCTTCCATTCGGCTTTCGATCTCCGCCAAGGGCGCATCGTTGCCCTCGAAGATCAGATTGCCGGTGGCGACCCAGCTGCGCGGGTCGCCAAAGCCGAGCGCCGCCGTCATGGCCTTCAGTTCCGCCATCGCCACTCGCTTGCCCGGGCCGAGCACGATCGAGTGCAGGAGGGCGACATAAGTCGTCATGCCCGCTTCTGCCGCGTTACAGTCGCCGCAGGGCGACCTGCTGGATGCGATGGCTGGCGCCCTTGGTCAGGATCAGGCTGGCGCGCTGGCGCGTCGGCAGGATGTTCTCCTGCAGGTTCGGCAGGTTGATGCCGGTCCAGAGCTTCTCGGCGATGGAGAGCGCCTCTTCCTCGCCGATCTCCGCATATTTGCGGAAGAAGGAGCGGGGATCGCGGAACGCGGTCTGGCGCAGCGTCATGAAGCGGTTGACGTACCAGCGATGCAGGTCGTGCTCGTCGGCATCGAGATAGACCGAGAAGTCGAAATAGTCGGAAACGAAGGGGATGGCCGTGCCGTCCTTCGGCATCCGGCTCGGCTGCAGCACGTTCAGCCCTTCGAGGATCAGGATGTCCGGCCGTTCGACCGTCACCGTCTCGCCGGGCATGACGTCGTAGACGAGGTGCGAATAGACCGGCGCCTTCACCTGCGGCTTGCCGGCCTTGACGTCGGAGAGGAAGCGCAGGATCGCCGAGCCGTCATAGCTCTCCGGGAAGCCCTTGCGCTGCATCAGCCCGCGCCGTTCGAGCTCGGCATTCGGCAGCAGGAAGCCGTCGGTGGTGACCAGCTCGACCTTCGGCGTGTTCGGCCAGCGCGAGAGCAGCGCCTTCAGCACGCGCGCCGTGGTCGACTTGCCGACCGCGACCGAGCCCGCGACGCCGATGACATAGGGCACCTTGACCTCGGATTCGGCGATCAGGAAGCGCTGCGTCGCCTTGAACAGCCCCTGCGTCGCCGCGACATAGAGCGAAAGCAGGCGCGACAGCGGCAGGTAGATCGCCACGATCTCGTCGAGGGAGATCGGGTCGTTGATCGACTGCAGCTTGGTCAGGTCGTCGACCGAGAGCGTCAGCGGGGCGTCGGCGCGCAGATGCGCCCATTCATCCCGCGAGAACAGGCGATAGGGCGAGACCAGATCGCGTTCGGGCGTGGTCGAGATGAGGCGCTGGTCCATGACGCGACCCGCAATCCAGGCTTCGAGATTCAAGGGAGGGTCATCCTGGCGGGTCCATCCTCGCGATAGTCGATCAACGGGCAAATTACCCGCGTCTGGCCGCCTTTTCCGCCAGTCCGGAGCGGGCCGTGCGGGCTTCAAGCTGGCTCAAGACGTCTTGCAATGCAACATCGCGCGCCTTGAGCACGACCAAAAGATGATAAAGTACGTCCGCGCTCTCGGCGATCAGCTCGGCGCGATCCCCCTTCACGGCGGCGATCACGGCCTCGACCGCTTCCTCGCCGAACTTCTTGGCGGCGCGTTCGGGGCCTGCCGCCAGCAGCTTCGCCGTCCAGGATTCCTCGGGCGAGGCGGCGGCGCGCTCGGCGATGCGGGCTTCGAGATCGGAGAGGGTGAAGCCGCTCATCTCAGACGAGCCTCATCCTGAGCCCGGCATCCGCCATATGCGCCTTGGCCTGCTGAATCGTGTAGGTGCCGAAATGGAAGATCGATGCCGCGAGCACGGCCGAGGCATGGCCCTCGCTGACGCCGGCGACGAGATCGTCGAGATCGCCGACGCCGCCCGAGGCGATGACGGGCACCGGGACCGCATCCGCAATCGAGCAGGTGAGGCCGAGATCGTAGCCGGATTTCGTGCCGTCCCGATCCATCGAGGTGACCAGAAGCTCGCCCGCTCCCAGCGATACGACCTCGCGGGCGAAGGCGACGGCCTCGATGCCGGTGGCGTTGCGCCCGCCATGGGTGAAGATCTCCCAGCGGCCCGGCGAGACCTGCTTGGCGTCGATGGCGACGACGATGCACTGGCCGCCGAACTTCTCCGCCGCGTCCTTGACGAATTGCCGGTTGGTGACGGCGGCGGTGTTGATCGAGACCTTGTCGGCGCCCGCGAGCAGCAGCGCGCGGATGTCCTCGACCTTGCGCACGCCGCCCCCGACGGTGAGCGGCATGAAGCAGGCTTCGGCTGTCCGCGTCACGACGTCGAAGAGAATGCCGCGGTCCTCATGGCTCGCGGTGATGTCGAGGAAGCAGAGTTCATCGGCCCCGGCCGCGTCATAGGCCTTGGCGGCCTCCACGGGATCGCCGGCATCGACGAGATCAAGGAACTTCACGCCCTTGACGACGCGGCCGTCCTTGACGTCGAGGCAGGGGATGATGCGGGTCTTCAGGGTCATCGGCGGCAACGCTGTCCTGCGGGCGCAGGACCGATTGATCGCAACCGGCAAGCCTGCTCTGCTGGCGGGGACTGATAGCAGTCCAAAGAGGGGAGTTCCATGGCTATTGCATCGATGATTCGGCAGGCCGGCGTCGCGGTCTGCCTGACTTTTGCAGCCGCGACCGGTGCGCAGTCGCAGACGGCGACAAGCCTGCTCGACGCCGTCCAGAGCCGCGGCGCGCTGCAGATCTGCACCACCGGCGACTACAAGCCGTTCACCCTGGCGAAGGACGGCTCCTTCGAGGGCATCGACATCGAGCTGGCGAAATCGCTCGCCAAGGCGCTCGGTGTCGAGGCGAAGTTCGTCCAGACCAAATGGGCCGATCTGCTGGCCGATATGGGCTCGGGCAAATGCGACGTCGCCATGGGCGGCATCTCGGTGACGCTCGACCGGCAGAAGAAGGTGTTCTTCTCGGCGCCCTATCTCGTCAACGGCAAGGCGCCGATCGTGCGCTGCGCCGACAAGGGCAAGTTCCAGACGGTCGCCGACATCGACAAGCCGGAGACGCGCGTCATCGTCAATCCGGGCGGCACCAACGAGCGCTTCGTGCGCGCCAACTTCAAGCAGGCCAAGATCGAGGTCTATCCCGACAACGTCACGATCTTCGACCAGATCCTCGCCGGCAAGGCCGACCTGATGATCGCCGAGTCGATCGAGGTGAAGGTGCAGGAGAAGGCCAAGCCCGGCCTCTGCGCCGTCAATCCCGACGAACCGCTGCAATATGGCGAGATGGGCTACATGCTCCCGCGCGGCGACGCGACCTTCAAGGCCTTCGTAGACCAATGGCTCCACCTCGCCAGGGCGACGGGCGAGTTCGCTGGGATATACAACCAGTTCGTGCGGTAATTTGTAAACATCCACCGTCATTCCGGGGCGGCCCGAAGGGCCGAGCCCGGAATCCATGAACACGACGGTTCAGGGCAAAGCGAAAAGCGATACCGACAGCCTTCATCGGTAGCGACGGTGTTCATGGGTTCCGGGCTCAAGCGCTGCGCGCTTGCCCCGGAATGACGATGAGGTTCCAGAGAAGGACGATCAGGCCGCGAGCCGCTTCAGTGCCTCGCCTGCGTCGATGCGCCCGTCATAGAGCGCACGCCCCGTGATCGCGCCTTCGAGGATCGCGGCATCATCGGCGCAGAGCCGCTCGATATCGGCCATCGAGGCCAGGCCGCCCGAGGCGATGACCGGGATGGACACGGCCTTCGCCAGCGCGATCGTGCCCTCCCAGTTGATGCCCTGGAGCATGCCGTCGCGCGCGATGTCGGTGTAGATGATCGCGGCGACGCCGGCATCCTCGAAGCGCTTGCCGAGATCGGCCGCAGCCAATGTCGAGGTTTCAGCCCAGCCTTCCACAGCCACGAAGCCGTCGCGCGCATCGATGCCGACCGCGACCTGCCCCGGAAATTCCTTCGCCGCTTCGCGCACGAAGCCGGGATCGCGCACCGCAGCCGTGCCGATGATGACGCGGCGGATGCCCTTCTCCAGCCAGCCCGCGACCGTCTTCATGTCGCGGATGCCGCCGCCGAGCTGCACCGGGAAGGCGACGCGGGCGAGGATCGCCTCGACCGCCGCCGCATTCATCGGCTTGCCGGCGAAGGCGCCGTCGAGATCGACGACATGCAGCCACTGGAAGCCTTGCGCCTCGAAGGCGGCGGCCTGCGCGGCGGGATCGTCGTTGAAGATCGTGGCCTGCGCCATGTCGCCCTGCTTCAGCCGGACGCAGCGGCCTTCCTTCAGGTCGATCGCGGGAAAGAGGATCATGGGGTCCAGCTCAGGAAATTGGCGATGAGCTTCAGTCCCAGCGTCTGGCTTTTCTCGGGGTGGAACTGCGTGCCGGCGACGTTGCCATGCGCCACCATCGCCGTCACCGGCCCGCCATGCTCGGTCAGGGCCAGCACGTCCTGCGCGCGCTCGGGAACCAGCGCATAGGAGTGTACGAAATAGGCGTGCAACCCCTGCGGGCCGGTCTCGATGCCGTCGAGCAGCGGGTGCTCGTCCTGCTTGTGAAGGGTGTTCCAGCCCATATGCGGAATCTTCAGGCTGTCGTCGTCGATCTCGATCAGCGCGACATCGCCCGGAATCCAGCCGAGGCCCGGCGTGATCGTATATTCCAGCCCGCGCGAGGCGAGGAGTTGCATGCCGACGCAGATGCCGAGGAAGGGCCGGCCCTTGGCCCGCACCACCTCTTCCAGCGTCTCGACCATGCCGGGCACGGCATCGAGCCCGCGCCGGCAATCGGCGAAGGCGCCGACGCCCGGCAGCACGATCCGGTCGGCCGCGCGCACGACGGCGGTATCGCTGGTGACGTGGATGGTCGAGGCGATGCCGCTCTCCTGCGCCGCCCGCTCGAAGGCCTTGGCAGCGGAATGCAGATTGCCCGAGCCGTAGTCGATGATCGCGACGCTCTGGCTCATCGTCCCCTTGCCTCCGGGAACAGGCCGATGATCGGCAGCGGCCCGCTCGGGCGTGACACCATTGCGGGAGGCGCGGTCTCGGCGCGCGGCGGCGCGGCCTCGCCGGCCAGCGCCCGCTCGAAATAGCGGCGCTCGGCTTCCGGCAGGCTGCGCGCCTCGACGACATCGGCGAGCCGCCAGCCGTTCCGCGTGAGCTTGCGGACGACGAGGTTGTTGCCCTCGATGCCGAGGAACAGCGCGATCGACCAGTAGATCAGCGAGAGCGCGCTGGGATGCAGGCCGAGGCGGCTGCGCAGGTAGAAAAGCGCGCCCCAGATCAGCACGAAGAGCAGGGTCACCAGCCACAGCCGCTTGCCGAGGAGCCAGAGGCCCGTCAGCAGGAAGGCCGCCCAGGAGAAGCTCTCGGGGATGAGCCTGGCCTGCTCGATCTCCTCGCGCCGGCCGCCCGCGACGGGCGGCGGTGTCATGACGGTGTAGAACGCCACGGCCGCCTCCTACAAAGCGCCCTTGGTGGAGGGAATGCGGTCGCCCTCGCGCGGATCGACCTCGAGTGCCTGTCTCAGCGCCCGTGCGAGCCCTTTGAAGCAGCTCTCGGCGATGTGGTGGGCGTTGTCACCGTAGAGTGTCTCGACATGCAGCGTGATGCCGGCGTTGATCGCGAAGGCCTGGAAGAACTCGCGCACCAATTCGGTGTCGAACGAGCCGATCTTCTGCACCTTGAACTCGGTCCGGAACACGAGGAAGGGCCGGCCGGAAACATCGATCGCGACGCGCGTCAGCGTCTCGTCCATCGGCAGATGCACGTCGGCATAGCGGCGGATGCCCTTCTTGGAGCCGAGCGCCTGCTTCAGCGCCTCACCCATGGCGATGCCGGCATCCTCGACCGAGTGGTGGTCGTCGATATGGGTGTCGCCCTTCACCGCGACCTTGAGGTCAACGAGGGAATGGCGGGCGAACAGGTCGAGCATATGGTCGAAGAAGCCGACGCCGGTGGCGATCTCGGCCTTGCCGGTGCCGTCGATCGTGAGCGAGACCGCGATATCGGTCTCGTTGGTGCGGCGCTTCACTTCGCCCGAACGCATGCTGGCCTCTCAGGGCTGGCTGGAAAACGGCTTCGCTTTAGCAGGGGCGGGCGGGGATGGCCACTGGCACGGGCAGGAACCTCCGCCGTCATCCCGGGCGCAGCGAAGCGGAGACCCGGGATCCATGCCAGAGCGATTTCGGCAGGAGTTCCGGCATGGATCCCGGATCGGCGCCGCTCACGCGGCTTGTCCGGGATGACGGCGGAGGTTCGTGTGAGAAAAGCCCTCAGACCTTCGACAGCGCCTGCTCCAGATCGGCGATCAGGTCGTCGGCATGCTCCAGCCCGATCGACAGGCGGATCATCCCGTCGGTCACGCCCATATCGGCGCGCACTTCCGGGGTGAAGCGCTGATGCGTCGTCGTCGCGGGATGGACGATCAGGCTCTTGGCATCGCCGAGATTGTTCGAGATGCGGATCAGCTTGCAGGCATTGAGCAGGCGGAAGGCGGCGTCCTTGCCGCCGGGCACCTCGAAGGCGATCAGCGTCGACGGGCCGCTCATCTGGCGCGCGATGATCTCGGCCTGCGGATGGCTCTTATGGCCGCAGAAGATGACCTTGGACGGCTTGGCGTGGGCGGCGAGCCAATCCGCGACCTTGACGGCGTTCTCCGCCTGCTTCGCGACGCGCAGCGGCAGCGTCTCCAGCGCCTTCAGCATCACCCAGGCGTTGAAGGGGGAGATCGCCGGGCCGGTCTGGCGCAGGAAGGTCTGGATATCGCCCTCGATCAGCTCCTTCGAGCCGACGATCAGGCCGCCGAGGCAGCGCCCCTGCCCGTCGATATGCTTGGTCGCGGAATAGACGACGAGATCGGCGCCGAGCTCGAACGGCCTCTGGAAGAGCGGCGTGGCGAAGACGTTGTCGACCACGAGCCGGGCGCCGGCCGCTTTGGCGATCTTCGCCACGGCGGCGATGTCGATCACCTCGAGCGTCGGGTTCGACGGGGTCTCGAGGAAGAAGATCTTGGTGTTCGGCCTGACAGCCTTGCGCCAGGCCTCGATGTCGCTGCCATCGACCAGCGTCGACTCGACGCCGTAGCGCGGCAGATGATCCTCGACGATGTAGCGACAGGAGCCGAACAGCGCGCGGGCCGCCACGACATGGTCGCCGGCACGCAGGGGGGCCATCACCGCGGCGGTGACGGCGGCCATGCCGGTCGCGGTCGCGCGGCAGGCCTCGGCGCCCTCGAAGGCGGCCATGCGCTGTTCCAGCATGGCGACGGTCGGGTTCGAGAAGCGGGCATACTGGAAGCCCGGATCCTTGTTCAGGAAGCGGGCCTCGCATTGCTCCGCGCTGTCGTAGACATGGCCCTGCGTCAGGAACAGCGCTTCCGAGGTCTCGCCGAACTGCGAACGCATCGTGCCGGCATGGACGAGGCGGGTTTCAGGGTGCAGCTTGGCTGCGGGATTGTCCGATGCCGACATGGGGAACCTCAGTCCGTTCTTTTTAACGGACAAGGCAACTAGCATCTCCCCCTCTGTTCGTAAAGAAGAACAGAATTTCCTTTTCGGAAAACGCCGTGAGCGCCAAACCTTCTGCGCGCTCAGGCCAGGCGTTCGGCCGGCCGTCCAAGCGGCTGCAGGAAGCCGGTCAGGTCGGCCGTGACGTGATGCACGTGACCGGCTTCGACGGCGGCCTGCTCCCAGGCTTCGCGGAAGGGGTCGGGCGTCTTCGGCACGATCAGCACGGTCTTCATGCCGAGCGCGCTCGGGACCAGCAGGTTCTTCTCGATGTCCTCGAACATCGCGGCACGTCCCGGATCGACCGAATGCTTGGCGAGGAAGTTCTCGTAGGTCGCGCGCTCGGGCTTGGGCGTGAAGCCGGCCTGCACGATGTCGAAGATATCCTCGAAGTGATGGAGGATGCCGAGCTTGCCGGCGACGTTCTCGGCATGGCCGCGCGAGCCGTTGGTCAGGATCAGCTTGCGGCCGGGCAGTGCTGCGATCGCCGCGCCGAGATCGGGGTTCGGATCGAGCAGGGTCAGGTCGATCTGGTGGGCGAAATCGAGGAAGTCGTCGGGATCGATGCCATGCTCCTCCATCAGCCCCTTCAGCGTCGTGCCGTAGTGCTGGTAATAGTATTTCTGCAGCGCGCGCGAGGAGAGCCCGTCGAGCCCGAACAGCTCGGAGAGGAACAGCGTGATGCGCTCGTCGACCTGCGGCCAGACCTTCGCCTCATGCGAATAGAGCGTGTTGTCGAGGTCGAAGATCCAGTGGTCGACATGCGCGAAGGCCTGCGCCGTCAGGGGCGGGGTCGCGGCCGGTGTGTCAGCGAGTATTTTCATTGGACTCCGTGATGTGGCGAGCCGGAGTCTGCGCTGCAAGTCCTTGGCCAAGGCTTAATAGACGTGGCAGCCGCGGCGAGCCCCTCTTCCCCTGCGGGAGAGGGTTGGGGTGAGGGGGCATGCCGCCCTGACTCGTTGGCGAACCAGAACGCTTCGGCACGGGTCGCGCGACCCCTCATCCGTCTCGGCTTCGCCGAGCCACCTTCTCCCGCAGGGGGAGAAGGGGAGGCCCCGCTCCGCCCGAGAATGACGCCGCTTGCTTCTCAGCGCCGGATGATCGTGCCGGCGCCGGTGTCGGTGAAGAGCTCGATCAGCGCGGCGTGGGGCACCTTGCCGTCGAGGATGACGACCGCCTCGACGCCCTTTTCCAGCGCGTAGATGCAGGTCTCGATCTTCGGGATCATGCCGCCCGAGATCGTACCATCAGCGATCAGCCGGCGGCACTCCTCCACCGTGAGCTCGGGGATGAGCTGCTTGTCCTTGGTCAGCACGCCCGGCACGTCGGTCAGCAGCAGCAGGCGCTTGGCATTGAGCGCGCCCGCGATCGCACCCGCGAAGGTGTCGGCATTGACGTTGTAGGTCTGGCCGTCGGCGGCGGCGCAGACAGGCGCGAGCACCGGGATGAGCTCGGCCTTCAGCACCGCGTCGAGCACACCGGTATTGACCGTCTCCGGCTCGCCGACGAAGCCGAGATCAAGGACCTCCTCGATCTTGGAATCGGGGTCGACGATGGTGCGCGTCACCTTGCGGGCGGTGACCATGTTGCCGTCCTTGCCGCAAAGGCCGATGGCGCGCCCGCCCTCGCGGGTGATGTAGCCGACGATCTCCTTGTTGACCGAGCCGGCGAGAACCATCTCGACGACTTCGACCGTCGCTTCGTCGGTGACGCGCAGGCCCTGCTTGAACTCGGACTGGATGCCGAGCTTCTTCAGCATCGCCGCGATCTGCGGCCCGCCGCCATGGCAGACCACCGGCTTGAGGCCGGACTGCTCGAGCAGCACGATATCCTCGGCGAAGTCCTCGGCGGTGGCGGCGTCGCCCATGGCGTTGCCGCCATATTTAATGACGATGATTTCCTGGTCGTAGCGCTGCATATGCGGCAGCGCCTGCACGAGCAGCTCGGCCGATTGCGACGGCGTCAGAAGGGGATGGTCGGTCATACGGGCAGGCTCCGCGCGGCCGCAGGAAGGGTCCGGCGGCGCTTCTAGCCGAACTTGCGTGGCTGCGGAAGGACTAGCGGCAGGCGGGAACTGCCAGTGATACAACTATAGATTGAAAATATCGCAACATGCGCTTTACTCGACAGGGCGAAATCGATTCGCTGGCTGGGGAGAGGCTCAATGAGCAGTTGCACCGATCGAAACGGAGACAAATGGGAAATCTATTCCTCGGGTAGCGAGTGGCGTTGGCGCCGGGTCGCTTCGAACGGGCGCATCGTTGGCGCTTCCACGGAAGGCTATGCAAGCAAGGCGAACTGCGTCGCCAACGCTCAGCGCAACGGCATGACCTGCGTACCGCAATAGCGCGCAGATCAGCGGCTGGCAGGCTTCGCCAGAACGGCCGCGACGGCAAGGCCGAGCCAGCCGCCCAGCATGAACCAGCCGCCGATGGGGGCTGCGCGCGGGAACAGCGCCTCGTTGGCGAAACCGCGCCGCGCCAGATCGGCCGCGAACAGCGTGGCGCCGAAGATGATGGCCGAGAGCGCGAACCGCGCCACGACGTCCTGAAGATGCCCGCCTTTGCGGGCCGCCGTGGCGCCGATGACGACGGAAGCGTGGAACAGCAGCATCTGCCCGGCCGTCTGGACATTGGCCGTGCCGGTGATGTGAGCCGCCGCCGCCAGCAGCGCGACGCCGAAGAGCCCTATCAGGGCGGCGAGGACGAGGTGGGTCTTCGTCGCGGTCATGCAGCCCTCACTCCCGCTCCGCCAGCACCCGGCCGATCGCGGCGCGCAGTTCGGGGATGCCCACTCCCTTCTCGCTGGAGGTCAGCAGCACCTCGGGGAAGGCGGCCGGCCGGCGCTTGATCTCGTCATAGGTCGCCTCGGTCATGAACTGCTGATCGGCGGGTTTGAGCGCGTCACCCTTGGTCAGCACGACCTGATAGGACACGGCGGCCTTGTCGAGCGTCTCCAGCACGGCGCCGTCGACATCCTTGATGCCGTGGCGGGCGTCGATCAGGACATAGACGCGCATCAGGTTCGAGCGGCCGCGCAGATAGTCGTGGATCAGCCGGGTCCAGGCCGCGACCTTCTCCTTGCCGACGGCGGCATAGCCATAGCCGGGCATGTCGACGATGGTCAGCCGCTCGTCATGGTCGACCTGGCGGAAGAAGTTGAGCTGCTGCGTGCGGCCCGGCGTATGCGAGGTGCGCGCCAGCGCGTTGCGCCGCGTCAGCGCGTTGATCAGGCTGGACTTGCCGACATTGGAGCGGCCGGCGAAGGCGATCTCCTGCCCCACCATCGGCGGCAGGTCGTCGATCTTGGTCGAGGCCCAGACGAAGTCCCACGGGCCCTCGAAGAGCTTGCGGGCGGCCTCGATCTCCTCGGCGTCATAGGGCTTGGTCATGGATGTGGTCATGCGCCCTGCCTACACGGCTGCGCGGAGCGCGTCGATATCGGCGCCCTGGATCGCGTCGACGTGCCGCGCGATCTTGTCCGCATCCCAGTCCCACCAGTGGATCGTCAGCAGCTCCGAGACGATCTCGGGCGGGAAGCGCATCTTGACGATCCGGCCGGGATTGCCGGCGACGACGGCATAGGGCGGCACGTCGCGCGTCACCTGGGCCCGGGTGCCGATGATCGCGCCGTCGCCGATCGTCACGCCCGGCATGATCACGGCTTCGCGCCCGATCCAGACATCGTTGCCGATCACCAGGTCGCCGCGATTGTTCGGGCCGGGCCGCTTCAGCGCCTCGGGATCGCCGAGGCCGAACATCTGGAAGGGAAAGGTCGAGAAGCCACCGATCGGATGGTTGGCACCGTTCATGATGAACTGCGCGGCCTGCGCGATCGCGACGAATTTCCCGATGATCAGCCGGTCGCCGATGAAGTCGAAATG
This sequence comes from Allobosea sp. RIT-PG3_2, assembly GCF_057321085.1. Lineage (NCBI taxonomy): Bacteria > Pseudomonadati > Pseudomonadota > Alphaproteobacteria > Hyphomicrobiales > Alloboseaceae > Allobosea > Allobosea sp. RIT-PG3_2. The sequence goes on along the minus strand of NZ_JBXWCA010000002.1, from coordinate 950,404 downwards.
ATAGCGCACGCAGCGGGCGACGAAATGCTCCGGCCCGCGCGAGTCGTCATAGTAGCTGTAGTCGCCGACCTCGATCAGCGGGTGGTCGACCACGGCCTTGAGGAAGGCGGTGCCCTTCCAGCCGGCAATGGGATGGCGCGTCTGCGGATCGGGTAGCGGCATCGCGGAAAGGCCTTGGCCGAAAATGCGAAGGGCGGGAAACCCCGCCCTTCGAACTCTCACTTCTTGTTGGTGTTGGCTGGCTTGGGCGGCGCGGCAACGGCGCCTGCCGTCGCGGGTTTCTTGCCGAACAGGCCCTTGAGGTTGTCGAAGAGTTCGATCTTCACCCCGTTCTTGCGCATGATGTAGCCCTGCTGGAGCACCGAGAGCAGGTTGTTCCAGCTCCAGTAGATCACCAGGCCGGCCGGGAACGAGCCGAGCAGGAAGGTGAAGAACACCGGCATCCAGGTGAACATCATCTTCTGCACCGGGTCCGGCGGCTCCGGGTTCATCTTCATCTGGACGAACATCGTGAAGCCCATGATGATCGGCCAGGCGCCGAGATGCAGGAAGGCCGGCGGCGTGAACGGGATCAGCCCGAACAGGTTGAACAGGTTGGTCGGGTCCGGCGCCGCCAGATCGTGGATCCAGCCGAAGAACGGCGCGTGCCGCATCTCGATGGTGATGAACAGGATCTTGTAGAGCGCGAAGAACACCGGGATCTGCAGCAGCACCGGCCAGCAGCCGGCGACCGGGTTGATCTTCTGCGTCTTGTAAAGCTCCATCAGCGCTTGCTGCTGCTTCATCTTGTCGTCGGCATAGCGCTCGCGGATCGCCGTCATTTCCGGCTGCAGCGCCTTCATCTTCGCCATCGAGGCGTAGGACTTGTTGGCGAGCGGGAAGAACAGCGCCTTGAGCAGCACCGTGACGAGCAGGATCGCCACGCCGAAATTGCCGACGTGCTTGTAGATCCAGTCGAGCAGGAAGAAGAGCGGCTTGGTGATGAAATAGAACCAGCCCCAGTCAATCAGCAGCTCGAAGCGCTTGATGCCGAGGTTCTTCTCGTAGCCGTCGACCGCCGCGACCTCCTTGGCGCCGGCGAAGAGCCGGGCATTGGCGGAGACGGTGGCGCCCGGCGCGATCGCGATGGCCTCGCCGAGGAAGTCGGCCTGATAGGTGTGGCCCGTGCCGGTCTGGACCGAGGAGTAGCGGCCCTCGTATTTGCGCTGCTGGTCCGGGATGACGGCGGCAGCCCAGTACTTGTCGGTGATGCCGACGAAGCCGCCGACGGCGTCCTTCCAGCTCTTGCCGGTGGTGCCGGGCGAGAGCAGCGGCTCCTTGTCGATCTTGTCGTAGGTGTATTCCTGCAGGCCCTGCTCGCCGAGATTGCCGACGAGGCCCTCATGCAGCACGTAGTAGCCGAGCGTCGTCGGCTTGCCCTGGCGCACGACCTGGCCATAGGGGAACAGCGTCACGGCGCTGCCGCCCTTGTTGTCGACCTCGTCGCGGATCGTGAACATGGCGTTGTCGTCGACGCTGACGACGCGCCGGAAGGTCAGGCCCTGGCCGTTGTCCCAGCTCAGGGTCAGCGGCTTGGCCGGGGTCAGGACCTGGCTGTCGGGCGTCCAGACCGTCGTCGCGTTCGGCAGGGTAACGTTGCTGCCCGGCGCCGCGACCCAGCCGAAATCGGAATAATAGGCGTTCGGCCCGCCCAGCGGCGAGAGCAGGATGATGTTGGCGCTGTGGGGATCGACCGTCTCGCGATAGGCCTTGAGCGAGACGTCGTCGATGCGCGCGCCGGTCAGCGAGATCGAGCCGGAGATCTTGGGCGTGTCGATGCGGACGCGCGGGCTCGCCGCCAGCGCCTGCTCACGCGTGCCGGCGGCCTGCGTCAGGGCAGCGCCGGGCGCGGCCGAGCCTGCCGGCTGTCCGGGCGTGGCCGGTGCAGGGGTCGAGCCGGAAGCCGCGGGAGCCTGCTGGCTCTGGGCCTGCTGGTTCTGCCGCGCCGCCTCCTGCTGCTTCTCCATCTGCGGCTTGGCATAGAAGAACTGCCAGCCGAGCAGGATGACCACGGACATGACGATCGCGAGAAGCAGATTGCGGTTGTCTTCTTTCATCATGATCGGAAACGAATCTCGCTGGGTCCGGCAGGTTATGGGCGCGTCGGGTCAGGTTTGCGGCGCTGACTCGCGCTTGGGGAGCGGGCGGCGGCGGTCGCCGGAGGACTTCTCACGCGGCTTTTGAGGCTTCGCCCGGTCGATGGCAATGGAAAGATCGGCCACGAGTGCGTGAAAATCCGCGCCCAACACCTCGGAGCGGGCAATGACGACGATGTCGCAGCGCTTGTCGGTCTGATCGTGCAGGGCCTGGGCGGCGGCGGCGCGCAGCCGGCGGCGGATGCGGTTGCGCTTGACGGCGTTGCCGGTCTTGCGCGAGGCCGTGAGCCCGAGCCGCAGAGTCACGGGTTCGCCGCCCCGGCGCTGTTCGTCGGGCGCGGCGTCGCGCACCTGAGCCATGAAGGCAGGCGAACGAAAACGGCGGCCGTGCTCGGCCGCCGCCAGGAATTCTTTGCGTTGCGTCAGACGGGCGAGGCGCATGGCGATTGGCCAGTCTTCCGTAACCGGCGCGCCATGGTCACGCGCCAGGGCTCGTCAGGCCGACAGGCGCTTGCGGCCGTGGGCGCGGCGAGCGGCGATGACCTTGCGGCCACCCTTGGTCGCCATGCGGGCGCGATAGCCGTGGCGGCGCTTGCGAACCAGCTTGCTGGGTTGATAGGTTCTCTTCACGGTCCGTCTCCGGGGCCTTTATGAGCACGACGGCCGCGGCTTTCCGGGGAAAGCATGGCCAACCGAGCCTGTCATGCGATAAGGGTCGGCGCGGCCTTTCGGCTGCGCAGGTGGCGGGCTTATGACGGATGGATGATACCGAGTCAATGCCGAAGCACGGGCTGCGACGAAGCTTCGCGGCTTTTATCGAGTGGCTTGCGATTCGGCACGACATCCCCGATATAGCGGGCGGGAGGTTGGCGAGGGACGTCTCACTCGCCAACCGGGTCAGGTCCGGAAGGAAGCAGCCCTAACGAGACCGAACGGGTCTTCGTCCAGCCTCCCACCTCATGCGCCCACGGGAAAGCCAAGGGCAAAACGCATGGGCCGGCACCGCGCCATTGACCCTCGCCTCCCGATTGGCGAAACCAGCTTTCATGACCGACCCAATCGACGCCGCCTCTGCTGACGAACCCGGTTTCGCCGGTTTCGATCCGGCGCCCGCGCCGGCTGCAGCCGCCGCGCCGACGCCCTATCGCGTCCTCGCGCGCAAGTACCGGCCGGCGCATTTCGGCGACCTGATCGGCCAGGACGCGATGGTGCGCACCCTGACCAATGCCTTCGCGGCCGGCCGCATTCCGCAGGCCTGGATGCTGACCGGCGTGCGCGGCGTCGGCAAGACCACCACCGCCCGCATCCTGGCGCGCGCCTTGAATTATCAGACGCCCGAAGGTGGCGGCGCGCCGACCACCGATCTGCGGGAATTCGGCGTGCATTGCCGCGAGATCATCGAGGGCCGCCATATCGACGTGATGGAGATCGACGCCGCCTCGAACAACGGCGTCGAGAACGTCCGCCAGATCAACGATGCCGTGCGCTACGCCCCGGTGTCGGCGCGCTACAAGGTCTACATCATCGACGAAGTCCACATGCTCTCGACAGGGGCGTTCAACGCCTTCCTGAAGACGCTGGAAGAGCCGCCGCCGCATGCGCGCTTCATCTTCGCGACGACCGAGATCCGCAAGGTGCCGGTCACCGTGCTCTCGCGCTGCCAGCGCTTCGATCTGCGCCGCGTCGAGGCCGATGTGCTGGTCGATCACCTCGCGGGCATCTGCAAGGCCGAGAGCGTCGATGCCGAGCAGGAGGCGCTCGCCGCCGTCGCCCGCGCCGCGGAAGGCTCGGTACGCGATTCCCTCTCGATCCTCGACCAGGCGATCGCCCATGCTGCCGGCCGGATCACGCTCGACGACATCCGCTCCATGCTCGGCCTTGCCGACCGGGCGCGCGTCATCGACCTCTTCGAGGCCGTGATGAAGGGCGATATCGCCGCGGCGCTTGGCGAGCTGCGCGCGCAATACGATGCCGGCGCCGATCCGGTGGTCGTGCTCAACGACCTCGCCGAGTTCACCCATCTTGTAACGCGCCTCAAGCTCGTGCCCGAGGCGGTGAAGGACAACAGCCTTGCCCAGGCCGAGCGTGTGCGCGGCGGCGATTTCGCCCAGCGCCTGTCGCTCCGCGTGCTCGCGCGCACCTGGCAGATGCTGCTCAAGGGCATCTCCGAGGTGAAGCAGGCCGACAGGCCGGTGATGGCTGCCGAGATGGTGCTGGTGCGCCTCGCCCATGCCGCGGACCTGCCGACGCCGGACGAGGCGCTGAAGCTGCTGCGCGACGGCTCCGGAGCGATCCCGTCCGGAAACGGCAACGGCCATGGCGGCGGCGCTCCGCGCCCGCCCTCCGGCGGCGGCAACACCGCGCTCGCCGCCCGGCCGATCCTCGCCAGCGCCAATCCGGCACCGGCCCCGGTTGCGCGCGCTGTCGCAGCGCCGGCCGCGATCGTCGCCAGTCTGGAGGACGTCATCGCGCTAGCCTCCCAGCACCGCGATATCACGCTGAAGCTTGCGCTCGAACGCGACATCCGCCCCGTCCGCTTCGAAGCCGGCCGCATCGAGTTCTCGCTCGCCGAGGGCGCCTCGCGCACATTGGCGCAGGATCTGTCGCGCCGCCTCAAGGAATGGACCGGCCAGACCTGGATGGTCGCGGTCGTCAACGAGGAAGGCGGCGCCACGCTGCGCGAGCAGGCGGCGGCGGCGAAGGACCGGCGCGAGAGCGACGCGGCCGCCCACCCCTCGGTCAAGGCCGTGCTGGAGCGCTTCCCGGGCGCACGTATCATCGATGTCCGCGACCCCCGCGCGATCGCAGCGGCCGCAACGGGCGCTGCTGCGCCGTCCGATGACGACTATCTGCCCGATGCCGAACCGCTGTTCGACGATTCCGAGCCGGATTTCGACGGCATCGATTTCTGACCCTTCCGAGGAGGATTTTCCATGCGCGACATGATGGGCCTGATGAAGCAGGCGCAGCAGATGCAGCAGAAGATGGCCGATGTTCAGGCTGAACTCGACACGATCGAGGTCGAAGGCGCGGCCGGCGGTGGCATGGTCACGGTGACGATGACCGCCAAGGGCGCGCTGAAGGCCGTGAAGATCGACCCCAGCCTGATGGTGCCGGACGAGCGGGAGATCCTCGAGGACCTGATCGTGGCCGCCGCGAGCGATGCCCGCAGCCGCGCCGAGCGTGTCATGCAGGAGCGCATGGCCGAGATTACCAAGGGCCTGCCGATCCCGCCCGGGATGAAGCTATTCTGAGACAAGCCGCCATGCCCGGGCTTGACCCGGGCATCTCGCGCCGAAAGGGTTCCCGTCCGGAGATGGTCGGGTCAAGCCCGACCATGACGCTTCCATCGACGAGTTGATATGTCCCGCGCCATCGCCGGCCCCGAGATCGAAAGGCTGATCCAGCTCCTGGCCAAGCTGCCGGGGCTCGGGCCGCGCTCGGCCAGGCGCGCGGCGCTGCATCTCGTCAAGAAGCGCGAGCAGCTGCTCGGCCCGCTCTCGGAAGCGATGGCGGTGGCGCGCGAGCGCATCGTCGTCTGCTCGCGCTGCGGCAATGTCGATACCAGCGACCCCTGCGGCCTCTGCGCCGACCCGCGCCGTGACGACGGGCTCATCGTCGTCGTCGCCGATATCTCGGATTTATGGGCGCTGGAGCGGTCCGGCGCGGTTTCCGGCCGCTATCACGTCCTCGGCGGCGTTCTCTCGGCGCTCGACGGCGTGCGCCCTGAGCATCTCTCGCTCGATGCTCTGGTCGCGCGCGCTTCCGAGCCGGCGGTGAAGGAGGTCATCCTCGCGCTCAATGCCACCGTCGATGGCCAGACCACGGCGCATTTCATCACCGACCTGCTGGTTCATCTGCCGGTCAAGGTGACGAAGCTCGCCCATGGCGTGCCGGTGGGTGGCGAGCTCGACTATCTCGACGACGGCACGCTGGCCGCCGCGATCCGCCAGCGCACGGGCTTCTAGTTCTCAAAACTTATACGCGATGCTCGCGCGGGCGCTGTGCGTCGACAGGTCCTGGTCGCCGCTCAGGCCCGGGAAGGCGCCCGAGGTCGCGAAGCGGTTGCGGCCGAAATCGGTGTAGCGGTATTCGGCGCCGAGGATCAGGTTGTCGGTGAAGGCGAAGTTGAGGCCGGCGCCGATGTTCCAGCCGGTCCGGGCGCTGGTCAGCCGCTCGCCGAGGCCGGTGGCATCGAAGACGCGCCGCTCGTATTCCGTGAAGGAGGCACCACCGGCGGCATAGACCATCAGCCGGTCGAAGGCATAGCCGATGCGGGCCCGCGCCGCGCCCTGCCAATCCTGGCTGACGCGCCCGTTGAGGCCGGCGCCAGCGAAGCGGCTGCGGCTGTTGACGGCCTCGATATCGCCCTCGATGCCGAGGACGATGCTGCCGAACTGGTAGTTGAGGCCGGCATGGGCGCCGCCGAAGGCGGAATCGTCGTCGATGCGGAAGCTCATCGGCGCGAAGGGGCCGACCGGCGCGCCGATCCGCACGCGGTTGCTGCCCCAGGAGTAGCCGCCCTGCACGCCGACATAGGCGCCGGTCCAGGAATAGAAGGCGGGCAGCTCCGGCGCGGGCGGCAGGGCGACGCTGCGCAGGTCGGCGGCAGCGGCCGTTCCGGCGATCAGGGCCGCACATCCCGCCAGGGCGTATCTGAGCTTCGACATCGGGCTTTCCGAGGAACGTGATGCGCCCGGAATGGCCGGGCGCGCTCGCTCATAACGAAGCATTAAGGTTAACAATCGGCTAAGCCGGCTCCGGGGCCGCCCGGCACGGGAACGATTGCGGCCGAGCGCGGTTGCTCGCAAGCTGCATCCGCAACCCGCAGCGGAGACCACATCCCGACATGGCTTTCCTCAAACGGATCACGGGCGCCGCCGGGGTGGGGGTCGCGCTGGGCTATCTGTCAGGGGCGCTTTCAAACCATCTCGGCCGGCGGCGGCAGGAGGCTGCGCGTGGGCGGCTGGCGCGGACGCCGCTGCAGATGACCTGGCTCGGCTGGAAGGACGTGCTGCTGCGCTTTACCGGCAATGTCATCGACAACCGGTTGACTTCGCTCGCCGGGGCCGTCGCCTTCTTCACCCTGCTTTCGCTCGTGCCGGCGCTCTCGCTGCTGGTGACGATCTACCGCTACTTCACCGATCCGGCCACGATCGCAGAGCAGCTCGACGCGGTGACGACGATGTTGCCCCAGGCGGCGCGAGAACTCATTCACGAACAGGCGATGCGCCTGTCGGGCCAATCCGGCTTCGGCTTGTCGCTGACCTTCTATGTCAGCTTTCTCGTCGCCACATGGTCGGCCAACGCGGCGGTGAAGGCCCTGTTCGACGCGCTGAACATCATCTATCGCGAGGCCGAGAAGCGCAGCTTCCTCAAGCTCAACGCGATCTCGCTGTTCACGACCGTGAGTGGCGTGGTCCTGCTCACTGCGGCGCTGATCGCCATCGCCAGCCTGCCGCTCGTGACGGCGCTGTTTCCCTTCCATTCGGAGCTGGAGCGGCTGATCCGGCTGGTGCGCTGGCCCTCCTTCTTCGTCATGGCGACGCTCTCGATCGCCTGTCTCTACTGGCTCGGCCCCAGCCGCGAGCGGATGCGTTTCATCTGGGTGATGCCCGGCGCCATCGCCGCCGCGCTGCTCTGGGGCGCGGCTTCCTATGCCTTTTCCTGGTATGTCAGCACGCTCGGCAATTACACGGCGGCCTATGGGTCTCTCGCCACCGTCGTGGTGTTCATGACCTGGCTCTGGCTTTCGGCGACGATCGTGCTCGCCGGCGCCGAACTCAATGCCGAGCTCGAGCACCAGACCGCCCACGACACCACCACCGGCCGGCCGAAACCCCTCGGCGAGCGCGGCGCGACCATGGCCGACAGGGTCGGCAAGGCGAAGGCAGATTGATGCTCGATCCCGAAACCACGCGCCATGACGATTTGCGCAGCGGCTCTGGCCCTTGGCATGCCGGCGCAAGACCGGCCGGGCGACGCCTGGAGCTGGATACCCGCTGCGACGTTGCCATCGTAGGCAGCGGTATCACCGGCGCGCTGCTCGCGGAGCACCTGACGGCAATGGGGCTCGACGTCGTCCTGATCGATCGCGAGCGGGAGGGCTTCGGCAGCACCGCCGCCTCGACGGCGATGCTGCAATGGGAGATCGACCTGCCGCTGCGCGAGCTGGCGGCGCTCTACGGCTTCGAGCGCGCGGCCGAGGTCTACCGCCTGAGCTTCGAGGCGGTCGACGGCCTCGGCCGGCTCGTTCAGGAACTTGCGCTGCCTTGTCGCTTCAGCCATCGGCAGACGGTCTATCTCGCCGCCGGCGAAACCGGCCCGCGCGAAATGCTCGACGAGTCCCAACTGCGGGGCCGCGCCGGCTTGCCGGGCGCTTTCGTCGAGCATGCGGCGCTGCTCGGCGCCTTCGGCTTCGACCGAAAGGCGGCGATCGTCTCGCCCGGCTCGGCCGAGGCCGATCCCTTGAGCCTGTGCCATGCCCTGATCGCCACGGCGGCGCAGCGCGGCGCGCGCCTGATCCGGGACGAGGCGGTCGGCTTCGATGGCGCCGGCCGCTCGGCTGCCGTCAGCCTGGCCAGCGGGCATGTCGTCGAGGCGGATCATGTCGTGCTCGCGACCGGCTACGTCATGCCCGACCTCGTCCGCGACGATCTGCACAGCGTTGCCTCCAGCTGGGCGATCGTGACCACTCCGCAGCCGCTCCACACATTGTGGCCGGGGCCGGCCCTCGTCTGGGAAGCCTCCGAGGATTATTGCTATTGCCGGACCACCACGGACGGTCGCATCGTCTTCGGCGGCGAGGACGAGGACTTCGCCGACCCCGACAAGCGCGAGGCGCTCGGACCGCAGAAGACGAAAGCCCTGCTCGCCCGGCTGCACGCGCTGATCCCGCAAGCGCATCTCGAACTTGGACACAGCTGGTCTGGCGCCTTCGGCCAGACCGAGGACGGACTGCCGCTGATCGGACGCGTGCCGGGCAGTCCGCGCCTGCTGTCGGCCTATGGCTATGGCGGCAACGGCATCACCTTCAGCTTTCTCGCCTCGCGACTGATCGGTTCGCTGATCCGGGGCCGGGAGGAAAGCTGGTTCGGCCATTTCGCCATCGACAGACCAAGGCCGGGCTGAAGGCGGCTCATTGCAGGCCTGCAATCCCGGTCTTGCCGGCGAGACAGGCGACAAGCGACGGCGGAATCGCCATTTTGACTGGCGGCGGCCGGCTCGGCGGCCGCGAGAGGAACCTGCCATGTCCGCGACTGCAGAGAAGACGGCGACACCCGCAAGGCTCGAAGCCCATGACGCGCCCTATCACATCGGGGCGGTGACTCTGCGCGTGCGCGATCTTGTGAAGCTCGTCGCCTATTATCGCGACGCGATCGGCTTGCGGCTGATCCGGGAAGACAAGGACAGCGCGGAACTCGGCATCGGCGGGCAGGTGCTCATCCGGCTTCTCGCCGGCGCCAAGGAGCAAACCTCTGCGGCTGGCCTCTTTCATATCGCCATTCTGTTGCCGTCGCGGCGCGATCTCGCCAGCTGGCTGAGGCACGCGGCGGAGGCGCGCATCCCGCTCGAGGGCGCTTCCGACCATCTCGTCAGCGAGGCACTCTACCTGTCCGATCCCGAGGGCAATGGCATCGAGATCTATCGCGACCGCAAGCGTGCCGAATGGCCGCGCAAGCCGGACGGCGCCATCGCCATGGCGACCGAGCGGCTCGATCTCGACAAGCTGCTGGGCGAGGCCGAAAGCGGCGCCTATGCGGGCATGCCGGAGGGGACGGGCATGGGCCACATCCATCTCCGCGTCGGCGATACGGCCGCGGCCGAGGCCTTCTATCAAGGCCTGCTCGGTTTCGACCTGATGGTGCACTATCCCGGCGCCAGCTTCCTCGCCAGCGGCGGCTATCACCACCACATCGCCGGCAATATCTGGGGCAGCCGCGCTGCCGGGCTGCGCCAGCCGGGCGAGGCCGGTCTCGATTGCTTCGAGGTTGTGGCTAGGGACGAGGCCGACTTCGCCGCCATGCGCGAACGCATCTTCGCGGCGGGCGGCACGGAATCGGATGCGGCGCCGACGATCGCCGATCCCTGGGGCAACAGGCTGGCCCTGGTCCGCTGAGGCGGTTCAGCGCGTCAGCAGATGGGAACGGCGGGTTCCGCCCGTATCGGGCTTGAAGCCTTTCGTTTCCCAGAAGGCGGCCGCGCGCGGATCGGCGGCCCGCAGCGAAAGGCGTGGCGCCAGCGCCAGCCCCTGCTGGATCAGCGCTGCTGCCAGGATGCGGCCGATGCCGGCGCCCCGGTGCAGCGGCCGAACATAGACATGCCTCACCCGGAGGAGGTCGGGCTGGGCATCGTAAGGATCGGGAGTGACGGCGCCGATGCCGGCGAGCTCACCCTCATGAAAAGCAGCGAAGACGGCGAAACGATCGTCGCCGCCATCATATCGGCCAGCCAGCCACTCCTCGCGCAGCCCTTCGACGAAGCGATAGCTTTCCGCGCCGGCCTCGTGGCGCAGCGCTTCGAAATCGTCCGGCAGCTCTTCAGTCAGCCGGACGATCTGGACTGCCGTCGGATTCACAGACCTTCGAACAGGGCGCTGGAGATGTAGCGCTCGGCGAAGGAGGGGATGATCACGACGATGGTCTTGCCGGCATTCTCGGGCCGCGCGCCGACTTCGATCGCGGCAGCGACGGCCGCGCCCGACGAGATGCCGGCGGGAATGCCTTCGTTCTTGGCGAGCGCACGTGCCGTCTCGAAGGCGGTCTGGTTGCCGACGGTGACGACCTCGTCGATCACGCTGCGATCGAGCACGCCCGGCACGAAGCCGGCGCCGATGCCCTGGATCTTGTGCGGGCCGGCCTGGCCGCCGGAGAGCACGGGTGAATCCTCCGGCTCGACCGCGACCATCTTCACGCTCGGTTTCTTCGCCTTGAGCACCTGGCCGACGCCGGTGATGGTGCCGCCGGTGCCGACGCCGGAGATGACGATGTCGACCTGCCCGTCGGTGTCGTTCCAGATCTCTTCGGCCGTCGTCTTGCGGTGGATCTCCGGGTTGTGCGGGTTCTCGAACTGCTGCGGGATGATCGAGCCTGGGATCTCGTTCTTGAGCTCCTCGGCCTTGGCGACGGCGCCGCGCATGCCGCCGGGGCCGGGCGTCAGGACGAGTTCGGCGCCGAGCAAGGCGAGCATCTTGCGGCGCTCAAGCGACATCGTCTCGGGCATGACGAGGATCAGGCGGTAGCCGCGCGCCGCCGCGACGAAGGCGAGTGCGATGCCGGTATTGCCCGAGGTCGGCTCGATCAGCGTTCCGCCGGCTTTGAGCGCGCCGGAAGCCTCCAGCGCATCGATCATGTTGACGCCGATGCGATCCTTCACGCTGGAGATCGGGTTGAAGAATTCGAGCTTGGCCAGGATCGTTGCCTTGACGCCGCGCTCGGCCGGCAGCCGGTTCAGCTTGACGAGCGGGGTGTCGCCGATCGTGTCGGTGATCGAGTTGTAGATGCGGCCGCGCCCGGGCGCTTTCGTCGACTTCTGTGCTTCAGCCATGATGAATCCTCCTCGAGGGAATGTTGGGGGCGAAGCTAGGTCAATTCACAGAGAGTGTCGATTAAAGAAATAAATCACATTCTTATATTGTGAAATCACCGCCCAGGCCGGCTTTTCCGAAGACGGCCTTCGCCTGTGCTCGCCGGCACAGCTCCTCGACGGTGACGTTGTCCAGCATCGTCAGAAAGGCGGTCGATGCGGCCTCGACCTCGGGTCCGACGACCTCGTCGACCAGTCTCGACTGGGGCAGGGGGCCGAGCCCGTCCTCGCCAGCCTCCTGCATCGCGGCGCGGGCAATGTCCCCCGCGGTGATCTTGCGGCGCTCGCGGGCCAGCTCGTAGCCGCCGCGCGGACCGCGCACCCCCTTCAGGATGCCGACGCGGACCAGCGTCTGCAAGAGCGTTTCGAGATGGCGCGGCGGCAGCGCGTGCCGGGCCGCCAGCAGCTTGGCCGCGACCGGCTGGGGCCGGGCGTGCAGCGCGATGTCGACCACGGCGGCGATGGCGAGCAGGCTGCGGCGGGACAGCAGCATCATGGCCGCTTCTCCATCCGAGCGTTGCCGGCAACCCCGGTCGAGCCGAAGCCGCCCGCGCCGCGCTCGGTTTGATCAAGCGCGGAAACCTCGACCAGCGTTGCGTGGGTGACCGGCGCGATCACCATCTGGGCGATCCGGTCGCCGCGCGCGATCGCGAAGGGTTCCTGCCCGAGATTGATCAGCGGCACCTTGACCTCGCCGCGATAGTCGCTGTCGATGGTGCCGGGCGCGTTCAGCACGGTGACGCCGTGCTTGACCGCGAGACCTGAGCGCGGCCGCACCTGCGCCTCGAAGCCCTCGGGCAACTGCATGGCGAGGCCGGTCGGCACCAAGGCCCTCGCGCCGGGCGCGAGGGTGAGGGACTCGCCGATGGCGGCGCGCAGGTCGAGGCCGGCCGCGCCGGCGGTTTCATAGGCGGGCAGGGGCAGATCGGCGCTATGAGGAAGCCGTTGCAACGCGACCGTGACCATCGGCTCAGCCCGTCCGCCCGGCCGAGGCCAGCCCGGCGATATGGGCGATCAACCGGCTCGCGACCTCGTCCTTCGGCAGGGTAGGCCAGGTCTCGACGCCCGCCAGCGTCACGAGATGGACGGTATTGGCGTCGCCGCCCATCACACCCGTGCCGCCGACATCATTGGCGACGATCAGGTCGCAGCCCTTCTTCTTCAGCTTGGCCGTGGCGTAGTCGATGACGTTCTGCGTCTCGGCGGCGAAGCCGACGACCAACGGCGGGCGTCCGCTGCTGCTATGCGCGACGGTGGCGAGAATATCGGGATTCTCGACGAGGGCGAGCGGTGGAAGGGCCAGGCCGTCCTTCTTCATCTTCTCCGGCGCCTCATCGGCCACGCGCCAGTCGGCGACGGCGGCGGCGAAGATCGCGATATCCGCCGGCAGCGCCGCCTCGACGGCAGCCAGCATCTGCCGAGCCGATTCGACATGGACGGTCTCGACGCCCGGGGGATCGGGCAGGTTCACCGGCCCGCTGACGAGCGTCACCCGCGCCCCGGCAGCGGCGGCGGCGGCAGCGATCGCGTGGCCCTGCTTCCCCGACGAGCGGTTGGCGATATAGCGGACGGGATCGATCGCCTCATGCGTCGGCCCCGAGGTGATCAGCACATGCCGGCCGGCCAGCGCGCCCGTCGCCGTGACCTCGCCGCCCGGCAGCCGGCCGAGGAAGCCGATGGCGCGCTGTGCGGGCGGCTTCTCGCCGGCCAGCGCCGCCTCGATCGCGGCCAGAAGCTCGGGCGGCTCGGCCATGCGGCCGGGCCCGCTCTCGCCACGTTCGGCCATGGCACCGCTATTGGGGCCGATGACGAGGACGCCGTCCTTTTCGAGCTGCGCCATGTTCCGCCGCGTCGCCGGGTGCTGCCACATGCGCGGGTTCATCGCGGGCGCGATCAGGATGCGCTTGTCGGTGGCGAGCAGGGCGGTCGAGGCGAGATCGTCGGCGAGGCCGTTCGCCATCTTGGCGATGAGGTCGGCGGTGGCCGGCGCCACGACGATGAGATCGGTCGAGCGCGACAGCGCGATATGGCCGATATCGGCTTCGTCGGTCAGCGAGAACAGATCGGTGAAGCAGCGTTCGCCTGCCAGCGACGAGACGGTGAGCGGCGTGACGAACTGTTCGCCCGCCCTGGTCAGGATGCAGCGCGAGGCGATGCCGCGATCCTTCAGCCGGCGGATGACTTCGAGCACCTTGTAGGCGGCGATGCCGCCGCCGATGATCAGGAGAACGGAGCGGGAAGCGGACAAGGCGGCTCCTCGGACGAGGTCAGGCGTCGGACTGACCGCTTCCTAGCATCGACGGCGCGGCGCTGTCATGCGCCACGCAATCGTCCGTCGTCCTCAATCGCGCGGCAGGTCGGGTACCTTGTAGGCCGTCGTCGCCTTGATCCGCTCCATGGCGAAGCGCGAGGTGACGTTCTTGAGCGGGATCGTCTCGATCAGCTTCTTGTAGAACGAGTCGTAGGCGGCCATGTCGGCGACGACGACGCGCAGCATGTAGTCGACATCCCCGGCCATGCGGTAGAATTCCATCACCTCCGGCATCGCCGCGACCATCTGCGCGAACTTCTCCAGCCAGGGGCCGGAATGATCGGCCGTCTCGATCTGGACGAAGACGGTGAGCCCGAGCCCGATCTTCTCCGGCGCCACCAGCGCGACGCGCTTCAGGATCACGCCGGCCTGCTCGAGCTTCTGGATCCGCTTCCAGCACGGTGTCTGCGAGAGCCCGACACGGTCGGCCAGCTCGGCGATGGAAATATTCGCATCGGCCTGCAGGACAGTGAGAATCTTTCGGTCGATGGCGTCCATTCTCTCAAGCTCGCTTTCGGAAGAAATTCATGCTCTGAAATCGGATCAAAATAGATGAATTATCTTTTTGATGCCGATCTATTGCATTCAGATAGAAAATCCTTTTCTCAATCTGTCAATGGGGCTTCGTCGGCCCTGTCTGCGACAAGGATTTGAACGATGGATCGCCGCCAGTTTCTCCTCGCCGGTGCTAGCTTCGCGGCAGCCGCGTCCCTTGCCGGTCCGGCCCATGCGCAGAGCGCCACCGCCCGCGTCGGCTACATCCCGATCGTCGGCACGGCGCCGTTCTTCGTCGCCAATGGCGAGGGCTGGCTGAAGCAGGGCGGCCTCGACGTGGCGCTGACCGTCTTCGAATCCGGCCCGAACATGATCCAGGCGCTGGCTTCCGGCACGATCGACGTCTATGTCGCCGGCGTCGCCCCGCTTGCGGTCGCCCGCTCGCGCGGCGTCGACATCCGCGTCGTCGCCTCGACCGCGGTCGGCGAGAACGTCGTCGTCAGCGCGCCGTCGCTGACGAAATTCTTCACGGCAGGCACCAGCGCCGCTGCCGCCTTCAAGGCCTTCCGCGCCGCCAACGGCAAGGCCGCCCGCCTCGCGACCCAGCCGGCCGGCTCGGTGCCGAACACGACGCTGCAGTATTGGCTGTGGGAGGTCGCCAAGGTCGACAAGGCCGATGTCGAGATCGTGCCGATGGGCATCGATGCGACGCAGCAGGCGATCCTGGCCAACGCCGTCGACGGCGGCAGCGTGCGCGAGCCGGCCCTGACGATCATCCAGACCCGCAATCCGCAGATCAAGCTGGTCGCCGGTGGCGAGGAGGTCTTCCCCGGCCAGCCCGGCACGGTCGTCGCCGTCTCCGGCGCCTTCGCCACCAAGAATCCGCAGGCGGTGCAGAACCTCGTCAACGGCCTGGTCAAGGCCGCCGCGCTGATCAAGGCGGATCCCTCCAAGGCGGCGCCCCATGTCGCGGCGGCGCTCGGTAAGGGCATCGTCGAGCCTGAGCTGATCCAGAAGGCACTGGTCTCGCCTGCGAGCCAGTTCGAGATCGACCCCCGCAAGATCATCGAGCCGTCGCGCGCCATGCAGGCCTACCAGGTCAAGCTCGGCTCGCTGGAGAAGGAACTACCGTTCGACGGGCTGTTCGAGACGCAGTATTACGAGCGCGCGATCAAATCGGGCGGCTGACATTGTGAGTAGTCTACGGGCTCCGGCCCTTGCCCTTCTGGGCCTCGTCGCCTTCCTGCTGTTCTGGGAGGCGATGCCTTACTTCGGGCTGGTGAACCCGGCCTTCCTGCCGCCGCCGAGCGCGCTGCCGAAGGCCTTCATGCGCGAGGTTTCCTCCGGCGCCTGGCTCTCGGCCATACTGGGTTCGCTCTGGCACTATTTCGTCGGCCTCTTCGTCGGGGCAGGGCTGGGCACCGCACTCGGCGTGCTCATCGGCATGTCCCGCATCGCCGAGGAGGCGACGGCCTGGGTCGTGCGGGTGCTCAGGCCGATTCCCGGCCTCGCCTGGGTGCCCTTCGCCATCATCTGGTTCGGCGTCACGCCGGGCGCGGCGGTCTTCATCATCGCCATCGGCGTGTTCTGGATCGTCTTCTTCGCCGCGCAGGGCGCGATCCGCGGCGTCGATCGCGATCTCGTCGAGGTCGCCGACGCCTTCGGCTTCCGCTCCCCCTGGCAGCGCCTGTTCAAGATCCTGCTGCCGGCGGCGATGCCCGGCATCCTCGTCGGCTTCCGCACCGCGCTCGGCCAGGCCTGGATGGCGGTGGTCGCGGCCGAGATCTTCGGCGTCGCCGGTGTCGGCCAGCGCATGATGCAGGCCTCGAGCCTGCTCGCGACCGATATCGTCGTCGTCTACATGCTGACGATGGCGGCGCTCTACGGCCTGCTCGACACCGGCTTCGTCGCCTTCCAGAAATGGGTGCTGCGTTGGAAAGCGTGATCGAGATCAAGGGCCTGTCCCTGACCTTCACCCGCGACGGCGAACAGACCGAGGTGCTGCGCAAGCTCGATCTCTCGGTCGGGCGCGGGGAGTTCCTCGCCATCGTCGGCCCCTCCGGCGTCGGCAAGTCGACGCTGCTGCGCGTCATCGCCGGCCTGGCGAAGCCGAGCGGCGGCGAGGTCGTCATCAACGCGAAGGATGAGACGCGCCGCCCGGTCGCGCTGGTCTTCCAGGATTCGCGCCTGCTGCCCTGGCGCAAGGTCGTCTCCAATGTCGGCTTCGGCCTGGAGGGGCGCACTTCGCGCGGGGAGCGCCTCGCGAAGGCGGGTGAGATGCTCGATCTCGTCGGCCTGAGCCCGCTCGCCCAGCGTTGGCCGCATCAGCTTTCGGGCGGGCAGCGCCAGCGCGTCTCGCTCGCCCGCGCGCTCGCGGTCGAGCCGGAGATCCTGCTGATGGACGAGCCGTTCTCAGCGCTGGACGCGCTGACCCGCGAGAATCTGCAGGACGAGCTCATCCGCGTCTGGCAGCGCACCGGCAAGACCGTGCTCTTCGTCACCCATGACATCGACGAGGCCGCCTATCTCGCCGACCGGGTCGTGATCCTCTCGGGCGCGCCCGGCCAGATCATCGCCGAGCACCGCATCGATGCGGCCCGCCCCCGCAAGCGCGGCGCGGCGGCCGAGGCGGAGATCGTCCGGGCCGTCCGCCAGGGCCTCGGCGCCGACATCGTCGCGGACGGTGCCGCGATCTGAGACGTGCCGCAGCCGTCATTCTCGGGCGGAGCGGAGCGTAGACCCGAGAATCTCTTGCAGGAAGGGGCGCCCTTCTGTCCTGAGATGCTCGGGTCGAGCCCGAGCATGACGGCCAATGCGGGCTGCTGCCGTCAGCCCTCCGCCAGAAACACCTTGAACGCCTCGCCGTAATCCTTGTGCCAGCGCGAAAGCGGCGGGCGGTTCTCGATGATGTCGCCCATCGCCCAGGCCATCCGCTTCTCGTCGAGGGTGCGGTTTGTCTCGCCATCCGGGCAGAGGATGTAGAAGTCCCCGGCCTCGATCCGCTCCAGCATGAAGTCGACCGTCTGTTCGGGCGTCCAGGCGCCGTCGGGCTTCTCGACGCGTCCGCGCGCCGTGAGCGGGGTGAAGACGAAGCCGGGGATCAACAGATGGGCACCGACCTTGCAGCCCTCCGTGCTGCGCAGCTCGTGCTGCAACGCCTCGGTGAAGGCCTTCACTCCCGCTTTCGAGACGTTATAGGCGGGATTGCCGGGCGGGGTGGTGATGCCCTGCTTCGAACCGGTGTTGATGATCACAGCCGGTTCGCCATGGGCGATCATGCCGGGGCCGAAGATCTGCGTGCCAGCGACGATGCCGCCGAGATTGATGGTGAGCGTACGCTCCCAGTTCTCCAGCGGCCCGAAGATCGTGCTGCTCACCTGCATGCCGGCATTGTTCATCAGCACATGCACCTTGCCGAAGCGGGCGATGACCTCGTCGTGCAGATGCGCGATCTCGTCCCGGCGGGAGACATCCGTCTGCAGGGCGAGGACGTTGTCGTCGCCGATCAGCGTCGCCAGCACCTGCCCGGCCGCCTTCAGCGCATCGGCGTCCCTGTCGGCGATCGCGACCTTCAGGCCCCGCTCGGCGAAGGCGCGGGCAGCGGCGAAGCCGATCCCGGAGGCGCCGCCGGTGATGACGGCGACATGCGAGGCGGCGAGAGCGGGATGGCTGGTCATGGGCTTCACGTTTCGCGATTCGGACAAGGGAGCGCGGAGCTAAGGCACAGGGCGCGGCGACATCATGGCGCGCTGACGCAGGCTCGCGGTGCGGGCAGGGTCCCGAAGCTGCCTCACTGCCTTGTCATTGGCATGACGCCGCCGTTTGCGGCAGGGATACGGATATTTTGAAGGATCGCCACAGGATCATGCCGCGCCATTCGATGAACCGGTTTCTGCGCGACGCGCTGCTCGGTCTCGCTCTGCTGGTTCCCGCCATGGGCCATGCGGCGGAATCGAGCCCGGTCACATCGCCGCGCGTGACCGCGACCTTGCTGTCGAGCCGCGACACGGTCGCGCCGGGCGAGCGCTTCCAGGTGGCGCTGGTGCAGAAGCTCGCGCCGCACTGGCACACCTATTGGCTCAACCCCGGCGATTCCGGCGAGCCGACCCGGATCGAATGGGAATTGCCCGCCGGTGCCAAGGCGGGCGACATCCAGTGGCCGGCTCCGAGCGCGATCCGGGTCGAACCGCTGGTCAATTTCGGCTTCGAAGGCACCGTGCTGCTGCCGGTGGAGGTCACCGTGCCGGCAGATGCGAAGCCCGGCGACAATTTCACGCTGAAAGCCGAGGCAACCTGGCTGGTCTGCGAGAAGATCTGCATCCCCGAGGAAGGGTCCTTCACGCTCGATCTACCCATCGGCCCGGCGAGCGTGGTCGATGAGCCGGCGCAGGCCCGGATCGACGCCGCACGGTCAGCCCTGCCGAAGCCGGCTTCGTTCCGCGGCAAGCTCCGCGGCGAGGCCGAGAAGCTCACGTTGGAGCTGCCGGGCCTGCCGGCGGGCATGAGCGATCTGCGCTTCTTCCCCATTTCCGATACCTTGATCGAGCATGCGGCCGATCAGCCTCTCGCCACCGGCGAGAAACCCGTGCTGACGCTGGTCCGCTCCGGTGCCTTCAAGCTGCAGCAGCCGGAGGTGACCGGCGTGCTGACCTTCCGCGAGAACGGTGAGGCCAGGGCGGTCACACTCGCCGCCGATGCCGACCCGGCGCTGGTCACGGCGGCCGGAGCCGGCACGGCAGAGGCGCGCCCGGCCGTGGTGCGCATACCGCCGCCCGCCGAGGGTGCGGACCTGACCCTCCTGGCGGCGCTCGCCTTCGCCTTTGCCGGCGGCTTGATCCTGAACCTGATGCCTTGCGTGCTGCCGGTGCTGTTCATCAAGGCGCTCGGCTTCGCCCAGCTCGCCCATGCCAGCCGCAGCGCCGTGCGCGAGCAGGGGCTGCTCTTCCTCTGCGGCGTGCTGCTGACCTTCATGGCGCTCGCCGGCACCGTGATCGCTCTGGGTGCGCTCGGCAGCAGCATCGGCTGGGGCTTCCAGCTCCAGTCGCCGCCGCTCGTCATCGCGCTCGCCGTGGTGATGGTGCTGATCGGCCTTAACCTGCTCGGCGCCTTCGAGATCGGCGGCTCGGTCGCGGGCCTCGGCGATGGCCTCGCCAGCAGCGGCGGCCGCTTCGGCGCCTTCATGACCGGGGTTCTGGCGGTCGTCGTCGCGACGCCCTGCACGGCGCCCTTCATGGGCGCGGCGATGGGCTATGCGGTGACGCAAGCGCCGGCAGTCGCGCTCTCCGTCTTCATGGCGCTGGCGTTCGGCTTCGCCCTGCCGGTGCTGGCGCTCTCCTTCGCGCCCGGACTGCTCAGGCTGTTGCCGAAGCCGGGGCGCTGGATGCTCGTCCTGAAGCAGGCTTTCGCCTTCCCGATGTTCGCGACCGCGATCTGGCTGATCTGGGTCGCCTCGGTGCAGACCGGCCCGCAGGGCGTGCTGGCGGCGCTGGTCGCGGTGCTGGCGGCGGGCTTCGTCGTCTGGCTCATCGGCGTCACCCGCGGCGGCCTGCCCCGCCGCGTCTTCGGCTCAGTGCTCGCGGCGCTGGTCGTGCTCGGCGCCGGCTGGTTCACGCTGCAGAACGCCGTGCCGGCCGCCACGACGGAAGCCCGCGCCGGCGATATCGAGGCCTGGTCGCCGGAGCGTGTCGCGGCGTTGCAGGCGCAGGGCAAGCCCGTCTTCGTCAACTTCACGGCGGCCTGGTGCATCACCTGCCTCGCGAACGAACGCGTTGCGCTCTCGCGCCAGGAGGTGAAGGATACCTTCGCCAAGTTCGGCGTCGTCTATCTGAAGGCGGACTGGACCAATCGCGATGCGCGGATCGCCAAGGCGCTCGCCGAGCAGGGCCGGGCCGGCGTGCCGCTCTATCTGTTCTATCCGGCCCGCAAGGACGCGCAGGCGGAGGTTCTGCCGCAGCTCCTGACGTCGGACACCGTGATCGCGGCCGCCCAGCGCGCGGCGGGCCGGGATGCGAAGACCGCCGCGGCGACGCCGTGACCTTTTATCGTTCAACCAGGGAGACAGACATGAAAAGCCTGACCAGACAGACTTTCATCGCCGGCCTCGCCGTTGCCGGTCTGGCCATGCCGGCCGTCGCCTTCGCGCAGGGCGCAGCCAAGGTCGGCGCACCCGCCCCCGCCTTCCAGGCGGTGGATGCCGAGGGCAAGACCCGCAACCTCTCGGAGTTCGCGGGCAAGACCGTGATCCTCGAATGGACCAACCACGACTGCCCCTATGTCCGGAAGCACTACAACAGCGCGACGATGCAGACGCTGCAGAAGGACATGGCGAAGGACGGCATCGTCTGGCTCTCCGTCATCTCCTCGCCTGTCGGCGAGCAGGGTTATGTCGAAGCCGCCAAGGCCAGGGAGCTGACGGCCCAGCGTAACGCCGCTCCCGCCAGCGTCCTGCTCGATCCGAAGAGCCAAGTGGCGCGCGCCTATGGCGCCCAGACCACGCCGCACATGTACATCATCGATCCCAAGGGCACGCTCGCCTATATGGGCGCGATCGACGACAAGCCCTCTTCCTCCGCTTCGAGCCTCACCGGCGCGAAGAGCTATGTCCGCCAGGCCGTCGCCGAGCTGAAGGCCGGCAAGCCGGTCTCGGAGGCCAGCACCAAGGCCTATGGCTGCGTGGTGAAATACGCGCCGCTGAGCTGATCGCTCATTGCCGTCATGCTCGGGCTCGACCCGAGCATCTCACACCGAGAGAGGCTCCCGAGTCTCTTCCTGCCGGAGATTCTCGGGTCTGCGCTCCGCTTCGCCCGAGAATGACGGTGTCCTGTCGGCCGCCTATTGCGAGCGCGGGCCGAGATCGCGCGGCGCGGCGTTGATCGTGACGATCTGTCCGTTGCGCAGTTCGAGCACCGCGAGCCCACGCTCGACCTGCCCGTCCGGGCGGAAGCGGAAGACGCCATCGGCGCCAGCGAAACCGGAGGCATTGGTCAGCACGGCTTCCGAGAAGCGCTGCGAGCCCTGCGTGCGCGCCAGCGCCGCAGCCAGCGAGACCGCGTCATAGGCGAGCGTCGCGGTGCGGGTCGGCGCGCTGTTGAAGCGCTGCTGGTAGCGGCCGGCGAAGGCATTGAAGCCGGCGGTGTCGGGCGAGGCGAACCAGCCGCCCTGGATCGCCGGGACGCGAGCGATGCCGGCATCGTTCCAGACACCGGTGCCGAGCGGCTTGACCTTGGCCGGGTTGTAGCCGGCCTCCTGCAGGGCTTGGCCGAGCGCCGGCATCGTGTCGGCGGCGGCCGGAACGAACAGCGCATCCGCCTGCTGCAGCGACGGCATCAGGCGCTGGACCACGGCGCGCATCGAGGCCGGATCGGAGCCGAAGCGCTCGATTGCGGCGACGCGGGCGCCGCGGCTGGCGACGGCCTGCTGGAAGGCGGCCTCGACCACCTTGCCGTAGGCGGTATCGGGCACGAGCGCCGCGAACGACTTCCGGCCCTGCTGGCTGGCATAGCCGATGACGCGGTTGACGTCGTTCTCCGGCGGGAAGGAGAGCAGGTAGATGCCGCGCGAGGCGACGTTTGAATCGCTGGAGAAGGCGATCACCGGCCGGTTGGCGCCGCGCGCGACCTGTCCGGCGGCCTGCACCGAAGGCGCGAAGAGCGGGCCGATGATCAGCTCGGCCCCTTCCGACACGGCCTCCTGCGCGGCGGCGCGGGCGCCTTCCGGTGTGCCGCGATCGTCCTTGACCAGCAGCGTGAGGTCGGCGTTCGGGAACTCCGCCAGCGACATCTCGGCGGCGTTCTTCAGCGAGTTGCCGACGACGGCACCCTGCCCTTCCGCCGTCAGCGGCAGGATGAGCCCGACCTTGACCTTGCCGTTGCCGATGGTCTGCCCGGTCGGTGCCGCGCCTGGGGCGGGCGTCCCCGAATCGAAGCCGGGCAGGCCGGAGGTGCCGCCGCTGCAGGCGGCCAGCGCGAGCGGCAGGAAAACCGCAAGCGCCCGCGCCTTGAACCGCAGGACCGGTGCGAAGTGCCGATGGTGCAACACGGGCGATCTCCAGTCGTGGCCGGGTCGGCAAACGCGCGCCCGTCGATGAGTTCCAGCGGAAACTTTGCCCCCGATGGACTCGTGCCAGTGCGGAATCCTATTTTCAAGTTGTTAACTATGGGTTGCACACGCAGCGTGACGCTGTGCCATGGCGCGGCTGCCGCAGCTGTGGCAGCGTGGCGCCATGTCTAACGATGCCGCCGCCCGCCCTCCCAGCTATACCGCTTTCGGCCTGAGGGCCGAGGCAGAGCCGCTGGCGCCGGGCCTGCACATCGTCGCGACCCCCATCGGCAACCTCCGCGACATCTCGTTCCGGGCTCTCGCGACGCTCGCCGCCGCCGATGCGATCCTGGCCGAGGACACCCGCACCTCGAAGACGCTGCTGGCGCATTACGGCATCTCGACGCCGCTCCTGCCCTATCACGAGCACAATGCCGCGCAGATGCGCCCGAGGGTGCTGGCGAAGCTGCGCGAGGGCGGCAAGCTCGCCTTGATCTCGGATGCCGGCACGCCGCTCGTGTCGGACCCCGGCTACAAGCTCGTCGCCGAACTCGTCACCGAGGGCCTGCCGGTCACCGGCATTCCCGGCCCGTCCGCCGTGCTGGCGGCGCTGGTGCTGGCGGGGCTGCCGACCGATCGCTTCTTCTTCGAGGGTTTCCTCCCGCCGAAATCGGGAGGACGTCGCACGCGGCTGACCGAACTCGCCGCCATTCCCGGCACGCTGGTCTTCTTCGAATCGCCCCGCCGCCTCGCCGAGATGCTGACTGACGCTGCCGCCGTGCTGGGCGCGCGGCCGGGCGCCGTCGCGCGCGAACTCACCAAGTTCTACGAGACGGTCAGGCGCGGCACCCTTCCCGAGCTCGCCGCCCATTACGATGGCGAGGAGGAGGCGCGTGGCGAGATCGTCGTGATCATCGGCCCGCCCGGCGCCACCGAACTCGTCCCGACCGACGATGTGATCGATGAGCGGCTGCGGGTGGCGCTGACCAAGGTCTCGCTGAAGGAGGCCGTCGCGCAGGTCGCCGCGGAAACCGGCCAGCCGCGGCGCAAGGTCTATGCCCGCGCCCTCGAACTCACCCGCAGCGATCCGTGAGCGGGGCGGCGGCCGATCCGGGCAGGCGCAGCCGCAAGGCAAAACGCTCCGGTCTCACCGGCCGCCGCGCCGAGTGGCTCGCCATCCTCTGGTTGACGCTGAAGGGCTATCGCTTGCTGGAACGCCGTTTCGGCGGCAAGGGCGGCGAGATCGACCTCGTGATGAAACGCGGTCGCACCGTCGCCTTCGTCGAGGTCAAGGCGCGCGCTGATCTCGACATGGCGATGCTCGCGATCACGCCGGAGAAGCAACGTCTCGTCGAGCGCCGGATCCGGCACTGGCTCTCACGGAATGCCTGGGCGAGCGGGCATCATCTGCGCGCCGATGCGGTCTTTCTGGCGCCCTGGCGCCGGCCGCGCCATGTGCCCGCCGCTTTCGCGCTTGTCCTGTGACGCAAGGCCACCCACTTGCGGGAACCCCGCCCGCGGCCCGATAAGAGCCGGCTGCAACAGGAAGCCTGTCATGAGCCTGAACGTCGCCATCCAGATGGACCCGATCGAACGCCTCCGGGTCGCCGGTGACACCGGCTTCGCCCTCATGCTGGAAGCGCAGGCGCGCGACCACACGCTCTTCACCTACACGCCCGACAAGCTCTCGATGCGCGACGGCAAGGTCACCGCGCCGATGCGCCCGGTCACGGTGCGCGACGTCGAGGGCGACCATTTCACGGCCGGAACCGAGGAGAAGGTCGACCTCTCGACGCTCGATGTCGTGCTGCTGCGGCAGGACCCGCCCTTCGACATGGCCTATGTCACCACGACGCATATGCTGGAGCGCATCCACCCCAAGACGCTGGTGGTCAACGACCCGACCTCGGTGCGCAATGCGCCTGAGAAGATCCTCGTCACCCATTTCCCCGAACTGATGCCGCCGACGCTGATCACCCGCGACAAGGCCGAGATCGAGGCCTTCCGTGACGAGCACGGCGAGATCGTCATGAAGCCGCTCTACGGCCATGGCGGCGCGACCGTCTTCAAGACCGGCAAGGGCGATCCGAATTTCGGCTCGCTCTTCGATCTGTTCAGCAACCTCTTCCGCGAGCCCTGGGTGGTGCAGGGCTTCATCAAGGAGGTCTCGGAAGGCGACAAGCGCATCATCCTGATCGACGGCAAGGCGGCAGGCGCGGTCAACCGCGTGCCAGCCGTCGGCGATCTCCGCGCCAACATGGTGCGCGGCGGCGCGGCCCGCCCGACCGACCTGTCGAAGCAGGAGCTCGCGATCTGCGAGGCGATCGGCCCGACGCTGCGCGAGCGCGGCCTGCTGCTCGTCGGCATCGACGTGATCCACGGCAAGCTGACCGAGATCAACGTCACCGCGCCGACCGGCGTGCGCGCGATCAAGAAGCTCGGCGGCCCGGATCTGGCGGCGCAGCTTTTCGATGTGATCGAGAGCAAGCGCTGAGGTTTCCAACACCGCGCCGTCATCCCGGACAAGCCGCGTAGCGGCGTCGATCCGGGATCCATCCTGGAGCGCCTCGCCCTACGATGGATACCAGGTCTCCCTTCGGTCGCCCGGGATGACGGGGAGGGTTTCCGAAGAATCAGGCCGCCTTGCCGCTGCCGTTCAGCGGGTTCGCCTCGTCCCAGCCATAGCGCAGCGTCTCGAAGCGCATCGTCAGCGAATCGAGCAGGAGCAGCTTGCCGACGAGCGGCTCGCCGAAGCCGGTGACGGCGCGCACGACCTCGAGCGCCATCAGCGAGCCGATCACGCCCGGCAGCGCGCCGAGCACCCCGGCCTCGGCGCAGGTCGGGATCGCGCCGGGCGGCGGCGCTTCCGGGAAAAGGCAGCGCCAGGTCGGGTTCGGGCGCCCGTCCGGCCCGGTTTCATGGGCGCGCACCGTGGTCAGCGAGCCGTCGAAGCGCCCGAGCGCTCCCATGACGAGCGGCTTGTGCTCATGGAAGCAGGCATCGGAAACGGCATAGCGCGTCTCGAAATTGTCGGAACCCTCAGCCACCACGTCGTAGAAGGCGATCAGCGCGCGGGCATTGTGCGGATCGAGCCGCGTGACGTGCTCCTCGACCACGACATGCGGGTTGAGGTTGCGCACGAAGCGGGCCGCGACCACCGCCTTATGGGCGCCGACGTCCTCCGTGGTGAAGATCGTCTGGCGCTGCAGGTTCGAGAGCGAGACGATATCGTCGTCGACGATGCCGATCTTCCCGACGCCGGCCGCCGCCAGATACTGGATCAGCGGCGCGCCGAGCCCGCCGGCACCGACGACGAGCACGCGGGCATTCTTCAGCCGCTGCTGGCCCGGCCCGCCGATCTCCGGCAGGACGATATGGCGGGCATAGCGCTCGATCTCGTCATCGTTCAGCATCATGGCGGGAGCGTAAGGCCGATGGCGGCTCCTCGGCAATCGCCATGATGGCTGAGGCGTTTGGCAAAGCGCATGACCTTCCGGGAGCTTGGCCACGCCGCCGAGCCATGCCATCGTATCCTCATCGAGGGCCGGATAACGGCACCCGGCTATGACAGGGGATCGGTTCGATGCGTGTTGGTTCTTTTGCGGCGGCGCTGGCCGGCGTTGCGCTTTCGGCTGTGGCGGCGCTGGCACAGCAGCCGATCAAGCCTGCCGTCGTCTATGACAAGGGCGGCAAGTTCGACAAATCCTTCAATGAGGGCGTCTTCATCGGCGCGGACAAGTTCAAGAAGGAGACCGGCGTCGAGTTCCGCGATTTCGAGCCGACCAACGACGCCCAGATCGAGCAGGCGTTGCGCCGCTTCGCGCGCGATGGCCATTCGCCGATCATCGCCGTCGGTTTCTCGCAGGCGACCGCCCTGCAGAAGGTCGCGGCCGAGTTCCCGGACCTGAAGTTCACCATCATCGACATGGTGGTCGATCTGCCGAACGTGCAGTCCGTCGTCTTCAAGGAGCATGAGGGCTCCTATCTCGTCGGGCTGCTCGCCGCGATGGCGTCGAAGACCGGCAAGGTCGGCTTCGTCGGCGGCATGGACATCCCGCTCATCCGCAAATTCGCCTGCGGCTATGTCCAGGGCGTCAAGGCGGGCAAGGCCGATGCCGAGATCTTCCAGAACATGACGGGCTCGACGCCGGCGGCCTGGAACGACCCGGTCAAGGGCGGCGAGCTCGCCAAGTCGCAGATCGATCGCGGCGCGGATGTCGTCTATCACGCCGCCGGCGGCACGGGCATCGGCGTGCTCCGGGCCGTCGCGGATGCCGGCAAGCTCGGTATCGGCGTCGACTCCAACCAGAATGCGCTCCATCCCGGCAAGGTGCTGACTTCGATGCTGAAGCGCGTCGACGTCGCCGCCTACAACTCCTTCAAGGCCGCCCGCGACGGCTCCTGGAAGCCGGGCCTCTCGGTGCTCGGACTCAAGGAGGAGGGTATCGACTGGGCACTGGACGACAGCAACAAGAGCCTGATCTCGCCGGAGATGAAGGCGACGGCCGACAAGGCCAAGGCTGACATCATCGCCGGCACCGTGAAGGTCCACGACTACATGTCCGACCAGAAATGCACGATGTGAGGCGCGGGCTTCCGCATTGAACCCGGCGCCCTTGCCGCCCGCGATCGAACTGGTCGGCATTTCCAAGCGCTTCGGCTCCGTCGCGGCGAACAGGGATGTGTCGCTTTCGGTCGCCGCGGGCTCGATCCACGGCATCGTCGGCGAGAACGGCGCCGGCAAGTCGACGCTGATGTCGATCCTCTACGGCTTCTATGAAGCCGATGCCGGCGAGATCAGGATCGCCGGCGAACCCCGGCGCATCCGTTCCTCGGCCGACGCGATCGCGTCCGGCATCGGCATGGTCCACCAGCACTTCATGCTGGTGGAGACGCTGAGCGTGGTCGAGAACATCGTCCTCGGTGCCGAGGGCGGCGCCTTCCTCAAGGGCGGTCTCGGGAAGGCCCGCACCGCTCTCGCCAAACTCTCGCAGGATTACGGCCTCGCTATCGATACCAACGCCATCGTCGGCGAACTCTCGGTCGGGCTGCAGCAGCGCGTCGAAATCCTGAAGGCGCTTTATCGTGGCGCCGACATCCTGATCCTCGACGAGCCGACGGCGGTTCTGACCCCGCCCGAGGCTGACCAGCTCTTCGCCCTGCTGCGCGCGCTCAAGGCGCAGGGCAAGACCGTGATCCTGATCACCCACAAGCTGCGCGAGATCATGGACGTCACCGACACCGTCTCGGTGATGCGACGCGGCGAGATGGTCGCGCATGTCCGCACGGACGAGACCTCGCCGCCGGCGCTGGCCGAGGCGATGGTCGGCCGGCGCGTGCTGCTGCGCGTCGAGAAGCCGCCGCGCCAGCGCGGCGCGCCGGTTCTGGAGGCCGTCGGCCTCTCCTGCCAGGATGCGCGCGGCACCGAAACCCTGCGCGATGTCAGCCTGACCCTGCATGAAGGCGAGATCGTCGGGATCGCCGGCGTCGCCGGCAATGGCCAGAGCGAATTGCTGGAGGTGCTCGCCGGGCTGGTCCAGCCGAATCGTGGGGTCGTCCGGTTCGATGGTCGGATCCTCGCTGCCGCCGACCGGCAGCCCGCGAAGCTGCGTGAACTCGGCCTGATGCACATCCCCGAGGATCGGCATCGCAGCGGGCTCGTCACTGCCTTCTCGGCGGCCGAGAACGCGATCCTCGGCTATCAGCACGATCCTGCCTTCGGGGCAGGCCCGCTGCTGTCGCCGGCCAGGATCGAGGCCCATGCGCGCGAGGCCTTTGCCGCTTACGACGTGCGCCCGCCCGATCCCGCCTTGAGGACCGCGAAGTTCTCCGGCGGCAACCAGCAGAAGATCGTGCTCGCCCGCGAGATCGAGCGGCGCCCGAAGGTGCTTCTGGTTGGCCAGCCGACGCGCGGCGTCGACATCGGCGCGATCGAGTTCATCCATCGCCGGCTGATCGAATTGCGCGATGCCGGCGTCGCCATTTTGCTCGTCTCCGTCGAGCTGGAAGAGGTGATGGCGCTTTCCGACCGGATCATCGCCATGTGCGGCGGCCGGATCACCGGCGAGCGCGCCGCCGAAGCCGCCGACGAGCGCGATCTCGGCCTGCTGATGGCCGGCGTGACGGACGAGGCCGCATGAGCGCCGCCCCGGTCGAATTGCCGCGCTGGGCCGATGTCGCGCTGGTGCCGCTGGTTTCGGTCGCGGCCGCATTGCTCGTCGCCGGGCTTGTCGTCGTCGGCATCGGCGAGAATCCGCTGGAAGCCACGGCGCTCCTGCTGCGCGGCGCGCTCGGCAGCGCCGAGGGCATCGGCTTCACGCTCTACTACGCGACGAATTTCATCTTCACGGGCCTGGCCGTCGCCGTCGCCTTCCATGCCGGCCTGTTCAACATCGGCGGCGAGGGGCAGGCGACGGCGGCGGGCATCGCCATGGCCATCACCTGCCTCGGCCTGTCCTGGGCGCCGGGCTTCCTCGCCGTTCCGCTGGCGATCCTGGGCGCGGCGGCGGGCGGGGCGTTCTGGGCCTTCATCCCCGGTTGGCTCCAGGCCAGGCGCGGCAGCCATGTCGTCATCACCACGATCATGCTGAACTTCGTCGCCGCGACGCTGATCGTCTACCTGCTGCGCGAAATCATCGGCAAGCCCGGCTCGATGCAGCCGGAGACGGTGGATTTTCCTGCCCAGGCCGTGCTGACGCCGATGCATCAGCTTCTCGCGCCGTTCGGCCTGAAGCTGCCGGCGACCCCGCTCAACAGCGCCTTCCTGCTGGCGCTGATGGCGCTCTTCGCCGTCTGGCTGCTGATCTGGCGCACCCGGCTCGGCTACGCCATCCGCACGGTCGGTGCCAATCCGCGCGCCGCCGCCTATGCCGGAATCTCGCCGGCCGCCGTGACGATGATCGCGATGGCGATCTCGGGCGCGCTCGCCGGCGGCCTTGCGGTCAACGAGGCGCTCGGGGTGCAGCACCGGCTCGTTCTGGACTTCACCGCCGGCTACGGCTTCGTCGGCATCGCCGTCGCCCTGATGGGCCGCGGCCACCCGGTCGGCGTGGGGCTCGCCGCGCTGCTCTTCGGCGTACTCTACCAGGGCGGCGCCGAGCTCTCCTTCGACAAGCCGACGATCACCCGGGACATGGTGGTGGTGATCGGCGGCGTGCTCATCCTCTTCGCCGGCGCGCTGGACGGGCTTTTTCGCCGGCTGGTCGCGGGCGCATTGCGGTCGGGGCAGGAAGGCTGATGATCGGGCTCGGATCCTCCGCGTCATTCCGGGGCTTCGCGCAGCGAAGAGCCCGGAACCCATATCCGCCGAAATTCCCCGAAAGGAGCTTCGGAGACGCCGCTTCGCCTCGGCGATCCAGTCCTGTGGTCATGGGTTCCGGGCTAGACCCTGCAGGTCGCCCCGGAATGACGGGAGAGGTTCCTCGCGTCACGTTGGGAGCCGCCTGATGGACCCAATCCAGACGCTCGCCGTCATCATCGATTCGACGATCCGCCTGTCGATTCCGTTGATCTGCGCGGCGATGGCGGGGCTGTGGTCGGAGCGCGCAGGCGTCGTCGATATCGGCCTCGAGGGCAAGATGCTGGTCGCCGCCTTCGCCTCGGCGGTCGCGGCCTTCGTCACGGGCTCGGCCTGGATCGGGCTGGGCGCCGGCATTCTCGCGGCGCTGGCACTCGCGCTGGTTCATGGTTTCGCCGCTATCACCTGGCGCGGCAACCAGATCGTTTCCGGCGTCGCCATCAACATGCTGGCGGCGGGCCTCACCGTGGTCCTCGGCAACGCCTGGTTCGGGCAGGGCGGGCGCACGCCCTCGCTCGAAGGCCCGGCCCGCTTCGGCGAGCTGACCTTGCCCTTCGCCGGTTGGGCGCGCGAGCACGTCCCGGTCCTCGGCCTGTTCTATGACGAATTCATCTCCGGCCATGCCGCACCGGCCTATCTCGCCTTCCTCTGCGTACTCGTCACGGCCCTTGTCCTGAAGCGCACGCGCTTCGGCCTGCGGATCCGCGCCGTCGGCGAGAATCCGGCGGCGGTCGATACGGCCGGCATCTCGGTCGCGCGGCTGCGCTATGGCGCCGTCGCGATCTGCGGCCTGCTCTGCGGCATTGGCGGCACCTATCTCGCCGTTGCGCAATCGGCCGGCTTCCTGCCGCATATGACGGCCGGGCGCGGCTTCATCGCGTTGGCCGCCGTGATCTTCGCGAATTGGCGGCCTTGGCCGGCGCTCGGCGCCTGCCTGCTCTTCGGCCTGCTCGATGCCATCGCGATCCGTCTCCAGGGCGTGACCTTGCCGGGCATCGGGCTGGTTCCGGTGGAAGCGATCCAGGCCTTGCCCTATGTCATGACCATCGTCCTGCTCGCCGGCTTCATCGGCAAGTCGACGCCGCCCAAGGCCTCGGGCCTGCCTTATGTCAAGGAACGCTGAGTTGCCGGCCGAACCCGATTTCGATGTCCTCTTCGCCGCCGCGGCCGCCGTGCAGCCGCGTGCTTACGCGCCCTATTCCCGCTTCAAGGTCGGCGCTGCGCTCCTGGCCGATGACGGTTCGGTCCATGCCGGCTGCAATGTCGAGAATGCCGCCTATCCCGTGGGCACCTGCGCCGAGGCCGGGGCCATCGCCGCGATGATCGCGGCCGGCGGCCGGGCGATCCGCGCCATCGTCATATTCGGGGAGGGCCCGGAGCTCGTCACGCCCTGCGGCGCCTGCCGCCAGCGCATCCGCGAATTCGCCATGCCCGAAACGCCCGTGGAGATCGCCGGACCCGAGGGCATCCGCGCGCGTTTCACCCTGGCGGAGCTGTTGCCAGCCTCCTTCGGACCGGCCAATTTGCCGCGGTGATTTGCGACGGCCGCTCTGGCGGCCAGGGGAGACGATCTGATGGCGGCCGATCCGGCTTTCGACGCGGCGGCGTCAGCATTGATCGACAAGGGCGTCGATGGGCCGATCGAATGTGCGCTGGTGCTCGGCACCGGGCTCGGCTCTGTCGTCGAGGACGTGCAGGACGGGGTCTGCATTCCCTATGCCGACATTCCCGGCTTTCCGCAGGGCGCGGTGTCCGGCCATGCCCGCCAGCTCTGCTACGGTACGCTCTTCGGCCGCAAGGTGCTGATCTATCAGGGCCGTGCGCATTATTACGAGGGCGGCGATCCCGCCGTGATGCGCGTGCCGCTTGGCCTGCTCACCGCTTTCGGCTCGCCGCCGCTGATCCTGACCAATGCCGCGGGCTCGCTGTCGCCCGAGATGCGTCCCGGCAGCCTCGCGCTCATCACCGATCATATCAACCTCAACGGCCCCAATCCGCTGGTCGGCGACAGGGGCGATGGCCGCTTCGTGCCGATGGTCGATGCCTATGACCCGCTGCTGCGCGGGCGCCTGAAGCGGGCGGCGGCGAATGCGGCCGTGCCGCTCGGCGAGGGCATCTATATGTGGTTCTCAGGCCCCAGCTTCGAGACGCCGGCCGAGATCCGCATGGCCAAGACCCTGGGCGCGGACCTCGTCGGCATGTCGACCGTGCCAGAGGTGATCCTGGCGCGGCGTCACGATATCCGGGTCGCGGCGCTTTCCATCGTCACCAATATGGGCGCGGGCCTTCACGGCGGCGCTCCGCATCACACTGAGACGCGCGATGTCGCCGCCATGGCCTCGCGCTCGCTGCGGCGCCTGCTGCGCGCCTTTCTTTCGGAGCTCTAGGCCATGTCGGAAGCCGCTCTCGCCAGGCGCGCGCTTGCGCTGCTCGATCTGACCGATCTCGCCGACGATGCCACCAAGGAGGGCGCCCGCGATCTCTGTCGTCGCGCCGTCTCGGGCCCGGTGCCGGTGGCGGCGGTCTGCCTCTGGCCGCGCTTCGTGGCGACGGCGCGTGAAGCGCTGGGCAGCAGCACTGTCCGCATCGCGACCGTGGTGAATTTCCCCGATGGCGACACGCCGATCGCACCCGTGATCCGCGAGACCGAAGCGGCGCTGGAAGCCGGTGCCGACGAAATCGACCTGGTCCTGCCCTGGCGCGCCGTATTGGCCGGGCAGGCCACGGCGGCCGGCGCCATGATCCGCAACATCAGCATGCGCTGCGAGGGCAAGCTGCTGAAGGTCATCCTCGAAACCGGGGAATACCCCGATCTCGACAAGGTGAGGGAGGCGTCCGAGCTCGCCATCGCCGCAGGTGCCGATTTCATCAAGACCTCGACCGGCAAGACGCCGCGCTCGGCCAGCATCCCGGCCGCGCGCGTGATGCTCGGCGTCATCGCCGCGGCAGGGCGCCCAATCGGGCTCAAGCCGTCCGGCGGCATCCGCACGCTGGCCGATGCGAAGAGCTATCTCGACCTCGCCGATGCGATGATGGGTCCTGATTGGGTGACGCCCGGGACGTTCCGCTTCGGCGCCAGCGGTCTTTACACCGCGCTCCTCGATACGATCGGTGGCGCGGCGTCCGATACGCCGCGTGGGAGCTACTGAATGCGCCTGACCCAGGAAATCATCGCCGCCAAGCGCGACGGCGCGGAGCTGCCCGATGCCGATATCCGCCAGATCATCGCCGGGCTGACCGACGGCTCGGTCAGCGAGGGCCAGGCCGCGGCCTTCGCCATGGCGGTCTATTTCAACGGCATGAACGAGAAGGAGCGCGTCGCGCTCACCCTCTCCATGCGCGATTCCGGCACGGTGCTGCGCTGGGACGACCTGCCCGGCCCGGCGCTCGACAAGCACTCGACCGGCGGCGTCGGAGACACCGTGAGCCTGCCGCTCGCTGCGGCGGTGGCTGCGTGC
Organism: Allobosea sp. RIT-PG3_2; assembly: GCF_057321085.1. Lineage (NCBI taxonomy): Bacteria > Pseudomonadati > Pseudomonadota > Alphaproteobacteria > Hyphomicrobiales > Alloboseaceae > Allobosea > Allobosea sp. RIT-PG3_2. Next base: position 917,086 of record NZ_JBXWCA010000002.1, on the reverse strand, counting down.
GGCGGCTATGTGCCGATGATCTCGGGGCGCGGCCTCGGCCATACCGGCGGCACGCTCGACAAGCTCGATGCCGTGCCGGGCTATGTGACGCAGCCGGGCGTGGCGCTGTTCCGCAAGGTGGTGCGCGAGGCGGGCTGCGCCATCATCGGCCAGACCGCCGATCTCGCCCCCGCCGACAAGCGGCTCTATGCCATCCGCGACGTGACCGCGACGGTGGAGACCATTCCGCTGCTGGTGTCCTCGATCCTGTCGAAGAAGCTCGCTGCCGGCCTCCACGGCCTCGCCATGGATGTGAAATTCGGCTCCGGCGCCTTCCTGCCGGACTACGCCAAGGCGCAGGCCCTGGCGCAGGCCCTGGTCAGCGTCGCCAACGATTCCGGCCTGCCCACGAACGCGCTTCTGACCGATATGGACGAGCCGCTCGCCTCGGCCGCTGGCAACGCGCTCGAGGTGGCCTATGCGCTCGATCACCTCACCGGGCGCCGGCGCGAGCCACGTTTCCACGAGGTCACGGTCGCGCTCGGCGCCGAGATGCTGCTGCTCGGCGGCCTCGCCGCCGATCTCGACGCCGCCCGCGCGCGGATCGAGGGCGCTTTCGCCTCGGGTGCTGCCGCCGAACGCTTCGCCCGGATGGTCGTGGCGCTCGGCGGGCCGGCCGATCTGCTGGAAGCGCCGGAGAAGCATCTGGCAGCCGCGCCGATCGCAAAGCCGGTCTTCGCCGAGAGCGCCGGCACGGTCGCGTCGATCGACACCCGCGCAGTCGGGCTTGCGGTCGTCGCGCTCGGCGGCGGCCGTGTTCGCCCGCAGGACCCGATCGACCATGCCGTCGGCATAGTCGAGCTGGCCGGGATCGGCGACAATACGGGCCCGGACCGCCCACTCGGCATCGTCCACGCCCGCGACGAGGCAGGCTTCGCCGCGGCAAGCGCGCGCTTGCGCAAGGCCTATCGGATCGGAGAGGGTGCGGCGCGCGGCGCCCTGGTCGCGGAACGGATCACGGAGAGGTTTTCGGCATGAGTTTGCTTCTGGCCATGACGAGCTGGCATGTCGAGGACTGGCGTGCGCGGTTCCAGGCGCTTCTGCCTGACATGCCGGTCGTGGTCCTCGGCGAGCCCTTCGACCGCCGCGCCGTGCATTATGTCGCGAGCTGGAAGCACCCGGCCGGCAGCCTGACCGGCCTGCCCAATCTCGGCGCGATCTTCTCGCTCGGCGCCGGCGTGGATTTCCTCTTCGCCGACGACAAGCTGCCGCCGGTGCCGATCGCCCGCGTCGTCGATCCCGACCTGACCACGCGGATGAGCGAATATGTCGTGCTGCATTGCCTGATGTATCTGCGCCAGCAGCATCGCTACATCAGCCAGCAGCAGCAGAAGCTCTGGGAGGACGACCGCAATCAGCCGGCCGCCCGCTCGGTGCGCGTCGGCATCATGGGTCTGGGCGAACTCGGACAGGACGCCGCCCGCAAATTGCAGGCTGTCGGCTTCGACGTCGCCGGCTGGAGCCGCTCGACCAAGACGATCGACGGCCTGCCGACCTTTGCCGGTGAGGACGGCATGAAGGCCTTTCTCGCGCGCACCGACATCCTCGTCTGCCTCGTGCCGCTCACGCCCGACACGCGTGGGATCATCAATGCCGAGCTGATCGCCGGGCTCGCGCGGGATGGCCGCCTCGGCGGCCCGTTCGTGATCAATGCCGGTCGCGGTGGCCTGCAAGTGGAAGCCGATATCCTCGCCGCGCTCGAAACCGGGGCATTGAAGGGCGCGACGCTCGACGTCTTCGAGACCGAGCCCTTGCCGGTCGAATCCCCGCTCTGGGCCCAGCCGAACGTGACGATCACGCCGCATAACGCGGCGATGTCGGAGCCGGAAGCGATCGCTTCGCTGATCGCGGCGCAGATCAGGCGGCTGGAAGCAGGTGAGCCGCTCCAGCACGTGGTCGATCCGGCGCGCGGCTACTGAGGGAGCCGGCGCGACCGTCACGGAACGGTCGCAGGGCTGTCGTCGTGTCGCAATCCGGGCGGGCGAAGCGAAATGCTTCGTCCTCCCCCGGAGCTGTCCATGCGCCTGTCACTCATCGCCGCCCTGCTGCTGTCCTCGACCATGCTCGCCGGGGCCCAGGAAACCCAGAAGGAGTTCCCGGCGAAGCTCGTCGGCCACGCCCTGCTGCCGGCGAACACCATCATCCCGGCTCCGGCCGATGCCCCGGCCGATCTCAAGGTCTCCGGCAAGTTCGTCACGCCGGGCAAGCGCGTCGAGGCGCTCAGCACCGTGGTGGGAACCTCGGGCGGGCGTCCGACCGGCCTTTCCACCCCCTTCGCCGGCCAGCCCGTACAGGGCTTCTCCGGCATCCGCTCGCTCGGCAATGGCGAGTTCCTCGTGCTGACCGACAACGGCTTCGGCACGAAGGCGAACTCCCCCGATGCCGCGCTGTTCTTCCATCGGCTGAAGGCCGATTTCGCCGGCGGCAAGATCGAGCGCCTCGCGACGACCTTCCTGCACGATCCCGACAAGAAGGTGCCGTTCCGCATCGTCCATGAGGGCACGGATAAGCGCCACCTGACCGGCGCCGATTTCGATCCGGAATCGATCCAGCCGATCGGCGGCAAGTACTGGATCGGCGAGGAGTTCGGCCCCTACCTCATCCGCGTCGACGCCAACGGCAAGGTCGAGGCCGTGTTCGAGACGTTTGCCGACGGCAAGCCGGTGCGTTCGCCCGACCATTACGCCGTGACGACGCCGGGCGCCCCCGATGCTCCGCTGCCCGTCGCCTTCAATGCCCGCCGCTCGAAGGGCTTCGAGGGCATGGCGCAGTCGCCGGATGGCCGCTTCCTCTACCCGCTGCTGGAAGGCCCGCTCTGGAACGCCGAGACCAAGGCCAACGAGCAGGTCGACGGCAAGGACGCGCTGCGCATCCTGGAATTCGACGTCGCCAACGAGAAGTGGACCGGCCGCTCCTGGTTCTTCCCGCTCGAGGACAAGGTCAACGCCATCGGCGACTTCAACATGATCGATGGAACCACAGCGCTGATCATCGAAAGGGATAACGGCGAAGGCACCGCCGACAAGGCTTGTGCCGCCGGTCAGAAGGGCCCGGACTGCTTCCACGACCTCGCCAAGTTCAAGCGCATCGTGAAGATCGAGATGACCGACGCCAATGTCGGCAAGTCCGTGCGCAAGGTCGGCTATATTGACCTGATGAAGATCGCCGATCCCGACAAGAAGGCGAAGCAGGGCGCCATCGACGGCGTGCTGCCCTTCCCCTTCTTCACCATCGAGAACGTCGACGTCGTCGATCGCGCGGGCGGCATCATCGTCGTCGGCAACGACAACAACCTGCCCTTCTCCTCCTCGCGCGATCCGAAGAAGGCTGATGACAACGAACTCGTGCTGCTGTCGGTGAAGGAGCTGCTCGACGCGAAGTGAGTCGGTAGCAGAGGGCCGTCATTCTCGGGCGGAGCGAAGCGCAGACCCGAGAATCTCTTGCAGGAGATGCTCGGGTCGAGCCCGAGCATGACGGTTCCCCGCGCCCTTCCTACCCCCGCAAAGCCCCCGGCCCTTTCACCGCGGCCGGCGGGCATTTGCCCGAGATGATCATGCCCAGCACCTCGTCTTGGGTGACGTCGCCGGTGCGCGCGGTGCCGACCACCTTGCCGTTCTTCATCACCGTGACGCGGTCGGCGAGGTCGAAGACATCGTGCAGGTCGTGGCTGATCAGGAAGATACCGATGCCCTGCTTCTTGAGCTGCAGGATCAACTCGGCAACCTGCTTCGTCTCGGCCGGCCCCAACGCTGCCGTGGGCTCGTCCATGATCAGCACGCGGGCATTGAAATAGATGGCGCGGGCGATCGCGACCGACTGCCGCTGCCCGCCGGAAAGCGCCTTCACCGGCTCCTTGAAGCGCCGGAAATGGGGGTTGAGCCGGCCCATCACCTTGCGGGTCTCCGACTCCATCGTCGCATCGTCGAGCGTGCCCCAGCCGGTCAGAAGCTCGCGGCCGAGGAAGATGTTGGCGGCGGCATCGACATTGTCGGCGAGCGCGAGCGTCTGGTAGATCGTCTCGATGCCGTGGCGCTTGGCGTCGCGCGGGCTCGACAGCGAGACCTCCTCGCCGTCGACCCGGATCGTGCCGGAATCGGCCCGGTAGGCGCCGGACAGGATCTTGATCAGCGTCGACTTGCCCGCGCCGTTATGGCCGAGCAGGCCGACGACCTCGCCCGGCATCAGGTCGACGCTGGCACCATCCACCGCCTTGATGCCGCCGAAGGCGATCGAGATATCGTGCATCTCGATCAGTGGCGTGCCCTGGCCGGGATGGGTCTCGGCGAGATCAGTCGGTTCCGCGATGCTCATCGGAGCCTCCTCAGCTCAGCCGCTGGCGGTAGACCCCGTCGAGCCAGACCGCGAGGACGAGAACGATGCCGACGACGATGTTCTGCAAGGGCGCATCGACGCCGATCAGCACCATGCCGGATTGCAGCGACTGCATCACCAGCGCGCCCAGCATCGCGCCCGCGATGGTGCCGACGCCGCCGGCGAGCGAGGTGCCGCCGATGACCGCCGCCGCGATCACATAGAGCTCGTCGAGCGTGCCGGCCGCGTTCGTCGAAGCATTGAGCCGCGCCGTCGAGATGCAGGCGGAGATGCCGACGAGCACGCCCATCAGCCCGAACACCAGCATCAGCACCTTGCGCGTGTTCACGCCGGAAAGCTGCGCCGCCTCGGGGTTGCCGCCGATGGCGAAGACATAGCGGCCGAAGCGCAGGCGATTGGCGAGGAAGGTCATGGCGACGCCGACCGCTAGCGCAATCAGCACGGGAACGGCGAGCCCGTGGCCGATGGTCAGGCCGCCCTCCGGCCAGGTGCCGCCCTTGGCCTCGGTGACGCGCCGCGCGATCCCGGCCGGCAGCGCATAGGCATTCGCCACCATTACAGTCGCCAGCACCGCCGCGCAGCCGAGCCCGGTGATCGCGATCTCCGCCCAGAGCGGGCGCAGCACGAAGCCGAAGCGCTTGCGCCGCCGGCGGATCAGCGCAGCCGCCACGCAGATCGCCACGCACAGGCCGATGCCGATCGCCCAGGAGGCGCTCGTGCCGATGGCGCCCTCGACGCCGCCGCCGAAGGGGCGGAAGCGCGAATCCATCGGCGCGATGGTCTGGCCCTGCGTCACCCACCAGGCTGCGCCGCGCCAGACCAGGAGCCCGCCGAGCGTGACGATGAAGGAGGGGATGGCGAGATAGGCGATCAATGCGCCCTGCATCAGCCCGACCAAGCCGCCGAGCGTCATCGCGAGCAGGAGGCTGACCACCCAGGTCAGCGGGTGCTCGAAGCCCCACAGCTCGGGCAGCAGCCGGACCTGCACGAGCCCGACCACCATGCCGACGAAGCCGAGCATCGAGCCGACCGAGAGGTCGATGTTGCGGGTGACGATGACCAGCACCATGCCGCAGGCCATGATCGAGATCGACGCGGTCTGGACCAGCAGGTTCCAGAGGTTGCGCGGCGTCAGGAAGGCGCCGTCCGACAGCCAGTTGAAGCCGAGCCAGATGATCGCGAGCGCGGCGACCATCCCGATCATGCGCGGATCGAATTCGATCTCGCGCAGATGGTCGCTGAAGCGCTTGCGCTCCTGCGCCGGATGAGCCGGCGCCGGGGTCGTGTTAGTCACAGGCCTTGACCTTGCCGGCTGCGACGCCCTGGCAGACCGCGGATTTCGCCGCCCAGCCGGCCTCGATCACCACGCCGAGATTGTCCTTCGTCACCGGCACCGGCTTCAGGAACAGCGCCGTCATCTTCTGCTTGGACGGGCCCTGGTCCCACGCCGCCGAGCCCGGGACATCGGCGAGCTTGGCGCCGCCGGCGAGCTTGAGAGCGATCTCGGCTGCGTTGCGGCCCAGTTCGCGCGCATCCTTCCAGATCGTCACGGTCTGTGTGCCCAGCGCGACGCGGTTGAGCGCCGCGCGGTCGGCATCCTGGCCGGAGACCGGCACCGAGCCGGAAAGCCCCTGCGCGTCCATCGCCGCGATGGCGCCGCCGGCCGTGCCGTCATTGGCGGCGATCACAGCATCGACCTTGTTCTGGTTGCGGGTCAGGATCTGCTCCATGTTCCGCTGGGCGTTGGCCGGCAGCCAGCCATCGGTGAAGGCTTCGCCGACATTCTTGATCTTGCCGCCGTCGATCGCGGGCTTCAGCACCTCGATCGAGCCCTGATAGAGGAAATTGGCGTTCGGGTCCGAGCTCGAGCCCTTGATGAAGACGTAGTTGCCCTCCGGCTTCGCCTGCTGGATCTCGCGCGCCATCATCCGGCCGACCTCGACATTGTCGAAGGTCAGGTAGAAGGCCTGCGGGATTTCGATCAGGCGGTCGTAACCGACGACGCCGATGCCCTCGTTCACCGCCTTTTCCACGGCGGGCCGGATCGCCTGAGCATCCTGCGCCAGCACGATGATCGCCTTGGCGCCGCGCGCGATCAGGCTCTCGACATCGGTGAGTTGCTTGGCCGGCGAGGATTGCGCATCGGCGGAGAGATAGGTGCCGCCGGCCTTCTCGACAGCCGCCTTGATCGCGGCTTCGTCGGTCTTCCAGCGCTCTTCCTGGAAATTCGACCAGCTGACCCCGATGACCGGGCCTTTCGATTGCGCGATGGCGCTGGAATGAATGGACATGGCGGCAACGGCGATGCTCGCCGCGAGGACGAAACGCTTCATCACACTGACCTCCTGAGCTTCCTCTGCCGCTGACTCTCAGGCTTTCCGAGCCCGTATGGCGTCCGGCGGGTGGAGCACAACCCAGAGGGGAGAAGCTGTCAAGCAGACTAACGGAGGGCTGGCGGCAACCTGGCCGGCAGGTCAGGCGACGCGCTTGTCGGGTGAATCGCAGAGGTCGTTCTGGATGCAGCGGCCGCATTCGGGCCTGAGCGCCTTGCAGGTGTAGCGCCCGTGCAGGATCAGCCAGTGATGGGCATGCCGGCCGAACTCCTCCGGCACTGCCTTTTCCAGCCCCATCTCGACCTGCAGCACGTTCTTTCCGGGCGCGATCCGCAGCCGGTTGGCGACGCGGAAGACATGGGTGTCGACCGCATGGGTGATTTCGCCGAAGGCGATGTTGAGCACGACATTCGCGGTCTTGCGGCCGACGCCGGGCAGGCTTTCGAGCTCCTCGCGCGTGGTCGGCACTGCGCTGCCGAACTGCGCGATCAGCTTCTCGCTGAGCGCGATCACGTTCTTCGCCTTGTTGCGATAGAGCCCAATCGTCTTGACGTGCTCGCGCACCGTCTCCTCGCCCAGCGCCAGCATCTTCTCCGGCGTGTCGGCGATGGCGAAGAGCTTGCGCGTCGCCTTGTTGACGCCGGCATCGGTCGCCTGCGCCGAGAGCACGACGGCGACCAGCAGCGTGAAGGCGTTCACGGATTCGAGTTCGCCCTTGGGCTCCGGATTGGCGGCGCGGAACCGCTCGAAGATCTCGCGGATCTCGGCCGGCTTGCGGGCGCGCGCCAACGTGATGCGTTTCGCCGGAGCACGGGCGCGCGCGGGCCTGTTCTGCTGATCCATGTCGGCGTTATAATACCGCAATGGAACCCGGCAAGAGCCCAGCAAGCGAAGGCGAGGACGCTGCGAAGCGGCCGGTCTTCGACGCGACGATCACGCCGCATCGCTCGCTCGGCCGGAACGGCTTCCGCATCGTGATGACGCTGGTCTGCCTGGCGAGCGTGGTCTCCTCGATTCCCTTCGTCGTGCTCGGCGCCTGGCCGGTCGCCGGTTTCTTCGGCATCGACGTCGTCGCGCTGTTCATCGCCTTCCACGTCAATTTCCGCCACGCCCGCGCCTTCGAGCGCATCGTGGTGACGCCGCTGGAAGTCCTGCTGCGCAAGGTCTCGCATCACGGCCGCGAGGCGGTCTGGCGCTTTAATCCGGCCTGGACCCGGCTCGAACGCCAGACCGACGAGGATTACGGCCTGCTGGTGCTGAAACTGGTCTCGCGTGGGCAGAGCGTCGCGGTTGCCGGCGCGCTTTCGCCGCAGGAGCGGGAGGGCTTTGCGCAAGCGTTGGGTGCGGCGCTGGCACAGGCGAGACGGGGCGGGGATTTCGGGCGAGGCTGAGCGAGGACGCCGGGTCGTCAGATACTGTCGCCGGGACTGCGCTCGAAAACAGCTTCAACCTTAAAATTGGTCCCGGTCATGACCAGATAAAGTCTTTCTTCCAAGCGGATGAGCTCGATACGGAAGAATTGTCTCGAATATGTGGCATTGCCGGTGTCTTTCCAGCGACCCGAGCCGGACGCGGTTTCGGCCTGATCGATCTGCTCGAAACGGATGTTTGCCGACCAGCCATTATTGGCCGCAACCATCGAGGATGATTCACCTTGACGGATTTCGATCCGGCAGTGACCGCAGTGGCCGGCATTCGAGCCGATCTGGCGCCAGACACCCGTCATTCCGTTGGTCTGAGAGTGAACCGGACCATGAAGCAGGGACAAGACGCCGATCAAGCCGGACAGGATGGCAAAACGCTTCATAGCCGGAAGCCCCGAGACATTTTCGGAAGAATGGCACGGGACAAGGGAGTCGCAAATCCCAATCAGGGCACGGCGTTAATGCAGCGTTTTCGGAGCAGGTTTTATCTGGGAACAGCTCCCGCGAGCTCCGCAGCTTTCGGGTGGGAACGGCATGGTGCATACCCTAGATTCGCATCATGACGAACGATGCGAGGCTCACGATGAATGCTTCCATGAAAACGGCGATGACCCCGACGCGCTTCTCCAATGCGGTGCTGGCGCGTGCTGCCGAGGCGATGCCGAGCGAGGCCGATTTCCCCACGACGCCGCCGGGCTCGGACTATGACACGGTCCGGCGCATCCTCTCCTTCATCACCCATAACTGGCGCGAGCAGCCGACGATCGAGGCGATCGCGGATGCGGCCGGCGCGACGCCGACCGATGTCCACCATCTCTTCCGGCGCTGGTGCGGGCTGACGCCGAAGGCCTTCCTGCAGGCGATCACGCTCGACCACGCCAAGGGGCTGCTCGCCTCCTCGGCCAGCGTGCTCGATACCGCGCTCGAGGTCGGCTTGTCCGGCCCCGGCCGGCTGCACGATCTCTTCGTCACGCATGAGGCGATGTCGCCGGGCGAATGGAAGGCCGGTGGCGGGGGCTTGAAGCTCTCCTACGGCTTCCATGTCTCGCCCTTCGGTGAGGCGCTGATCGTGGTCACGGATCGCGGGCTGGCCGGGCTCGGCTGGGTCTCGAACAGCGCCGATGGCGGCAAGGTCGTCGGCGGGCGTGCCGAGGCGCTGGCCGACATGATGCGGCGCTGGCCCCATGCCGATTACCACTATGATCCTGTCCTGACCGCACCTTATGCCGGCCGCATCTTCGAGCCCAAGGCCTGGTCGGCGGAGACGCCGCTGCGCGTGGTTCTGATCGGTACCGATTTCGAGGTACGGGTCTGGGAGACGCTGCTGAGGATCCCGGTCGGCTGCGCCACGACCTATGGCGAGGTTGCCAACCAGATCGGCCGGCCGAGCGCGGCGCGCGCCGTCGGCATGGCTGTTGGCAAGAACCCGATCTCCTTCGTGGTGCCCTGCCACCGCGTCATCGGCAAGTCAGGCGCGCTGACCGGTTATCATTGGGGCCTGACACGCAAGCGCGCCATCCTCGGCTGGGAAGCCGGGCAGGCCGCCGCCGGCTGAATTCAGCGCCGCAGATACATGTCCCAGCAGGGCGCGAGCGCGATCCGTTCGCGCCCTTCGAGTGCGCCGGCGAAGAGCTTGCGGATGGCCTCGCGCGCCGTGGTTGGCGGGCATTTCGGTGCCAGGATCGCGTCGATCCGTCCCAGCTCCGTCAGCATGGCCGGCTTGATCGGCGGCGTGCTGCGGCCGGGATCGAGGCCAAGCGGCACGGCGCGGGCGGACTCGAGCCGGAGCAGGCGGTTCATCGGATCGACGAAATCGAGCGTGAAGACGCCATTGAGCTGGCGCTTGTTCGCAGCCTCCCAATTGCGGATCGCCGTGATGCCCTGCTGGATCTCCAGCATCCAGGTCGCCTGAGCGTCGATTTCCGCATAGAGGATGTAGGAGGGCAGCAGATCGCGCCGGACGAGATCGCGATAGCTCTCCTGCTGGTTGGCATAGTGCTCCAGCATCCCGGCCGCGCGCGAGGCGATATCCGGTTTCACGCTGACCCGCCCGAGCGGTCCGAGATCGGGCACGTCGAGGCCGGCATAGGTCGGGGCGCTCATGGCGGCACGCATGCCCCGTTCGACACAGATCACGGCCGAGGGCAAGGCGACCGCGAGCACCAGCACGAGCATCACCGGCCGCAGCCAATCATCGCGACGCTGCCACCATTCGGAGAGGACCGGCAGCAGGATCGGCCATAAGCCGATGAATTCGAGCGAGCCCGTGTTCTGGGTCTCGAAGAAGGCGAGCGCCGCAAGACCCACGGCAAGCCAGCCGAGAGGCGAATCCGCGAGGGTCCGCCAGCCCGCGAGGGTGCGCGGCAGCCCGTCCCGCCATGCCGAGAAGGCCAGCGCCGCGAGCAGCAGCAGGGCCGGGCCGATGACGTTGAATTTTATCGAGGCCACAGTCAGGAAGCGCGGCAGCAGCGTGCCGGTGTTGAGCCCGAGCAGCGTCAGGACATTCGCGAGATAGGCCGAGGTCAGCCCGGTCGTGATTTCCAGCAGCGCGAGCGCGGCGATGACGGCAGCCGCGGCCGTGATCGCATCCCGAAGGCGCATGCGCCCGCTCAGCATCGCATAGCCGACGAGCAGCGTGCCCGTGACGGCGCCCGTGATCTTCGCCAGGAAGAGCGCCAGCATCAGCGCCGCGACGAGCGCGACCTGCAGGCGGCGCCGCGCGAAGAGCAGCGTCGCGATCAGCAGGTAGAGCAGCATGGCGGCATGCCGGTTGTAGAAGCCGAAGCCGTCGAAACCCGGCATCGGATACAATGAATGCAGGTTGATCGGCAGCGCCGCGAACAGCAGGAAGGGCAGCACGAGCGCCAGCGCCTGCGCGCGCGATCGCCGGGCAACGTCGTTCGCCAGCAAGGCGAGCACCGGCAGCGTCACCGGCAGCAGCGCCCAGTTGATCAGCAGCATCGGCTGCGCATTCGGGAAGAGGGCGTCGAGGCCGGCGGTCAGGTAGAAGCCGAGCGGCCCGACAGGCACGAAGAAATCGAGGCTCGGCACTTGGCCCAGCCTGATGCGCCAGGCCGCATCGAGATAGACAACCGTATCCCAGGCATTCGCACCGATCGGCAGGCGCAGCGGCAGGATCAGCCCTGCGACGGCCAGCGCCGCGAAAGCGGCGATCCATAGGCCGGGAGAAAGCACGAGCCGTGCCGCCATACGGCTGCCCCGCGTTTGGGAGTGTCGCCCCCCGATCTCGCTCATCGCCACGCCGAACTCTCCTGGTCCAGCCGGCGCTATGGCAGACAATCCTTACCAGCAGCCTGCTGCGATTGCAGAAACCCCGGCCGGGGCTGCAACTAGAGCAGCCCGCGCTTAGCCAGATGGCGCATCAGATGCGAGGCGCCGAAGGTCCAGGGCTCGCAGGCGTCGGTACGCTTCATCCGGTTGACGAGGCTGCCCAGCTCCGGCGCGGCGATGGTGACGATGTCCCCGTATTTATGGGTGAAGCCGCCGCCCGGCGCATCGCGGTCCTTGATCGGCGCGAACATGGTGCCGAGATAGAGCGCCGCACCGTCCGGATATTGATGGTGCGGGCCGATCATCTGCGCGGCGAGGTCGGCCGGGTCGCGGCTGATCTTGGCGATCGAGGAGGAGCCTTCCAGCGTGAAGCCGTCCTCGCCCGCTACCGTCAGCGTCACGGTCGTGCGGCGGACATGATCGAGCGTGAAGCCCGCGTCGAAGAAGCGGATGAAGGGGCCGACGGCGGCGGCCGCGTTGTTGTCCTTCGCCTTGCCGAGCAGCAGGGCCGAGCGGCCCTCGACATCGCGCAGGTTGACGTCGTTGCCGAGCGTGGCGCCGACGATGCGCCCGTCGGACGCGACGACCAGCACGATCTCCGGCTCGGGGTTGTTCCAGCTCGATGCGGGATGGAGGCCGGCATCGGCTCCCGTGCCGACCGTCGACATCGCCGGGGCCTTGGTGAAGATCTCGGCGTCCGGGCCGATGCCGACCTCGAGATACTGGCTCCAGGCGCCCTGCTTGATCAGCACCTCCTTGAGATGCATCGCCTCGGGCGAGCCGGGCTTGAGCTTGGAGAGGTCGTCTCCGATGAGCTTGCCGATCTCCTCGCGGATCGTTGCGGCAGCCGCCGGGTTGCCGCGTGCCTTCTCCTCGATCACCCGCTCCAGCATCGAGACTGCGAAGGTGACGCCCGCGGCCTTCACCGCCTGCAGGTCGAGCGGGGATAGCAGCCAGGGCCGCTTCGGATCGCGGCTGTCCACAGGGGTGTTGGCGAGGATGTCGGCCAGGGACCCGAGCGTCTCGCCCTGGGCCGCCCGCAGCGCCGCGGCCGGATCGGCGCTCTCGCAGAGGTCGCGGCTGGTCGGGAAAGCGGCGGTGATGTCGACGACCTGCCCGTCGCGCAGCGCCACCACGGCGGGGCCGCCGAGATCGGGGCGCCAGACCCGGCCGACGAGCGCGGCCGCAGCGGAATCCGTCGGCAGGGTTGCGGTCACGGCAAGGTCGAGCTTCGGCATGATGCGGTCCGGAAACGAGTTCGAGTCGGGAGCGCAGATCAGCCGGTTATGCGCGAATGCGCAAGCCGTACCGCGACCATAGGCGCATTGCGGCAGGCGTCATCGATTTGTCATTGAAATGTCGCCTGCGCTTCATGCTAGCTTGCGCACCAACGACAAGAACCGCGGCGGGGTCCGCCCGCGGAAGGGAGATCGTCCATGACCATCAAATCGCGCATCCTGATGTCGGTAGCGGCCTTCGCGCTCGCCGGCGCCTCGCCTGCCCTGGCACAGACCGAAATCCAGTGGTGGCACGCGCTGACCGGCGCGAATAATGACGTCGTCGTGAAACTCGCCGAGGACTTCAACGCCTCGCAGAAGGACTACAAGGTCGTTCCGGTCTACAAGGGCTCCTACCCCGACACGCTGAACGCCGGCATTGCCGCCTTCCGCGCCGGCCAGGCGCCGCACATCCTGCAGGTCTTCGAGGTCGGCACGGGCACGATGATGTCGGCCAAGGGCGCGGTCAAGCCGGTCCACGAGATGATGAAGGAAGCCGGCGAGAAGTTCGATCCGAACGCCTATCTGCCTGCCATCACCGGCTATTACTCGACGGCCAAGGGCGAGATGCTCTCCATGCCGTTCAATTCCTCGTCGATGGTGATGTGGTACAACAAGGACGCCTTCAAGAAGGCGGGCCTCGACCCCGAGAAGCCGCCGAAGACCTGGCCCGAGACCTTCGAGGCCGCCAAGAAGCTGAAGGCTGCCGGCTTCGACAAATGCGCCGTCTCGAACGCCTGGGCGCCCTGGGCCAATATCGAGCAGTTCGGCGCCTGGCATAACGTGCCGCTCTCGACCAAGGTCAACGGCATGGCCGGCTTCGACGCCGTCATGAACTTCAACCAGAGCCCGCTCTTCCTGAAGCACTGGACCAATCTGGTCGAGCTGCAGAAGGACAAGACCTACGACTATTCCGGCCGCACCAACAACGGCGAAGGCCGCTTCACCTCGGGCGAATGCCCGATCTTCCTGACCTCCTCGGGCTTCTTCGGCAACGTCAAGGCGAACGCCAAGTTCGACTGGGGCAATGCGGCGATGCCGTATTATCCGGAAGCCGCGGGCGCTCCGCAGAACTCGATCATCGGCGGCGCCTCGCTGTGGGTGATGGGCGGCAAGAAGCCGGCCGAGTACAAGGGCGTCGCCAAGTTCTTCACCTTCCTGTCGGATGTCGACCGCCAGGTGAAGCTGCACACCGAGTCGGGCTACCTGCCGATCACCAAGGCAGCCTATGAGAAGGTCAAGGCGTCGGGCTTCTACAAGGACAAGCCCTATCTCGAGACCCCGCTCCTCGAGCTGACCAACAAGGCCCCGACCGACAACTCGAAGGGCCTGCGCTACGGCAGCCTCGTCCAGATCCGCGACATCTGGTCGGAGGAGCTGGAGGCGGCGCTGAACGGCCAGAAGACGCCCAAGGCGGCGCTGGACGCAGCGGTCGAGCGCGGCAACCAGATGCTGCGCCAGTTCGAGCGCACCGCGGCGCGCTGATCCGACAGCCCTCTTGCATCCATTGGCCATCCCGGACAAACCCGTCCGGGATGGCCGTCTCGTCCAAGGAAGCCGATGCAGAAGAACGCCTACTTCAAGGGGCTGACCATCCCCTTCCTGCTGCTGGCGCCGCAGCTCGCGATCACCATCGTGTTCTTCTATTGGCCGGCGAGCCAGGCGGTCTGGCAGAGCTTCCTGCTTGAGGACGCCTTCGGCACCTCGACCGAGTTCGTCTGGTTCGAGAACTATCAGACGCTCTTCGCCGATCCCGGCTATCTCAAGGCCTTCATCAATACGGCGATCTTCTCGACCTTCGTCTGCGTGCTGTCGCTGTCGATCGCGCTGCTCTTCGCGGTGATGGCGGATCGGCAGCTCAAGGGCGGCGAGGTCTACAAGACCCTGCTGATCTGGCCCTATGCGGTCGCGCCCGCCATTGCCGGCGTGCTCTGGATCTTCATGTTCGATCCCTCGCTCGGTATGCTGGCGCGCGGGTTGCAGTCGCTCGGCATCGCCTGGAATCCCCGGCTCAACGGCAATGACGCCATGCTGCTGGTCATCCTCGCCGCGACCTGGAAGCAGATCAGCTACAATTTCCTGTTCTTCCTCGCCGGCCTGCAATCGATCCCGAAAAGCGTGATCGAGGCGGCGGTGATCGACGGCGCCCGGCCGATGCGCCGCTTCTGGACCATCGTCTTCCCGCTGCTCTCGCCGACGACCTTCTTCCTGCTCGTCGTCAACATCGTCTACGTCTTCTTCGACACCTTCGGCATCATCGACACCGTGACCGGCGGCGGCCCCGCGGGCGCGACCGAGACGCTGGTCTACAAGGTCTTCGCAGACGGCAAGGGCGGCTCCAACCTCGGCGGCTCGGCGGCGCAGTCCGTGATGCTGCTCATCATGGTCATCGGGCTGACCGCGGTCCAGTTCCGCTTCATCGAGCGCAAGGTGAGCTACTGATGGCGTCCGTGCTCTGGCTAGAACTGACCGCCGAGGAGCTGCGCGCCAAGGCCGCGGGCGATGCCATCGTCGTCCTGCCCGTCGCCTCGGTCGAGCAGCACGGGCCGCATCTGCCCGTCGGTGTCGACACCATCCTGTGCAGCGGCGTCTGCAAGGCGGCGGCCGAGCGCGCCGGCGATGTCGACGTCGTGGTCACGCCGACCCTGTGGTGCGGCATGGCCGAGCATCACATGGCCTTCGGCGGCACCTTCACCTTCGACATCCCGACCTATCGCGCCGTGCTGCTCTCCCTCCTCAAGAGCATCGAGCGCCATGGCTTCCATCGCGTGCTGATCGTCAACGGACATGGCGGCAACATCGCCGCGCTGACGGCCTTCCTGCCCGATTTCGCGCGTGAGACGCGGCTGCATATCGAGGCGACCACCTATTTCCTGCTGGCCGAGGCGGCGCTCCCGCCGTTGCTGGAGGATCAGCAGGCCGTGCAGCATGCCTGCGAGGTCGAGACCTCGATGATGATGGTGCTGGCGCCGGGATCGGTCCGCGATGCCCGTCTCGGCGAGGCTTTCGGCGCGCTCGACGGCCTGCCCGGGCGCCCGACCGTCTCACGCCACCGTTCCTTCCGGGACATGACCGAGACCGGGGTGATCGGCGACGCCCGCCGTGCCACGACGCAGAAGGGCCAGGCCTGCCTGGATGCCTGCGCCGAGGCTCTGGCCGGGCTCCTGCGCGAGATGGGGAAGGGGATCTGATGGTCGAGGACCGCCGCCTGGGCGACGCGATCGCCTATGTCATCCTGACGATCGGCGTGCTGATCGTCGCCTTCCCGGTCTGGCTGACCTTCGTCGCCTCGACCTGGGACGCCGCGACCGTGATCAACGGCCAGATGCCACTCTATCCCGGCCCGTATTTCCTCGAGAACTACAACCGCATCCTCTTCATCGGCACCTCCGGCACGACGCGCGAGCCGGTGATCGGCATGATGTTCAACTCCTTCGTCATGGCGATGACGATCGCGCTGGGCAAGATCTTCATCTCCGTGCTCTCGGCCTATGCGGTGGTGTACTATCGCTTCCCGTTCCGCATGGCGGCGTTCTGGACCATCTTCATCACGCTGATGCTCCCGGTCGAGGTCCGCATCTTCCCGACCTTCAAAATCGTCTCCGATCTGAACATGCTCGACACCTATCAGGGCCTCGCCGTCCCGCTCATCGCCTCGGCGACGGGAACGCTGCTGTTCCGGCAGTTCTTCATGACGATCCCGGACGAGTTGCTGGAAGCGTCGAAGATCGACGGCGCCGGTCCGTTCAAGTTCTTCAAGGATACGCTGCTGCCGCTCTCGATCACCACGATCGCGGCGCTCTTCGTGATCCAGTTCATCTATGGCTGGAACCAGTATCTCTGGCCGCTGCTGGTGACGACGAAGGACTCGATGCAGACCATCGTCATCGCCATCAAGAAGATGATCGTCACCACCGACGCCCTGACCGAATGGCAGCTCGCCATGGCCACCGCCATGCTGGCGATGCTGCCGCCCGTCTTCGTCGTCATCGCCATGCAGAGGCTCTTCGTAAAGGGCCTGGTCGAAACCGAGAAGTAATCCGCGAATGGCCCAGGTCACCCTGAACAACGTCAAGAAGGTCTATGCCGGCGGCGTCGAGGCCGTGAAGGGCGTCTCCTTCGACATCCCCGATGGCGGCTTCTGCGTGCTCGTCGGCCCCTCCGGCTGCGGCAAGTCCACGCTGCTGCGCATGGTCGCCGGGCTGGAGACGATCTCCTCGGGCGAGGTCGCGATCGGCGACCGCGTCGTCAACCAGATCGAGCCGGCCGACCGCGACATCGCGATGGTGTTCCAGAACTATGCGCTCTACCCGCATATGAACATCTACGACAACATGGCCTATGGCCTGCGCAACCGCGGCACGCCGAAGGACGAGATCGACAAGCGCGTGAAGGAAGCGGCGCGTATCCTGGCGATCGAGCCCTTCCTGGAGAGGCGGCCGCGCCAACTCTCCGGCGGCCAGCGCCAGCGCGTCGCCATGGGCCGCGCCATCGTGCGCAAGCCGCAGGTCTTCCTCTTCGACGAGCCGCTTTCGAACCTCGACGCCAAGCTGCGCGTGCAGATGCGCGTCGAGATCAAGAAGCTGCAGCGAGCGCTCGGCGTCACCTCGATCTACGTCACCCACGACCAGGTCGAGGCGATGACGCTTTCCGACAAGCTCGTGGTGATGAATGGCGGCCAGGTCGAGCAGATCGGCGTGCCGGCCGAGGTCTACCGCAAGCCGGCCAGCAAGTTCGTCGCGACCTTCATCGGCTCGCCGCCGATGAACATCCAGCCCGGCACAGTGGACGGCCCCGGCATCGTGGCGCTCGGCGACGCCATCATCGAGGTCCGGGACCTCCGCGAGGATCTGGCGGCGCAGACGCCGGTCGAGGTCGGCCTGCGGCCGGAGGATATCGAGATCGCCTCGGAAGGGCAGGCGGGATCGCTGCCCTTCGACGTCGAGTTCATCGAGGAGCTCGGCGCGACCCAGCTCTTCCACGGCAAGCTCGCCGGCCATCCTTTCGTGATGCAGGCGGCGACGGGCGAGGTCGCGGCGCAAGAAGGCCGGCTCTGGATCACGGTCGATCCAGACAAGGTCCATGTCTTCGATCCGAAGACGGGCGTGCGGCTGGGCAGGCGCTGAGCGGGTTTCGCATCCTCCACGTCATTCCGGGGCGGGCGAAGGCCCGAGCCCGGAACCCAGAACAAATACCGTCTGAGTAAAGAACGCCACGCTTGCGTCTCTCCAAGAAACGCATCGGTTCTGGGTTCCGGGCTCATCGCTGCGCGATGCCCCGGAATGACCGCGGAGGTTCCGGAGGCCGTAAACCGCTCAAGCCGCGAGGTCAGCCACAAGCGCGTCTAGCAGCAGCGCGCCGTCCGGCGTCGCGGCGAGCCGGCCGCCGGGGCGGTGCATCAGCAGCTTTTCGTCGATCAGGCTGGCGACGCGCTTGGCGTTGAGTTCGCGGCCGGCGAGCGCCTTGAAGACGGCCGGATCGATCCCCTCGACGAGGCGAAGCCCCATCAGCAGGTACTCGTCGCCCTGCGCTTCCGAATTCAACAGCTCGTCCTCGACCAGCGCGTGGCCTTCGGCCTCGACACGCTCCAGCCAGATTTCCGGCCGCTTCTCGGTCGAATGGGCCATGCGGCCCTGCGCCGTCACCAGCCGGCCATGCGCGCCGGGGCCGACGCCGGCATATTCGCCATAATGCCAGTAGACCAGGTTGTGCCGGCATTCCGCGCCCGGCCGTGCGTGGTTCGAGATCTCGTAGACCGGCAGACCGTGCCGGGCCGTGATCTCCTGCGTCGTCTCGTAGAGCGCCGCACCGGCATCATGATCGGGAATCGCAAGCTTGCCCGCCCGGAACAGCCGCTCGAAGGCCGTGCCGGGCTCGATCGTGAGCTGGTAGAGCGAGAGATGCTCGGCCGCATGGCTGATCGCGAGCTCCAGCTCGGCCCGCCACAGCGCCGGCGTCTGCAAGGGCGAGCGGGCATAGATCAGGTCGAAGGAATAGCGCTCGAAATACTTTCGGGCGATCGCGACCGCGGCGAGCGCTTCCTCTGCCGAGTGCATCCGGCCGAGCGCCTTCAGGTCGGCATCGTTCAGGGCCTGCACGCCGAGCGAGACGCGGTTGACGCCGGCCGCGCGGAAATCGCGGAAACGGCCGGCCTCGACGCTGGTCGGATTCGCCTCCAGCGAAACCTCGCAGTTCGGGTCGACGGCCCAGTGCTCGCCGATCGCGTCGAGGATCGCGCCGACGGTGCGGCCTTCCATCAGCGAGGGCGTGCCGCCTCCGAAGAAGATCGACGAGACGGTGCGGCCGGGCGCCAGTGCGGCGCGGTGGGCGATCTCGCTGCGGAAGGCGGCGATATAACGCTGCTGGTCGGGCGGTTGCAGCCGCACATGCGAGTTGAAGTCGCAATAGGGGCACTTGGCCAGGCAGAACGGCCAATGCACATAGACGGCGAAGCCTGCATCCGCGGTCGGATGCGAGACGCCGGGCCGCTCGATCAGGGCGGCCGCGGGGCTCACGCCGGCTTCCTCAGGCAGGTGGCGGCGAGCGCGTGGAAGGCGCGCGCACGATGCGACAGGCCGGGCGAGCCATCGGCGGGGATGCCGTGCTTCTCTTGCGCCGTCATCTCGCCGAAGGTCTTGTCGTGGCCATCAGGCAGGAAGATCGGGTCGTAGCCGAAGCCGCCTGCACCGCGGATGTCATGCGTGACCGTGCCGAAGACGCGCCCCTCGAACAGCTCCTGATGCCCGTCCGGCCAGGCGATGACCAGCGCCGAGACGAAGTGAGCCTTGCGCTGCCCGGGCGTGGTCGCGCCGCGCTTCGCCAGTTCCATCTGCACGCGTGCGATCGCCGGGGCGAAATCCTTGCCCGGCCCGGCCCAGTTGGCCGAGAACAGGCCGGGCGCGCCGTCGAGCGCGTCGATGCAGACGCCGGAATCGTCGGAGAGCGCCGGAAGGCCGCTCGCCTGCGTCGCTGCGACCGCCTTGATCGCTGCATTCTCCGAGAACATGAACCCGTCCTCGACCGGCTCGGGCAGGCCGAGCTCGCCGGCCGAGACGAGCTCGATGCCGTAGGGCGCCAGCAGCTCGCGCATTTCGCGCAGCTTGCCCTGGTTATGGGTCGCGATCACGACCTTGCCGGAGAGGAGGCGGTGGTTCGGCATCGGTATCTCTCGTTACCCGCCTCGTCATCCCGGGCTTGACCCGGGATCCATCGAAGGGCGTCGCAACTCTACGATGGATTCCGGATCTGCGCTTCGCTGCGTCCGGAATGACGGTGTTGTTCGATTGCTTGTGCGATCGGCCGGATCAGGCGACCGCCGCCTTCTGCAGCGCGACAAGCTTGCTGACGCCGCCCTTTGCGAGCTTGAGCAGCGCAAGCAGCTCCTCTTCCGAGAACGGCGCGCCTTCCGCCGTGCCCTGCACCTCGACGAGGCCGCCCGTGCCGGTGATGACGAAATTCGCGTCGGTCTGCGCGCCGGAATCCTCGACATAGTCGAGATCGATCACCGGATTGCCGGCGACGATGCCGCAGGAGATGGCGGCGACATGGTCCTTGAGCGGGTTGGTGCCCTTGAGCAGGCTGCGCCCTTCCATCCATTTCAATGCGTCATGCAGCGCCACCCAGGCGCCGGTGATCGAGGCCGTGCGGGTGCCGCCATCGGCCTGCAGCACGTCGCAATCGACGACGATCTGGCGCTCGCCGATCGCGGTGAGGTCGACGACCGCGCGCAGCGAGCGGCCGATCAGGCGTTGAATCTCCTGCGTGCGGCCGGAGGGCTTGCCGGAGGTGACCTCGCGGCGGGTGCGCTCATGGGTGGCGCGCGGCAGCATCGAATACTCGGCGGTGACCCAGCCCTTGCCGGTGCCGCGCAGCCACGGCGGCCCCTTTTCCTCGACGGTCGCGGCGCAGAGCACCTTGGTCTCGCCGAACGTCACCATGCAGGAACCCTCGGCATAGCGAACCACGCCGCGCTCGAGCGTGACCTTGCGCATCTCGTCTGCGGCGCGTTTGGAGGGTCGCATGAAATAATCCTGTCTTGCGGAGAAGTGGCGGCTTGTAGGCGCTCATGCCGCGCTCGGCAAGGCGCCGGCCCTGTTTCACCCCTTGATCCGCGCCTCCTGCATGACGACAATAGGGTTGGAACGACGGTTCGCCCGAACAGGTTCATGAGCGCCCATACGCCCCGCCCCGAGACGATGAGCGGCCTGGTCGAGACCGACCAGCGCTCGCGCGAGATTTTCCGCCAGATCGTCGACGGCTACCTCGCGACCGGGGAGCCGGTCGGTTCGCGCAATATTGCCCGCCTGCTGCCGATGGCTCTGTCCCCGGCGACGGTGCGCAACGTCATGACCGATCTGGAGCTGGCCGGGCTGATCTATGCGCCGCATACTTCCGCCGGGCGCCTGCCCACGGAACGGGGCCTGCGCTTCTTCGTCGACGCGATGATGGAGGTCGGCAACCTCACCTCGGACGAGCGGGCGCGCATCGAGGCGCAGATCCGGGCCGGGGCAGGCCATCGCAATCTCGACCAGACATTGACCGAGGCCTCGGCGCTGCTCTCCGGTCTCTCGCGCGGCGCCGGCGTGGTCGTGACGACCAAGGCCGATCCGCGACTCAAGCACATCGAATTCGTCCGGCTCGATCCGGCCCGCGCGCTCGTCGTCCTCGTCTCGGAGGACGGCGCGGTCGAGAACCGCCTGCTGGCGCTGCCGGTGGGTTTGCCCGCCTCGGCGCTGGTCGAGGCCGCGAACTTCCTCAACGCCCGCATCCTCGGCAAGACGCTGGCGGACCTGCGCGGCGAGATCGCCGGGCAGCGCGCGCTGATGGAGCGCGAGCTCGATGTGCTCACCGCGCGGCTGGTGGAGAGCGGCATCGCGACCCAGTCCGGCCCCGGCAGCGACCGCCATCTCATCGTGCGCGGCCAGGCCAACCTGCTCGAGGACCTCCGGGCGCAGGAGGACCTCGAACGAATCCGCATGCTCTTCGGCGATCTCGAGACGCAGACCGATGTCATCGATCTCCTCACCCGCGCCGAGCAGGGCGACGGCGTGCGCATCTTTATCGGCTCGGAGAACAAGCTGTTCTCGATGTCGGGTTCCTCGATGGTGGCGGCGCCGTTCCGCGATGCCGAGCAGCGCATCGTCGGCGTGGTCGGCATCATCGGCCCGACGCGGCTGAACTATGCCCGCATCGTCCCGATGGTCGACTACACCGCCAAGGTCGTCGGCCGCCTGCTCGACGGCGAGCGCTGAGGCGCCGGGCCATCGCCGTCATCCCGGGCTTGCCCCGGGATCCATCGCCGGGCGCGGCACTCTTCGATGGATTCCGGATCGGCGCGGCTTCGCCGCTTGTCCGGAATGACGACAGGTTTTCACTTGAAGAATTTGGCTTCCGGCGCGGATGCGGCTAGGTGTGCGCGAAAGCGACCCGTTTGCGAACACCCAAGGCCAGATCCATGTCAGACCAGCTTCCCGACCGTCTTTCCGTCAACCCGGACAGCCCCTTCTACAACGCCGACGTGCTGGCGCGTGACATCGGCATCCGCTTCAAGGGCGTCGAGAAGACCAATGTCGAGGAATATTGCGTCTCCGAAGGCTGGGTGAAGGTCGCGGCCGGCGCCGCCAAGGATCGCTTCGGTCGGCCGATGACGATCACGCTCAAGGGCCCGGTCGAGCCTTATATCCGCGGCAACGTCGAGAGCTGAAGCGCGCCATTCCTACCGCCGTCATTCTCGGGCTTGACCCGAGAATCCCAGGCAAGACGAAGCGCTGGAGCCTCCACCGGCAAGAGATGCTCGGGTCAAGCCCGAGCATGACGCCTGTCACTCAAGCGAGGCCCTTGTAGAAAAACGTCGAGCCGCAGTCGGCTCCATCAGGCATCAGCGCATAGCGCGGGATGGTGCCGGCTTCCGTCCAGCCGAGCCGATTGTAGAGCCGCCGTGCCGCGCCGTGCTCGTCCGTGTCGAGCACCAGCAGGTCGCGTCCTCTATCGCGCGCGATCGCTTCTGCACGCTGCATCAGTGCTTCGCCAATGCCCTGCCGGCGCGCACGGGAATGCACCAGCACCTTGGCGATCTCGGCCCGATGCGGCTGGTTCGGTTTGCCGATCAGGTGAAGTTGCGCCGTGCCGACGAGGCCGTCCGCCGCGCGCGCGCCCAGCAGGACAACCTGCCCGCCCGCGACGCCAGCCGCGACATCGCGCCAGAAGCGCTCATAGTCCGCCGTCGTGTTCCAGTTCATGAAGCCGACCGAGGCGCCGTTGGCGACGCAGTCGCGCAGGATTTCGGACAGCGCCGGAATGGCGGCCTCGGCAGCCCGGGCGTCGAAGACGTCGATGGCGACGGAGAAGCTGACCGCGTTCATGCGATATGTCCCGGAAAACTGCCGCGCCCGGCGGCGAGGATGACGACGTAGCGGACGGGCACGGCGCCCGGATTGCGGTAGATGATGGCGCCGCGCAGATGCATCTGCAGGCAGTCACCCTCGGAAAGCGCGTGGCCGATACCCTCGACCGTCAGGTCGAGCCTGCCTTGCAGCACCCAGACCTGCTGGTCGAGTGCAGGTGCACCCGTCGCGTTGTCGAGGCGGACCTCGGCGCCGCCCGGCAACTCGACCTCGACGATCTCGAAGCCCGATCCCGTGCCGCGCGGCGAGACGTTGCGGCGCAGATAGCCGCTCGCCGGATCGCGCCAGACCGGTTGGGCAGCATGCCGCGCCAATGGCCCGGTTCCTGCCTCCTCTTCCAGCAGCGCCGAGAGCGACAGGCCGAGCCCGGAGCCGAGGCGGACCAGCAGCGCTGCGGTGGGGCTCGATTCGCCGCGCTCGACCCGCGAGATCATCGCCCGGCTGACGCCGCTGCGCTCGGCCAGCACATCGAGCGTCAGGCCATGGCGCTGGCGGGCCGACTTCAGGCGCTGCCCCAGGCGGCGGTCGATTTCGGTGTCGTTCTCAAATTCCATATTGAGAGAATAATTCTTAGATAATGGAAATTGCAAGAGACAACGTTCAGGATGCCCGCGCTGAAGCCCCTGCCGTCATCCCGGCTTGACCTGGGATGACGCGGCGGCTCCCGAGCAAAACAGGCCTCCGGAAGGGTCTCTCGAGAGGCCGGCGCTTGGCGCGGCGCGGCATCACTGCTATGGCGCGCGCATGAGCACCCGCACCATCGACAATATCCGCAACTTCTCGATCGTCGCGCATATCGACCACGGCAAGTCGACGCTGGCCGATCGTCTGATCCAGCAGACCGGCACCGTCGCGGCCCGCGACATGAGCGAGCAGATCCTCGACTCGATGGATATCGAGAAGGAGCGCGGCATCACCATCAAGGCCCAGACGGTGCGGCTCGACTATCGGGCGCAGGACGGCAAGGACTACGTCCTGAACCTGATGGACACCCCCGGCCACGTCGATTTCGCCTATGAGGTCTCGCGCTCGCTGGCGGCCTGCGAGGGCTCGCTCCTGGTCGTCGATGCCTCGCAGGGCGTCGAGGCGCAGACGCTCGCCAACGTCTATCAGGCTCTCGACGCCAACCACGAGATCGTTACCGTCCTCAACAAGATCGACCTGCCCGCCGCCGATCCCGAGCGGATCAAGCAGCAGATCGAGGATGTGATCGGGCTCGACGCCTCCGAGGCCGTGCCGATCTCGGCCAAGACTGGCATCAATATCGAGGGCGTGCTCGAAGCCATCGTCACCAAGCTGCCGGCGCCCAAGGGCGATCCCGACGCGCCGCTGAAATGCCTGCTGGTCGACAGCTGGTATGACGCCTATCTCGGCGTCGTCGTGCTCGTGCGCGTCATCGATGGCGTGCTCAAGAAGAACATGACCATCCGGATGATGCGCGCAAACGCCTCCTATGGCGTCGATCGCGTCGGCGTTTTCAAGCCCAAGATGCAGGAGGTCAAGGAGCTCGGCCCCGGCGAAGTCGGCTTCTTCACCGCCTCGATCAAGGAGGTCGCCGATACCGCCGTCGGCGACACCATCACGGACGAGAAGCGCCAGACCCCGCAGGCGCTGCCGGGCTTCAAGCCGGTGCAGCCGGTGGTGTTCTGCGGCATCTTCCCGGTCGACGCCGCCGATTTCGAGGTGCTGCGCGCCGCGATGAGCCGGCTGCGGCTGAACGATGCGTCGTTCTCCTACGAGATGGAGACGTCGGCGGCGCTCGGCTTCGGCTTCCGCTGCGGCTTCCTCGGCTTGCTGCATCTGGAGATCATCCAGGAGCGGCTGGAGCGCGAGTTCAACCTCAATCTGATCTCGACCGCGCCTTCGGTGGTCTACCATCTCAAGCTGCGCGACGGCACCACGCTGGAGCTGCACAACCCGGCCGACATGCCGGACGTGATGAAGATCGAATTCATCGAGGAGCCCTGGATCAAGGCGACGATCTTCACGCCCGACGAGTATCTCGGCTCCGTCCTGAAGCTCTGCCAGGACCGCCGCGGTATCCAGACCGACCTGTCCTATGTCGGCTCACGCGCCAAGGTCGTCTACGACCTGCCGCTGAACGAGGTCGTGTTCGATTTCTACGACCGGCTGAAGTCGATCTCGAAGGGCTACGCCTCCTTCGACTACGCCATCACAGATTATCGCGAGGGCGACCTCGTGCGCATGTCGATCCTGGTCAATGCCGAGCCGGTCGATGCGCTCTCGATGCTGGTCCATCGCTCGCGCGCCGACGCTCGCGGCCGCGCCATGTGCGAGAAGCTCAAGGAGCTGATCCCGCCGCACATGTTCCAGATTCCGGTTCAAGCGGCCATTGGCGGCAAGATCATCGCGCGCGAGACCATCCGCGCGCTGCGCAAGGATGTGACCGCCAAGTGCTATGGCGGCGACGCCACCCGCAAGCGCAAGCTTCTGGAGAAGCAGAAGGAAGGCAAGAAGAAGATGCGGCAGTTCGGCAAGGTCGAAATCCCGCAGGAAGCCTTCATCGCCGCCCTCAAGATGGACGACTGAGCGGCTCCGGCCGCTCGCGAGCACGCGGCATTTCCGGAAGGGCGCCGTCATCCCGGACAAGCCGCGAAGCGGCGCCGATCCGGGATCCATCGAAAGGCACTTGCGCTCTATGATGGATCCCGGGGCAAGCCCCGGGATGACGGTGCGGTTTCGACGAGAAATGACGCGTTAGATCGCCTCGGCACCGAGCTTCGCCTGCCAATGGGCGAGGCGCTCCTTCAGCACGCGATCCCGAACATAGACGATATCCTCGTCCTCCAGCCGTTCGAGCGCCTCGAACCGGAAGGCGTCCGGACCATACGCGTTCGAGGCCGCCTGCAAGGAGCGCTGGCGATGGCCGCCATGGCGCAATGTGAAGCGCAGGCGATTCTCGATCGTCGCGAGATCGGGTGCGCGGCCGACCCAGATCAGCCCGGCCGCCTCGCAGCGGAAGGCGAAGATGCCTGCCACCGTCTTCCGTTCCTTGTAGGCGGCTGTCGCCGCTCTCCTGTCCGCCATCTGCATCGGTTCAACCCATCCTGTCTGATGAGCGTTCAATAATACCCGGATTTTATTAACGCAACATTTTATCCGGGTATTTTACGCCGCGACTGCTTTTCGAATGAACAATCGCGCCGTCGGCGCGTTGTTTCCATGAATCCACACTCTCATGAGGAGGTCCCGATGGACTGGAATCGCGTCGAAGGAAACTGGAAGCAGGTCAAGGGCAAGGTCAAGGAACAGTGGGGCAAGCTGACCGATGACGATCTCGACGTCATCGCCGGCAAGCGCGACCAGCTCGAAGGCAAGATTCAGGAGCGTTACGGCCTCGCGAAGGACAAGGCGCGCACCGATATCGATGATTGGTACGGCCGCCAGACCTGGCAGTGACCGCGGCGGCCGCTGATCGGCCATCCGTAAGTCTGAGACGAAGCCCGGCGCATGCGCCGGGCTTTTTGCGTGGAACGGCGGCCTTGATCGCGGCCGGCAACCGGCCGAAGGTTGGGGGTGATCGAAGCGGGATGCCTGATGTTCGACGATCTCTCAGGGAAGCGCGCCCTTGTCACGGGCGCATCGGGCGGTCTGGGGCTGCATTTCGCGAAGCTGCTCGCGCGCCATGGCGCCGACGTCACCTTGGCGGCGCGACGTCCGGCCGCATTGGACGCTGCCTGCGCTGAGATCGCGGCCCGCGGCGGCAAGGCCGGCGTTTTGTCGCTCGATGTCGTCGATTCCGCTTCGATCAAGGAAGCGCTTGCCGGCAGGTCTTTCGATATCCTGATCAACAATGCCGGCATCAGCGGCGCCGGGCGAGCGGCTGACCTCAGCGAGGCCGATTGGGATGCGGTGATCGACACCAATCTCAAGGGCGTCTTCCTCGTCGCACAGGCGGTGGCGCGCGGGATGCGTGAAGCCGGGGGTGGCACCATCGTCAACATCGCCTCGATCCTTGGCCATCGCGTCGCCGGCGGGGTCAGCGCCTATGCCGCGTCGAAGGCCGGCGTGATCCAACTCACCAAGGCGCTCGCGCTCGAATGGGCGCGCGACGGCATTCGCGTTAACGCGCTGTGTCCCGGCTATATCGAGACCGATATCAACCGCGATTTCTTCGCCAGCGAAGCCGGCCGGCAGCTCGTCAAGCGCATCCCGCAGCGCCGCCTCGGCCAGCCGGAGGAACTCGACGGCGCGCTTTTGCTGCTGGCCTCGGCCGCCGGAAGCTACATCACCGGCTCGACCATCGAGGTCGATGGCGGCCATCTCGTCTCGTCCCTGTGAGCGAACCATGAACTTCGAGATCACGCCCCGGATCGAAGATTATCGCGCGCGTATCGCCGCGTTCGTCGCCCGTGAGATCATCCCGCTCGAAGCGGACCGGGCGTCCTATGATCCGCATGGCAACATTGCGCTGCCATTGCTGGAGACGCTCCGCGCCAAGGCGCGTGCCGAAGGGCTCTGGTGCCTGCAGCTCAAGCCCGAAACCGGCGGAGCCGGGCTCGGCAAGATCGGCATGGCGGTCTGTTACGAGGAGATGAACCGCTCGATCTTCGGCCCCGTCGTCTTTAATTCGGCCGCGCCCGACGACGGCAACATGATGATGCTGGAAGCGCTCGGCACGCCCTATCAGAAGGAGCGCTGGCTCAAGCCGATCGTCGAGGGCCGGGTCCGTTCCGCCTTCGCCATGACCGAGCCGCATCCGGGCGGCGGTTCCGATCCCTCAATGATCCTGACCAAGGCCGAGCGGCGCGGCGACCGCTACGTCGTCAGCGGCCGCAAATGGTTCATCACCGGCGCAGAGGAGGCCAAGCACTTCACCCTCATTGCCCGCACCTCCGACGATCCGCGCAACGGCCTCACCGCCTTCCTCTTCCATGCCGACCAGCCGGGCTGGCGCATCCTGCGCCGCATCGAGATCATGGGGCCCGAAGAGCATGGCGGCCATTGCGAGATCGAGTTCGACGGGCTCGAAATCCCCGCCGAGGATGTGCTCGCCGGCGAGGGCAAGGGCATGAAGGTGACGCAGGTGCGGCTCGGCCCGGCCCGCCTGACCCATTGCATGCGCTGGCTCGGCCTCTCCAGGCGCTGCATCGAGATCGCGCAGGCCTATGCCGCCGAGCGCTACGGCTTCGGCCAGCGCCTCGCCGACCGCGAGAGCATCCAGCTCAAGCTCGGTGACCTCGCCATGCGCATCGAGATCGGCCGCATGCTGGTGATGAAGGCGGCCTGGGAGCTTGAGCGCGGCGGATTCGCCCGCAAGGAGGTCTCGATGGCCAAGGTCCAGGTCGCCAACGTCCTGCACGACGCGGCCGATGTCGCGATCCAGATCAACGGCGCGCGCGGCTACTCCAAGGACACTGTGCTGGAGTGGATCTACCGTTACGCCCGGCAGGCGCGGCTGGTCGACGGCGCTGACGAGGTCCACAAGATGGTGCTGAACCGCTTCCTGACCGAGGAGGGCCGCGATTTCTGGCGCTGGCCCGTCGCCGGGCAGGTGCAGGACTGAGGTTCGGCGATGGCGGGACAGGATAGCGAGGCCGCGAGCGGCAACCTGGATTTCGACCCCGCCGCGCTGGCGGGCTTCCTGCGCGAGCGCTTCGGCGCCGGGAAGCTCGCCATCGAGCGCATCGGCGGGGGCCAGTCGAACCCGACCTATTTCGTCGATCATGGCGAACGGCGCCTCGTGCTGCGCAAGCAGCCGGCCGGGCCGATCCTGCGGGGCGCACATGCCATCGACCGGGAATATCGCGTTCTAGAAGCGCTGGGACCGACGAATGTCCCGGTGCCCCGCGCCGTGCTCTTTCACGTCGATCCCGAGCCGCTCGGCACGCCCTTCTACCTGATGGAGCGGTTGGAAGGCCGCGTCTTCCACGACTGCGCGCTGCCGGGATTGGAGCCGGACGAGCGGCGCGGCATCTATCTCGGCATGGCCGAGGCGCTGGCGAAACTCCATGCCGTCAGCCCGGATGCGGTCGGGCTTGGCGACTATGGCCGCCCCGGCAACTACTTCGAGCGCCAGATCGCGCGCTGGACCGGGCAGCTGCGCGAGTCGCCGGGCGAACGGATCGCGGAGCTGGAGACTGTCGCGGCCTGGCTGCCGGCACATCTGCCCCCCGACGACGGCCAGGTCTCCATCGCCCATGGAGATTACAGGCTCGGCAATCTGCTGTTCCACCCGACGAAGCCCGAGGTGATCGGCATTCTCGACTGGGAATTATCGACGCTCGGCCATCCGCTCGCCGATCTCGGCTATTGCACCATGCCCTGGCATACCGCCCCGGACGAGTATGGCGGAATCCTCGGGCTCGACGGCGCCGCGCTCGGCATTCCCACCGAGGCCGAATTCCTAAGGCATTATTATGCGCATGCCGTGCCGACGGCTC
The DNA here is from genome assembly GCF_057321085.1 of Allobosea sp. RIT-PG3_2. Lineage (NCBI taxonomy): Bacteria > Pseudomonadati > Pseudomonadota > Alphaproteobacteria > Hyphomicrobiales > Alloboseaceae > Allobosea > Allobosea sp. RIT-PG3_2. The sequence goes on along the minus strand of NZ_JBXWCA010000002.1, from coordinate 887,583 downwards.
CCCTGCTGCGCTTCCATCTCGTCTTCGCGCTGTTCCGTTTCGCCGTGATCTTCGTCGGCATCGCCGATCGTGTGCGGGCCGGATCGGCAGCAGGGACGAATGCTGCCGCATTGGCGCCGCTGGCACAGCGCTTTGCGCGGCGCGCCCTTGAGTCCATGGAAGGGCAGGGCGTCTTTCTCGGGCGAAGCGAAGCGTAGACCCGGGAATCTCAGGCCAGAGCGGGCAAGTTTAAGAAACGGGCGGATCGAGCCCGCCTATGATGGCGCGTTCAAATCGCGTCAGTGGTGAGGCGGGGGGCGTGCTGCTCGCGCTCTCATCCTTCAGCGCCACGCCGGAGAGCCCGCGCGCAAAGGCCGCCTCGACCAGCCAGGCAGCGCGTGCGGCGGCCTCGGAGGGTGCCAGACCGGCGCCATGGATGTTGGAAACGCAGTTGCGTTCGCCGTCGTTGCGGCCGGGGCGCGGCGCGTAGGTGACATAGACCCCGAGGCTGTCGGGGCAGGAGAGGCCGGGTCGCTCACCGATCAGCAGCAACGTCAGGCGCGCGCCGAGGAGTGCGCCGATCTCGTCGCCGATCGCGACCCGGCCCTGCGAGACGATAACGGCCGGCGACAGCGACCAGCCAAGGCGCTGCGCGAGAGGCAGGAAAGCCGCCACGAAGTTTATCGCGTGGGCCTGGACGGCGCTCGCCGAAAGACCGTCGGCGATGACGAGCGCGATATCGCAGCCCGTGCCAGCGCGGCTTTCCAAAAGGGCCCGGCTTTCGGAAGTGAGGCTGCGGCCGAGATCGGGCCGCAGCAGGTAGGAGGCACGCCCGGCCGCGCGGCTCGCCACTTGAAGGCTATCGAGCCCGGGCGTTGCCAGTTTGGCCGCAAGTTTTCCGACATCGAGCTCGGCGTGGACGGCATCGCGCGCCTGTGCATGCGCTAGTGCGAAACGCAGCGTCTCGCGCGTGCCTAGCCCCGAGCCGGCACGGCCGATGCCGATGCGCGCCGGCGTCAGTGCCGACAGCCTTGGCCAGGGATCGGGCACGCTCACGCCACCAGCTCCGCCAGCGAGGTAATCAGGCGCGGCGCGCCGGCCTGGGGCCGGAGGCGGCCATCGGTTCCGGTCAGGCCCTGCTCCTGCAGCCAGCGCTCGAATTCGGGCGCGCGCTTCAGCCCGAGCAGGTCGCGGATGTAGAGCTGGTCGTGGAAGGAGGTCGACTGATAGTTCAGCATCACGTCGTCGGCGCCGGGCACGCCCATGACATAGGTGACGCCGGCGGCACCGAGCAGCGTCAGCAGCGCGTCCATGTCGTCCTGATCCGCTTCGGCGTGATTGGTGTAGCAGACGTCGCAACCCAGCGGCAGGCCCATCAGCTTGCCGCAGAAATGGTCTTCCAGCCCGGCGCGGGTGATCTGCTTGCCGTCATAGAGGTATTCCGGGCCGATGAAGCCGACGACGGTGTTGACCAGCAGCGGATCGAAGGCCCGGCAGACGGCATAGGCGCGCGCCTCCAGAGTCTGCTGGTCGACACCGTGATGCGCCTCCGCCGAGAGCGCCGAGCCCTGCCCCGTCTCGAAATACATCAGGTTCTGTCCCAGCGTGCCGCGCTTGAGCGAGAGGCCGGCCTCGTAACCTTCGCGCAGCACCGCGAGATCGATGCCGAAGGAGCGGTTGGCGGCCTGCGTGCCGGCGACGGACTGGAAGACGAGGTCGACCGGTGCGCCGCGTCCGATCAATTCGATCGAGGAGGTGACATGGGTGAGCACGCAGCCCTGCGTCGGGATCTCGTAGCGCCGGATCACCTCGTCGAGCAGCTTGAGCAGGTCCGACAGCACGGCGAGATTGTCCGAGACCGGATTGATGCCGATGACGGCATCGCCGCAGCCATAGGACAGCCCGTCGATGATCGATGCAGCGATGCCGCGCGGGTCGTCGGCCGGGTGGTTCGGCTGCAGGCGCACGCCCATGGTGCCGGGCAGGCCGATCGTGTTGCGGAAACGGGTCACCACCCGGCATTTCCGCGCCACCGCGATGAGATCCTGCAGGCGCATGATCTTGGAGACGGCAGCCGCCATCTCCGGCGTGATGCCCCGCGCCAGCCTCGTCAGCGCCTCCTGCGAGGCTTCGTCCGAGAGCAGCCAGTCGCGAAAGCCTCCGACCGTCAGGCTGGCGACGGGCGCGAAGGCCGCGACATCATGGCTGTCGACGATCAGGCGGGTGACCTCGTCGGTCTCGTAGGGGACCAGCGCCTGCGACAGGAAGGTCGCGAGCGGCAGGTCGGCGAGGGCCATGCGGGCGGCCACGGCCTCTTCAGCAGATCGAGCCGCCAGCCCCGCGAGCTGGTCGCCGGAGCGCAGCGGCGTCGCCTTCGCCATGAGATCGCGCAGGTCGTCGAAGACATAGCTTCGCGAACCGATGACATGGCGATAGGCCATGCGCTTCACCTCTCTGCTGCCGGCGGGGCTGGTCGGCGTCCCCGCGCGATCGATCGCCCGATCTTCAGCATGAATCGTGCCGGCGGGCAAAAGCTGGGGGTTGCCTTCTCCGCAACAGGGATCGCGCCTCCGGCAGCCTGCCGAGCGATCCAAGGTCGGCGGCGAGACGATGCGTCGGGAGATTTCAGGAAATCACCAGTATTCACTAATTTAGAATGATTAAAAACAGAGCGATTTGCTTTGATGGACCCCGCAAGACTGTGTAAGCGCGGGGGAGTTCTCGATAAGGACGGTTGTCATGTTTGTTCTGCCCCGGCTGACCCGCCTGCTCTCGGTTGCCGCACTGGCTATTGCCGCCTTGTCGGCTTCGGCGCGGGCCGAGACGATCGAGGTGACCGATCTCGCCGGGCGCGTCGTCAACGTCACGCGCGATCCATCGAAGATCGTGCTCAGCGAAGGCCGCCAGCTCTACACGCTGGCGATGCTGGACCGCGAGGATCCGTTCAAGCGCGTCGTCGGCTGGGGCAACGACCTGATCCAGAACGATCCGGGCGCCTGGGCGAAATATCTGGCGAAGTTCCCGAAGGCCAAGGACGTCGCCGATATGGGCAACCCTTTTGCGGCCGATGTCAGCATGGAGAAGATCGCCTCGCTCGGCACCGAGGTCTACATCCTCGACCTCTCCAACTACTTCAAGGCGCAGGAGACCGGCCTGCTCGGCAAGCTCGAGAAGGCTGGCATCGCCACGGTCTTCGTCGATTTCCGCCAGGATCCGACACAGAACGTGCTGCCGAGCGTGCAGTTGCTGGGCCGCGTGCTCGGCCGCGAGAAGGAGGCGAACGCCTTCGCCGACTACTACATGCAGCAGACCCGGCGCATCTATGCCCGCGTCGGCTCTATTCCCGACAAGAAGAAGCCGATGGTCTTCGTCGAGCGCGCGGCCGGCCTGCTGCCTTGCTGCGCCACCTTCGGCCCCTTCAATTTCGGCCGCTTCATCGAGGAGGCCGGTGGACGCAACTGGGGCAGCCAGTTCTTCTCGGCCTTCCAGGCCGAGGCTGCGCAGGAGAAGGTGCTCTCCGACAATCCCGACGTCTATTTCCTGACCGGCGCCAACTGGTACGGCAGCAATCCCGGCAGCACTGCCGTCAGCCTCGGCTACGACGCCACGCCTGAAAAGGTCCAGAAGGAGATGTCGGCGCTGATGCAGCGGCCCGGCTTCCAGCAGCTCAAGGCGGTGCAGGGCAAGAAGGTGATGGCCTTCTACCACCAGTTCTACGACGCGCCGTATTACTTCGTCGCCGAACTCGCCATGGCCAAAGAACTCTACCCGGATCTTTTCAAGGATCTCGATCCGGAGGTGGTGTTCAAGGAATTCCACGAGAAGTTCCTGCCGATCGCCTATTCCGGCGTGTTCTGGGCGAAGCTCCAGTGAGCGCGGCCTGAGGCGATGACGGCTGTCCTGCCCGTGCCGGCGACCGCGACTGCGGACTATCGCAAGCGCAATACGAAGCGCCTGAGGCTCGTGCTTCTCGGCGTTGTCGCGCTCGTCCTCGCGGTGGCGCTCGATGTCTCGATCGGGCCGGGCAATCTGCCGCTCGCCGATGTACTGCGCACGCTGGCCGATCCGCAATCGGCCACGCCGCGGCTGTCCGTCATCGTCTGGGATCTGCGCCTGCCGATCGCGCTGATGGCGCTCGCCGTCGGCGCGATGCTGGGCCTGAGCGGGGCAGGCATGCAGACCATTCTCGCCAATCCGCTGGCCGACCCCTTCACGCTCGGCGTATCCGCCGCCGCGACGGTCGGCGCCTCCGTCGCGATCGTCTTCGGCTGGAGCGTCATCCCCGGCGCCGGAGCGTTCATCGTCACGGCCAACGCCTTCGTCTTCGCGCTTGCCGCGTCGCTCGTCCTGTTCCTCATGACCAAGCTGCGGGGCGTCAGCGCCGAGACGATGATCCTCGTCGGCATCGCTCTGCTCTTCACCTGCAACGCCATCACGGCGCTGCTGCAGTATCGCTCCAACGAGGTGCAACTGACCCAGATCGTGTTCTGGACGCTGGGCAGCCTCGCCCGCGCCACCTGGACCAAGGTCGGCGTCGCCGCCGTGCTGATCGGGCTTGCGTTGCCGTTCTTCCTGATGCGCGGCTGGGCGCTCACCGCGCTCCGTCTCGGCGACGAACGGGCGGAAAGCCTCGGCGTCCGCGTCGATCGCCTGCGGTTGGAAATCCTGATCGCGACCTCGCTGCTGGCCGCGGTCTCGGTCTCCTTCGTCGGCGGCATCGGCTTCATCGGGCTCGTCGGCCCGCATATCGCGCGGCTTTTGGTCGGCGAGGACCAGCGCTTCTTCCTGCCCGTGGCGACGATCGCGAGCGCGGTGCTGCTCTCGCTGGCTTCCACCGTCTCGAAGGTGATTACGCCGGGGGTGATCTATCCGATCGGCATCATCACGGCGCTGATCGGCGTGCCGTTCTTCATCAGCCTGGTCATGTCGATCCGCAACAAGGCAGCCTGACGATGGCGCTCGCGATCCGCGATCTCGATTTCCGTTACGGTTCGACGCCGGTCCTGCGCGGGCTCGGCACCGGCGACCTGCCGCGCGGCGAACTGACGGCGCTCGTCGGCCCGAACGGCTCCGGCAAGTCGACGATGTTCCGCTGTGCTGCCGGCCTGCTGCGGCCTCAAGCCGGCCATGTCAGCCTCGACGGCCATGACTTGGCGGGGCTCCCGCAGCGAGAGCGGGCGCGCAAGGTGTTCTACCTGTCGCAGGATACCGAGGCACGCGTCGTGCTCTCGGTCTTCGACATCATCCTGCTCGCCCGCAAGAGCCTGCATCGCGGCTTCGCGCTCGCGGCTTCGGCCGACGACACCCGCGCCGTCGAGGCGGTGATCGAGGAACTCGGCCTCGGCCCCTTCGCCTCGCGCGATATTGCGACGCTCTCGGGCGGCCAGCGCCAGCTTGCGGCGATCGGCCAGGCGCTGGTGCGCGAGCCGGACGTGCTGCTGCTCGACGAGCCGACCAGCGCGCTGGACGTCCGCCGCCAGCTCGACGTCATGGCGACGATCCGCGCCGCGACGCGCCGGCGCGGCATCGTCACCGTCGTGGCGATCCATGATCTGTCGCTCGCGGCCCGCTTCGCCGATCGCGTGCTGGTCATGAATGCCGGCCGGATCGCCCAGGCCGGTCAGCCTGAAAAGGTGCTTGCGCATCCCGCCGTTGCGGAGACATATGCGGTCGGCGTTCACCTTGAGCGCTCGGCCCGGGGTACCCTGCTGGTCGAGCCCTATATCCACGGTCAGTGAGCCATGTCCGTCCCCGCCTCGCACGACAACTTCACCCTGAAGGAAGAGATCCGCGCCTATTGGTCGGTTCGCGCCGAGAGTTTCGATCTCTCCTTCGGCCATGCGATCAAGTCTGACCGGGAGCTCAAGGCGTTCCAGCGCCTGATCGGCGACTCCTTCGGCCCCGAGCCGCTGGACGTGCTCGACCTCGCCTGCGGCACCGGCGAGATCACGCGCGCGCTGCTGTCGCTGGGCCACCGCGTCACGGCGCTCGACTTTTCCGAGGCGATGCTCGAACGGGCCCGCGCCAAGCATGGCAAGAACGCGCGCTTCCGGCTTGGCGACGCCGAGCATCTGCTCGACGAGGATGCGAGCTATGACGCGGCGATCACCCGCCATCTCGTCTGGACGTTGACCGACCCGGAGGCCGCCTTCGCCGAGTGGTTCCGGGTTCTGCGCCCCGGTGGCCGCCTCCTCGTCATCGATGGCGACTGGATCAACCGCAGCCGCTGGCAGGCGCTGGTCAACCGCTTCGGCAACTGGCTGCGCGACAAGCGCGGCGCGCCTGTCCACCAGATCGATGCCGACACCCATGCCTCGATCGCCCAGCGCTTCTATTTCAAGGACGGGCTGAGCCGGCAGCGTCTCGAGGACATGTTGAAAACGGCTGGCTTCGTCGATATTGCGCCGGCCGACTACATCCAGGTCGTGCGCGAGCAGCAGCGCGCCGCGCCGCTGCATGATGCGATCCGGCTGTCGTCCTCGACCCGCTTCGCCCTCCTCGCCCGGAAGCCCTCGGCATGACCGCGAAGCCGGACTGGGACGCCTCGCAATATCTGCGCTTCGAGGACGAGCGCACGCGTCCGCCTGCCGATCTCCTCGCCCGCGTGCCGCTCACCCAGCCGAAGCGCTGCATCGATCTCGGCTGCGGCCCCGGCAACAGCACCGAGCTGGTCGCCCAGCGCTTTCCCAAAGCCTTGACGGAGGGGCTCGATTCCTCGCCGGACATGCTGGAGAAGGCGCGCAACCGCCTGCCGGACCTGTCCTTCGTGCTGGGCGATGTCGCGACCTGGTCCGACGCCGCCGGCTACGACCTGATCTTCGCCAATGCCGTCCTGCAATGGCTGCCTGATCACGAGGCGCTGTTCCCGCGGCTCGCGCGCTCGCTGGCGCCGGGCGGCTGCCTTGCCGTGCAGATGCCGAACAATCTCATGGAGCCGTCGCATGTCGCGATGCGCGAGGTCGCCGCGGAAGCGCCATGGGCCGAGAGGCTCGCCACCGCCAAGGCGGAGCGGTCGGCGATCGGCTCCTTCGGCGATTACCGGCGCTGGCTCGCAGCCGCCGGCTGCCGGGTCGATATCTGGCAGACCACCTATGTGCACGCGCTGGCCGGAATCGAGGCCATCGCCGAATGGTTCAAGTCGACCGGGCTGAAGCCCTATCTCGACCGTTTGACGCCGGCTGAGCGCGAGATCTTCATCGAGCGCTATCTGGAGCATATCGCCCCCGGCTATCCGGTCGAGAGCGACGGGAAGGTGCTGCTGCGCTTCCCGCGCCTGTTCATCGTCGCCGTTCGCGAAGGCTGACCGCGGCCAGGATCAGGCCTTGGCTGCCTCCGCCTTCTTGGCGGCGACGTGTTCCTCGTCGGTCGCGCCGTTGCGCCAATAGCTGACGACGAGATGCTGGTCGCGCTCCGGCCGCAGCTTGCCGCGCGCCGCCGCCCGGATCTCCCGGAAACCGCCATGCTCCATCGCGGCCCAGAGATAGGTGGCCGGCCCTTCCGCCGGCCAGTCGAGTGCCGCGAAAGCCTCCTGCAATAGCGGCAGGCTGCCGGGCGCCGCATCGCAGCGATGCAACCAGGTCAGGGCGATCCCGGTCGGGCGTCGCAGCGGCTGCTCCTCGCCGGCATTGGCCACTTCGAAGAAGGCCTGTCCCACAGCCTCGGCGGGCAGGTTCTCCAGCATGCGCGCCGCCGCCGGAAGCCCCGTCTCGTCGGCAAGGAAGACGTAGCGCTCGGCGGTCTTGAGGCCGCGCCCGCCGGGCCCGCCCATCCCGACCAGATCGCCCGTCTTGGCCCGCATCGCGAAGGCCGAACCGGGGCCGGCATCCTCGTGCAGGACGAAGTCGACCGCCAGCGTGCCGGCCGCAGAATCGATCTCGCGGATCGTGTACTTCCGGACGATAGGGCGCGATTCGGCGGGCGGCTGCAGCAGGAGGCCGTCATCGCCGACCATCGGCCAGCTCGGCGCCGTCACACCCTCGGGCGGGATGAACAGCCGCACATGCAGCGCATCGATCTTGTCGAAGCGGCCGAGATTCTCGCCGCGGAAGCGGATGCGGCGCATATGCGGCGTGATCGTCTCGACGCCGGTCACGGTCAGCACCCGGAAATCGGCCGGCAGCGCCGGACCCGTGCCGTCGCCGATCCAGCGCATTTCCGGCGCGGCGCCCTTCGGGGCGAATTCGATGACATGGCTGGCGATCGCGCGCTTCATCTCCTGCAGCGCAGCCACGTCAGGCGCCTCGACCGTGACGTCGAGCGCGGCGGCCGAGAGGCCGATGCGCGCCTGGCTGGCATCGAGCAGGATCACCGTCGCGCCCTCCTGTTCGCTGATTACGGCCTCATGCTCGACGAGATGCGCGCAGAGCGGCCTCAGGACGCTTTCCGGATCGGCCAATGCGATCCGGGTCGAGGTAGCCAGCATGATGATCTCCGTCAGGGTTTGCCGGCTGCCGGGGCCGCGATCCACAGCGTCCCGTCGAGCGGGATGGCCGAGAAGCGCGCGCCCTCCGCAAGCGTAGCGGCCGGGTCGATGTCGCGAAAACGCTCAGGATGGAGCCATTTCGCCAGCGCCTCGATGGCGACGACATGCAGCGGCGTGTCGTTGAAGAGGTGCCAGAACCCGAAGGCGCGCCGCTTCTCGATGGCCGTGAGCGTCGACAGAGATGGTGTCGCGAGCAGCTTGGCGAAGCTCGCTTGCGCATCGGCTTCGCCAACGCCGAGGCCGAGCACCAGCCCGCCGAGCTTCGCCAGATGTGTGCCGCCGGTCGCGACATAGAAATCGGGGTCGGCGCTGATGAGCTGCTCCAGCCCGATCTGCCCGGTTGCGCCCGGCAGCATCGCGGCGGCGATGTTGCGGCCGCCCGCGGCATGGACGAATTCGTTGAAGGTGCCCTGGCCGGCGGTCATGCAGCAATCGTAGCCACCGGCATGAGCATGGATGAAGACGGAGGGCCGGGTCGCACCTGCGACGCGGTTTGCGACGCGCTGCATCCGCTCCTCGTAGAACGCGATCAACTTGTCCGCCTGTTCCTCGCGGCCGATGAGCCGCCCGAGCGCCCGCAGGCTCGGCACGGTGTCGCGCAGCGGCTCCAGGAAGAAGTCGACGACCACGACGGGGATACCGGCACCCTCCAGCTTCTCGACGAGATCGCCCGGGCCGCGGCGGGTGCCGGCGAGCGAGCGGCTGAGCACGACGAGATCCGGCCCGAGCGCGATCGCTCGCTCCAGCGAGAAACCGTTCGCCGTTCCCCCGTCGCCGACGATGGGAAGCGCGTCGATCGCCGGAAACCGCGCCCGGTAGCGGGCGAGCGCATCCGCGTTCTGGCGTTCGAGATCGTTGCCCCAGCCGGCGAGCAGGCTGACCGGATCGGGATGGAGCAGGCCGAGCGCGTTGAGCTGCCGGCCTTGTGCCAGCACGATGCGCCTTGCCGGCGCAGCCAGCCTGACGGTGCGGCCGAGCACATCGGTCGCCGTGACCGGTTCGCTCGCCCTTGCGGACAGAACCGGCAGGGCCAGACCGGCCAGAAGCAGTGATCGCCTGTCGATCGTCATGCGGCTGCGACCTTGTCCTGTGCCGTCCCGGTCAACGCGAAGGCCACGGCCCGCGACAGCATCGCCGGGATCACCGAGACGTGGTTCTCGCCCGGGAATTCCACGAACTCGCAGGCCACCCGGCCGGAGGCTCTGAGGCGCTCGGCCATCTCCGCGGCGTTGTCGCGCATGCGGGCTCGCGCCAGTCGCTCGGCTCGCTGCGCGCCCACGGCGAGCCCCGGCCCTTGCTCCAGACCGCCTACTGTCATCAAGAGCCGTCCGGCGCGGGGCGTGCCGAGGCGGAAGGCGTCCTCGCTCGCCAGGATCGCGCGATCCTGCCACCAGATCGACGGGCTGCCGGCGACATGGGCTTCGAAGAGACCGGGCCGGTTGAAGCAGGCATGGAGCGCGAACAGCCCGCCATAGGAATGGCCGACCAGCGTGCGCCGGGCCCGGTCGAGCGGGGCGAGGCGTTCGACGAGGGGAAGGATTTCGCCCGCAATCATGTCGAGGAACCGGTTGGCGCCATCAGGCACGGGCAGCAGGTCGCGCTGGCGGCGCTCCGCATCGAAGGGCTGACCGCCGGGATAGCCGATGCCGATGATCACGGCGGGGCTCACCCCGGTCGCTTCTGGCCTCAGCGCCTGCAGGTTTGCGGCGGCTAGGGCCGTCGCGAACAGAGCATGGCCGTCGACAAGTATCATCGCCGGGAAGCCGCTTGGTGGGGCGGGGTCGGGTGGTATCGAGATCAGCAGCCGATAGCGCGATCCGTCCCGGGCCTCGAAGTCACGCTGCCAGGCCTGCGGCAGCATGACCGGCTGAAGCTCCGCATCTGATCCGTTCGGCTGCTGCACGCTCGACCTCACCAGCGATAGGATAGCGTCGCCAGGACGGTGCGGCGCAGGCCGAAGGAGCACTGCACGGCGGCGTAACAGCCGGCGATGTACTCCTTGTCGAAGAGGTTCTGGGCGTTCACCTGCAGCTTCCAGGCCTTCATCGACGGGTTCAAGGCGCCGAAATCATAGCTGATCATCGCATCGAACAGCGTGTAGTCGGGGGTGAAGAAGGTGTTGCCGGGATCACCGGCGCCTTCGCCGACATAGCGCACGCCGCCGCCGAGACCGAGGCCGGCCAGAGGCCCGGTCTTGAAATTGTAGAGCGCCCAGAGCGAGGCCATGTGGCGCGGCACCACCGTCGGGCGCTTGCCCAGGTCGACGCCGTTGCTCCTGGTCACCTCGGCATCGGTATAGGCATAGGCGGCCACGAGGTCGAAATTGTCGAAGAGCGTGGCGCGTGCCTCGACCTCGACGCCGCGGGCGCGAACCTCGCCGGTCTGGATCTGGAAGCCGACATTGTTCGGGTCGGTGGTGGCGACGTTGGTCTGGGTGAGCTGGTAGACCGCGGCCTGGAAGGAGGCGTTCCAGCCGGTCGGCTCGTATTTGAAGCCGGCCTCGTACTGTTCGCCTTCGGTCGGCTTGAAGGCCTGGCCGCCGAAGGTGGTGCCGGCCACCGGCTCGAAGGAGGTCGAATAGCTCGCATAGGGCGCGAAGCCATTGTCGAAATTATACATCAGCGCGACGCGGCCGGTGCGGGCCGTATCGTCCTGCTTTGTCAGGACGCCCGTGTTGACGGCCCGGGTGCGCGCTTCGGCCCGGTCGAACCGGCCGCCGACCAGCAGGGAGAGCCGGTCGAGCTTGATCTGGTCCTGAAGGTAGACGCCGTACTGCTCGGTCGTCTGCTTGGTCAGCGGCGTGGCCGGCAGCGCGAAGGGCACGCGTCCGTAGACCGGGTTGGTGAAGTCGAGCGTCTGCACGGTGCCGCCCGCTCCGGTGCGGGCCGAGCCGTCCATCCAGTAGCCGTCGACGCCGAAGAGCAGCTTGTGGGTCAGCGGTCCCGTGCGGAAATCGGCCTGGAGCTGGTTGTCGATGCCGGCGGTCCGGGCATTCTCGTTCGACACGGTGACACGGCGGTTCAGCGTCTTCTGGTCGGCGGCGATGCTCGCGACCGCGACGGTCCGGAACCGCGATTCGAGGTCGGAGAGCCGGACATTCTGGCGGAAGGTGAAGACGTCGTTGAAGCGGTGCTCGAACTCGTAGCCGGCGTTGAGCTGGTTGCGGCTATAGCCCTCGAAACGCGGCTCACCCGGGAAGAACTCGCTGCGGATGCGGCCGGCGCGGCTCGGCAGCACGGTGCCGACGGCCGGGATGAAGCCGTAGAACCCGGTTTCGGGGTCGCGCTGGAACGAGGTCAGCAGCGTGAAGGAGGTCGCCCCGTTCGGCCGGTAGGTCAGCGAGGGCGCGATGAAGATGCGTTCCTCGCGAGTGTAGTCGACCTGGGTGTCGGCGGCGCGGCCCAAGCCGACGACGCGATAGGTCCAGGTCTTGTCGGGGGTGACGGGGCCGCCGAAATCGAAGGCCATCTGCGCCCGTTCATAGCTGCCGAACTGGAGTTGGACCTCGCCATGGGCCTCCTCCTTCGGCTTCTTGCTGACCATGTTGACGATGCCGCCGGGCTTGACCTGCCCGAAGACCACCGAGGAAGGCCCGCGCAGAACCTCGACCCGCTCCAGCCCCCAGGGCTCGTAGGCCGGCACGAGGAAGTTGACGCCGCGCTGGTAGCGCAGCCCGTCGAGATTGTTGATGAAGCCGGCGCCACCGCCGCTGCCGCCGAAGCCGCGGATGAAGGCGCTGTCGTAGCGACCCGAGGACAGGCGGGTCTCGGCGAGCACGCTGGCGGTGTAGCGCAGGGCCTGGCCGACGCTCTGCGCGCTCTGGTCGTCCATCTGCTGGCGCGTGACCACGGTGACGGACTGCGGGGTCTCGATCAGCGGCGTATCGGTCTTGGTGGCGGTGTCGCTGCGCCGGGCGACATAGCCGTTCACCGGGCCGCCGGCCTGCTCGCCCTGAACCTGGATGGTGTCGAGGCTGATTGCGTTGCCGTTCTGTGTCGGCGCGCCGCTCTGCCCGAAGGCTGCGCCCGACCAGCCGGCGACGATGGCCGCCACTGCGACGCCGGCCCGTCTCGCCGCGCGATTGCCGATGATGATCCCGGTCATGCCCATATTCCTGCCCCGGGCGCCAGTTGCGCCCCATACCGGGGTTCTTTCAGGAAGCCGGCCATACCGGCAACGCAGCTGACTTTCGATCGCGGCAGTATTTCTTTCGGTCGCGTTTCGAACGCATCCAAGCAGGAAAAGCAGCTCCGGCGCATCGCGTCTGCTCAGCGCAGGGCGCTGGGCGCGATACCGAACCGCTTCCGGAAAAGCCCGGAAAAATGAGCGGGGCTGTAGCCGACGCGGAAAGCGGCGACGGCGACGTTCGCCTCGCCGCTCGCGATCATGGCATAGGCCTGCTGGAGCCTGTGCTCCTGCAGATATTCGAAGACGCTGGTGCCGAACTCGGCCCGGAAGGCGGCCGTGAGCTTGGTCGGGTTGAGGCCGCTCAATCGTGCGAGCTCCGCCAGGCTCGGCGGCTCCTGAACCGCTTCGAGCAGCAGGTCGCGCACGGTATGGACCTGCTCGCGCAGGCGTGGATTGAGTCGTGCGGGGCGCGGCGGCCGCTCGCCGAGCATGCGGTCCAGCACCAGCGCGCCGAGTTCGAGCGCCTTGCCGGCGAGATAGAGCGGACGCAGGGCTTCGCCCACCGGGCAGTCGGCCATCTGGAGCGCCAGGGCGCGGACCGGCGCATCCGCAGGGCGCACCCAGAACCCGGCATCGCCGGCGCAGGCCTGCCGTGCAGCCTTCGCGACGGCCTCGCCGAATTCGCGCGCGACGAAGTCGAAATCGAACTGCATCAGCGCATAGCGCAGCTCGCCATCGGCTAGCCCGGTGCGCTGCTGCACGTGATCGCCGCCATTCGCGGCGACGAGGACCGCCGGGCCGTCGAGCACCACGGCCGGGCGGTCGTCCAGCTCAAGTGCCTGCCGACCCTCCAGCATCACGGCAACCTTCAGCCCCGGTCGCATCGGCCCCGTGACGCGCTCGCCCTCATGGATGAAGAACGAGCCGGCGGAGAGCGAGAGATTGCGCGAGAACAGCTCCAGGCTTGCGGAAGGCAATCGTGCGGAACTGGAACGGACGGACATCGCGACCCCTGGGAAGATCGCTCCAGCTTAGGGTATCAGGGAAAGAAAATCAATAAAATCAATACTTTAAATAGATTCTAAGGTTCGGATGGCCTCTGCGGGAGCGGGAGCCGCGCAGCAATGCGGGCTCGCGCCTAGAGATAGGGCGGGGTGCAGGCGCTGACGACGATGCAGCGGTTCGTCCCGATATTGCGGAAACGATGCGGGATGCGGCTGTCGAAGAGATAGGCGTCGCCCGGGGTCAGCACCTTGATCTGGTCGCCGACCGTGACTTCGAGTTCGCCGGAAAGGACGACCCCGCCTTCGTGGGAATCGTGCTTCAGCATCGCGATCCCGGTGTCGGCGCCCGGCTCGTAGGATTCGTGCAGGATCTGCAGGTTGTGCGCCTGGGCATCGCCGACCTGGCGGAAGGACATCTGCCCCTGGCTTTCGCCGCCATTGACCTGGTGCAGGCGGGACGTCAGGTCGAGCAGGTCGGGCGCCTCGAAGAACACCTTGTCCTTGGGGGTTCTGTCTTCGTCAAAAAAATTCACCATGCTCATGGGAATGCCGTCGAGAATCTTGCGGAGCGAAGCGACCGACGGACTGTTCCGATTCTGCTCGATCAGCGAGATCAGGCTATGCGTCACGCCGGAGCGCGCGGCGAGTTCGCGCTGGGAAAGTCCCGCGGTGAGCCTGATTTCCTTCAACCTGCCGCCGACATCAAAGCTCATGGCCGTCCTCCGTCCCCATTCTCAGCGCCTTTTTCATTTCTGCGCATGATCCAAGAGGCGCCTGCGCGGCAGCCCTTGCCTTGCTCAATATTCTGAGCAATGCTGCACGGAAGCCAATAAGAAAATAGTGTCTTGGGGAACAGGCGAAGTGGATTAGTTTTCGCGATCAAAGCGCACCGTTCAGATAAAAAATCCAGTCCTGTCCGACAGGGCCGCGCGGAGGCGAGCTTTCGTTCCGCGCGACGGTAGATGCTTGTCCGAATACTAGGCACTCGCCAATGCCTGCGACGAGAATTCAACAGCGAAAGCAGGGGTAAGCAGGGTCAATGACGCAAGCCGAGACCGTTTTGTTGAATGGCCGCATCTTCTGCGGCTTGGCGGAAGGCTTCGCCGAGGCATTGGCGATCGGAGACGGCAAGGTGCTGGCCGCGGGTTCGGCCGCCGAGATCGCCGCGCTCCAGGGCGCCGGAACGAAAATCGTCGATCTCGCCGGCCGCATCGCCATCCCCGGCCTCAACGATGCGCATATGCACCTGCTGCCGCTTGGCCTCGCCATGAGCGAGGTCAATCTGCGCCCCGAGGAAGGCGTCAACAGCATCGACGAAATCCTGCGCCGCGTCGCCGTCGCCGCCAAGGGCAGGAAGCCCGGCGAATGGGTCACCGGCCGCGGCTATGATCACAACGAGCTCGCCGAGGGGCGCCATCCCACGGCCGAGGAACTGGATCGCGTCGCGCCGGACAACCCCGTCTACATCAAGCGCACCTGCGGCCATGTCGGTGTCGTCAACAGCCGCGCCATGGCGGCGGCGGGCATCGGCCACAACACGCCCAGCCCCGACGGCGGCCTGATCGAGCGTCGCGACAACAAGCTCACCGGCTTGCTGGCCGAAAGCGCGATGCGCCTGATCGTCGAGGCGATGCCGCGGCCGAGCGCTGCCGAGCTGAAGGCAGCGATCGAGAAGGCCGGGCATTACATGCTGTCGCAGGGCTTCACCAGCGTTATGGATGCCGGCGTCGGCATGCTCGCCGGCATGGCCGAGATCGAGGCCTATGAGGAGGTCGCCCGCGCCGGCACGCTCCCGGTGCGCACCTGGGTCTGCATTTACGGCAATTCCGACGGCATCGGCGACGAGGCCCACGCCGCCGGCTACCGTTTCGGCCGCGAGACCGGCCTGCTGCGCTACGGCGCGATGAAGGTCTTCGGGGATGGCAGCGCCGGCGGCCTGACGGCGGCGATGAGCGAGGCCTATCTGGTCGGCGATCCCGAGAACCGCGGCATCTTCATCTATTCCGACAAGGATATGCACGGCTATCTCGCGCATTATCACAAGCTCGGCTACCAGCTCGCCATCCATGCGATCGGCGATGCCGCGATCGAGCAGGTGCTGTCCGGCATCGAGAAGGCCGACAGCGCCGAGCATCCGATCCGCGGGCGCCGCCATCGCATCGAGCATTGCGGCTTCCTGACCGACGGACAGCTCGCGCGCATGGCCGCCGCCGGCATCGATCCCGTGCCGCAGCCGGCCTTCATCTACGAGTTCGGCGATCTCTACGTGATCAATCTCGGCCAGAGCCGCGCCGATGCCTCCTACCCCATGCGCAAATGGCTCGATGCCGGCCTCCATGCCGCGGCGAGCTCTGACGCCCCGGTCTGCGCCACCGACCCGTTCAAGAACCTCTTCACGATGGTCACTCGCCAGACCAAGCGCCACACCGAGATCGGCGGCGCCGAGCGGCTGAGCATGGAAGAGGCGGTGCATGCCTATACGGCGCTCGGTGCCTACACCCAGTTCGCCGAGGACAAGCTCGGCCGGCTGGTGCCGGGCCAACTCGCCGATATCGCCGTGCTCTCGCACGATATTTTCGCGGTCCCGGTCGAAGCGGTCGAGAACGAGGTTCGCTGCGACCTGACCCTGCTCGGTGGTGAGGTCGTGTTCGATCGTCACGGCCAGCTCGCAGCCGCCGCGCAATAAGGGAGGCGTCTTCATGCTGCGGCACGCGCTGCAAAGGCTGCTGCTCGTCCTGCCGGTTCTGCTCGGCGTGCTGCTGATCGGCTTCCTGCTGATGCAGGTGGTGCCGACCGATCCGGCGCAGGTCCGCGCCGGCCCGACCGCGACCCAGGACGTGGTCGAGGCCATTCGCCAGGAACTGGGGCTGAACCAGCCGCTCTGGAAGCAGTTCCTGATCTATATCGGCCGCCTCGCACAGGGCGATCTGGGCGTCTCCATCATCAACAACGTCCCCGTCGTGCAGGAGCTCGGCAACACCATCGGGCCGACGCTCGAGCTGATGTTCGCTTCGCTGATCTGGGCCATCCCGCTCGGCATGCTGCTGGGCACGGCCGGCGCCTATTTCCGCGGCTCGCTGCTCGACCGCGCGATCATGGCGGTCTCGGTCGCCGGCGTTTCGCTGCCGGTCTTCTTTCTCGGCCTCGGCCTGATCTGGCTCTTCGGCTTCAAGTATCCGATCCTGCCCTTCACGGGCCGCACCGGTCCGCTCTGGACCTGGGAAGGCATCCAGGGCGTCATCCTGCCGGCGATCACGCTCGGCGGCGTCTTCGTCGGCCCGGTCGCCCGCATGACCAGGACCTCCGTGCTCGACGAGCTCGGCGCCGACCATGTCCGCACCGCCCGCGCCAAGGGGCTGGCCGAGGTCGTCGTCCTGGTCAGGCACACGCTGCGCAACGCGCTCGTGCCGGTCGTCACCCTGATCGGCCTGCAGATCGGCTTCCTGCTCGGCGGCGCCGTCGTCACGGAAACGGTGTTCAGCTGGCCCGGCATCGGCCGGCTCGCGGTCGGCGCCATCCTGTCGAGCGATCTGCCGATGGCGCAGGGCACGATCATCGTGCTCTCGCTCGGCTTCATCCTGGTCAATCTCACGGTGGACGTCCTTTATGCTGTGCTCGATCCGAGAGTGAGGGGCGCCTGATGAGTTCCGCTATCAGCCCGCTCCCGCCCGGCGCCAGCGCAGTGGAAGCCGCCGTCAGCGTCGCTGCCGCCACGCCCGTCCGCCGCAAGACGGTGCTCAGGATGCTGCTGTCCGATGTCGGCGCCTGCATCGCGCTCGCCCTCGTCGTTCTCGCCATCCTCGGCGCTGTGTTCGCGCCCTGGCTCGCGCCGACCGACCCCTATGGCAACGACCTCGCCAACACGCTGAAGCCGCCGGGCGAAGCCGGCCTGCTCGGCACCGACGGCCAGGGCCGCGACATGATCACCCGTCTGCTCTACGGCCTGCGGACGACGCTGCTCATGGGCGTGGCTTCCGTCGCCTTCGGCTGCATCATCGGCGGCGTCATAGGCTTCGCGGCGGCCTATTACACGAAGCTGTCCGGCCTCCTGATGCGCTTGATGGACGTGCTCCTGTCCTTCCCGGCCATCCTGTTCGGCCTCGCCATCGCGGCGATCTTCGGCCCCGGTCTGACGGCGGTCATCATCGCGCTCTCGATCGCGACCGTGCCGCTGATGGCCCGCGTCGTGCGCGGCTCGGCGCTGGTGGTGCTGCAGCAGGGCTATATCGAGGCGGCCCGCTCGCTCGGCCTGAGCGATCTGCGCATCATCCTGCGCTACGTGCTGCCGAACTGCCTGTCGGCGATGTTCGTTTTCGTCACCCTGCGCTTCGGCCAGGTCATCCTGCTCGGCGCCGCCCTCTCCTTCCTCGGGCTCGGAGCCCAGCCGCCGACCGCCGAGCTCGGCGCCATGGCCGCCGACGGCCGCAACTTCCTGTTCTTCGCGCCGCATGTCTCGGTCCTGCCGAGCCTCGCGATCTTTGCGGTCGTGCTCGCCTTCAACGTCCTCGGCGATGCGCTGCGGGACGCCCTCGATCCCAAGCTGCGGAAATAGCAGCCGACATCAACCAAGAAGCGTCAAAAAGGGGACCTGCTCGATGATGAAACTATCCACTCTGCTTCTCGCCGGCGCCGCCGCCGCGACACTTGCCGCTGCGCCGGCCGTGGCGCAGCAGAAGGCGCCGCTCTCGATCCTGCGCGTCATCGACGCCGACAACTACGACCCGATCCGCACCACCGCGACGGCCGCCGCCGAGGTGCTCTACATGCTGGCCGACACGCTGGTGACGGTCGACTTCGACATGAAGACGATCAAGCCCGGCCTCGCGAACAGCTGGACGGTCTCGCCTGATGGTACGACCTACACCTTCAAGCTGCGCAACGACGTCAAGTTCTGCGACGGCCGGCCGATGACGATCGACGACGTCGTCTATTCGCTGAAGCGCTGGACCGACCCGGCCAACAAGTCGCCGGTCTCCTTCCGCGGTGGCCCGGTCAAGGATATCCGCGCCGAGGGCGATTCCACGCTGATCTACGAGCTGAAGGAGCCCTATAGCGATCTGCTGTTCCAGATGGCGCTGTCATTCGCCTCGGTGGTTGACAAAAACACGGTCGAGAAGCTCGGCCAGAATTTCGGCGTGCAGGGCTTCAACGCCACCGGCCCCTATTGCTGGTCGAAATGGACCCCGCGCCAGGAACTCGTCATCAAGAAGAACCCGCACTACAACTGGGGTCCGTCGATCTACAAGGACCCGAAGCCGCAGGTCGACGAGATCGTCTGGAAGGTCATCCCTGAGTCGAACACGCTGATGGCCGCGATCCAGGCCAAGCAGGCCGACGTGACCTATTACATGCCCTATATCGCGCTCGACACGATGCAGCGCATCCCGGGCATGACGGTGCAGCGCCAGGAAAACTACATCTACGACATCTTCATGGGCTTCAAGGTCGACAAGCCCGTCTCGAAAGATCCGGCGATCCGCGAGGCCGTGAACATGGCGGTCGACAAGCAGGCGATCGCCAAGGCGATCTTCTTCGGCAAGGGCACGGCGCTGCCCTCGCTGCTGAACCCGGCCGTGCTCGACTACGACAAGGATTCCGCCGGCAAGATGCCGAAGCATGACGCCGCCGGCGCCATCAAGCTGCTGGAAGCGGCCGGCTGGAAGCCGGGTTCCGACGGCATCCGCGAGAAGGACGGCCAGAAGGCGACCTTCATCGTCTACGGCATCCGCAACGACGTGAACCCGCGCATCTCCGAGGCGATGCAGGCCGACCTGCGCAAGGTCGGCATCGACCTCAAGATCCAGCTCTGGGACGCCACCGTCGCCTGGGGCAAGCTCGCGACGCAGGAATTCGACGCCTTCTACATGGCCTACCCCTATGTGACGGCAACCGAGGCGCTGAACCTCTATTTCGCCAGCCGGCAGGTGCCGACGCCGAACCGGATGAACTGGAAGGACCCGAAGACCGACGAGCTGCTCAAGGCTGCGGCGACCGCCGTCGATGCCGACAAGCGCAAGCAGGCGATCGGCGCGGTCCAGACCCAGCTCACCGAGGCGAATGTCTGGGTGCCGCTGGCCTCGCAGCCGCTCTGGGTGGTCGCGGGCGACCGTGTCGAGGGCGTCCGCGCCCACGGCATCTACGGCGCCGGCCTCTACAAGGGCCTCGACATCAAGCTGAAGCGCTAAGCGTCTTCGGCGCCGCGCGGTGAGAACCGCGCGGCGCTTTTTCTATGTCTGGTCGCTAGGGAGGAAATGTCATGACGATCACGGTCATCAAGAACGCCGAAGTCGTTGTCGCCTGGGATGCGGAAGCCTCCCGGCATGTCTACCTGCACGGTGCCGACGTCGCCTTCGAGGACGGCACCCTGCGCTATGTGGGCCCGCGCTATGAAGGGCAGGCCGACGAGACCGTCGACGGAAGCGGCCGCATGGTCATGCCCGGCCTCGTCAACATCCACTCGCACCCCTCCAGCGAGGCGCTGAACAAGGGCTTCCTCGACGAGCTCGGTTCGCCCGCGCTGTATAATTCCTCGCTCTACGAGTTCATGCCGATCCTGCGGCCGGATGCCGAGGCGGTGCCCGACTGCGTGCAGGTCGCCTATTCCGAGCTGCTGCTATCCGGCGTCACCACCGTAGCCGATCTCTCGGTCGCCCATCCCGGCTGGCTCGATCTTGCCGCCGATAGCGGGTTGCGCGTCTGCCTGTCCCCGATGTTCCGCTCGGCCCGCTGGTACACCAAGAACGGCTATATCGTCGAATATGAGTGGGACGAGAAGGCCGGCGCCGAAGCCATGGCAACGGCGTTCGACGTCATCGAGAAGGCGCAGTCGCATCCTTCCGGCCGCCTGTTCGGCATGGTCTGCCCGGCCCAGATCGACACCTGCAGCGAGGGGCTGATCAAGGACAGCCATGCCGAGGCCGGGCGCCGCGGCCTGCGCTGGCAGATCCACGCCGCGCAGTCGACGGTCGAGTTCCACGAGATCACCCGCCGCCACGGCGTCTCGCCGATCCAGTGGCTGGAAAAGCTCGGTGTCCTCGGCGACACCAGCATCGTCGGCCACGGCATCTTCCTCGACGACTACCCGCGCGTCGCCTGGCATAGCCGGCGCGATCTTGCGCTGCTGGCGGAGACCGGCACGACGGTCGCCCACTGCCCGACCGTGTTCATGCGCCGCGGCATCGCGCTCGACGATTTCGGGCGCTATCGCCGTGCCGGCGTCAGGATCGGCCTGGGCACCGACACCTATCCGCACAACATGCTCGAGGAGATGCGCCACGCCGGCTATGTCGCCCGGCTGATGGCGGAGAACCCGCGCACCCTGACCACGACTGACATTTTCGAGGCCGCGACAACGGCCGGCGCCGCCGCGCTCGGCCGCGACGACATCGGCCGGCTGGAGGCGGGCTGCAAGGCCGACCTCGTGATGGTCGATCTCGCCCATCCGATGATGCAGCCGCGCCGCGATCCCGTGCGCAGCCTGGTCTATGCCGCTGCCGAGCGCGCCGTCGACCGCGTCTATGTCGATGGCAAGCTTGTGGTGCGCGACGGCACGGTGCTGACGATGGATTATCCCGCCGCGGCGCTGCGCCTGCACGAGGCGCAGAAGCGGACCGAGGCCGCGGCGCCGCAGAACGACTGGGCGAAGCGGCCGGTGACGGACTACTCCCCGCTCACCTTCCCGGTGAAGTAGAGCGCAAGCACGCAGCGGGCGGTCTAGCCGCTCGCATCGCCGCATCGTGAGCCCCTGCGTCACGCCGCCCGCTTCCGGACGGCGCGCGCCGGCGATAGGGTGTGCCCATGGTGCAGGTGGATCCGACAGCGCAAGCCGAAGCGGGCTCTTCGAGCCGCACAGGGCTTTTGTTGCTCGGCGGCGGCTTCTTCGGCCTGCTGCTCGCCGGCCTGTTGCTGTGGTGGCGCGAGGGAGACCGGCTCTTCACCGACGGGCTCATCGCCGCCATCGTCGCTTGTTTCTAAGTATCGGCCCGAAAAGTGGGAACCGGTTTTCGGAAACGCCGATACACGATCAAAAACCTACAACGTAGCGGCCTGTCTGCCGCCCTTCCGGGAAGCTCTCCGTGAATCGCCGTATCGTCCTGCCTCTCGTCGTCTTCCTTGCGGGCGCACTCGCGCTGGCCGCCGCCGCCATCATCACTTTCGCCCCGGGCCGTCAGGGTGGCGGTAGCGGCACGGCGAGCGTCGGCGGTCCCTTCACGTTGACGACGCAGGACGGCAAGCTGCTCTCCGATACGGACCTGAAGGGCTCGCCCTTCCTGGTCTTCTTCGGCTTCACCCATTGCCCGGATATCTGCCCGACCAAGCTCTTCGAGATTTCCGAGGCGTTGCGCGCCGCTGGTGAGGGCGACAAGGCCAGGAAGCTGAAGGCGCTGTTCATCACCGTCGATCCCGAGCGCGACACGCCGGAGACGATGAAGAGCTATCTCGGCTCCTTCGATTCCCGCATCATCGGCCTGAGCGGCGACCGGCCGGCGATCGACGCCGCGATCAAGGCCTATCGCGCCTATGCCAAGAAGGTGCCCCTCAAGGATGGCGACTACACGATGGACCACACCGCGCTGGTCTATCTGATGGGCAAGGACGGCAGCTTCATCGGCGCCTTCAATATCGAGCAGACTCCGGCACAGGCCGCAGCGGAATGGCTGCGCCACTCGTAGCGGCCTCGACCGGTGCACGCTGGCGCGCCAGCCCGTGCTCCGTCTTGTTCCAGGCAAAACGCCGCGTGAAATACTCGTAGAGAGCCATCCAGGCCGCGACCGAGACCAGCGCGTAGTAGAGCGGCAGCAGGGGCAGCAGCAGGAGCAGCCCGGGCGAGCCCCGGCGCAAGGCGCCGACGGCCGGCGGCACAAAGAGCGCGATGCTGCCGAGAAGCCAGACCGCGAGCGCGATGGTCGAGGTCAGGGTGGCGAGCGTGCCGACCGGTTGGAACAGCGAGCCGTCCCAGCAGGCGAGCAGCGCTGCGATGGCGAAGGCGGGATAGCCCAGCGCCGTCGCGACCGTGCCGAAAGCCAGCGACAGGAACGCGAATGTCGCGGCCGGACCGGCTTCGCGCAGCAGGCTCAGCGGCGCCCGCGAATGCGTCACCAGCGTCTGGATATAGCCCTTGATCCAGCGCGAGCGCTGCTTGAGCCAGGCCGTGATGGTGACGGGAGCCTCCTCGCGTGTGTTCGACGGCAGGTCGCCGATGCGATAGCCGGCGCGGACCAGCCGCAGGCCCAGATCGGCATCCTCGGTCACGTTCCAGGCGTCCCAGCCGCCGAGCTTGCGCAGCGTCTCGGTGCGGAAATGGTTCGACGTGCCGCCGAGCATGATCGGCAGCTGGAACAGCAGCAGGCCCGGGTTGAGCACCTCGAAAAGCCCGGCATATTCGAGCGCGAAGAGCCCGGGGAGCGTCCCTTCCGCGGCATGGTCGATCACGAGCCGTGCCTGCAGGCAGGCGAGCTCCGGCGGCCCGCCGAGAAAGCGCGCCGCCGCCATGCGCAGTTGCTGCGGATCGGGAATATCCTCGGCGTCGAAGATGGTGAACAACGAGCCGCGCGCCTCGAGCAGGGCGAGATTGAGCGCGCGCGGCTTGGTGCGCGGCGCGCCGGGCGGCACGATCGTCACGGTGAAATGCGCCGGCAGCGCCATCTTCGCCAGTGCCGTCCGCATGCCCGCGTCGTCGGCCTCGATCAGCAGGCGGATGTCGAGCTTGGCTGGCGGATAGTCGAGGGCGCACAGCGCATTCGTCAGCTGCCGCAGGACCGCTTCCTCGCGGTACATCGGCACGGCGACGGTGTAGACGGGCAGGCGCGCATCGTCGATGCGCCAGCGATGGCTCTGCCAGAGATCGGGGGCCGAGCGCTCGATGGCCGTCGCGAGACGCAGCAGGATGAGGCCGAGGAAGAGCGGGCCGAGCAGCAGGGCGAGCGCGAAGAAGGTTTCGAGCGGGGCGAGGACGCTGCCGATCGCGGCAGCCGCGAGGCTGGTGATAGCTGCGATCATTTGCCCCCGGCTGGCGCCGGAGCGCGCGCTGTCGCGGGCAAGGCCGGTCTCGTCGAGACCGGCAGCATGGCGGGCCAGCTCCGTGGCGTTCGAACGGCGCAGCGCCTCGGCGAAGCGGCGCGGCGTCGTCACCGCTATATCGCGGCGCTGTGGACCGGCCTCGATCATCCGGCGCAGTGCTGGCCCTTCGGGGGCGAGCACGAAGCGAAGCGGCGCCACTTCCTGTGTGGGCACGATGCCCTGCCGCAGGATCGCGTCATATCTGCCGCCTGGCTGTACCGGTGGGCAGACGGAGTGGAATGGCAGATCCATCTCGGCCGCGAACGCCCGGTAGAAGGTGGCCTCGTCCAGCACGCCCAGCGCGATCGCTTCGCGGACCGGGTCGGTCCGATGGCGGCCGGCGCGCTCGGCTGCGTGCGTGAGCGCCGCGGGCGCAATGCCATGACGCGTCAGAAATGCGAGTTCGACGGGCAGTCCGGCAGGTGCCGGCCCGGGCACGCTCGAAGGGCTGTCGTTACCGCTGCCCCCCAAGGCGCCGGCCCCGCTTCACGCAACAGCGCCGGCGCGGTTGCGCCGAAGCAACCCATGGTTGCTGTTGACGTAACGAGAGTCGAGAGGCGACCGCGTAAAACTTTGGGCGAGTCCCGGAGGCGGCTAGCGCGCCGCCAGGATCTCCGCGACCTGCGGGATGTCCTTGTCGCCTCGGCCGGAGAGGTTGACGACCATCAGATGGTCCTTCGGCTTCTGCGGGGCGAGCTCGGCGACGCGGGCGAGTGCATGCGCGGATTCCAGCGCTGGGATGATGCCTTCCAGCCGCGAGATGAGCTGGAACGCCTCCAGCGCCTCCTCGTCGGTGGCGGAGAGGTATTTCACCCGGCCGACATCGTGCAGCCAGGAATGCTCCGGGCCGATGCCGGGATAGTCGAGCCCGGCCGAGATCGAGTGGGCGTCCTTGATCTGCCCGTCATCGTCCATCAGCAGGAAGGTGCGGTTGCCGTGCAGCACGCCGGGGCGTCCGCCGGAGAGCGAGGCGGCGTGCAGCCCGCTCGGTATGCCGTGGCCGGCAGCCTCGACGCCGTAGATCTCGACGCTTGCGTCGTCGAGGAAGGGATGGAACAGCCCCATCGCGTTGGAGCCGCCGCCGATGCAGGCGATCAGCGAATCCGGCAGGCGGCCTTCGGCCTCCTGCATCTGCTCGCGGGTCTCCTTGCCGATGATCGACTGGAAATCCCGGACCATCGCCGGATAGGGATGCGGCCCGGCGACCGTGCCGATGCAGTAGAACGTCGTCGCGACATTGGTCACCCAGTCGCGCAGCGCCTCGTTCATCGCATCCTTGAGCGTCTTGGTGCCGGACTCGACGGGGACGACGGTGGCGCCGAGCATCTGCATGCGGAAGACGTTGGGTGCCTGCCGGGCGACGTCGACCGCGCCCATATAGACGATGCATTCGAGGCCATAGCGGGCGCAGAGCGTGGCCGTCGCGACGCCGTGCTGGCCGGCGCCGGTCTCGGCGATGATGCGCTTCTTGCCCATGCGCCGCGCCAGCAGGATCTGGCCGAGCACGTTGTTCACCTTGTGGGAGCCGGTGTGGTTCAGCTCCTCGCGCTTCAGATAGACCTTCGCCCCCGCGAAATGCTCTGTCAGGCGCTCGGCGAAATAGAGCGGCGAGGGCCGGCCGACATAATGCTTCAGCCCGCTGGTCATTTCGGCGTGATAGGCCGGGTCGGCCTTGGCGGCCTTGTAGGCCTCCTCCAGCTCGAGGATCAGCGGCATCAGCGTCTCCGCGACGAAGCGGCCGCCGAACAGGCCGAAGCGGCCGTTCTCGTCCGGGCCGTTGCGGTAGCTGTTCGGAGTCGAGGGGGCGTTCATGCCGTCAAGCCTTCCTGCACTGCCGCCGCGGCCTTGCGGGCCGCCGCGATGAATTCCACGATCCGGGCCGGGTCCTTGACGCCCACAGCGCTTTCGACGCCGGATGATACGTCGACGCCCGCAGGGCGGTTCACGCGGATCGCCTCCGCGACATTCGCCGGATCGAGCCCGCCCCCTAGCATGAAGGGCAAGCCGGGGTCGAGGTCGGCGAGCACCGTCCAGTCGAAGGGCCGGCCGTGTCCGCCGGGGAAGGCGGCATCCTTGGGCGGCTTTGCATCGAGCAGGATGCGGTCGGCCACGTCGCGATAGGCGGCAATGGCCGCGAGGTCGCCGGCTTCGGCGACGCCCAGCGCCTTCATCACCCGCCGGCCGGAGGCGCGGCGCAGCGCGGCGGTCTGCTCCGGCGTCTCGCGGCCGTGCAACTGCAGCCAATCGGGGTTCAGGGCATTGACCAGCTCGGCCGCCTGCTTCTCGGTCCAGTCGACTGTCAGCGCCACGATCTCGGCCTTGCCGCGCGCGATCGCTGCGAGTTGGACGGCCCGCTCCAGCGTGATGAAACGCGGGCTCCTTGGATGGAAGACGAGGCCGATCATGTCCGCGCCGCCATCGAGGGCCGCGCGAAGCGTCTCCGGGGTGGAGAGCCCGCAGATCTTGACCAGGAAAGGTGGAGCGATCGACATGGCCGGGCCTTTAACATGGCTTGGTCGTCGGCGCATGCCGTACTTGCGACATGATGGCGAAGGAAGCCATGGTGAAGAGGCGAAGAAGGGGTTGAGGGTTGATCCGGCTCGGCTTGGGCAGACGCGGTCTGGCGGTTCTGGCGGCTCTTCTCGCCATGTCCGGCCTCGTCGCCATGGTGTTCTACTACCTCAGCCAGCCGCGCACGCTGCGCGTCGCGGTCGGGCCGCTTGGCTCCGAGGATGCGCGCATGGCCGCCGCCTTCGTCCAGGGCCTCAATCGCGACAAGGCTGCGATCCGCTTGCGGCTGGTGCTGACAGAAGGGTCCGAGGACAGCGCCAGGAAGATCGATGCCGGCCAGGCCGATCTCGCCATGCTGCGGGCTGACATCGCCATGCCTTCGACCGCCGACACCGTGCTGGTCACGCGCCGGACCTATCCCTTCTTCATCACGACCAGGGAAACCGCCATCGGCCGCATCGCGGATCTGCGCGGCCGCAAGGTCGGCGTCATCCGCAACCCCGCCGGCAATCTGACGCTGCTGAAGCGCGTCCTGACCCAATACGAAGTGCGCGCCGAAGAGCTCGAGATCGTCGATCTGGCCCCGGACGAAGTGGTATCGGCGGCCAAGGAGAAGCGCATCGACGCCTTTTTCTCGATCAATGCGATCGGCTCGCACACCAATAATGACGGCTTGCGCCGCCTGCGCGCCGCCTGGGGCGAAGACCCGGTGCTGATCCCGATCCGCGAGGCAGACGCGCTGGCGGTGCACTATCGAGCCATCGAATCCGGCGAGATCGTCCGGGGCGCTCTGGGCGGTGATCCCCCCCGGCCCGCGGAAAGCCTCCAGACCATCTCGATCACCTCCCGCCTCGTCGCGTCGCAGAGCCTCGACGACAATCTGGTCGGTGAACTGACCAAGGAGATTCTCGGGCTTCGCCTGACGCTTGCGGCCGAGCTGCCGGCCGTGCAGGCGCTGGAGACGCCCTCCACCGACAAGGACGCGCCGCTGCCGGTCCATTCCGGCGCGGCGGCCTATATCGATGGCGAGCAGGAGACGTTCTTCGACCGCTATGGCGACTGGTTCTATATCGGCGCCATGGCGCTCTCGGCGGTCGGCACCGGCGGGGCGGCGCTGCTCGGCCGCGAAAGCGCCAATCGGCGCAGGCGGGCCATGGCCGGTCTCGACGAGCTGCTGGCGCTGCTGGCAACGATCCGCGCCTGTAAGGACGAGGCCGAACTGGGCCGGCTCGGCCGCGAAGCCGACCAGATTCTGACCCGCGTTCTCGCCGATTATGCGAAGGGCGATCTCGATACGGCGGCACTCGCGGCCTATCGGCTCGCGATCGATCAGGTCGGACGTGCCGTCACCGAACGGCAGCTCGCGCTGGCCGAAAGCTGAGGCGCATTCACCTTTTGACGGTGTCTGCGGTTGCCCAAACGCCCTCCAGCGTTTATGTGCAGCGCAACGAATTCCAGATTCACGAGAAATGGGCTGCGCCGGCAGGGCTTCGAACCTGACCGGCTCGTGGCCTTGAAAGCAAGGCCCTCACGCATGTCCATGCGCAACATCGCCATCATCGCGCACGTCGACCACGGCAAAACCACCCTCGTCGACAAGCTGCTGCAGCAGTCCGGCACCTACCGCGACAACCAGCGCGTCATCGAGCGCGTGATGGACTCCAACGACCTCGAGAAGGAGCGCGGCATCACCATCCTGGCCAAGGCGACCTCGGTCGTCTGGAAGGATACGCGCATCAACATCGTCGACACCCCCGGCCACGCCGATTTCGGCGGCGAGGTCGAGCGCATCCTGAACATGGTCGACTCGGCCATCGTGCTGGTCGACGCGGCCGAAGGCCCGATGCCGCAGACCAAGTTCGTGGTCTCCAAGGCGCTGAAGCTCGGCCTTCGTCCGATCGTCGCGATCAACAAGGTCGACAAGCCCGACGCGCGCGTCACCGAAGTCATCAACGAGGTCTTCGACCTCTTCGCCGCGCTAGACGCCACCGACGAGCAGCTCGACTTCCCGATCCTCTACGGCTCGGGCAAGCAGGGCTGGATGGCCCATTCGCCGGAAGGCCCGCAGGATCAGGGCCTCGCTCCGATGTACGATCTCATCCTCTCCCATGTGCCGGAGCCGACCGTCGAGGAAGGCCCGTTCCGCATGATCGGCACGCTGCTGGAGGCAAACCCCTATCTCGGCCGCATCATCACCGGCCGCGTGACCTCGGGCACGGCCAAGCCGAACCAGACCGTCAAGGTGCTCTCGGGCGACGGCTCGGTCGTCGAGACCGGTCGCATCTCGAAGATTCTCGCTTTCCGCGGGTTGGAGCGTCAGCCGATCGAGGAGGCCGTCGCCGGCGACATCGTCTCGATCGCGGGCCTGGTTAAGGGCTCCGTCGCCGACACCTTCTGCGACCCTAGCGTCGAGACCCCGATCAAGGCGCAGCCGATCGATCCGCCGACGGTGTCGATGACCTTCATGGTCAACGATTCCCCGCTCGCCGGCACCGAAGGCGACAAGGTCACCACCCGCGTCATCCGCGACCGCCTGTTCAAGGAGGCCGAGGGCAATGTCGCGCTGAAGATCGAGGAAGCCTCCGACAAGGACAGCTACGTCGTCTCCGGCCGCGGCGAATTGCAGCTCGCCATCCTGATCGAGACGATGCGCCGCGAGGGCTTCGAGCTCGGCGTGTCCCGTCCCCGCGTCGTGCTGAAGCGCGGCGAGGACGGCCAGCTTCTGGAGCCGATCGAAGAGGTCGTGATCGACGTCGACGAGGAGCATTCCGGCGTCGTCGTGCAGAAGATGTCGGAGCGCAAGGCTGACATGCTGGAGATGCGTCCTTCGGGCGGCAATCGCCTGCGTCTCGTCTTCCACGCTCCGACCCGCGGCCTGATCGGCTACCAGGGCGAGTTGCTGACCGACACGCGCGGCACCGCGATCATGAACCGGCTGTTCCATGACTACCTGCCCTACAAGGGCGAGATCGGCGGGCGCCGCAACGGCGTGCTGATCGCGATGGAGACCGGCGAGGCCGTCGCCTACGCGCTCTGGAACCTCGAAGACCGCGGCCCGATGATGATCGAGCCCGGTTGGAAGGTCTATCAGGGCATGATCGTCGGCGAGCACACCCGCGAGAACGATCTCGAGGTGAACGTGCTCAAGGGCAAGAAGCTCACCAACATCCGCACGACGTCGAAGGACGAGGCTGTCAGACTGACGCCGCCGATCCGCATGACGCTGGAGCGTTCGCTGGCCTGGATCGACGATGACGAGCTCGTCGAAGTCACGCCGAAGTCGATCCGCCTGCGCAAGGGCATCCTCGACCCGAACGAGCGCAAGCGCTCGCAGAAGCAGAAGGCCGAAGTGGCCTGATCGCCAGTTTGGTCGATGCTCCGGTCGAGATTCTACTGATCACCGGTCCGGCCGGTGTCGGGAAATCGACGCTGTGCTGGGAAATGAGCGATCTGTTGGCCGCGGCCGGCATCGCCTATGCCGCGATCGAGACCGACGAGCTCGATCGCGTCTTCCCGAAGCCCAGTGACGAGGATCTGGCGCCGCTGGCGCGCGGCGCCCGCGATGTCAGCCAGCTCAACCTGGCCGCCCTTTGGGGCACCTATCGCGCCCTTGGGCACCGGCGCCTGCTGATGTCGGGCGTCATGCTCCATGTTGATTTCGACAGGCGCTGGATTCGCGCCGCCATCCCCGATGCGCAGATCACGGTCGTGCGCCTGCGTGCCGGCAATGAGACCCTGCTTGCGCGCCTCGACCGACGCGAGCAGGGGTCCGGTCGCGATGCCCAGATCGAGCGCAGTTTGCGTCAGGCCAGCCGTATGGCGAGCGAAGCTGTCGACGGCCATCTCGTCATCGACACGGACGGGCATTCGCCGACCGAACTTGCCCGCCTCGTCCTCGCGCGGACGGGCTGGCTGACGCCTGCCTGATCTGGCTGCGGCGGGAAACCGCCCGTTCGGCTGCTGCGTGTCCGCCCTGCATCGGGCGCCATTGTCTCTCCCCGCCCGCTCTGGTCCTCTGCCCGCCTCTCAGGGAAGGACCTTCACCATGCAATTCCGCAATCTCGGCCGCTCGGGCCTGCGCGTCTCGCTCGTCGGGCTCGGCTGCAACAATTTCGGCGGGCGCATCGATCTCGACGCGACCCGCAAGGTCGTCGATGCCGCGATCGAGCATGGCATCACCCTGTTCGACACCGCCGACATCTATGGCGAGCGTGGTGGATCGGAGACGGCGCTCGGCGAGGTTCTGGGCGCGCGGCGCAAGCAGATCGTGCTCGCCACCAAGTTCGGCATGGAGATGGATGCCGAGGGCGTGAAGAAGGGCGGTTCGCGCCGCTACATCATGAACGCCGTCGAGGATTCGCTGCGGCGCCTGAAGACCGACTGGATCGATCTCTACCAGCTCCACCGGCCCGACCCGCTGACCCCGATCGAGGAGACGCTGCGCGCGCTCGACGATCTCGTCCGCCAGGGCAAGGTTCGCTATGTCGGCTGCTCGAACGTCGTCGCCTGGCAGGTCGCCGATGCGCATTGGACGGCGCGCGACATCGGCATTCCCGGCTTCGCCTCGGCGCAGGACGAGTACAGCCTGCTGAAGCGCGGCGCCGAAGCCGATCTGATACCTGCCGTTGCCCATTACGGCATGGGGCTGCTGCCCTATTTCCCGCTCGCCAACGGCGCGTTGACCGGCAAGTACAAGCGCGGCGCGGCGATGCCGGAAGGCGCGCGCCTGACCAAGCTGCCGCAGCGCGCCGACGAGATCTTCAGCGAGGACAACTGGCGCCGCATCGAGGGGCTGACCGCCTTCGCCGAGGCGCGCGGCCATTCGCTGGTGGAGCTGGCCTTCTCCTGGCTCGCGGCGCAGCCCGTCGTATCGAGCGTCATTGCCGGCGCGACCAAACCCGAGCAGGTCGCGGCGAACGTCAAGGCTGCGGACTGGGCGCTGACGGCAGAGGATCTGGCGGAGATCGATGCGATCGTGAAATGAAGCCTGAAGTCCCCTCTCCCCTTGCGGGAGAGGGTTAGGGTGAGGGGTCTCGCGACGCTGATCGGTAGCGATTCAAGGCGGCGCGACCCTCATCCGGCCCTTCGGGCCACCTTCTCCCGCAAGGGGAGAAGAGAAGGTTCGCCATTCCTGACAGCTTCGTGCACAACGACGCGCTGCCGCCATGGACCGCCAGCGCAGGCCCGCTTATGGTCCGCGCCATGAGCGAGACAGCCACGACCGCCCCCGCCCTGAAGCCCGGCGACCACCTCTTCCTGGTCGACGGCTCGAACTTCATCTTCCGGGCCTATTTCCAGTCGATCAACCAGGACCGGAAATACAATGCCCGCTCGGACGGGCTGCCCTCGGGCGCGGTCCGGCTCTTCGCCACCAAGCTTTTCCAGTTCGTGCGCGAGGGCGTGCTCGGCGTCAGGCCGACGCACCTCGCCATCGTCTTCGACAAGTCGGAGAACTCCTTCCGCAAGGCGATCTACCCGGCCTACAAGGGCAACCGCTCCGAGCCCCCTGCCGATCTCATCCCGCAATTCCCGCTGATGCGCGAGGCTGTCCGCGCCTTCGGATTGATCCCGGTCGAGCAGGATGTCTACGAGGCCGACGACCTGATCGCGACCTATGCCAAGCAGGCGCGCGAGGCCGGCGCCGAGGTGCTGATCGTCTCGGCCGACAAGGACCTGATGCAGCTCGTGGGGCCGGGCGTCGCGATGTACGACCCTGCCTCCGGCGACCAGAAGAAGGGCGCGGGCTTCCGCGCCGAGCGGCGCATCGGCGAGCCCGAGGTCGTCGAGTATTTCGGCGTCACGCCCGACAAGGTCACCGATGTGCAGGCTTTGGCCGGCGATGCCACGGACAACGTGCCGGGCGCGCCCGGTATCGGCATTAAGACGGCCGCTCAGCTCATCGGCGAATATGGCGATCTCGAAACCCTGCTGGCGCGCGCCGGCGAGATCAAGCAGCCCAAGCGCCGGGAAACGCTGACCAACCCCGAGGTGGTCGAGAAGGTCCGCATCTCGCACAAGCTGGTCACGCTGGTTGACGACGTGAAGGTCGAGACCCCGCTGGAAAACCTGACGCTGGAGCAGCCGGACCCGGCGAAGCTCGTCGCCTTCCTCAAGGCGATGGAATTCACCACCATCACCAAGCGCGTCGCCGAGGCCTATGAGGCCGATATTGGCGCGATCGACGCCGACCCGGCGCTGGCCCCGGGCGGCTCGCGCGCGGCGGAACTCAAGGCGCTCTATGTCGGCGCCGACGCGCTCGAGGATGCCGTTTCGGCCGTGACGACGGCGACGCCGTCCGCCTCGGCGACCCCGCCCGAGGCTACCGGTGGCGAAGCCGGCTGGATGAAGCCGGCCGATCTCGCCGCCACGCGCAAGAACGAGGCGATCGCGGCGAAGATCGACCGTTCGACCTATGAATGCGTGCGCACGCTTGCCGATCTTGAACGCTGGATCGGCTGGGCCTATGAGGCCGGCCATGTCGCTGTGGACACCGAGACCAATTCGCTCGACGCGATGCAGGCCGATCTCATCGGCATCTCGCTCGCTGTGGCGCCGGGCCGCGCCTGCTACATCCCGATCCAGCACCGCGGCGGCGATGGCGGCCTGTTCGACGAAGGGCTGCTCGCCGATCAGATCCCGCTGGCGCAGGCGGTCGCGGCGCTGAAGCCCCTGCTGGCCGATGCAGGCGTGCTCAAGATCGGCCAGAACCTGAAATACGATCTGCTGATTCTGGAGCGCCACGGTCTCACCGTGTTCCCGGTCGAGGACACGATGCTGATCTCCTATGCGCTCGATGCCGGCATCAACAGCCATGGCATGGACAAGCTCTCGGAAATCCATCTGGGCCACGAGACGATCCCGTATTCGCAGGTCGCCGGCACCGGCAAGGCTCAGGTCACCTTCGACAAGGTGCCGCTCGACCGCGCGACGGACTACGCCGCCGAGGATGCCGACGTCACGCTCAGGCTCTGGCTCGCGCTGAAGCCGCGCCTCGCCGCCGAGAAGAAGACGGCGGTCTACGAGGTGCTGGAGCGGCCGATGGTCGCCGTACTCGCCAATATGGAGAAGCGCGGCATCGCCATCGACCGGCAGATCCTGTCGCGGCTTTCCGGCGATTTCGCGCAGGGGCTGGCCCGGCTCGAGGACGAGATCTACGAGCTCGCAGGCGAGAAGTTCACCATCGGCAGTCCCAAGCAGCTCGGCGACATCCTGTTCGGCCGGATGGGGCTAGCAGGCGCCAAGAAAACCGCGACCGGCCAATGGGCGACCGGCGCCGGCGTGCTGGAGGAGCTCGCCGAGCAGGGCCATCCGCTCCCCTCCAAGATTCTGGAGTGGCGCCAGCTCGCCAAGCTGAAATCGACCTATACCGACTCGCTGCCGGCCTATGTGAACCCGCAGACCAACCGGGTCCACACCTCCTATGCGCTGGCGGCGACGACGACGGGCCGGCTCTCCTCCTCCGAGCCCAACCTGCAGAACATCCCGATCCGCACCGAGGCCGGGCGCAAGATCAGGACCGCCTTCGTGCCGGAGAAGGGTTTCAAGCTCGTCTCGGCCGATTACAGCCAGATCGAATTGCGCCTGCTCGCCCATATCGCCGAGATCCCGCAGCTGCGGCAGGCCTTCGCCGATGGCATCGACATCCATGCGATGACGGCCTCGGAGATGTTCAGCGTGCCCGTCCAGGGCATGCCGAGCGAGGTCCGCCGTCGCGCCAAGGCGATTAATTTCGGCATCATCTACGGCATCTCGGCGTTCGGCCTCGCCAACCAGCTCGGCATCGGCCGGGAAGAGGCCAGCGCTTATATCCGTAAGTACTTCGAACGCTTCCCCGGCATCCGCGACTACATGGACCAGACCAAGACCCATGTACGCGCCCATGGCCAGGTCACGACCATCTTCGGCCGCGTCTGCCACTTCCCGGCGGTCTCCTCGAAGAACCCGTCGGAGCGCGCCTTCGTCGAGCGCCAGGCGATCAACGCGCCGATCCAGGGCTCGGCCGCCGATATCATCCGCCGTGCCATGACGCGTATGGATTCGGCCCTGACCGCGAACCGGCTCAACGCCCGCATGCTCTTGCAGGTCCATGACGAACTCGTCTTCGAGGTGCCGGAGGAAGAGGTCGAGAAGACCCTGCCGATCATCGAGAAGGTGATGGTCGACGCGCCGCATCCCGCCGTGCAATTGCGCGTGCCGCTCGCCGTCGAGGCCCGCGCCGCCGGCAACTGGGACGAGGCCCACTGAGCCGACCGGAACCGGGCTGACCATTCCCGCGTTAACATTCCCGGCGCGCCAGGGGGGGCGCGGGTCGCGCGTTGGAAGCAGGATCATGCTCAGCTCATCGGCCTGGAGGCCGTTTCCGCGTTACATGGCGGAGACGGAACCGGTGGACGAGACCGAAGAGGTCACACCCTACGAGCATGACCTCATCGTCCGCTACGCCATCGTCGGCATCTTCGTCATCCTGGCGACGGCCTCGCTCGCGCTGACCAAGGTCATCGCCATGCCGGTCATCGCGGGGGTGATCTTCGGGCTGGTCCTGGGGCCTCTCGTCGACTGGATGGTCCGGCACAATGTGCCGCAACAGGCGGCCGCGGCGCTGGTGATGCTGCTCTTCGTCGGCCTGCTTCTCGGCGGGATCGGCATCCTTGCTGTGCCCGTCGCGGGCTGGAGCGACCAGGCGCCGGCCATGATGGCGGCGCTGCAGGCCAAGCTCGCCGGCGTCTTCGCCTTCATGGACGAGTTCAAGCGCGGCGTCGCATCGATCACCGGCAAGGGTGCCGAGCTCAGCGTTTCCCAGGGCAATCCCCTGTTCGACATCGCCATGTCGTCCTCGGCGGCCGCCGGCGGCATGCTGATCTTCGTCGCGACCGTCTATTTCTGGCTGGCGACGCGTCGCCATCTCAAGGCGCGCGTGCTCCGGCTCTGCCTCGGCCGCGGCGCGCGCCGGTCCGCGGGCTCGTTCTTCGAGGAGATCGAGGAGCGGGTAGCGCGCTATTTCGGCCTGGTGACGATCATCAATCTCGGCATGGGCTTCCTGACCATGACCATCGCCTGGATCGCCGGCTTGCCGTTTCCGCTGTTCTGGGGCGCGCTCGCCTTCATGCTCAATTACCTCGCCTTCATCGGGCCCATCTTCGTCGCGGTCCTGCTGCTGGCGGGCGCATTGTTGGACGCTCCATCGCTCCTTGCCGCGCTGTGGCCGGCTGCGGCCTATTACGTCCTCCATCTGTTCGAGGGTAACGCGATCACCCCGGTCTTCGTCGGCAGCCGGCTGACGATCTCGCCCTTCCTCGTCTTCATCTCCTTCATCTTCTGGCTCTGGCTATGGGGACCGATCGGTGCCGTGCTTTCGACCCCGATCGTCATCGTGGCCATGGTGGCGCAGGAAGAATTCACGCGTTACCGCCGCGAGAAGGCCAAGGCCGACGCGGAAGAGAAGCCGGAGGCACAGGCCGCCTGAGTGCCGCGCCCGGAACAGAACCGGAGTGGACGCGTTGCGACACAGGCAGTGCCCCTTGCGGCGGCGACGTTGCATCGGCACCATTCCCTATTCAACAGCGACAGGAACTCATCGTCATGGCAACCACGACATCCGCGAAACGTCAGGCGGCTGCTGCCGCCAAGCGAGCCAAGGCAGAGGTCGAAGGCGGCGCCGAGGATGTCGCTGCGGAGGCACGCAGCGCCGGAGCACGCGCCAAGCGCCAGGCGAGCGCGCTGGAAGATACGCTGACGCGCAGCGCCGAGGATATCGCCGCGACCGTCGGCGAGCGCCTGCGCGCCGTTGGCGTGGATACCGACAAGATGGTCGACATCGCCAAGGAGCAGGCGACCGAGCTGCAAAAGCTGATCGAGGACGAGATCCGCGAGCGGCCGCTGCGCGCGCTCGGGCTGGCGGCGGCGGTCGGGCTGTTCGTCGGCTTCCTGTCGGCGCGCTGATCATGTTCGGGGGGATCGGATCTTTCATCGCTTCGGAAATCTCCGGCGCGGTGAAGCGCAATGTCATCGTCTACGGCCTGTTCGGCCTGGCGGCGCTGCTGGTGCTTTGCGCCGGCGGCTACGCGCTCAATGCCCTGCACACGATGCTGATGCTTCGCTACGGGGGGATTGCCGCAAGCCTCTGGATCGCTGGCGGCTTGTTTGCGACGGCACTCCTCGCCTTCTGCATCGCGCTTTACGTCAAGGGCCGACGCAGGCCGCCTCGTCCGGCCGCGACGGCTGCGCTCGCCGCCGCCCCCCTCGCCGCAAAGCTGATCGGTTCGCGCATGAGCTGGCGCTTGGCCCTGGCTGGCGGAATCGTCGTCCTTGGCGCAATTCTCGGCCGTCAGATCGTGGCCGGCGGGGCAGAGGACGACGAAGAGGCTTGATCCGAGGCGCCCATGGCGGTGGACGGGCCGTGTCATTTTACATAGGGATGTCGGCATGCGTCCTTTAACAAGGCTGGCATGTCCGATCAGGTGAGGCCCCGTAGCCGCTTCTCGCTTCCGGCCCTTCCGGCCTTCAGCACACGGCTCCGCTCGGCAACGACTACGGTCATCGCGATCGGTGTCGTCGCCGTGGCGGTGATCGTGGCTGCGTTGATCAATCAGCAGGCCCGGCGCACGGCGGATCTTGTCTCGCATGCGATCGAGATCCGCGAACGCGCGGAGCGCTTTCTCGGCCGCCTCCGCGATGCGGAGACGGGTCAGCGTGGATTTCTCCTGACCGGCCAGCCGAGCTATCTCGAGCCTTTCACCGAAGGGCGGGCGACGGCTGGCCCCGAGCTCGACATCCTGGCTGCGCTTGTCGATGCCGATCCGGCCCAGAAGGCGCAGGTGGCGAAGCTGCGTCAGGATATGGGCATCAAGTTCGAGGAACTCGATCGCACGATCACGCTGGAGCGGGCCGGACGCCGTGAGGAGGCGATCGCGCTCGTGCGCGATGCCGGCGGCATTGCGGCGATGGACCGGCTGCGCGACACGGTGCAGGAGATCCAGCAGGCCGAGAACACCCGTCTCCTCTCGCTCTATCGGCGTGAGGAGCGCAGGCGGCTCTGGAGCAGCACGGGCATCGTCGTCGCGCTCGCAGGGCTCGCCTTCGCGGCCTGGCAGCAGCTGCGCCGGCGCCAGCGCCGCACCGCCGCGCTGGCGGTCAGCAACGCCGAGCTCGAACAGATCGTCGGCGAGCGCACCCGCCAGCTCGAGAGCGAGCGCCTGCGGATCGAGGCGCTGCTGCGCGACGTCAATCACCGCGTCGGCAACAACCTGGCCATGGTCTCGGCCCTGCTCAATGTTCAAAGCCGGCAGACACGGCAGCCCGCGGTCAAGGCCGCGCTGGCGCAGGCGCAGTCCCGCATCCAGGCGATTGCGGCCGGCCAGCGCCGCCTGCGCCTCGACATCGAGACCGACGAGATCGATGCGCGTCCCTATATGGAGGACCTGCTGGCCGAGATCGGCAAGGCTGCGGAAGGCCGCCCGATCCGGATCGATCTCGACATGGAGTCGATCCGCCTTCCCGGGCGCGATGCGGTGTCCTTCGTCGTCATCGTCAACGAACTGGTGACCAACGCGATCAAGCACGCCTTTCCCGACGGCATGTCGGGATGCATCACCATCCGGCTTGCCCAGGATGAGGTGGAAGGCGTGCCGGTCCTGGCCATGACGATCGAGGATGACGGCGTCGGTTTCCCGGCCGAAGCTCAGAACAAGGGGCTTGGGCAGACGGTGATCGCGAGCCTGCTGCGCAGCATGCGGGCGAGCATGATGAGCCGGCCGCTGCATGCTGAAGCAGGAGAACGTCCGGGAACACGGATCAGGGTGATCTTTCCGAAGCGGGAGACCCCGCCAGCCTCGGCCTGACGCTAACCCTGAACGGTCTCGTCGGGAGCGGGCTCTATCGCGCTCACGACGAAAGCTGCGACTTCCCGGATCGAGAAGGGCTTGCGCAGGAAGCGGGCGTTCCGCAGCGGCGCCGGCACCTCATGCGGAGCGGAACCCGACACGAACGCGAACGGCGTTCCGGTCTGCTGGAGCGCGCTCGCGACCTCGAAGGTCTTCCCCCCGACGACATCGATGTCGAGCAGGGCACAGGAAAGCTGGCGAGACGCGGCACGTCTCGCCTCTGCGACGGATTCGACCACGATCAGCTCGGCATCGGCGCCGAGCTGTTCTGCGACGGCACTTTCGATGTCCATCGCGATGAACGGGTCATCTTCGACGATCAGAACGCGGATATCAGCCATTGACCGGCTTCTCACTCACTGCAATCCCAGCACGGCTCGATAACGTCATAGGATTGGCGATGTTCCTGCTCTCGCTCAGTAAGGCCCGAAAAGCCTCGATTTTGAATCGAATTTGCCAAGTCAGGGTTAGCAAAACGTAATCTTGGGTCTTTTTTGCCTTCAGCTTAGCGCCGCCGGCCGGGAGCGACGAGCGTCAGCTCGAAGCTGGTGACGCCGACAGCGACATTGATGCCGCGATTGCCCTGGAAAGGCAGCGGCTGCAGGGTCACCGCGTTGTTGTCGCCGCCCACGAGGGTGTTGCCTCCCGCTCCGGGCGTTGCGCCTGTCGCCTTGTACTGGCCCGCGAGCGCTCCCAGCGGCGCACGCGCATAGGGGCCGTAGACGCGCCAGGCCAGCGCGGCGCTGCGGACGGAGGCGAGGTCGAGCCCGAAGCTCCGAACGATGCCGGTATAGTGCTGCAGGGGTCCGCGACGGGGGCGGAAACGGCACTCCATCGGCTTCTGCGCCGTCACGACCGGCGCCAGGCCGCCGCTGACTGTGCAGGACAGCCGGCCTGTCGGCGGTTCGCTCGACTGGGCCAGCGCAGGGGTGGACATGCTTGCCAGGCCAGCGAGGGCGGCAAGGGCAAGGAGGAGACGGGGTTGCCCAAAAGTCATCGCGTAGGCTCCTGGCGAGGTGACGGACGGAACGCCTCAAGAATCCCACAGTTCCGGCTTAGAGGAACCAAAGGAAGCTTGTTGCGTTGGCGCTTCATCTTGGCATGGGAACGTCGATGTCCGTGAGTCGCCCGCTGGGAGAAATCCCAATAATTCACGATCCGGCTCCGGACCCGGCCCTGCCGCCGTTCTGGGAGCTCGAGGATTTGATCGCGACCGGGCTCGATTGCGATGCGGCGCTGGCGGTGATGGCAGCGCGGCGCGCCGGCCCGAGACTCGTCGATGTGGACGATGCCGATGATTCCCCGGAGCGGCAATCGTTCCTCATGCGGTTCGACATCTCGGAATAGGCTCCGTTCACTGGCAGAAGCGTGATGCGCGCGAGCGCCGCGCCTGGATGTCGACGTGAAGGTGATTGGCGTGTGCGGCGTCTGAGCCGGGTCCCAGCGCCGTCATGAAGGCTCCGCAAGCCGATTGACGCACGCCATCGAGGAAGCGGTTCTGCGCAAGTCCCGAAGGCTTCTCGACCGAGATCACTTCCGATTTGCCGCCTTCCGCCAGCTTGAAGGCGAAGATGTCCAGAGCCTGACCCGTCGCGTGTTCGCTGATCGGGCCGGCCGAAGCGCGGTTGCGCCTTCGGCATTCCTGCCCTCCGCCGACACGCAGCCCCGTCAATCCCAGAGCGAAATGTCCCTGCGCAAGCGGCTGAACGCTGGTGTCGAGCCAATCGGCGACGGCTGATGCCATCGCGCAGCTGACGAGCGGCGCCGGATCGAACGTGACCGTGAGCGCTGCCCTGCTTCCGCGGAGCGCGAGGGCGTGGAGGCGAACCGGCTCTTCGACGCGACAGGCCGCGTCGGCTTGCCCGAGCTCCGCCACGGCCGGCTCGATCCGGTTGCCGGGAATGGCCGCCAGCCTGGACAGGCATGTCGATGCGCTCGATGGCGTCGGCTCGGCCGGCGCCGGCTGCTCCGGTTGCGGCGGCTTGACCACGTTCCGCTCGACGGGTGCACGCGGGAGAAGCTCCGCAGGTCGCGGCGGGGGCAGGGGGCCGGCGGAAGCGGAAGGAGCGGGTTTTGCCTGTGCCGACGCGACACAGGGACAGACCCAGACGGCCATCGCGATCAGGGCGGCCTTGGCGTGGCCGGAGCGTATCGCAGAACTCAACCGTCGAGGGCCGCGGCGCCGGCGACGGCGAGGCTCGTCAAGGCTGCAAGTGCCAGCGACAAAACCTCCCCGCTCAGCGCTCCAGGCGCCACCGCTCCCGAAAACAACGCTGTCGCGATCGAACTCGCCGCGACTGCTGCTGACAAGCAGGTCATCGCCATGGCCCACGCCCTCCCGAACCGGATACCAAACCGACATCGTGACGCGAACGCTCGATGACGGGGCTTGTTCCCGAGCCCGCGACAAAAAAAGCCCGCGGTCGCGCCGCGGGCTTCGACGGTGGGAAAACGCCGGTTCAGGCGGCCTTGCGACCCGCGCGCCGGTCGAAGAACAGCGCCTGGCTGATCGCTGCCTTCACCGCTTCCGGCTGGAAAGGCTTGGTGATCAGGAAGGCGGGCTCGGGCCGGTCGCCGGTGAGCAAACGCTCGGGATAGGCGGTGATGAAGATCACCGGCACGTCGATCGAAGACAGGATTTCGTTCACGGCATCGAGACCCGAGCTGCCATCGGCGAGCTGGATATCGGCCAGCACGAGCCCTGGCCGCTTCTTCGCGACGAGAGCGATGGCTTCGCGCTGGGTGCGGGCGACGCCGGTGACGGTATGGCCGAGCTCCTCGACCATCGTCTCGATGTCGAGCGCGATGATCGGCTCGTCCTCGATGATGAGCACGTCGGTTGCAACCTGCTCCGCGATCTCCTGGCCGGCGGTCTGGACCAGCGTGGCGGCATCGCCCGGGTTGATGCCCATGATCGTCGCGACCTCCTCGATGGAAAAGCCCTCGACGGTCCGCAGCAGGAAAGCCTGCCGTGGTCGCGGGGTCAGCGCTTCGAGATTGCGTTCGGCCGGAGCCCGCGTGAGCTCGACGATCGGCTCGCGCGTATCGACGCTGGCCGAGGACCATAGCTTCAGGAAGGCTTGATAGAGGCCGATTCGCGGGTCGATCCCGCGAGGGAAGCCGGAAGGATCAGCCACCAGCGCTTCCAGCATCGCTACGACATAAGCGTCGCCGCTGGTTTGCGTGCCGGTGAGCGCTCGGGCAAACCGGCGCAGGTAAGGAAGATGAGGCGCAATTTCTTTGGCGATCGACATGAACGCATCCCTTTTATCGTGCCGAAATAATGGCTTAGGATGGGCCGCTGACAAGGAATTTATTTTTTGTCGGATGCGGAACTTTTTGGAATCTAGGCTGTTATTACGGCGCATTGGTGTCGCCACCGCCACTGGGCTTTGGTTTCGCCGACGAAGAAACGGAATGCGGGACTTGCTGGAAAAGCAGGCTCGGTAGTGGCGCGAGGGCTGATATGAGCAATCTGGATGCAGCGATGTCCGAACCCGACGGAGGCGATAGTGACGACTTCGAACTGGTTCTGGACCCGAAGGTGCAGGAATCCATTGGTCGCTCGCTGAAGGCCCATTACGACGACATCGTGAACGCGCCCGTGCCGGACAAGTTCCTCGTCCTGCTGGCGCAGCTTGAAGCCACCGAACAGCGCGCAGCCGGAGCGTCGTCCGATGAGCGCAAGTGACGCCAGGACCGCTGCCCAAGCCAACGAGTTCAAGGATGGCTTGATCCGCGAAATCCCCAATCTGCGTGCCTTCGCGGCTTCCCTGTCTGGCTCGATGCAGCTGGCGGACGATCTGGTGCAGGATACGCTGCTCAAGGCCTGGGGCAATTCCGACAAGTTCGAACCGGGCACGAGCTTGCGCGCCTGGCTGTTCACGATCCTGCGCAATACCTATTACTCCCTCTATCGCAAGCGCGGCCGCGAGGTGCAGGACAGCGAGGGCACCTATGCCGAGCGCATGGCGACCCATGGCAACCAGGAGAGCCATCTCGACCTCGCCGATTTCCGCAAGGCGCTGGCGAAGCTCCCCGAGGAGCAGCGGGAAGTCCTGATCATGGTCGGTGCGACCGGCCTGTCCTACGAAGAGGCTGCGGACATCTGCGGCGTGGCCATCGGCACCATCAAGAGCCGGGTCAATAGGGCGCGGACCAAGCTCGCCGAACTGCTCTCGATCGGCGGGGTCGACGATCTCGGGCCGGACCGCACCAGTGCGGCCGCGATGCAAAGGGTCGGTTCCGAACCTGTTGGTTCCTGATGCGTCTGGCGAAAATCAGCACCGTTCGCGGGCGCCTTCTGGCCCTGCTGATCGCCATTGCGGTGCCGGTCGGATGTGCCTCCGCATTCGCAGCCTATGCAACCTACCGGGCCGCCATAGCGACGATCGAAACCGCACAGGCCCGGGCCGTCGATGACTTCGCGGTGCGGACACGGGTCTGGTATCGCGGCGCTTCACGGGCTTTGCTCGCCTTCGGCACGGTGGCGATCGATGCGCGCCTCGACGGCGCTGTTTGCGAAGAGGCCGCGCTGGGGGCGTTGAAACGGGCGAGCGGCTTCCGTGCGTTCTTCCTGCGCAGCGCCGACGGACGCGTTTGCGCGGGCTCTCTCGACGCAGATCTATCAAGCGAGGTGATGAGCAACGTCGCCCGGCAACTTGCCGGGCTTTCTTCTGTCGCGACCTGGAACGGAGCCGATCTCGGCAGGCTTCGC
This sequence comes from Allobosea sp. RIT-PG3_2, assembly GCF_057321085.1. NCBI lineage: Bacteria > Pseudomonadati > Pseudomonadota > Alphaproteobacteria > Hyphomicrobiales > Alloboseaceae > Allobosea > Allobosea sp. RIT-PG3_2. The sequence continues at coordinate 844,824 of NZ_JBXWCA010000002.1, read as the reverse complement.
TACGATCAGGTCACGCTCGCGGGTCGTCGTTACCTCGCCGTTCTGATGGCGGACGAACAGGCCTCGGGCGGGGGGCTGCAGGAGGCCCTTCTCCTGACGACTCCGGATCTGCTGGAGAACGTGTTCGACCTCGGCGATGGCGGCCGGGATATGAATGTCGCCTTGATCGGCCGTGGTGGCGCTGTTGTGGCCAGCCGCGGCGAGGATGCCGACATGTCATGGCTGCCGCAGCAGGATCGCCTCCCGACCGGGCGCGAGCGCTGGACGGCACCAAGCCGGTCAGGTCCAGGCCGCATTTATACGGCCCGGATGGTCGCCGAGCCGGACTTCTTCGTCATAGCCAGCTTCGACGACGGACCTGCCAAAGCCGCGCGCGTGCAGTTCATGGTGCTTCTGCTGGCGCCGCTCATCACGCTTGGCTTGCTCTGCCTCGTCTATCTGCGGGCGATCGACAAGCACTGCGTTCGCTGGCTGCGCGGCATCGAGGCGGCCGCACGGGCTCGGGCTTCCCTGGGGCGGACGAGAGCGGCGATCGCCGACGACATGCCGAGCGACATCCGCAGCGTGGCGGAAGCCTTCAACGCCATGGTCGACGAGCAGGAGGTGCGTCAGCGCCGGCTCCAGACCGCGCTCGACGACAACCGCTTTCTGGTGCGCGAACTGCATCATCGGGTGAAGAACAGCCTGCAGGTCGTCCAGAGCTATATCGGCCTGAGCAAGCGCGATTATCGCAACGAGGCCCGGCTGGCGCTCGCCGATGCCGAGTGCCGTGTCCATGTGCTCTCTGCCGCCTATCGCTTCACCCTGGCCGACGGCGAGATGCAGCCGGTCCGCGTCGACCTGTTCCTCGACGATGTCGTCACGATGATCTCGAACCTGATCCGCAGCCGCGACCAGTGGGTCACGAGCCGGATCGATACCACGGCGACACTCTCGGTCGACCGCATCATCCCATTGGGGTTCCTGGTGGCGGATGTCGCTTCGCGCGCGTTGCGCAGCACGCCCGAAGTGCGGATTACGGTCAGCGTCGTCGATATCGATGAAGCCACGATCGAAGTCGGCCTCGACGCCGACCGCGAGATCAGCCATGGCGCCCCGCCGCGCATCTTCGCCGGCCTGATCGCCCAGATCGAGGCCGTTCAGACGGCCGATCCCCAGAGCCATTCGCTCGGCCGCTGGCGCGTCAGGCACGCCGTCTGAGCGCTATGGCTGCGCGGCCTGCGCGGGTTCGATCGCAACGCCGACGCTGAGCCCCAGGAAGGAGCCGGCCGGCCCGACGAAGCTGCCTGCGACGGCCGAGGCATCCTCCGGCACGCGCGCGACAGCGACACGCAGGAGCTGCCGGTCGGCGACGAGATCATTGGTCGGGTCGAATTCGACCCAGCCATCGCCGGGGATGAAGACGTCGGCCCAGGCATGGGTCAGCCCGACGGCGCTGATCAGCGAAGACGCCTCCAGGCTCCGGTCATGGATGTAGCCGGTGACGAAGCGCGCGGCGAAACCCATGCGCCGGGCGAGCTCGATGAACAGCCAGGCATAGTCGCGGCACGAGCCGCTGGAGTTTTCTAGCGTATCGACGGGATGCTGCGTCCCCTCGTCGAAGCGCACGGCATAGGAAAGCGCATCGTGGATCGCATGGGCCAGATCGCGCAGAAGATGGCCCGAGCCCTGGCCGATCCGGGCTCTGAAATCTGCGAGCCAGCGATCGAGATGCTTGTCGGGGTCGGCGCTGGCGAGCATCAGGAAAGGCTGGAGAACCGCTCGCTCGTTTTCGCTGTAGACCACGCCGGTGAGCGCGGCCCCGGGCTTGATTTCGGTCCGGGGCAGGGCCGAGCCGAAGCGCTGGAGCGTCAGGATGCTGACGATTTCGAGCGTATCGGCCTCGGCTTTGAAATTCGCGATGGCGACGGGGTTGCCGTAGGCGTCATGCATCCAGGTGAGATGGGCGTGCGGCGAGATCGAGAGCGCGGTGTCGAAGACACGCAGGTCGAAGCTGTCGCGCGGCCGCAGCATCAGCCGGTGCGGACCGAAGGCCACGGGCTGGGCATAGCGGTAGGTCGTTGCGTGCCGAATGCGCAGCAGCATGGGGTTTCCGCCTGCAAGAAGCCAAAAAATAAGCCGCCAGAGGCGGCTTTGAAGTGCGACGCGAGGATGCGTCGCGCATGTAACGCGGGAAATCCCGTCAGGTTCCGCCGCTACGCATTTTTAGATCCTCACGTGCTCAGCGCACGATATGCGTGACGAGCCCGCCCGCCATCGCCTGCTGCGAAGGCGAGGCGATCGCACGCTTCGCGGTGCTCTGCGCGCGGTCTGAGCGATCGACCGCCGCGAACCGGAGATCGGCAGCCTGATCACGCTCGCCCTTGGCCATCGCGACGGTGGTCGAACTCTGGTCGGTCGGCGCCTGCAATTGTGCTCCGAGCGTCAGGCCGGTGACGGCTGCGCCCATGAATCCGAAGAAGAGGAGGGCTCGTGCAGCCGGGGCAAGACTGGCTTTCGGCATATCTGTCTCCCAACGCTTTCCGACGCCAAACGTCGGGTTTCAGCAGGAAAACGCGACGGAAGCCCTGATGGTTCCCTTGGTCCCGGCAGGGAACGCGTGGCCGCCTGTGCGCGTTGGGCGATTGCCGGCGCTTTCCGCATCGGCCTCGGGGGATCGATCCGCTCATGAACATCGTCAGTAAGCAGGGACGGTTGGGTACGCCCTGCCTTGCCTGCCCGCTGCGGCTGAAACCCGCTTTCAAGGACAAGACCGACGACGAGATCCGATTCATCCAGGCGATGAAGATCGATCATCGCGCGCTGCCGGCAGGCGCCGACATCATCCACCCCGGACAGGAGGATGCGGAACTCTATACGCTCTATTCGGGCTGGGCCTTCCGCTACAAATCCCTGCCGGATGGGCGCCGCCAGATCCTGAATTTCCTGCTGCCGGGCGACCTCGTCGGCCTGCAGGCCTCTCTGCTCAGCGCTTCCGAGCACGGCATCGAGGCACTCACCGAGGTCGAGCTTTGTGTCTTCTCGCGCAGGCGGATCTGGGACCTGTTCGTGAAAATGCCGTCTCTGGCCTACGAGCTGGCGTGGCTGGGCTCGCGCGAGGAGAGTCTGATCGACGATAATCTGACGTCGGTGGGCCAGCGCAACGCAGGCGAGCGCGTCGCGGCGCTGGTGATCTCGCTCTATCACCGGGCCGATGCGCTTGGCCTGGTGAGCAACGACAGCTTCGCCTTTCCGCTCTCGCAGCAGCAGCTTGCCGATGCACTCGGCCTCTCGCTCGTCCACACCAGCAAGACCTGGTCGCGCCTGCGCAAGGCTGGCCTGTTCTCGCTGTCGGGAGGGCGTCTGACGTTGCTCAATCCGCGCCTGACGGCGCGTATGGCCTCGGTCTACGAGCAGAATTCGACGCCCAGGCCGCTGATCTGAAGCGTTTGTCCGATGGTTGTTGGCTGGAAAGCGGAAAAGAGCTTGGCGGGCGGCCGCTCTTGACCCCATATGCCGCACAGGTAACGTTCGTCCGCGTCAGACGCGTCGTCTCTGCGGCGATCAAGGGGTGCCATGTCTTCGACGGTTCGTCATCGTCCGCGCGCTACGTCGCTTGCCGCTCGCCTCGGGCAGTCCCGTGTAGCGTCGCGGATCGAAGGCGAAATGCGGGTGACGGCCGCCGACCTCGTCGACAGCGTCGCCGAAGCCAAGCTCAAGGTGGCGGCTGTCCGCTACAAGGTCGAGAGCGAGGTCCGCAGCACCGCGGAGAAGTTCAAGAGCCGCGTCAGCGAGGCCAAGGCGAAGCTTGGCGATGAGGCCCGCTTCATCAAATCCTGGATCGACGATCCACGCCGCACGGGTTCGGTGACGCCGTCGAGCCCGGCGCTCGCGCGGCGGATGGCATCCTTCGTCGATCCGGAGCAACCCGGCCCGGTCATCGAGATCGGCCCCGGCACAGGCCCGGTGACCGAAGCGCTGATCGAGCGCGGCATCGACGAAAGCCGGCTGATCCTCGTCGAATACAGCCCCGAGTTCTGCGAGCTCCTGCGCCGGCGCTTTCCGCGCGCCACCGTTGTGGAGGGCGATGCCTATGCGCTCGCCGCCACGCTTTCCGGCCATCTGCACGAGAAGGCGATCGCGCTCGTCTCGAGCCTGCCGCTGTTCAACCGCCCGCCGGCCACGCGCTCGGCGCTGGCTCGCGAGGCGTTCCCCCTACTCGTGCAGGGCGCACCCTTCATCCAGTTCACCTATTCGGTGATCTCGCCGATCCCGCGCAAGGGCTCGGGCCTCAAGGCGTTCGTATCGGACTGGGTGCTGCGCAACATCCCGCCCGCACGCGTCTGGGTTTATCGTCAAAATCGTTGAAGATATGAGCTTTCGGCATCCCTGCGTTGCAGGCCGGGCGTGATTCGCGCGGCTTTCCTCACCGAATCGTAATACCTCGCTGTTACGCAGCCCTTTGCGACCGGCTGCCCCGCTGGCCTGTTCGCCAGAGGAGCCGGTTCAGCCGATGAGTGCCCCAGTCCTCCGTTTCAGCCTGCCGCGCTGGCGCGTGACGCGCTGGCTTGCGGATGCTGGTCCGGATGTTCCGCCGGAGATCCGGGTCGCGCTGGTGGGCAGCCTCTACGGCACGCTGCCGATCTTCGCAGGCGGCGTGATCAATTCGCTGGCGGTCTCGTTTCTGATCACGCTGCGCATTCCGACCCTGCCGTTCATGCTCTGGTGCGCCTTCGAGGTCATCTGCTGCTTCGTGCGCCTGCTCGTCCTGATGAGCGCACGCCGTCGCGCCGCCCGTGGCGACTCGACACCGACGGATTTCTATCTCCTGCTCGGCATCGCCTGGGCGGCCGGCATCGGGGCCGGGACCTTCCTCAGCCTGACGAGCGGCGACTGGGTGGCGGCGGCGCTCGCCTGCCTGTCCGCCGCCGCGATGGTCGGCGGCATCTGCTTCCGCAATTTCGCCGCGCCGCGCATGGCCGGCGTGATGATCGTGCTGACGCTCGGGCCCTGCGTGCTGGCGGCGCCGTTCCTCTCCGAGCCGATCATGCTGATCACCTTCATGCAGATCCCGTTCTATCTCTTCAGCATGACGGTCGCGGCCTACAAGCTGAACGCGATGCTGATCTCGACGATGCGGGCGGAGCGCGAGAACGCCTTCCACGCGCGGCATGACATGCTGACGGGGCTGTCGAACCGGGCCGGGCTGGCGACAGCCTTCACCAGCAGGTTCGAGAGCGAGGCGGCGCCACGCGGGCTTGCCCTGGTCTATCTCGACCTCGACGGCTTCAAGGCCGTCAACGACAGCTACGGGCACATGGCCGGCGATGCCCTGCTCCAGCTCGTGGCCGAGCGGCTGCGCGGCCTCGTCCGCGCTTCCGACATTGCGGCCCGCATCGGCGGCGACGAGTTCGTCGTCCTCTCCGAGCAGACCGAGCGCGTCCAGCTCCAGCGTTTCGGCGAGCGGATCGTGCGCGAGATCTCCGAGCCCTATGAGCTCGACAGCGGGCACAAGCTTCACATCGGCGCCTCGATCGGCATCGCGCTGGCCCCCGAGCATGGCCGCGACATGAACAGCCTGATGACGGCGGCCGATGCCGCGCTCTATCAGGCGAAGTCGCGCGGCAAGTCGCTCTGCATCATCGCCGCCCAACGCCCCGCGATCGACGGTGGCCCGTCAGGTGGGGCGCTCCGCCTCCATTGATGATTGATGTCCATCGCCTGTTCCGCCGGGCTTGACCCGCCGGCCCGCTCGGGCTTGCCTGAAGCGCGCAACAGCCGGGATCGCAGCGTGACGGATATCGGGCGGCTCGTCCGCGACATTGCCGACGAGATGCGCGACGCCGGCGAGCGCGGCGAGGTCGCGACCTATATCCCGCCGCTCGCCCGCATCGATCCCCACCAGTTCGGGCTCTGCGTAGTCACCGCGGATGGCGAGGTTCACGCTGCCGGCGACAGCGACGAGCCCTTCTCGATCCAGAGCGTCTCCAAGGTCTTCGCGCTGACCCAGGCGCTCGGCAAGGTCGGCGATACGCTCTGGCGTCGCGTCGGGCGCGAGCCCTCCGGCACGCCGTTCAATTCGATCGTCCAGCTCGAGCGCGAGCAGGGCGTGCCGCGCAACCCCTTCATCAACGCCGGTGCGCTGGTCGTCGCCGACGTCAATCTCGCTGGCCATGAGCCGCGCGTCGCCATCGGCGAACTGCTGCGCTTCGTCCGCTATCTCGCCGACGACGACGCGGTCATCATCGACGAGGCCGTGGCGCGGGCCGAGCAGGCCACCGGCTTCCGCAACATCGCGCTCGCCAACTACATGAAGGCCTTCGGCAACATCACCCATCCGCCGGAGCTGACGCTCGGCGTCTATTTCCACCAATGTGCCATCGCCATGAGCTGCCGCCAGCTCGCCATGGCCGGGCGTTTCCTGATGCATGGCGGGCTCTACGAGCCGGGCGGCTCGCGCGTGGTATCGGCCCAGCGCGCGCGCCGCATCAACGCGTTGATGCTGACCTGCGGCCATTACGACGCCTCGGGCGATTTCGCCTTCCGCGTCGGCCTGCCCGGCAAGTCCGGCGTTGGCGGCGGCATTCTCGCCATCGCGCCGGGCAAGGCCGCGATCGCGGTCTGGTCGCCCGGCCTCAACGCCAACGGCAATTCCCTGCTCGGCACGCTGGCGCTGGAACGTCTTGCGGACGCCACCGGCTGGTCGGTCTTCGCCCGGTAGAGGGAAGGCTCGTCATGCTCGGGCTTGACCCGAGCATCTCGGGACGCGGAGGCTCGGGAGCCTTTTCTTGAGGGAGATTCTCGGGTCTGCGCTTCGCTTCGCCCGAGAATGACGGCGTGCTTTCCCCTCAGCTCCGCAATCCCGGCGCTTCCTGCCCGGTGCGGGCGACGTATTCCGTGTATCCGCCGCCATAGGCGTGGACGCCTTCCGGCGTCAGTTCCAGAAGACGGTTCGACAGCGCGGCCAGGAAATGGCGGTCGTGCGAGACGAACAGCATCGTGCCCTCATATTGCGAGAGCGCGGTGATCAGCATCTCCTTGGTCGCGATGTCCAGATGGTTGGTCGGCTCGTCCAGCACGAGGAAGTTCGGCGGGTCGTAGAGCATCATCGCCATGACCAGGCGCGCCTTCTCGCCGCCGGAGAGCACGCGGCAGCGCTTCTCGACATCGTCACCGGAGAAGCCGAAGCAGCCTGCCAGCGACCTGAGCGAGCCTTGGCCCGCCTGCGGGAAGCGGTCCTCCAGCGCCTCGAACACCGTGCGCTCGCCGTCGAGCACCTCCATGGCATGCTGGGCGAAATAGCCGAGCTTCACGCTGGCGCCGATGTTGACGATGCCGGTATCGGGCTCGGCCGTGCCGGTGACGAGCTTCAGCAGCGTCGACTTGCCGGCGCCGTTGACGCCGAGCACGCACCAGCGCTCCTTGCGCTGGATCTGGAAGTTCAGCCCGTCATAGATGCTCCGGCTGCCATAGGCCTTGTGCACGTTCTTGAGGCTGACGACGTCGTCGCCTGAGCGCGGTGCGGGCTGGAATTCGAAGGCGACGGTCTGGCGCCGCCGCGGCGGCTCGACACGCTCGATCTTGTCCAGCTTCTTGACGCGGCTCTGCACCTGCGAGGCATGGGAGGCGCGCGCCTTGAAGCGCTCGATGAAGGCGATCTCCTTGGCGAGCATCGCCTGCTGGCGCTCGAACTGCGCCTGCATCTGCTTCTCGGCCAGCGCCCGCTGCTGCTGGTAGAACTCGTAATCGCCCGAGTAGCTGGTCAGCGCGCCGCCATCGATCTCGACGATCTTGCCGACGATGCGGTTCATGAACTCGCGGTCATGCGAGGTCATCAGCAAGGCGCCGTCATAGCCCTTGAGAAAGGATTCCAGCCAGATCAGGCTTTCGAGGTCGAGATGGTTCGAAGGCTCGTCGAGCAGCATCGCGTCGGGCCGCATCAGCAGGATGCGGGCGAGCGCGACGCGCATCTTCCAGCCGCCGGAGAGCGCGCCGACATCGCCCTCCATCATCTCCTCGCTGAAGCCCAGCCCCGCCAGAACCTCGCGCGCCCGGCCGTCAAGCGCATAGCCGTCGAGTTCCTCGAACCGGCCCTGCACCTCGCCATAGCGGGTGATGATCTCCTCCATCTCGTCGGCCCGGTCGGGATCGACCATCGCCGCTTCGAGCTCGGCGAGCTCGGCCGCGACCGTGCTGACCGGGCCGGCGCCGTCCATCACCTCGGCGACCGCGCTGCGGCCGGCCATCTCGCCGACATCCTGGCTGAAATAGCCGATGGTGGTGCCGCGATCGATCGAGACCACCCCTTCGTCGGGCGCCTCCTCGCCGGTGATCATCCGGAAGAGCGTGGTCTTGCCGGCGCCGTTGGGGCCGACCAGCCCGACCTTCTCGCCCTTCAGAAGCCCTGCCGAGGCTTCGATGAAGACGATCTGCTTTCCGTTCTGCTTGCTAATGTTCTCGAGGCGAATCATAGAGTTGGGAAACCTTGAAGCGTGTGCCGGCCGCCCTTCTCGCAATGACGGGATGGCGATCTGATCTGTCTGGAAAGCGCTCTACGCGATCACGGAGAATGGGGAAAGGCGGCGCGAGGCCGCGATCAGACTGAAATGGCAGCGCTACGAGCACCCGCCGCGCTCAGGAGATCGGCGGGCGCAAGCGCGATCTGCAGGCCACGCTGTCCGCCATTGACGTAGACCAGCGTCTCGCCCGAGGCGGCTTCGTCCACGATCGTCGGCAGCTTGCGCTTCTGGCCGAAGGGGCTGACCCCGCCGACCTTGTAGCCGGTCAGGCGCTCGGCATCCGGCACCGGCATCATCGCCGCCGCCTTGCCGCCGAAAGCCGCCGCGACCTTCTTCATGCTGGCCTCGCGGTCGGAAGCGAGCACGATGCAGACCGGCTTGCCGTCGACCTGCGCGATCAGCGTCTTGAGCACGCGCTGCGGCGGCTCGCCCAGCGCCTCCGCCGCCTGCAGCCCCACGCGTTCCGCGTTGGGATCGTAGGCATAGCTGCGCAGTTCGAACGCGATGCCGAGTTGCTTCAGCGCCAATGTGGCGGGTGTCGTCTGGGCCATGATCTCGCGGCTATCGGGGCTTCCGGCAAAACCGGCACGGCGGTCGTCGCCGTCGCCATGGGAGCCTGATAGCCATTCGCCGGCCGCCCGAAAAGGGCCATGCTTCAAGCTGATGCCGACGCAGCCTGAGCGACGGGCGCGGTTAGTACTTCACCACGCGGGCGCCGGGGACGGGTTCCGGAGGTGGCGCCGCCTGCGCGACATGGCCGAGCGGGAAGGCGACGCTGACCAGTCCGATCGTCCCTTGCGGCCGATTTTCGACGCTGACTTCGCGCAGGATCTTGAGGCGCGTCGAGACAGGCGTCCCGGCGACGACGAAGGTATAGCCGATCGAGCCGCCGATTGCCGTCGTGCGCCCCTTGTAGGGCCCGAGGGAGGCGCCGGCACCGCTATCCGCCGTGACCTGCTGATAATGCGAGACCTGGGCGCCGACCGTCAGCTCCTTGGTGAGCGAATAGGTGACGGCGAGGTCGCCATGGACCGCATTGCCGCTCTTGTAGTCGGTATCGTCGTTCTTGCCGTTGATCTCGAAGCCGACGGCGCCCGAGATGTCGAGGCCGATCTTCGGGTCGAACCAGGTTGCCGCCGCGTAGAGATCGCCGATCCAGCGATTGAACGACAGGTTGGACAGCTGGCCATCCTGATAGGTGCCGGAAGGAATGTTGACGGCGGCGCCGACCTGCCAATGGAAGTTGCCGGCATGCCAGCCGACGAAGCTCGTCATGACGGGATCGCCGAACAGGAATTCCGAATCCCGCAGCTTCACGCCGAACCCGCGGCCGAGACGAGGCGCGGCGATCAGCGCTCCCGCGCTGACGCGCGGCTGGCCGAAAGGCAGGGTGACGGCGAAGGCCAGGTTGCCGCCGAGAATCTCGACAGGCGTGACCCAGGTCGGCGTGGCGAAGTTGACGCGCGCCTGGACCTTGACATTGGTGAGGACGGAGCCGCCAATCTGCGTCTGCGTGCTTGCCGAAAGGCGTCCTGAGTACGAATAGAAGTCGTTCTCGAAGTAGAAGCCGGGTGGCGGGACGATGCCGGCGCCGGGGCCGCGAAGTCCGGGAACGAAAAGGCTGGCGCCGCTTTCGGTGGCGAAGACCGCATCGGGAACGGCACCGACAGCAACCCATGCCGTTGCTGCGAAGACAGCCGTACCTATACGCCGCATGATTGATGTCCCTGACCCCTCATGCGGACGCTGGACCGATTTGCTGGGGTCGTCAAGGCGAGCGGCCTGACGATTGCTGCAGGCGAAAACAGGATTGTTACGGTTACATGGTGTCCCGACGGCGAGGACTGGAGTCACACTATTCATGTGTCCGTTCGTCTGATGAAAGCGTGGCGATGGAAAACGCGCAGAGACGCGGCCTGGCTCGCCTGATGCTCCGGTGGCCACAAAAGCGCCCAGCGCTCAAGGCTCGGTTCGGCAGCGATGCGCGGCTTGCGGAGTTGTGCGAAGCCTATGAAGTCGCCTGCGAGGCGGCTTCCTACTGGGACAAGTCTCCGTCGCCCGCTGCCCCCGAACGGGCGCAAGAGTATCGCTCGCTGATGGTCGCGACAGAGCAAGATATCCTGAAGCGAATTTCTTAAGGTCGTCGGGAATCGCGAGTGTGCCATGCGTCTTCAGGCTTGCTGACACGGCCAACTGCACGTCATACTTGGAACAGCGTACATTATATCGACGTGGTTTCGGTCCAGCGGCGAGGACGAAGCGATGGGCGAGAGCTTGAACAGCAGGCGGGAACCACCGGGGGCCGAACAGGTCTTCGGAGCTCTCGAACGATTGCTGACTTCCGATGAACTGCGTCTTTCGGAGCGCAACCGGCGCTTCCTGTCCTTCGTGGTGACGCAGGCCATCAGAGGCACGGCGGATCGCATCAAGGCTTATACGATCGGCGTCGATGTCTTCGGACGCGATGAAGCCTTCGATCCGGCGACGGATCCGATCGTCAGGATCGAGGCGACACGCTTGAGAGCGGCCCTGGCATCCTATTACGAGCAGGTGGGATCTGAAGCGGCGGTCAGGATTTCGCTTCCCAAGGGCAGTTACGTGCCGGCATTCGACTGGGCTGCCTTGGCGCACGGCGCGGAGGCCGGCGGGGATCTCGCCGAGAAGAGGGCCGGCATGCCGCTGCTCTCGGCGCAAGTGATCGTTCAGGATCATACCGGGCGGGGCAATGAAGACATGGCGGCACGCGCCGAGCTCTTCGTCGATGCGCTCGCGATGACGCTGCAGAAGGCTTCCTTCACCGTCCATGTCGTGCCGCCGGACGAGCGCCGTGCGGCCGCCGACGCGATCCAGGCCATCTACTGTGCGCCGCATGAGGCGCTTTCGCTCGATATCGCGGTTCGCCCCGTCGATGCCAAGATGCGTTACTCCTGGCGCCTGGGCGATCTCGCAACAGGCGAGGTCCTGGCCACCAGCTTCCGCGACTACGTGGTCGCGAGCGCATCCGGCTATGAGGGCGTCGACGATCTCGCCGCCGACGCGACCAGCGCCATGTCCGCGGCCATCGGCCTGCGCCGGCGCGCACAAGGCCGGGTTCCGTAACCGTTACAGGCTTAAGCCCCAAATTGGTCCATGCAATGCTCGGCGGCGTGCGCGGACGAACGCTGTGTCAGCTATGTCTCCACGGTTGCAATGTGAAACCAGGAGCATTTCATGGAACGCCATAAATTCCTGGCCGCGGCAGCACTGGCTGCCGTCCTGGGTCTCTCGGGGGGCGCGGCGAAGGCTCAGCAGCCTGCGCCTGCATCGCCGCCCATCCGGCCGAACATCCTCGTGATCTTCGGCGACGACATCGGCCAGTCGAACATCAGTGCCTACACGCAGGGGTTGGTCGGCTACAGAACGCCGAACATCGACCGGATCGCCAAGGAAGGCATGATGTTCACCGATTATTACGCGGAGAACAGCTGCACGGCGGGACGCTCTTCCTTCATCACGGGGCAGACGCCCAAGCGCACCGGCCTCACCAAGGTCGGCATTCCCGGCGCGCCGGTCGGCCTGCAGGACCGCGACATCACCATTGCCCAGGCGCTCAAGGCCCGCGGCTACGCGACCGGGCAGTTCGGCAAGAACCATCTCGGTGACCGCGATGAATATCTGCCGACCCGGCACGGCTTCGACGAGTTCTTCGGCAATCTCTACCATCTCAATGCCGAGGAGGAGCCCGAGCGGCCGTACTGGCCCAAGCAGGACACGGCCTATGTCAAGGCCAACTCGCCCCGCGGCGTGCTCAAGGCCTCTGCCGACGGCAAGATCGAGGATACCGGCCCGCTGACCAAGAAGCGGATGGAGACGATCGACGACGAGACGACCGCCGGCGCGATCGATTTCATGCAGCGTCAGGTCCGGGCCAACAAGCCGTTCTTCACCTGGATGAACACGACGCGCATGCACGTGTTCACGCATATTCGCGAAGCCAACAAGGGCAAGAGCGGCATGCCCGGCAACGACTATGCCGACGGCATGCTCGAGCACGACGAGGATGTCGGCAAGCTGCTGAAGGCGGTCGACGATCTCGGCATTGCCAGCAACACCATCGTTATTTACGCCACGGATAACGGTCCGAACCGCTTCTCCTGGCCGGATGCGGCGACCTCGCCGTTCCGCAACGAGAAGGATTCGAACTGGGAAGGCGCCTTCCGCGTGCCGGCCATGGTCCGCTGGCCTGGAAAGATCAAGCCGGGCGAGGTCTCCAACGAGATGTTTTCAGGCCTCGACTGGTTCCCGACCCTGCTCGCTGCGGCCGGCGACACGGACGTCAAGGAGCGCTTGCTCAAGGGTACGAGCGTCGAGAACAAGACCTTCAAGGTCCATCTCGACGGCTACAACCAGCTGCCCTACCTGACCGGCCAGCAGCCGAAGGGCAACCGCACCGACTTCGCCTATTTCAACGATGACGGCGTGCTCGTCGCCTATCGCCACGAGAACTGGAAGGCCGTGTTCTGCGAGATGAAGTATCCCGGCGGCTTCGACGTCTGGAAGGAGCCCTTCGTCTGCCTGCGCGTGCCGAAGATCTTCAACCTGCGCATGGACCCCTTCGAGCGCGCCGACATCGTCTCGGACCAGTACAATGCCTGGCTGGTCGACAACGTCTATCTGGCCGGCTGGCTGGTGACCAAGGCGGCCGGTTTCCTCGAAACCTTCATCGAATATCCGCCGAGCCAGGAAGCGCCGAGCTTCTCGATCGATCAGGTGGCGCGCGACGTGGAGGCGAAGATCAAGGCCAACGCCGCCAAGGCTGCTCCCAAGTAGCGAGACGCACAAACCCGGTCGGCGCACTCCGCCGACCGGGCCCTTGCCCGAATTGGCCTCGTTTACCGACGGGTGCTCCGGTGCTCATGAAGTTTCTCTTCCGGATGTCGCGGCTTTTCCTGAGGGGCCATCGCCCACAAGCTGAAGCCGGATCGAAGAGCTTTCTTTCTGCACGGGAAGGTGGAAGATCGGAGATGCTCAGCCGGAAAATGTCGAGCGGGATGCCGCATTGCAACGGTTGCCGAAACCCTGGATTGGAAGGCTCCCGCGATGCGGCCGGATGACATCATCGAGCGCTTCCGGGTGACCGACGGAGACGGCTTCCGCCTGAAGCGTTTCGACCCCGCCGATACCTGCGGGCTCGATATCGACAAGGACGCGGCGAAGCAGCTGCTGCAGGACGGCGTAGGACGACTGCACGAGCTGCAGGAGCGGCTCTACGCCGGCAGGCGCTGGTCCGTGCTCATCGTGCTGCAGGCGATCGACACCGCCGGCAAGGACGGCACGATCGAACACGTCATGTCCGGTGTGAACCCGCAGGGTTGCCGGGTCACCTCCTTCAAGGCGCCGAGCCAGCTGGAGCTGAGCCATAACTTCCTCTGGCGCGCCACCTGCGCGCTGCCGGGGCGCGGCGAGATCGGCATCTTCAATCGGTCCTATTACGAGGAGGTCCTCGTCGTCCGCGTCCATCCCGAGCTGCTGAAGAAACAGGGGCTGGCGCCGAAGCTGATCGGCAAGGACGTCTGGCAGCAGCGTTTCAAGAGCATCCGCGAGTTCGAGCACCACCTGACGCGAAACGGGACCATCATCCTGAAATTCTTCCTTCATCTCTCGAAGGACGAGCAGCGCCGCCGCCTGCTGGAGCGGATCGACCAGCCCGACAAGAACTGGAAGTTCGATCCCGCCGATATCGCCGAGCGCCGCCACTGGGACGCCTATCAGGCAAGTTATGAGGAGGCCATCGCCAGTACCGCGACCAAGACGGCGCCCTGGCATGTTGTTCCCGCCGACAACAAGTGGTTCACTCGGCTGTTCGTCGCTGCTGCGATCGTGGATTGTCTGGAAAAGTGCAAGCTCAAATTCCCGAAGGTCGATGACGACGCGCGCGAGGCGATGGCGCAGGCGCGGAAAGAACTTCTGGCCGAGGGCGATCTCGGCGGGAGCCGCCTGACGAAAGGCCGAGACGATGGTTGACGCTGCTATTCTGGACGTGCCCGCTGCGACCGAGGGGATGATCCGCATTGCCGGCGGCACCTTCCATATGGGGTCGGACAAGCATTATCCGGAGGAGGCGCCGAGCCATCGCGTCAGCGTCGACCCGTTCTGGATCGATGCGACGCTGGTCACGAACCGGCAGTTCCGGTCCTTCGTCGAGGCGACCGGCCATGTCACCTTCGCCGAGATCGCGCCGGACCCGAAGGATTACCCGGGCGCCCTCCCGCATATGCTGCGGGCGGGATCGCTGATGTTCGATCCGCCGTCGCATCCCGTCGATCTGCGCAACTGGGCGCAGTGGTGGACGTTCAAGTTCGGCGCGACCTGGCGCAAGCCCTACGGTTCGGGATCCTCGATCAAGGGCATGGACGACCATCCCGTCGTCCATGTCGCCTATCGCGACGCGGAGGCCTATGCGGCGTGGGCCGGCAAATCGCTGCCGACCGAGGCGGAGTGGGAATTCGCCGCCTGGGGCGGGCGAGAAGACGCCGAATTCGCCTGGGGCGACGAGCTCGTGCCGGCCGGCCGTCACATGGCGAATATCTGGCAGGGGAATTTCCCCAGCGAGAACACCAAGGATGACGGCTGGGCCCGCACCTCGCCGGTCAAGGCGTTCCCGGCGAACGGCTACGACCTCTACGACATGATCGGCAATGTCTGGGAGTGGACATCCGATTTCTGGTCGGTGCGCCATCAGGCCGACGCCCCCAAGGCCTGTTGCGTGCCGCAGAACCCGCGCGGGGGGCCGGAGGCCGAGAGCTACGATCCCCGCCAGCCGACGATCCACATTCCCCGCAAGGTACTGAAGGGCGGCTCCCATTTGTGCGCGCCGAGTTACTGCCGGCGCTACCGGCCGGCGGCGCGCCATGCCGAGCCCGTCGACACCTCCACCAGCCATGTCGGTTTTCGCTGCGTGGTCCGCGAGCGCTGATGTCTCGGAAGTCGATCACCAACCACGGACAGCGAAGAGGACGGCGCAAGCCGAAGGCCGCAATGACCCAGATCAGCAAGACGAAACGCTTCGCCCTGCTCGTGCTCATGGTCCCCGCATTCGTGCTGGGCGCCTGCACGACGCAGGATGCGGCCTCGCCGCCGCCGGAAACGCCGCGGATCGTGACGTCTACGCCTACCCAGCGCAGCTATCTCGATGCCGGCCCGGCGCCGGCACGGGGTGGTGGCCCGAACTATGTGCAGGCTGGTCAGAACAGTTTCGCGCGCCAGACGGACAGCTTCGGCAACGATGTCGTTCCCAGGATTCCGTGAGGGCCCTCGCATCCGTGTGCCAGCACCCGTGGCGGGACTGCCGGCGTTTACGGTTACGCGCTTGACGACGGAAGAGCGGGCGCCGATCGCTGGCTTGCCATGAGATGGCCTGCCCAGCTCCCGTCCTGATGGCCGTAACGGTTACAAGGCTGACTTGATCCGGGGTTCCGTCACACTCCGATCCCAGCCACAGTCGAGGGTCGGGCAATGGATGCAGCGGGGCAGGCCGCGCGCGATGCAGTGAAAGAGCTGCAGAGCCGGATGAACCAGGACATCATCGGGCAGGAGCGTGTGGTCGAGCGCATCGTCATCGCGTTGCTCGCCAACGGCAACGTGCTGCTGGAAGGCCTGCCCGGCCTTGCCAAGACGCGGGCGATCAAGAGCCTGTCGCAGAATCTGGAATCGGATTTCAGCCGTATCCAGTTCACGCCGGACCTGCTGCCCTCGGACGTGACGGGCGGCGAGATCCTGCGCGCCGACGGGCAGTTCGAATTCCGCAAGGGGCCGGTCTTCGGCAATCTCGTCCTGGCCGACGAGATCAACCGTGCCCCGCCCAAGGTCCAGTCGGCCCTCCTCGAGGCGATGGAGGAGCGCCACGTCACCGTGGCCGGCAAGCGCTACGACCTGCCGCCGCTCTTCATGGTCCTCGCGACGCAGAACCCGATCGAGCAGGAGGGCACCTATCCATTGCCCGAGGCGCAGATGGACCGCTTCCTGATGCATGTGCGCATCGATTATCCCTCCGATGCCGACGAGGTGAAGGTGATGCGGCTGGTTCGCGCGGAAAGCGTCACGGCCGGCAGCCCCGCCGCGGCTCCCGCGCTGATCCCGCAGCAGGTGGTCTTCGACGCGCGCACGGAAATCGATCGCGTGACGACGAAGGATGTCGTGGAGACCTACATGGTCGGGCTCGTCGCGGCGACGCGGCGGCCGGCCGAATTTGGTGATCGTCTCAAGAACTGGATCGCGGTCGGCGCCAGCCCGCGCGGCTCGCTCGCGCTCGATAAATGCGCCCGCACCTATGCCTGGCTGCAGGGGCGCGACTACGTGACGCCGGAGGATGTGCAGGCCGTCGCGCATGATTGCCTGCGCCACCGGATTTCGCTCGGCTACGAGGCGGGCGCCGAGGGCGTCAGCGCCGATGCGGTTCTCGACGAGGTGCTGAAACAGGTCGCCGTTGCGGCGTAGCGAGGCGCGTCATGGCGTTGATGCGGGAAAGAGCGAGGACGGAAGGGCCGGCTCCGGCTGCGGGCGCCCGCGCCTTCGCCACGCTCGACGACCTCCTTCGTCTCAAGCATCGCGCCCGCGGCTTCAGCTTCCTGCCGCGCCAGCCGGTGCACAGCCTCCTCGCTGGGCGCCACGCTTCGCGTCTGCGCGGGCGCGGCCTGAATTTCGAGGAGCTGCGGCACTATTTCGAGGGCGACGACACCCGCACGATCGATTGGCGCGCGACGGCGCGGCTCGGCAGCCCGCATGTCCGGGTCTATTCCGAGGAGCGCGACCGGCCCGTCATCCTGCTCGTCGACCAGCGCAGCACGATGTTCTTCGGCAGCCGGCGCGCGATGAAATCGGTTGCGGCGGCGGAGGCTGCCGCGCTTGCCGCCTGGCGGGTCACCTCGCTTGGCGATCGTGTCGGGGCCGTGGTCTTCAACGATGATGGGGTGGTGACGGTCAAGCCGCAGGCGCGCGACCAGGGCGTCGTGCGCGTTCTGAGCGAGGTCGTCAGGCAGAATGCCGCGCTGGAACACGCGCCGGTCTCCGATCAAGGGGCAGGCCGGCTCAACGAGGCCCTGAGCGCGGCCGCGCGCATGGTGGCGCATGACGGCCTGATCTGCATTATCTCCGACCTCGATGGCGAGAATGACGAGACCCGCCGGCTGGTGACCCGGCTCTGCGCCCATAACGACGTCCTCGCCGTCTTCATCCAGGACCCGCTGGAGCAGCAGCTTCCGGATGTCGGGCGGGCAACGTTTAGCTCTGGGCAGGCGCAGATCGAGGTCGACGCCTCCGGCGCATCCCTGCGGCAACGCTTCTCCGATGAAAGGGCAGCATGGCGCGCCCGGTTGGCGGAGCTCTCCCGCAGCCGCGCCATCCCGGTGCTGCCGATCTCGCCCGACCGTGACGTGGCCGATCAAATGCGCGAGCTGATCGGCCGGCGCCAGGCACAAAAGCTCGCGAGCGCCAGCGGGAGGGCGCCATGAGCGCCGATCCCGGCGACCTCGCCAATCTCGCCGATCTGACGCTGCCTCCGGCGATATCCTTCTGGCCGCCGGCCACCGGCGTCTGGATCTTGGGCGGTGCGACTGCTGCGGCGCTGGCGGTGGCAGGCTGGCGTGCATGGCAGCGCTATCGCGCCGACGCCTATCTCCGTCGTGCCGCTGCGGAAATCGAAGCGGCGGCGCTGGCTGGCAATGCGCCCGGCGCCGTTTCGGCCGTGCTGAAGCGCGCCGCGATGGTCACTTATGGGCGGGAGCGGGTGGCGTCCCTGACGGGACCGGCCTGGACGAGTTTCATCGTCGAAAAAGCGCCCGCCGGCGAAACGATGACAGACCTGACCAGCAGCCTGCATGGGCTGTTTTCGGCAAACGCCGATTCATCCGTACAGGACCCTGCCGCGTTGGCTGCTCAAGCCAAGGTCTGGCTGCGGGGCCAGCGCGGCCGCGTTTCAGGGCGGAGGTGACGATGCTCTCCTTCGCTCATCCGTGGGTCGTTCTGCTCGCTCCGCTCCCGCTGCTCGTCTGGTTCGCGCTGCCGGCCCATGCGGAGCGGCGCGCCGGTCTGCGCGTGCCCTTCTTCGACAGGCTGGCAAGGCTGAGCGGGCAGCAGCCCTATTCCGGCGGCGTCGTCGCGCGGCGCCATCTCGGCCGTCTGCTGGTCCTGGCGCTGGTCTGGCTGATGACCCTGGCGGCGCTGTCCCGGCCGCAATGGATCGAGCCGCCTCTGCATCGCGACGTGCCCACCCGTGACCTGCTGGTCCTCGTCGATCTCTCCGGCTCGATGGACACCAAGGATTTCGTCGATGCCTCCGGCAAGACCGTGGACCGCCTGACGGCTGTGAAGCAGGTGCTCGACGACTTCCTCTCGCGCCGCAAGGGCGATCGCGTCGGCGTCGTCGTCTTCGGCGATGCGCCTTTCGCGCTGGTGCCCTTCACCACCGACCTGGAGCTGTGCCGCGCGATGTTGCGCGACACCGATGTCGGCATGGCCGGGCCGCGCACGGCCTTCGGTGACGCCATCGGCCTCGGCATCGGGCTGTTCGCCAAGAGCACGGTCAAGGCCAGGACGATCATCGCCCTGACCGATGGCAACGACACCATGAGCAAGGTCCCGCCCGCGGAGGCCGCGCGCGTCGCCAAGGACAAGGGCATCGTGATCCATACCGTCGCGGTCGGCGATCCGCAGGCGGCTGGCGAGGACAAGCTCGACGAGGCCGCGCTGAAGGAGGTCGCGGACACGACCGGCGGCGGCTTCTTCCGCGCGCTCGACCGCACCCAGCTCGCCGACATCTATCGCCGCCTCGATGAGATCGAGACCCGCCATATCGATACGGTGAGTTTCCGCCCGCGCCGCGACATCTTCTGGGTGCCCATCGCCGCGATGCTGGTGCTCACCATGCTCGCGCAGTCATTGTTCATCTTGCGCCGGCATAGGCGCAGCCCAGCCCCGGAACCGCAGGCGATTGCGGGAGCGCCGCGATGATGGGCGCGCTCGCCGCTTTCCATTTCGAGCGGCCGCTCTGGCTGCTGGCGCTGCTTCCTGCGGCCGCGCTCTGGCTGATCGAGCGCCGCCACTCCGACACGCTGCAGCAATGGCGGCGCGTGATCGACCCGGCACTGCTGTCCCATCTCATCGTCGGGACCGACCAGCATAGGCGCGTGACGCCGTCGGACTGGCTGTTCCTGGGCTGGATCATCGCGGCAATCGCCGTCGCCGGCCCGGCCTGGCAGCGCGAGCCATCGCCCTTCGCCGACGCCAAGCCCGCCGTCGCGGTCGTGCTCAAGGTCGCGCCTTCCATGCTGACCGACGACCTCGCCCCGACGCGGCTCGACCGCGCGCGGCAGAAGCTCGCCGATATTCTGGCCGCGCGCGAAGGCGCTTCGACGGCGCTCGTCGCCTATGCCGGCTCGGCGCATCTCGTCCTGCCGGCTACGCCGGACAGCGCTGCGGTGCTCGATCTCGCCAAGGCCCTCTCGCCGCGCATCATGCCGAAGGAGGGGGAGGATCTCGCCGGGGCGCTGGCGCTGGCGAGGCGTGCGCTCGCAGGCAGTGCCGATGGCGGCTCGATCCTGGTCATGGCGGATACAATCGCACCCGAGGCGGTCGCCGATCTGGCCCGGACCAAAGGTCCCGGCGTGACGCTGCTCGCATTGGTAGCGCCGGGGATCGATACGAGCGGCGTGGCGGAGGCCGCACGGGCGATCGGGGCAGTGACGATCGCGACGACGCCGGACCAGACGGACGTCACCGCCGTCGTGCGCCGCCTCGACAGCCGCGATGTGGCAGCGAGCATCACGGGGGAAGGGGAGCACTGGCGCGAAGCCGGCTACTGGCTGGTCCCTCTCCTCGCTCTGCTGACCCTGTTGTGGTTCCGGCGCGGATGGGTGCTGGCATGAAAAGAGCCCGCCCGCTGCCATCATCCCCCTACATCCTCATCGCCGTCGCGACGGTCCTGGCATTGCTGGCTGCGGGCTACCGACTCGGCTGGCGCGATCTCTGGCTGACGCCGGATCAGCGCGGCCGGATGCTGCTGGGCGAGAATCGGCCGGCCGATGCGGCGCGAGCCTTCCGCGATCCGCTCTGGCGGGGCATCGCGCTGTTCCGCGCCGGGGATTTCAAGGAGGCCGCCCAGGCCTTCGCGGCCCGCGACACGGCCGAAGGCGCTTTCGACCAGGGCAATGCGCTGGTGATGCTCGGCCAGTACGACGATGCGATGAAGCGCTACGACCGGGCGCTCGCCTTGCGGCCGGGCTGGCCGGTGGCGCTCAACAACCGCGAGATCGCGCGCATTCGCGCCGAGCGGAAGAAAACGACGGGCGGCGATACCGGCAATACCGACACGAAGGCCGATGAGATCGTCTTCGACAAGACGAAGAAGGGCGGAGAGGATTCGACGGTCGAAGGCGAGAAGCCGATGTCCGACGAACAGGTCCGCGCCCTCTGGCTGAAGCGCGTCCAGACGCAGCCAGCCGATTTCCTGCGCGCCAAGTTCGCCTATCAGCTGCAGGCGCAGCCGGGCGGGACGGCGCCATGAGGGTGGTCCTGGCGCTCTTGCTCGCCCTCCTCCCGGCCCTTGCGCGGGCGCAGGGTCCCGCAGGCGAGCCGCTCATCCGCACCATGCTCGATCCGGCGCAGGGCGCCGTCATCGGACAGCCGGTGCGATTGAATGTCGAGGTTCTCTTCCCCGGCGAGATGCTTCACCCGCCGCGCGTCGCCGTTCCCGAGGCCGCCGGTGCGCAGATCCTGCGTTTCGAGACGCAGGCGACGACGATGCGCGAACGGATCGGCGAGCAGGACTATGTCGGCCAGAGCTTCGAATTCGTGCTGTTCCCGCGCCGCGGCGGAGCGATCGCCGTTCCCGCGCCGAGCGTGACGCTGCTCGATCGCAGCGGCGAGCCGGCGGGTTCCGCGAAAGGCGAACCGACGCGGATCGACGTGACCGTGCCGCCCGGCATCGACCCGTCCGGCCCGGTGCTGGCTGCCGACCGCGTCGATGTCGAGCAGAGCTGGTCGCCCAATCCCGCGACGGCGCAATTCAAGCCGGGCAGCGCACTGGTGCGGCTGATCCGGCGGCAGGCCGATGGCGTGCCCGCGCTCGGGATGGCCGAGTTCCACTTCGCCGCCCCTGAAGGCGTGCGCATCTATGCCGATCCGCCCTTGGCTGAAGACCGCAGCAATCGCGGCAATGTCGAAGGGCACCGCATGGACAAGGTCACCTATGTCTTCGAGCGGGCTGGAAGCTATGAGCTACCCGCGTTGTCCCAGCCCTGGTGGAGCCTGTCGGACAAGCAGGCGCGGATGGAGACCTTGCCGGGTGTCGCGGTGACGGTCGCTGCGGCCCCCGCTGCCGGCCGGCCGGCGCAGGTGCGATGGTCCGGGCTGGCCTGGCTCGCCGCTGCCCTCGTGCTCGCCATTCTGGCCGCTGCTCTTATTGTCCTTCGCTCGAAGCTTTCGGCTCTCTGGCAGCAGGCGGTAATGCGCCATCGATCGTCCGAGGCTGCGGCGCGCCGCGAATTGCTGCGGACAGCCAGGGCCGGGGATGCCTCGACAACCTATCAGGCGTTCTCGCACTGGCTCCGCCGCCTGCCTCCCGACGAGCGGCAGCGCGCGCGATCAGGCGCATTGGCTCCCGCCTTGGCCGGGCTCGAACACGCTTTGTTCGGCGCGGGCCC
This sequence comes from Allobosea sp. RIT-PG3_2, assembly GCF_057321085.1. Classification (NCBI taxonomy): domain Bacteria; kingdom Pseudomonadati; phylum Pseudomonadota; class Alphaproteobacteria; order Hyphomicrobiales; family Alloboseaceae; genus Allobosea; species Allobosea sp. RIT-PG3_2. Next base: position 822,650 of record NZ_JBXWCA010000002.1, on the reverse strand, counting down.
GGCCTGGGACCGGGCGGCGGGAGCCGCCTTCGCCAGCGCCGTGACCACCTTCCATCGTCAGAATCGATCGCCGCCGCATCGGGTGGTCGAGCCGCTGCCGCCGCTCAATCCGATCGCCTGAAGGGGCGCGCAGGGACAACAGGGGAAGACATGTCCGGTCTCGATATCTTCGCATGGATCGTTCTGGTGGTCCTCGCCTCCAGCACGGTCTTTGTCGTCGTCTTCATGGCGATGTGGCCAGGCATGGTCGCGCGGCGGCGCAATCATCCCTGGGCCGAGGCGGTTTCGATCGGCGGCTGGGTCACGCTCTTCCTCGGCTTCGTGCTCTGGCCGGCCGTGCTGATCTGGGCCTATGTCGATGTACCGGCGAGGCCGGGCCACTCGTCCTCCGGGACGGAGGCGGCGCGATGATCGTCGTTCTGCTCAATGTCTATCTCGCCCTGCTCTTCATCCTGGTGAAACTCAGGGTCGTGCCCTTCAATATGTTCTGGAAGGTTTCTCCGGTCCTCGTCCTGCTGCTTCTGCTCATTGGCCTGTTCATCCCGATGAACTGGGGCGCCCCTCAGGGCAGCGTGCTGGTGGTGCGCAACTCGGTCGCGATCGTGCCCGACGTCGCCGGCGAGGTGATCGAGGTTCCCGTCCAGGCCAACCAGCCATTGAAGACCGGGGATGTGCTCTTCCGGATCGATCCGACGCCGTTCCAGGCCCAGGTCGATGCGATCCAGGCGCAGCTCAAGCTTCAGGAGACGCGTCTCTTCCAGATGACCCAGCTGCAGACCCAGGGCACCGGCCGGGCTTTCGACGTCGAGGAACGGCAGGCTTCCGTCGATCAGCTGCGGGCCCAGCTCGAAGGCGCCAAGTGGAATCTGGAGAAGACGACGGTGCGCGCGCCCGCCGACGGCTATGTCACCAATGTCGCGCTTCGCAAGGGCGCTCGCGTCGCCAGCCTGCCGCTCTCGCCGGTCATGGCTTTCATCGACACCGCCGATACGATCGTCGGTGTCGAGATCAACCAGACCGATGCGCGTTATCTCGCGCCGGGACAGTCGGTGGAGCTGACCTTCAAGATGACGCCGGGAACGGTGCAGACCGGCAAGGTGGAGAGCATCCTGCAGGCGGTCTCCACCGGGCAGGTCCACACCTCGGGGGCAGCGGTGACGCCGGGCGCCATCCAGGCGGCTCCCTTCGTGGTGCGCGTGAGAATCGACGATGCCGCCTTCGCCCGGTCCCTGCCGGCGGGCAGCAGCGGCGCCGCCGCGATCTTCACCGACCGGGTGAAGGCCGCTCATGTGATCCGGAAGGTCCTCCTCCGGCAGATCGCCATCACCAACTACATCAACCCCTTCTGAGGAGCGAGGCAGCCATGATGAAGCAGATTGCAAAGACCGCTACCCTGGCAAAGGCCGGTATCATGCTTGCGGCGACGCTGATGCTGGCTGGGCCGGTCGGCGCGCAGCAGAGTAATCTCGGGCCGGCGACGGGGAAGGTCCGAATCCAGCAGGTCCAGGTCGCTTTCATCGGCTCGGGCCAGGTGGGCGGAGGCACGCTCAGCTTTCGCGGCCGGAACTATGGCCTCACCGTTGGAGGGCTCGGCTTCGGCGGCATCGGCGCCTCCCGCCTGACCGCAAACGGGACGGTCTACGGGCTGACGCGGCGCGAGGATTTCGCCGGCGCCTATGTCCAGCTGCGCGAGGGCTGGGCCCTTGGCGACCAGGGAAGCGGTACGCTCTGGCTGCGCAACACAAACGGTGTGACCATGAAGCTGGCGACGCGCCGCAAAGGGCTGCAGCTGTCGCTCGGCGCCGACGGTGTGCTGATCGGCTTCAAGTAATGGCAAAGCCCGCGCAGACACTGTCTGCGCGGGCTTTGAAACGCCGTGCCGGCTTCGGTGTGGGGAAACATAAATCTCTGACTCTCTCTGCAGAGATTCCCTTGAAATATCAATGGGCCTATCCTTTCGGCTCTAGGCTATCTCTGACTCGCTAAACGCAGTTGCGTGACTCGAAGTTTGGCGATTCGCAAAAGCCTGACTCATCGCCTTCTGCTCCGAATTTTCGCCCGGAAAAGCCTTACTGGGACGACGAGGCGACCTCGGAACCAGCGGAATGCACGCATTCTGGTTCGCGCAATGCCAGAATAAGCCGTCCCAAACGAGCTCATTTTCAAGATTGGCTGTCCCGAGTGCTCCGGCTTGCGCAAAATATGGACTCAAAGCGCCCACCTAACGGATAAGTCGATCTCACGGGCGCCGACTAAGCAGCGCGATCCTTCCCCCTCGCTCACTCGCGCTCTCCGATCCACGCGGGCTTGGCTCGTCGCTCCAATATGCAGCAAATCCGCCGCAGCGGCCGGTTGAAGCGCGCTCAGGACTGGTCTCGGGCTTCCAGCTGGCCGCCGGATAGCTCAACACCCAGCCTGCCACGCACGGGAAAGACGGCCTCTCTGTCCCGAATGATCGAGAAATAGCGACACGTAATAAGTTCTTGCGGAGAGGGCAGTCCCAGACGCCCGTAATTTCGAAAAATTCAGACTCTCGGGAGATGTCGATCATGCCAGGGGGCCGGGCAGCTCCGAATATCAGCTGATGGAGCTATGGGGTCGCTGGGCGCTTGGACCGGCGCGTCACCGTCACCCGGGAGTAACTGAACTGGCCGTGTAACCGGCTTGACGTACGGGGCTTGCAAAGGGGCCCGGGCGCGAGCGACACGCCTGGCAAACCATTTGGCGACGAGCAAAGCGGGCGCGTTTGGATTGTTCTCCGCCCTTCAAGCGAGTCGCCGGCAGTTGAGGGTGTGCTCCGAAGCAAGTTGCGGCTGCAGCGCCCGGCGGAAGGCCTGATCGGCGGCGGCGGATCGGCTAGATCGAGGCCTCCGTCGACCTCGCAGTCGTTGTTGCTTACCCGCACCGCTCAACCTGCAGTGCGGGAGCCTATGCGAAGCTCACCCTGAACCGCCTGACCTGGCAATTGTCGGAAAAGTCAGACTCTCTGGCGCCCTATAACGGCAAAGATGCGCTCTGAAATAGCGTTATCGTGCGGAACTCCGACCCGAGGGCGATGATGGTTGTGAGACGCTGACTCACAAATAGAGCCAGCTCCGACGACGGTCAGGCCTTCATCGAGCGATTTTGCTGCGTACAATGCTTTCCAGTTCGGCGAGCACGTCGTCAGCGTCATGGCCGCTACCAACTTCAGATTCTTCCCTTCCTCGAAGGATCGCCAGGCAGTCGGCTCCCTCACTGGCCAGATAGAGCTTGAGCGCGCGGACGATCACCCACGACCGCGACCGCTCGGAGGCTGCGGCGATCTTCTCGATATCGGCGAGGACATCGACAGGAAACCTCAAGGCGATCGGGTCGGCGAGCTCTGCTTTGCTCATTCGCCACCCCACAATTTGTAATACAGCGTATCCCACCGATCGCGGACTTACAGCTATCCGAGGCGCGATCACACGGAGGTACATTTCGCATGGAGAAGGGATTTATCCCCATCGGACACTCTACCGGCGGCATCGTTGAACCCGCTGAATAATGAGCGGCAGATCGACCCCGACATCCGCCGTGGCACGCTGGCTCGTCGGCCCTTATCATGGGCCGGATTGGCGCGCAGATGGTGCCGGGATAGATATCAACGGCATGAAGACGAGTTCTGCTCAGATCGATCTGTTTGATGATGCGCCCGGCTATCGGGAGACGCCGCGGCCCGCGCCGAGGAAGCGCCAGGCGGCAGCACCTCCCCAAGCCGGCTGGGACGACGATGAAGCCGCTCAACGACTAGAGCAGACTGGGCGCTTCAGGATCCTACGGAAGCTTGTTCCGCGCATCGTCATCCCGCGAGCTGAAAGCGCTTTTCCAAACCTTGCGGTCCTGATCGATACCGAAACCACCGGTTTGAACCACGCTAAGGACGAGGTCATCGAAATCGGAGCGGTTGCATTCACCTACGACAATGACGGCGTGGTCGGCGATGTCGTTGGCGTCTACAGCGGGTTGCGTCAGCCATCGGAACTGATCCCAGCCGAGATCACGCGGCTGACGGGCATCACTGACGAGATGGTCGCGGGTCTGGAAATCGACTTCCCGGCCATAGATGCTCTGATTGAGCCTGCGGATCTGGTGATCGCGCACAACGCCGCTTTCGATCGACCGTTTTGCGAGGGCCTCTCGCGGACTTTTGCTGCGAAGGCCTGGGCATGCTCGGTCAAGGAAGTCCCGTGGGCCGACCTTGGCTTCGAGGGAAACAAGCTCGGCTACCTCGTCGGACAATCCGGTCTGTTCCACGAGGGGCACCGAGCGACCGACGATTGTCACGCGCTGCTGGAGGTGTTGGCCCGTCCGGTGGGAGAGAATGGAACTCCGCCTTTCGCTGCGCTTCTGCGATCCAGCCAACAAAGCCGGGTCCGGATCTATGCGGAGAACGCGCCCTTCGACATGAAGGACCATCTTAAAGGCCGAGGCTATCGCTGGTCGGATGGGAGCGACGGTCGGCCCCGAGCCTGGTGGATCGAGATCGATGAAGAGCTCTGCGACGAGGAGCTCCGTTATCTTCGTACCGATATCTACGGTTGGGAAGACGCGGAGCCGCTCACTGCGCGCCTGACCGCGTTTGATCGATATCGCGCGTAAGCACGCCGCGTAAGGCAGCCAATCTCAGGCGATTTCGCCACGCGCGGCCTTTTCGAGCTCAGCTTGGGACATAATCACCGCGTTACGCAGGACCGCACAGGCGCGCAGAAACGGCTTGGCTTGGGCCTCACGAAATATCCGCAGTGCGTCAGCCGCCGTAGCGGCGCGGTCGGTGGTGGTTGAGCTGCGGAAGGTAGAGCGGACTTGATACACGACGGGCCTCAGCGTGGGGGGCAGGCGGCGAAATACCTCAAAAATTCTGGGTGTGAAAATCCCCTCCAACTAGGGCATTTCCCTTGTCGAACCCAGCTGAGGTGGGCGGCATATCACTGCTTATAGCGCCGTAAATTTCGTTGAAAGCAAGACTCCAGAGCAGGTACTTCAGGCATAAATCGGACCCTGGTGCTTACATCTTCGAGTAAGATTGACTCATGGCAGCATGTTCGCGATGCGTCGCCCTGAGATTGGATCCGCGATGGGCCTCTGCGGGTCCGCTCAATTTTAGGTTGCTGCTAAATTTTGCTTCAGCCACGCGCCAATCCTGCGTCCGCCGGCCTCTTTTCTTGGCAACGGTCTACGGCCTATAGGGGCGCCATGCTCATCGGTTCGACCATACGCCCTTCCAAGGGCCGCTATTGCGCAGGAACGCTCCCTGCCGTCGCACCGATGGTGCTCACGGAGGGGTAGGCGCCCCTTCCAATGCTGCCCCAGTTGACGAGATCCACGGCCTCACCGTGATCCTCGTGCCTCGGCACTGATCGGACCTCCCGGGCATGTCCCGTTCGCCAAGGTGTAGGCCTTGCGATCCTCAGGAGGTTGCCATGCAGTCGAAAAGCCGCCGGGGTGCGCACCGCTCCCCATTCACCTGTCTGATCAACGCGCCGTTCGAGCTGCAGTACATGGACTTCGAGTTCGAGCACGAAGCGCTCGGGTTCGAAATCGAGACCGAGGACGGTTGCAGCCGTCCAATGCTCTTCGTCCGTGAAGATCGGCTTAGTGGCATGATCGAAGACGCGTCGCTGATCCTGTTCCAGTGACCTGGCCCGGCCGGAAGACGAGAGCTTCCGACCGGGCTTTTTGCGTTTCTCTCAATGGACGCTCAGATCCCAGCTGAGATCGTATGTTCAATGCGCCCATAATTCCCGATGCGGTGCAGACGGCGGGCTTGCTGGGTCGAAATCCAATCAGCGGAGGCTGAAAGGAGGCCCTCAGGCTGCTTGATCGCTTTCTACCGACCGAAACCGCCGACGATGCGAGGGCGCATTCCATCCCTAGGATCCTGGCGCCAGGAATCAAAAGACCGGTCGTTTGGAGCTTCAATGATCGAGATTCCGCTAGGACTAGCCACGACCGGACGAACGACCTTGAGACGACCCTCGCCGTCTATCTCGACATAGGGATACAGACCTAGGAACTCCCGCCCGCGGTAATGTTGTTGGCCGTCGGGCAGAATTGGTAGCACCGCCACAGGACCGCGGTGCCCATCGAACCAACCCAGCTCCCAACACATCCATAGCGATTGTGCAGCTCCGTCGGTGTCTAAGAAGAGCAGAGAGGAACTGACCCTCATCATCGAGCGAACAAATTCCGCGTTCGCAGGCGTCACTTGGCTGCGATCGGCTTGAGGGGCGCTGATCCAGTCACAAAAGACTGAGTAACCAGCACTCGTGAGCAGGTCATAGACGCCAAGGACAATCTCGGCGTCCCGTGTCGTTTGAGACAGGAAGATGTCGTAAGCGGCCAGACGCCTGCGGATCACGCGTTTGAGGATCTCCTCCGCGGCCATCCCCTCGCTGTTCGCGCGCCGCTTTGCCCTGGCGCGTATATCGCTTTCTCGAACAAACGCCATTTCCAATACCCTATGGCCCGGTCAGACGGTCGTTGAAGAAGTAGGAGAGTGGATAATCGGGAGATCGCCGCTACCATCCATTTCGGTTGCATGCGCGCTAAGGTCGGTGCTTTCGAAGGACTTCTCGGATGATCGAGCCAATCCTTTGTGGATCGAGATTAGGATCCATCAAAGCCTTGAGATCGGATTTGGATGGCAAATCATGTTCGTCATGTTTGCCCGCAAGGCATTCCGACGCGATCGCCTCGGCGGCACCCCCGGTCGACCCGACTGGGATGATCAGCGCGCCAGCTTCAGCAGCAACCTTAAACTCCTCACGGACACCTTCTGCGATGGACAAGCCTCCGCGCTGGACCTTCGCTCCGCCAATAATCACTACGGCTCCAGACAGCCGCGCCATTTCAAGGCGAAGAGCGGTCCAGTGCTCCCGATTGGGCTCTGCATCTCCGAGCGGCTGTGGGAATGGTCGCGCGATCAACCTTCGCTGAAGATCCCAGCCGCCTGAGCGCTGGAGAGCGCCCAAAAAACCCGCGATTGCTCCGGAGCCCACGGTCAAGCCGCCTCCGGTCACAAGCATGTAGCCAGCCTTGCCTAGCTCTTCGCCGACTGCTTCAGATACCTTCGAAGCACGCTGTAATCCGGCTTGGTCAATCTCCAACGGCCAGCTGCCGCTGATCCAGATGCGCTTAGCTGCCACACGGCGTTCAATTTGATGAAGCAGGTCGTCAACTTCGTCATAGTGGTCGATCTCGACGACTTGAAGCCCGTAGCGCTTCAAATCCGCAGCCCACAATGCGTGCTGTCGGGCACGCCCCTCGAAAGTCGGTTTGTTGGGAAATTCATTCTCCTGCGGCGGCCGCACGATCGCAAAATGCTCGGGAGGAGATTCTCTAAAGCGGTCTTTGATCGAGCCAAGTACGTGGCGCAAATTCGGGTCGGTAAAACTTAAACCGAGGAAGAGAAGGGTGCTGCTCGTAAGATGGGCTTGGAGGAGCGGCAGGAATCCACCCCGCCGCCGCCGATATAGCTCATAGTCGTCGGTGGATAGAACGATGTCATCCAGACGATCAATCGAGCCGTGCATCTTGTAGAGGCGAGCAGCTCCGGGTCGAACCTTGACCGCTAAGTCGGCCTCAGCCGAGATCAGCTCTATTGGCCGAGCGATATCGTCAAAAGCTCGCTCGATAAGGCTGTCATAGTTGGTCGTCCAAATGTCCCTGATCGGAAGACGCGAGAGGACCTGAAGTGCCATGGGCACAGGGTGCCTCGGAGCGATCTTTTGGCGGAGGACTTGATTTACCCGGGTTCGTCCGGCTGTCGTACCAATACTCCATTGAGCAAGTGCCGCGAGATCGTGCACATCTCCGGCATCAACGCCCAGCTCTTCGCCGATATCATGGAGCAAGTCGCGCCAGGAAGGATATCCGGCTCCAATGGACACTCCCGCTCCGATGAAGGCGGCTGCGTTGTCATCGAGCAGCGCTTCTGGAAACTCTTTCAGGAAGCGCTTCCTGGCCGCAGACATCAGGCACGCGCCTTGATCGCGCTCTCAACCCAGTTATCGATATTCTCGGAAATCGATTTATAGACGGCTTTGCTATCAGCGCCGGAGGGACTGTAAAGGTTGATCAAGTTCGCCAACGATTGCCCGGAAACGTTCCAAGAGGCGAAGGGATTATTCCCAGCAAAATCAGTCTTGCTCGACGAATTCAGAAGATTGTGAATCCGGATGCCAAAAAGGCCCTTTTTGAGTTCCCAAGCGCGCTTAATCTCGTAATCAATCCACTTTCGTCCGGCAGTTTGGGATCCGACCAGCACGATCGTGCAGCTAGTTCCCTTCATCTGATCATCGATCCATTGGGAAATTGCGCCATCGCCCTTCTTCTTGACGGCCTCCCAGTCATTATCGCTGAGTTCGGCCGTTCCTTCCACCGCACCCATGCTGCGTACTTGAGCAGCGCGCCAATGATCGTTGGCAAAATGGAAGCTAAAGAACACCCGGCGTCCCATCTCGTCCCCCCGGACAAATATCGGCAGTCATCAAGCCATTACGCAGCGCTACTCGTGTCGGCAACACCGCAAGTTGTCGTAACCACAAGATTTCATCGGTGAGCCTCCGGAGAGCTGAGACCGATCCGAACCGCACGCTCGCGGCAAGTGACAGCGTGCAATCGAGGCCATTCCTAGATCTTAACCGAAGCGCGATGTCCGACTCGACTTGCGGTTAAGGATTGGTAAAACACACACGCTCTGGGGGAAGGACTATGCGTACGTTTCTTGTGCTCGCCGCGTTGGTGGCATCGGCTTTGCCGGCTGTGGCGCAAACACCGGCGCAATCAGAAGCACAAAAGCGAAAGCAGCACGTTCCCTATGTTCGAGCAGCGACCGATTGCGTAGCCGCCGTCGTCCGCCGCGACGATGGCTTCGACGGAGCTGTCGCCTATGATAGCTTCCAGCCGCTCATCAACCGGGCCGTATCGATCTGCGCTCAGTCGATCTCGGTGATGATATCGACCCACGACGCAATCTACGGCTTCGGCGGTCAAGCATTCTACACCGGTGCGTATCTGACGGATCTGGAGAGAGCCGTGCGCGTGCGCCTGGCCAGTCAGATCGCATCTTCCCGGGCAGATGCTGAGCGCAGGACGGCCGAGCGGCAGGCCAATGAAGAGCGGGAGCGCGCGGAACGGCAAGCCAGGCTGCAAAAGGAAAAGGCCGAGCGGGAGGCCGCTGCCGCGCACGCCGAAGCGCAGCGGATTGAAGCCGAGACACGCGCCAAGGTGGCTCGCGTCGAACGGACTGAACTCCTGGAAAAGACACGAGACCTTATTCGCACGAAGACGCTCGCCTGCATCGGCAAGGAAGGTGCGACCATGCTCCTGACCGACGAGAGGGCGGAGGTCGTCGCTAAGGCGGCGATGATCTTCTGCCAGAACGATATCGATGCGCTCGTGAAGGTCACCACCGAGCTTGTTGAGAATGAATCCGGTGGGCCATCAGATCGAACATTGGTCCGAAAGATCGCGGAGGACCGTGTTCGTGACGTCGTCACGGCTTACGTCATCCGGTCACGCGGCGATCTGATCGGGAAGAACCTGAAAGAACAGCAGACGCCTGCAAAGCCAGCCGAGAGCTCCAGAAGCTCTCCTACCCTCTAACCCAGCAGCCGCGTCAGCCTGATCGTGACAGCGGAAAGGACGCTTCATGGGATTTAGGTTTCGGCGTTCCGTTCGGCTTTTCCCCGGCGTCAGGGTGAACTTCAGCCTTAGCGGCGTCAGCGTGAGCGCCGGCGTGCCGGGTGCCATGGTCAACATCGGTCCGCGCGGCAGTCGCCTGACCGTCGGCCTACCGGGAACCGGCATCTCTTACACTCAGAGTTTGAGTTCGCCGCGCCGCGCCAAACCCGCGTCGACACCCGCTGAAATCTATCTGGAACCGCCAGCCTCACCCGAGCAGATCCGCCCCGCCGCTGAGCCGCAACAAGGACCCCTGGTCGGGGAGATCAAGAGCGCCGAGGTGGCGAGTTTGACCAGTCCTGACCTCGAGGGACTGAAAAAGCTGATCAACGATGCAGCGCACCAGAAGGCCTTGCTCCAGTCGGACATGACCGAGGCGATTGCCGATCGACGTCGCGCCTGGCGGAAACTCCGACGCCGCGAACAGTTGCCGCTTCGCGTTGTGATGAAATCCTCGATCCCCGCTGCGCGCGCTGCTTTCGAAGAGGCGGAAGACGAAGCCTTGAAGGTCGCCGCGGCCATCATCGCGACAGAGATCAAGGTGGAAATCGATCTCGACGCCCAGACCTGGTCGGCATGGGCGGAAGTGAGGAAGACGTTCGACCGGCTCTCCCAGACCGCGAAATTCTGGGACGTCACATCCTCGGTAGCTGTCGACCGTTTCCGCACCCGTTCCGCCGCACACGAGACTGTCACGCGGACGCCTGTCGGGCTGAGGGAAGTCGTCGATGGCATCGTGGCCACGTCTGGCGGCGGGCACCGTTTTGAGAACGCCAACGGCGGCGATCTAGACCTCTTTCCGGGCTTCATGCTCATTAGGGACAAGGCGAGCAGCGATTACGCCCTCATCGACCTGCGTGATCTCACGGTCGAAACATACGGATGCCGCTTCATCGAGCGTGAAACGGTCCCACCCGATGCTGAGATCGTTGGGCACGCCTGGCACAAGTCGAACAAGGACGGATCGCCCGACCGCCGATTTTCAGAGAATTTCCAGATCCCGATCGCTCTCTACGGCGAGATCAGGTTCAGGACGAGGAATGGGGTTGAAGAAGCATATAATGCCAGCCATTGCGGTTCAGCACTGGCTTTCGGGAATGCGATTACCAGCTTTCAGGGCGCACTTCGACGGCAGGCGAAGGCTTCGAATTCGGTCGTCGAGCCAGCGGCTACGAGCGAGGGGCTCCAAAAGGATCCCGATGCATTGCTACCCGCCTTGCCGAAGGTGCTGGGCGCCTACGAAGTGATTGCGATCCCGGCGTTGCTTGCCGGACTGATTGCATATGCGCCCGTCTCCAACCTTATGCGGCCGAAGCTGACTTCTGCTCCCATGGCCGTGATCTCGTCGACGCCGGCTGTGTCGATAATAAGCGCCGAACGGCCGAGCACCAGTTCATCGTCTATCTCCGCGCCGGCTCAGGTCGCTCCAATCCCGTCAGCAGGGGCGTCTGCGCCCATAACAGTCTCAGCGCCCGCTCTTCCTGCAGCAGCACCGAGCGCAATCGAGAAGATGGTCGTCAAGCAGACCGCGAACGTCCGAAATGGGCCTGATCGAACCGCTGCGTCGGTGAAGGTCGTGCCGACTGGAACCACCGTCAGCGTCTTCGAGAAGCGCGGCGGCTGGATCAAAATTGGCGACACTGCTGCTTGGGGTTGGACGCACGCCAGCCTATTGCAGCAGCCCTAGTTGGGGGGAAGGCGATGGCTCGAATTCGACGCGTTGAGATTGATAACTTCCGTTGCGTGCAGAAATTGCGTTGGAACCCCTCCCTGGGGATAAATTGTCTGATCGGCCCTGGAGACGCGGGCAAGTCGTCGATTCTGGATGCGATCGATTACTGCATCGGGGCTCGTCGCGTTCTGCAGTTCACAGACGCCGATTTTCACCTTCTCGACGTATCGAAACCCATCACCATCACGGTAACGGTGGGCGAGCTTGATGATTCCCTCAAAAGCCTAGAGGCATATGGAAGCTATCTGCGCGGATTCACCGCGAAGGGAATCGTGGAGGACGAGCCGGAGGCACAATCTGAAACCGTCCTCAGTGTGCGATTGACCGTACAGGGCGACCTGGACCCGGTTTGGACGTTGTTTTCGGAACGAGCGGAGGGGGCTGGTCAATCGCGGTTCTTGACGTGGTCCGACCGTGCTCGAATTGCTCCGACGAGGGTTGGGGCCCTCGCTGATCACAATTTGGCCTGGCGCCGCGGATCCATCCTGAACCGGTTGTCCGACGAACGCCCCGATATGACGGCGGCCTTGGCAGAGGCTGCGCGCACAGCTCGTTCCGTATTTGGAGATGTTGCCGACAGCCAGCTGGGAGGGACGCTTCGTGTTGTTGAAGAGACAGCGAAGGAGCTGGGCATTTCCCTAAGCGACGGCATCAAGGCGACGCTGGATGCCCACTCGGTCTCATTCTCGGGGGGGACGATCGCGCTTCACAGCGCAGACGGAGTGCCCTTGCGCGCTCTTGGGACCGGATCGACGCGCCTTTTGCTGGCTGGTCTTCAACGTCGGGCGTCAGCCCAGTCGAGTATTCTTCTGATCGATGAGCTCGAACATGGCTTGGAACCACACCGGATCCTGCGTCTGCTCGGCTCTATTGGCGCGAAGGAGGAGCAACCGCCTATCCAAGCATTCATCACCACACATTCGCCGATCACGCTCCGCGAGTTGCGTGGCGACCAACTCCATGTCGTTCGCAAACTCGAAAAGGAGCACTCGATCGCGGTCGTGGGATCCGATGAAGGCGTCCAAGGTACGATGCGACTTTATCCTGAGGCCTTCCTCGCCCCCACAGTGATAGTCTGTGAGGGCGCGAGCGAAGCCGGCCTTCTCCGAGGCCTGGATTTGTTTCTCGGCGACGAGAAGGTCAAAACGCTCACGGCAAACGGCGTAGCTCTGGTGGATGCGAAAGGCGTCAGCCAAATCTACGCTCGCGCCCGCGCATTCCAGTCGTTGGGCTATCGTGTAGCCGTATTGCGAGATGACGACGTCCAGCCCGATGCTGCTGACGAGGAAGCGTTTAAAAGGGTGGGCGGCGCCGTTTTCAAATGGCGCGCAGGGTGTGCACTGGAAGACGAGCTCTTCATGGGCCTTTCAAGCGAAGTTGCGGGTAAACTTCTCCAACGCGCTGTGGCTCTTCTCGATGCCGACACGGTCAACGAGCATATTCGCTCCGCTTCGAATGGACAGCACACGCTGAACCAATGCACCAGCGCACAAACGCTAGATGCCGGTCTACGCCGCACACTCGGCGCTGCATCCCGGTCAAAACGGGAGCCTTGGTTTAAGTCGGTGACACGGATGGAAGGCATTGCGCGCGAATTGGTTTTTCCAGATTGGGAAAGCGCCGACGAGCAATTCCAGGCAACGGTGACAGCTCTGTACAACTGGATGTTTGAAGGTGCCTGAGATCGACCTTCTCTCGATCGACAGAGGTTCCGTCACTGCGCCCGCGGGTTGCGGAAAGACGCACCTCATTGCTGTTGCGCTCGCCAAGCATCGCGCGCCCAAGCCCATTCTGGTTCTGACGCATACGAATGCAGGCGTTGCCGCTCTTCGCGGGCGCCTGGATCGTGAGAGAGTTCCCTCCTCATCCTATCGGCTGGCCACGATCGACGGCTGGGCTATGAAATTGCTGAGCTCATTTCCTCAGCGCAGCGGCCATGATCCGGCAATCCTCTCGATGTCCAACGCGCGAAGCGATTATCCAGCTATCCGAGCAGCGGCGACCGGCTTGCTGGCTGCCGGACACATTCACGATGTTCTCGCAGCGACATATGATCAGCTAATCGTCGACGAATACCAAGATTGCTCTGTCGCTCAGCACGAGATCATTGTTCACGCGAGCACCGCGCTTCGTACCTGCGTTTTGGGGGATCCATTGCAGGCGATTTTCAACTTCGCTGGACCCGTGGCAGATTGGGAGGCGCAGGTGAAAGCTACGTTCCCGACCGCTGGCGAATTGGGCACACCGTATCGGTGGATCAACGCCGGCGAAGAGAGGTTCGGGCGCTGGCTGCTCGAAGTCCGGCAGACTTTGATAAGTGGTGGCCCGATTGATCTTGGAAATGCACCGCCCAACGTTCGATGGGTGCGATTGGATGGCAAAAATGACCACCGAGATCGTATACGCGCCGGATCGATAGCGCTTCCTTCTCCAGACTCTCGCGTACTCGTTTTGGCTGATTCTACCAATCCGTCCGCTCAGCGAGACTTCGCCAGCCAGATCCCATTTGGAGTCGTGGTCGAGAACGTAGATATGCGGGATTTGATCTCGTTTGGGGAGGATTTCGACCTGCAGTCTCCGGGTATCGCCGACCACGTCGTTCGGTTTGCAGGGAGCGTTATGACGAACGTCGGCGCAACAGCACTTATCGAGCGTCTCCGCATTCTCCAAGCGGGTCGCGCGCGCGCAGCAGCGACAGAGATTGAGCGGGCTGCACTCGATTTCGCGGATAACCCTTCGTATGCGGGAGCGGCGGACTTCCTGGAGAAAATCAATTCGCAGCCCGGCGTTAGAGCTCACAGGCCTGCCATCTTGCGAGGCGGCTATGACATGCTGAAGGCATGCCGCGGGCAGCAAGGTATGACTCCCGCCGCTGCGGCAGCCGCAATCCGTGAGCGATCGCGTCTAGTCGGGCGGCCGCTTGCAAAGCGGACTGTTGGCAGCACTCTGCTTCTAAAGGGGTTGGAGGCGGACGTCGCCGTGATTCTAAACCCTGCCCCTATGGACCGACGGCATCTCTATGTTGCCATGACCCGGGGCGCGAAGCAGCTGGTCGTCTGCTCACCCCATCAACTTCTAAACCTGCGATGAGGCGAAAATCGTATGGACCTGCCGGAAAAGGTCGCGGGGATGGACCCGCTAATGATGCGTGACCTGTTCGTCGCATTTCTCGACAGCGAGCCCGACTATCAGGACGTCCACGGCCTGAGGGTACCGCTGCCCCGGCGTATGACCGTAGAAATTATCGGAGCAGAGCTGGCTGTCTCGCAGGTCGACGCTCTCCAGATCCAAAAGAAATTGATCTCAGAAGGTTGGCTCGTACCAGAGAGATTGTCGCCCACTTCCAAGGGTATGGCGCTTTCACAATACACCGATCGGCCCAAAATCGCTCGGGCCGAAGCCGAAAAGATCCTAGCCAGCGTGCTGGCTTGGGCAGCGGATACAAATGCAGTTGCGAACGCTCGCGTGAAGGTGAAGGCCATCGACCTATTCGGAAGCTTGCTGCGCGACGAGCCGTTCGTTGGCGATGTCGACATTTTCATCGAGTTTACAACCATGGATCTTGGCGCCGACCAGGAGCCTGAGGACATGGTCCGTGAAGGGGAATTGCTAGAGGAACTCTCGGAGATTTCCGAGTATGTGAGTCCCTCATCCGCGTTCGATCGGGAGCTCATGTTTGACGTCCCGAGGCACCGCGTCTTCCCGTGAGAACTGGCTCCTTTGAATTCAGTCTCTCGGCTAGGGCCGGAGCTGCCTGGTCCTGACAGAAGCCAGAGGCCGCCGCTCTGATCGCCGCCGCGGCCCCACGAAGGTCATGTTTCATTAGTTTGGCACATTTCTGACACCCTCTAGCTGCGGCAGATATTTCCCCTTCGTGCAATTCGAATTGTGTTCCGGCGCGCAATTGTTCGGAGCGAATGCGGCCGGAATTCACCTTTGAGCGCTTATAGCGCTCCGGCTTTCCATTCACCGAAAGCAAGACTCCGGCACTCTCTGTTTAACGATAGGGCGGACGCTCACGTCTACATTTTCGAAGAAGTTTGACTCTTGGCGACTTATTCGCAGTGCGCCGTCCCCATATAGATCAATACCATCCCCTGCGGGTCGGCTCAATTTTATGTTACTGCTAAATTTTGCTTCAGCTACGCGGAAATGTTGCAGCTAGTCGCCTCTTTTATTCTTAGCGCGCGACGGCTTATTGGAGTGCGATGTTCCTCGTTTCTAGCGACGGATGCAATGGCATCTGGCTGGAGCGAATGAATGGTGGCGGCGAATTTTCAGCGTGGGTCTGCGCGGATCTAGCAACCGCTACGACTTCGCGACCACGAGCACGACCGTAAGGACCCAAAATTATGGGCAATCATCTCTTCGATCTAATCAGCTCGCGCGTAGCTGAGCTGGATACCCATTTTGTCACAGCTGATTACGAACGAAGCTGGTCATATCACGCGATTCTCGCAGGTTCCGCGCGCGCTGCGAACGTACTGGTCTCGCTTGGCGTGAAGCCGGGGGACCGCGTCGCGGTGCAAGTAGAAAAGAGCGTGGAGGCCATGAAGCTCTATCTGGGCATCATACGAGCCGGCGCGATCTTCGTGCCGCTGGATAACGCCTACAACGGGGCTGAAATCGCTCACTGTCTGAGCGATTCCAAGCCCCGTATATTCGTCTGCGATCCTCGCAGGAAGGATGCAGTCAAGCCCTTCGCGAAAATGGCTGGCGCCAAGCTACAAACACTGGGTGTGTGGCAACCTTGGCACCGGGGCACCACCAGGTTTTTCGACAAGCTGCTCCTTGCAATGCCACGCTTTGCGGACGTTGAGCGTGCGTCCGATGATATCGCCGCGATCCTCTATAGCTCCTGCACGACCGGGAGCTTCAAGGGTGAGAGGGTGAGCCACGCCAAACTGTGGTCCGACGGGCTGGCGCTGGTAGATCAATGGAGCTTCACAAAGGGTGACGTGCTGCTCCATGCCCTGCCGAACCTGCACACTGACGACCTTCTCGCCGCTACGAACGCGACCTTGCTCGCGGGCGCCAAGATGATCCTGCTACCTGATCACGGGAAGGACTGGTTCTTTAGGTATCTGCCGCGGGTGACGAGCATGATCGGCGGGCCCGCCCGCTATGACCAGCTCCTCCAGGATGCCCGCCTCAACAAGGAAGCTACGAAGCACATGCGCCTCTTTCTCTCCGGGGCAGAGCCGTTGCCGGCTGGGATGCTTCGGGAATGGAAGGATCGCACTGGCCACGCTATCCGTCAGTGCCGTGGCCTAAACGAGCATCACATGAGCATGTCGAAACTTCGCGATGTCGATCAGCCGTCAGCCGCAATGATGTCTGCCAAGGTGGCTCTTTCCAGCAGCGGGGCGGTGGTGAGCGTATAAGGATCCGTCCTGCGCCACTCGGCAACTGAGCACGACCAGATAGCTTGCCCGGCAGTGCGACCGGGCGGCGGCGGCGTCATCACCGGTCGCTTCTGTGATCGGGGCGATATTCAGGCTATGGCGCTCCGTGGCGTTGAAGCGTAGAGGACGGTGCAGGGGAGTTTTACAGCAAGCGTGCCTGTGCCGGCTCTCGGTCGACTTCCTTCCCGCCGTTCCGCCGATTGAGCTCAGTTTGAGCGCTGAATCGAACATCGAGATCCCGACTGGCGGCGAGTTCGGACAACGATGTCGCGCTCACTTGATCCCATCCCTTACCGCGATCAGGCCCCGTCGGCACGCGGGGCAACAAGCCTGGCCCCGCACTCCAGGCAATCAGCTGATTGATCGAAGCCTCATTCAACATGTCGCGGAGATGGTGCGCGCTCACGTACGCATCGGGCATCGCGCGATGAGCGGGCAAGCCAAGCTCGTGTACTAGCCCCGTCGGCTTCCGTTGATACCGAAGCATCTGGTTTGAGAACCGGGGCAGCTCCGGCCACAGGCGCAAGGCGCATTTCCAGGTGCAGATCCATTGAGCACCCGCGCTCAGCCGCGGTCGGCAGTATCGCTGTTCGAACGCCGCTCGGTGCGCCGCCAAAGCCAATACTCCGCCCTCTGGCTTCAGGATGGACGGCGCTATCTCCTTCCAGTACGGCGCGCCAGCAACATCCTCATCCCGAATATGGTGCACCGCCATCGTATCGGCGGAGATGGCTCGACCCGGATTGACGAGAAACGCACCGCGTTCCTCCGTGACCTCCCAGTGTCCATCACCCCTTAGCGAGACGTCCTGCCAACCGATTTCACAGACGTCGTGTGGGCCCTCGCCGGCCGTCTCAAGGTCGATGACCCGAACGCGATTATTGAGCATGAGTGAGAGATCAGCATTTCCGCTGGTCCATACAAGGCAGGAGCCTTGCGATCCCCAAACCGGCAGGTGGGGCCCACCAAAATCCCGCGCTCGCACCCTGATTGTGTCGATGCGCGCACTCTCGGTCGCGCTACATATTTGAAACGCGCGGAAGGTAACGGGAAACGTTACCTGTTACCCGTTGCTGCCGGCCGATACCCTGGCAGTAACGCAAACGCCCCCGTTTCCCCCTCTCGGACAAAGAACTTCTTGTGCTTCGCCCGAGTGGTCATCCGGCTCGAAAGAGTTATCGCATCCATTGTCTCGCCTCGTTTGACAGCCTCATCGACCAATTTCTTGGGCAGCGCTGCCAAAAGCTCTGCAGGGTGATATTTGCCATCTCCCTTCCCCGAGTTTGCCATCCGCTCCATCCAGGCGTGGATTTGAACCATCAACTCGTCCCACGTCTCCCCTGAGGATTTGCGCTCATTTCGTCGGATTGCGGCAGCACCGGGCCCGGTTGCGCTAAGAATCTTTCGCTTGCGCGTGAGTCCCTTAATTTGCTGACGAGCGACCGCGAGCTCACACGCAAGCTGCTCGGCTCGGCGTTCGGCGGCGGCTATACGCGCTTCCGCCAAATCGGCGAGCGTGAGGCCTTCGTCACGCAACTGCTCTTCGCCGGCCCGGATGACTTCGATACGCGCACGATCGGCCGCGAACCGAGCTGTAGCCTCCTGCATGGATTGCTCCCAGAGAACCTTACCCAACGCAGCCAACTGACGTTGAAGAGCTTCAGGGAGACCGGCGCTCTCCAGAGTGTGCTGGTAGGATCGCTCGGCCTTCCAAGATGCCAGGTGCTCGCCAATCGATCGGTAAGAGCCGCCGTTCACAAGCATCTTCTGCACGCTTCGGACTGAGACGCGCTTAGCGCTATCCCTGATTTGGTCGGCAACTTCGTAGACTTCTTCTCTCGTAGGCATAGGCACCTCCAGCAGACTCATCCTGGCGAAGCACCGGTGAAGGCAAGGTTGACCAGAGCCCAAGGGCTGTACGTGCCGAATAATAGAGTTTCCGCATCCTTTCCCGAGAACGTCGACGTTTTATCGGAAGTCCCGAGTCTTCACCTTGATCGCGTCGATGTGCAGATCCGGTACGTAGATGTCGCGCGTCCGCATTCCTTTCGGCGGCAGCTCGCGCGGATCAGGCGTCGGCGAGCCATGATGAAACTCGTCACCGCGTCCGTGAGGAAGCGGGAATGGCTGATCGCGTTTGCCGACGCCGGCGAGGTCGGAAGATAGGTCCGTGAGCCTCTGTGCCACCAGGTGCACGACCTCTCCCTCACGCTGAATGCGCCCGCGCACGGCGATCATCCCGGCCGACAGGATTGTCCGGCGAAAGCGCTCGAACACCTTCGGCCAGACCACAAGGTTGGCGATACCGCTCTCGTCCTCGAGGGTGATGAACATCACGCCTTTCGCCGAGCCCGGCCGCTGCCTCACCAGCACGATGCCGGCGGCTTCGCGCCAGCGTCCATCGCGCGTATCCATTGCGGCCTGGCAGCTGACGATGCCCCTGCGGCGTAGGTCCTGGCGCAGAAACGAAACAGGATGATCGCGAAGCGACAGCCCCACGTGGCGATAGTCTTCGACCACGTCGCCGCCGGCGGCCATCGGTCTGAGCAAAACCCCAGGCTCAGGCGTCTCCACGGCGCTCCGATCCGTCGCCGCCGCGAACAGAGGTAGAGGTTCGTCTCGCAGAACCCGGATCGCCCAAATTGCCTCGCGCCGCGCCAGCCCAAGGCTAGGCCTGAACCCGTCAGCCTCGGCGATCTGCGCCAATGCTGCCGCCGGCACGCGAGCCCGGCGCCAGAGGTCCTCGATCGACTCGAACGGCAGGCGGGCGCGGGCCGTGATGATCGCGGCAGCATGAGCGTTGGCGAGCCCCTTGACCATCCTGAGCCCCAAGCGAACGGCAAACCGCGTCTCGTCGCCGGTCTTCTCTAACGTGCAGTCCCAGCGGGAGGCGTTGGCGCAGACAGGTAGAACCTCCACACCGTGGTCGCGGGCATCGCGCACGATCTGCGCCGGCGCGTAGAAGCCCATGGGCTGGCTGTTCAGGAGCGCGGCGCAGAATACGTCCGGGTGCCAGCACTTTAGCCAGGCTGAGGCGTAGGCGATCAGAGCGAAGGAGGCCGCGTGGCTTTCAGGGAAGCCGTAGGAGCCGAAGCCTTCGAGCTGTCGGAAGGTCTGCTCGGCGAACTCGGCCTCGTAACCGTTGGCCACCATGCCGGCGACGAGCTTCTCCTTGAACTTCGACACGCCGCCGGTGAACTTGAAGGTCGCCATGCTCTTCCGCAGCATATCGGCTTCGCCGGGCGTGAAGCCGGCGCATTCGATCGCGACGCGCATCGCCTGCTCCTGGAAGAGCGGCACGCCCAAAGTCTTGCCCAGAACCTTCTCCAGCTCGGGCTTGGGGTAGTGGACAGGCTCGCGGCCCTCACGCCGGCGGAGATAGGGATGGACCATGTCGCCCTGGATCGGGCCGGGCCGCACAATCGCGACCTGCACAACGAGATCATAGTAGGTGCGGGGCTTGAGCCGGGGCAGCATCGACATCTGCGCGCGGCTCTCAATCTGGAATGTGCCGAGCGTGTCGGCCTTGCGGATCATCGCATAGGTCCGAGGATCTTCCGGCGGGATCGAAGCCAGGTCGAGCGCGATACCCTTATGGTCCGCGAGCATGTCCAGACCTCGCTTCATGCAAGTCAGCATGCCCAGGGCGAGGACATCGACCTTCATGAACTTCAGCGCGTCGATATCGTCCTTGTCCCATTCGATGACCTGACGATCTGCCATCGCTGCCGGCTCAATTGGGACCAGGTCGTCGAGGCGGTCATGGGTGAGGACGAAGCCGCCGGGATGCTGCGAGAGGTGCCGCGGAGTGCCATGAAGCTGCCGGGCGAGATCGAGGGCCAGGCGCAGTCGGCGGTCACCCAGGTTGAGGTTCAGTTCCTCGACGTGCCGCTTCTCGACGCCCTCCTCCGACCAGGCCCAGACCTGTGACGATAATGTGCCGATGAGATCCTCGGGCAGACCCAACGCCTTGCCGACATCGCGTAAGGCTCCCTTCGTCCGGTAGCGAATGACGGTCGAGCACAGAGCCGCGTGATCGCGGCCATAGGTGTCGAACACCCACTGCATGACGATCTCACGCCGCTCGTGCTCGAAGTCGACATCGATATCGGGCGGCTCGCGGCGTTCCTCGGAAACGAAGCGCTCGAACAGCAGGTCGTTGCGGCCGGGGTCGATCGAGGTAATGCCGAGCACGAAGCAGACTGCCGAGTTCGCCGCCGAGCCGCGACCTTGGCAGAGGATCTCGCGCGAGCGAGCGAAGCGGACGATCGCGTTCACCGTCAGGAAGTACGGCGCGTAGCCGAGCTTCTCGATCAACGACAGCTCGTGGTTCAGGCTCGCTCGGACGCTTTCGGACAGACCTTCGGGGTACCGCTGCGCGGCGCCTTCCCAGGTCAGCCTTGCCAGAGTCTCCTGCGGCGTCAGCGCGGGATCATCGCGCTCCTCCGGGTACTGATAGGCCAGCTCATCGAGTGAGAAGCGGCAACGGTCGGCGATCTGCCGCGTTCGGGCCAGGGCTTCAGGGTAGCGCGCGAAGAGCCGGTGCATTTCCTCCGGCGGCTTCAGATAGCGGTCGGCATGGCGCTCACGTCGGTCTCCGAGGGCGTCGATCGTGACGTTGTGACGGATGCAGGTGACGACGTCCTGCAGGATCCGCCGCGATGGCTCGTGGAAGAGGACATCGTTCGTCACGACCGTGGGCACACGCATCCGGGTCGCGAGGTTCGATAGCTCATACAGGCGGAGATGGTCATTCGGCCGGCGCCGCAACGACAGGGCGAGATAGGCGCGATCGCCAAATCCTTCCCGAAGCCGTCGCATGCGAAAGGCGCAGTCTTCGTCGGCCAGATCCGGCACGAGCACCGCGATCAAACCATCGCCGTGGGCGACGACGTCCGCCCATTCGAGGTGGCAGCGGCCCTTTCCGCCGCGCTTCTTGCCGATCGAGAGTAATCGGCAAAGGCGCGAGTAGGCAGGTCGGTTGGTCGGATAAACCAGCAGTGACATGCCGTCAGTGAGATCGAGCCGGCAGCCGACGATCAGCCTGACACCGGTAGCCTTCGCCGCCTCGTGGGCGCGGACGATGCCAGCGAGCGAGTTCCGGTCTGCGACAGCGAGCGCCTCGATGCCGAGCAGCGCCGCCTGGGCGAACAGCTCGTCGGCCGAGGAGGCGCCGCGCAGGAAGCTGAAATGGCTGGTGACCTGAAGCTCGGCGTAGCGCGCGGTCATCCGAACACGCCATGCAGGAACCAGCGATGCGAGCCCGTGGCGACGTCCTCGCCATCGCCTGCGCGATAGAGCCAGTAGCGCTCGCCGGCATCATCCTCGATCCGGAAGTAGTCGCGCACGGCGACCATCTCCGCCTCGCGCTTCCACCACTCACCGAACACACGCTCTGGGCCATCTGCGCGCCGGACCCGGCGGCGGATCCCGCGCCAGCTGAACCAGGCCGGTGGATGGTCCGGCAGCAGCGCCATGGTCTCGACCGGTTCCGGTCTCGGTAGCAGCCTGGCAGGGCGCGGCCAGTGGCTTGGCCAAACCGCTCCGGTCTCCTCAGTCAGCGCCGCGACACGGCGCACAGAGCGCTCGGGTACATCGCTGGCAACCGGTGCCATGCGATAGACCGCCCGCTCACCGACGCGGTTGGCGAGGATGTCGATGAGGCCGGAGACGTCCGCGCTGGTTTCCTCCACCAGGGAACTGACCGCCTGCTTTCGTTCGAGGGGCTCAGCCAAGGTCGCTGCCAGCGTCATGATCTCGATGCCGAAGCCAGGCTCGATCGCCTCGATCTTCTCGCAAAGGAGCCGGGTTAGTCGCTTCACATCACAAACAGGCTTGGCGAGCCCAACCCGGACTGTCTGAAGTCCGCGGTCGACGCGATGGCAGACGAGATCGAGGCGCCGAGCGCCAAGACCGCGCGCCTCGAGCCGATCGCAGAGCTGAGCGACCAATTTGCCGATGTAGCGAGCGATTGTCTCCGGCGCACCGATCGGCTCGGCAAAAGCGCGGCGAACTTCGATGAGGTCAGGCGGGCGGATAGCGACGATGGGCTCGGCGACCTCCCCGAGCGCCTGAGCCAACCGGCGGCCGATCTCCGGCCCAAAGCGCAGCGTGAGCGGCGAGCGCGGTTGGCCGAGGATGTCGCCGGCTGTCTCGAAGCCCAGAACGCGCAGGTCGTTCGATATCTTGGCGGGCAGTCGCAAGCATTCCAGCGGCAGCGGTATTAGCGGCTGCGCCTGATGCCCAGCCGTCGCAACAACAGTCGACTGAGACACGTATCGGGCGAGTGCATGGGCGGCGCCCCAGCTATCGGCAATTGCGGCCCTGGCCTCGACGCCGGACATTGCCAGGCGGCCGACGATGGCATTCAGCATGTCGGCCTCACCGCCATGGAGATGGTCGGCACCGGTCGTGTCGATGACGATGCCATCGGGCGGATCTGGCGCGACGATCGGGGCGACGCGCTGGTGCAGCCAGATCGCCAGCCGTTCCAACTCCAAAGTGTCCGCAGCGAGATCCGCTTCCTGAAGCAACAGGCCAGGCACGAGCGCCTGTGCCTTCGTGGCCGGCATGCCGACGCGAAGCCCGGCTGCCAGTGCAGCGGCGTTCGCCGCCTGCACTAGCCTCCTGCTTCCGTCGCGAGCGATGAGGACGAGCGGGACCTCAGGCGGAGGCGCCGCGTCGCCAGCCATCCGCCGGAACCGATCGATCGACCAGTTCGGGAGGAAGACCGAGACGACCCGTGTCATCGCATGCCTCCAATTCGAAATCCGCGCTTTCGCCCGCCCGGGCCCTGATCAGTTCGACCAGCCAACGCGACCGCCCTACCCCCGGCACCGGCAGCGCTGTCGATGGAAGAACCGAGACCCGCCATCGGGTCATCGCTGCCGTGGGTTGACCAAAATCAGAGGCGTCGACTTCGCGTCGCCATCGTCGTAACGCGATGCCGATAGAGCCGGTACCTTCGGCCGCCAGCTGAAGGCGCCGGGAGGCGGTCATCGAGAGGCGGGCGACCTCGCCAACGACAGAGCCAAGCCCACCATGGCGCAGGCCCTCTTCCATGCAGGCGAGCACCGTCTTGTCATCGCCGGCCTCGACATAGATCACGCGATCAGCGATCAACCCCGCCTGCGCCATTGCCGGCGCGAACAGATCGGCTTGGGTGAGGCACCAGAGCACTTTGCCACGACTCCTGGCGGCAACCCCGGCACTGAACAAAGCCGCTGCGGCACCGTCAATCGCGCCGTTGCCGCCACCCGCGACCTCATGCAGAGCTCCTAGCGCGAGGCCTCCACCAGGCAAGCGTGAATCGACCGTCGCGATTCCGAACGGCAAGACCGTCCGACCGCGGGCGCTTCTACCCTCGATCCGCTCGATCTGGTCGCGGAGCGACTGAAATACCGGCTGTGGCCGCAACTGGCTTTACCTGCTAGAACGATGCTTTATGTTCCTCTTATGTTCTCAGTGAGAGCTTAAGAGTCAAGCCCGATATCTGGCGGGAACACAGCGGCGAGGTGGAAGGTTGGCGAGGCACAACCTCCGCCTCCGAGCAGGAGAACCAACGATGTCCGATGATCCAACCGAAATCGTTCAGCAGTCATACGAGGTGGTCGCTTGGCGAGGGCTGGCGCTAGCTCTTCTGGCGCAGATCCTGGTTCCAGCACCGGAGAATGAGGATGAGTGCTCGCAATTCCTTCACACTGTGCTGGCGGATGTTCTCGATCAGACGGTTAAGAGCGAGGCAATGCCTGCAGAACTCGATCTAGGTGCCTTGCGTACGGAATTGGAAGGCGTGAACGAGCGCCTCCGGGAGGAGCTCGTAGAGGCGCAGCGCGACCGACAGAAAATTCGAGAGGAGTGGCTGAAGTCGGGAGCTCATTGATCCCATACGGAGGATCGACGACCTTCAGAACGCGCGTGTCCCAGGGAGCAAAGCATGTGCAATCTTTACAGTCACACCCGGAACGTCGACGCGATCAGGAACCTGTTCGCGAAGTTCAACGATGCCGGCGTTAACGTGCCCCCACTTCCGGGGATCTTCCCGGACTATGCCGCCCCCATCATCCGTAATGAGGAATGCGGGCCGCGCTTGGCGATGACGCGCTGGGGAATGCCGACCTCGCGCGAGGTGATCTTCAAAGACGCCACGAAACGAGCCGACAAACTGCGGGCGAAGAACAAGGAGTTCGACTTTCAGGAGCTCCTGAGGATGGAGCCCGATAGCGGGACTGCCAACGTCCGCCGGACCGAAAGCAAGCACTGGAAGCCCTGGCTCGGGGTGGCGAACCGCTGCCTGGTGCCGTTCAACAGCTTCAGCGAGTTCAACAAGGACGCGGGCGGCGATATCTGGTTCGCCTTTGGAGAGGAGCGGCCGACCGCCATGTTCGCGGGGATCTGGTGCCCGCAGTGGACCAGCGTCCGCAAGATCAAGAACGGGATGGAGACGATCGACGTCTTCGGCTTCCTCACAACCAAGCCGAATGCCGAGGTCGAGGCGATCCACCCCAAGGCCATGCCGGTGATCCTGACCACTCCTGAGGAATGCGAGCTCTGGATGACGGCGCCATGGCAGGAGGCGATGGCGCTGCAACGCCCTCTTCCTGACGGCTCTCTCGACGTCGTCGCGCGTGGCGTGAAGAAGGATGGCGATAGCGGTGACGACGAGCGGCCGACCCAAGCTTCGCTACTTTGAGGCCGTGACCGAGATTACCGCCCTTTTCTCCAGACCGCTCCTGACCAGCATCATCGCGGTCGTCATCGGATACATCGGGTGGATGCTCTAACGCGGCGAGCGTTCCACGACGATCACAACAGGGCCCTCCGCGTAGCGCAATCCATCTATCGCTAGACCTCGCCGAGACTCCTCGAAACTAGGCCGCCAACATGCTAGGCGAGCCCGGCAAGCCCGGCCGAGAGCACGAAGACGGCGAGCTTATGCCGGCTGGCCCGGGAGCCGAGAGAGATGGCGCGCGGCTCGTTGTCGCGGATTAGCGACGAAAGCGTTAGTGGGCTTTAGGCCATTGGCTAAAGTGAGAGGTCGAGCATCCTGCCTTCGAACAGGCGGTCGCAAGAGCCTTGAATGTGACGCCGCATGGCGTCGCGAGCCAATTCGCAATTCCGATCGCGTATCGCGGCAAAAATTGCGTCGTGTTCTTCAAGGACCCCAACCAGGCCGCCGGCGGGACCTAGCAGCGATAGACCATGAAGCTTCATCCCAACATTGATGTGGTCTTTTAGCGCCTGCATGGACGACAGAAAGAAATAATTGTTCGCCGCCTCGGCGATGGCCATGTGGAAAGCATAGTCGGCATCCTCGCGGTGACCGTGAGCACGCGTCGTGTCACGCATAAGTTCCAGCGCGCTCTCTATGGCGGTAAGTGCGGCGTCATTCCGCCGCTTGGCAGCGTAGAACGCGTTTGCAGGCTCAACTTCGAGGCGAAACTCGTAGCATCGCTGCACATCGGCGATGGTGCCGACCGGTGCGAATGCCAGCGCGTTACCCTGTTCAGGCTCGGCGCCGCGAACGTAGGTACCTGCGCCCTGGCGTGAGAAAATCAGCCCGTCATCGCGCAGCCGCCGCAAAGCGTCCCTGACAATGGGGCGCGACACACCATAGAGCGCTGCGAGATCGTGTTCGCCTGGTAAACGGGAATTCGCCGCATATTCCCCTGATGCGATGCGGGCCCGCAACTGATGGTGCACGCGCTGTACAAGTGGCGACGGTGGGTGCAGCGGGCTGTTGATACGATCATCCATACGGCGAGATTACAACATTTTACAACTCAGTCAACGTGGCGCTTGAGAACTCATGAAATAGCCGCCATCGGCGGATCAGGCAGTTAAAATTACAACATATTGACATCTTGCTTCAGCTGGAGTTCGATAGCGTCAAGGCCCGCAGAGGCTAGCGATGAGGGAGCGTCCCACGTTGGACTGGCCGACATTCGGATGTCGGTCGTCAATCATCGCTGCTTTCGGTCGAAACGAGCAGGTGGATGATGGCAGACGTCAGGACGAACCGTTTCAAGCGCGATCTCGGAGGCAGACAGCAGCTTGGCATCTTCTCGACCTTCGCAAGCCCCGCGTTGACCGAGATGTTCGCCCAGCTCGGCTTCGACTGGCTTCTACTGGACACCGAGCACAGCCCCAACGAGCCATCCGAAATCGTCGCGCAGCTGCAGGTCATGGCCGCGCTGCCGGCCGAGCCGATCGTGCGGCCTGCCTGGAACGATATGGTCATTGTCAAGCGCTGGCTGGATTTCGGGGCGCAGACGCTGCTGTTCCCCTACGTGCAGAACGCCGAGGAGGCGGCTCGCGCCGTCAGCTATACCCGCTATCCGCCTCACGGCGTGCGTGGCGTCTCCGGCTCGTCGCGGGCGGCGGCCTATGGGCTGATCCCCGATTACTTCGCCAAGGTCCAGAAGGAGATCTGCGTCATCGTGCAGATCGAGACGGCCGAGGCACTGGCGCAGATTGAGGAGATCGCCAGTGTCGAGGGCGTCGACGCGGTCTTCATCGGCCCGGCAGATCTCGCCGCTTCGATGGGGCATCTCGGCAATACGCAGGCCCCGGAAGTCCAGGCTGCGATCGACGACGGCTTCAAGCGCCTGAGGGCGATCGGCAAGCCGGCGGGCTATCTCACCAACAATGAGTGCGAGGCCATTCGTCGCGTCGCTCAAGGCATCGATTTCGTCGGCGTCGCCAATGACACGACGATCGTCGCGCGCGGCGCCCGCTCCCTCCTCGCAATGGTCAAGGGCGGCTGAGATGGCGATGCGCCGGCAGCCCCTGCGTCTGCTCGCCGACGACCTGACGGGCGCACTCGACAGTGCGGCCGCCTTCGCCTCTTCGGCCGAGCCGGTAGCGGTGGGCTGGCGCGGCCAGGTCCCGGAAGCGGGCGCGGTCGCGCTCGACAGTCGCACGCGCGAGGCTTCGGCCGAAGAGGCGAAGGCGGCCGTCGCAGCCGTGGCCAGTCAGCTCTGGGCGCCAGGCTCAGGCCTCGCCTTCAAGAAGGTCGACAGCCTGCTGCGCGGCCAGGAGGCGGCAGAGATCGCGGCAATCCTTGCGTTCGTGCCTGCCCGGCACTGCATCATCGCCCCGGCCTTTCCGGCGCAGCGGCGGATCACCCGCGACGGCCGGCAGCACGTCCGAGAAGCCGGTGGCGATCGGCCGGTGCCTGTGGATCTCGCTGCCGATCTGGAGCGTGCCGGCCTTCGGATCGCGAAATGCCGCTTGGGAGAGCAGGTGCCGGACGGCGTCAGCCTCTGGGACGCGGAAAGCGATGCGGAGCTCGATGCAATCGTCGCTGCGGCGGCGCCTCTCGGGGATGTTCTATGGGTCGGCAGCGCCGGGCTCGCCGCCGCCCTGGCGCGTGCGGCCGAGGTTGAAGGCGCGGCAGATGCCGAAGCCTTGCCCCGGCCGATCCTCGGGCTGATCGGCTCGGAGCATGACGTCATCCGGACGCAGCTCACTCGCCTCGGCCCACTCCATCTCCTGCTCGATGGGTCGGGCTTCGGCGCTGAGCTCGGCCGACGTCTTGCCGCGGACGGCGCCGTCTTCGTCAGCGTCGATCTGCCCGCCGGCACGTCGCGTCGCGCGGCAGCGGCCATGATCGAAAGCCGTTTCGCCGATCTCCTCGCCACGCTCGGCCGGCCAGGCACGCTCGTCGCGGCCGGCGGCGAGACGCTTCGTGGTCTCTGCGAGGCGCTCGGTGCCGATCGCCTCGACGTCGTCGGCGACATCATGCCCGGCGTGCCCCGCTCGATCCTGCGCGGCGGGCGCTGGGACGGTGTCACGATCGTCTCCAAGTCCGGGGCCTTCGGCGGTCCCGACCTCCTGAAACAGCTCGTCGCGGACACGTCCGCGGCCCTTGCCGGAGCAGCAGCATGAAACCCCATCTGGCCATTACCATGGGCGATCCTGCCGGCGTTGGCCCCGAGATCATCGTCAAGGCTTGCCTAGCGCTCAAGGACAGGCTGGCGAGCGGCGAGCTGCGCCTGCTAGTCATCGGCAGCAATTACGCGTTGTTCGAAGCGCAGCGCCTGCTCGGCGCCGCGATTGCGATTCCCGAGGTTTCGGAGAAGGACGTCTGGCCTAATCTCGCGTGCCTGCAGGCCGGCCCCGAAGGCGAGCCGATCCGCCCAGGCGTGCTGTCATCTGACGGCGGACGCTTCGCCTATCTCGCCGTCGAGAAGGGCGTGCGACTCGCGCAGGCCGGCCGCATCCAGGGCATTGTCACGGCGCCGCTGAACAAGGAAGCGCTGAACAAGGCCGGCTACAAGTTCGCCGGCCATACTGACATGCTTGCGACGCTGACGGAGTCCAAGGGCTCGGTGATGATGCTGGCCCACGGTAATATGCGTGTCAGCCACGTCACCACCCATGTCGCGCTCAAGGACGTGCCGGGCAAGCTCACGCCGGAACGCCTGCGCTACGTGATCGAGCGGACCGACGAGGCGCTCCAGGCGCTCGATCTCGGCCGGCGCAAGATCGCGATCGCCGCGCTCAACCCCCATGCTGGCGAAGGCGGCCTCTTCGGTCGGGAGGACGACGAAGTCTCCGCACCGACCATCGCAAAGGCCGTGGCGGACGGGTTCGACGTGGTCGGACCGGTGCCGGGCGACACAGTCTTCGTGAAGCTGCGGGCCGGCCAGTATGACGCGGTCGTCGCGATGTACCACGACCAAGGGCATATCCCTGTGAAGCTGCTCGGTTTCAACGTGAACCCGGAGACGGGCAAGTGGGACGCGCTTTCGGGCGTCAACATCACGCTCGGCCTGCCGATCGTACGCGTCTCGGTCGATCACGGCACCGCCTTCGACATCGCGGGCAAGGGCATCGCCAACGAGCTCAGCCTGATCGAGGCCATCGAATATGCCGAAAAACTGTCCGCCGCACGCGGCATCACCGCCAAATCCGCAGCGTAAGGGAGGCCGCCCCATGAACGTCCACGCACCTCACCCCCACGCGGCAGCGAGCCTCGCGACACCGATCACACTTCAGCGTCCGCGCGTCATTGAATTCGGCGCCGGCACCGCCCGCCTCGCGGGTGGCTGGGCCGCCGCGCGGAAGCTTTCGCGCATTCTCGTCATCGCCGACGCCTTCAACGCAAAGCGCGTCGAGGTGCTAGAGCTCGAAGGCGAGGTAGCCGTCTTCGGCGATGTCCGCCCCGAGCCGGACGTGCCCAACCTCGAAGCGGCGCTCAAACTCGCCGGCCGAGTGAAGCCCGATCTCGTAATCGGCTTCGGCGGCGGCAGCGCCATGGATCTCGCGAAGCTCGTCGCCGTCCTCCCCGGCAGCGGGCAAAGCCTGGCTGAGGTGGTCGGCCCCGAAAAGGTGGCGCGGAAGGGCGCGGCGCTGATGCAGGTGCCGACCACCTCCGGCACCGGCAGCGAGGCCGGCACTCGCGCGCTCGTTACTGATCCCGCCACGCAGAACAAACTCGCGGTCCAGAGCCTGCACATGCTGGCCGACATCGCGATCATCGACCCGGCGCTGACTCTGACCGTCCCTCCGGCCGTGACCGCGGCGACCGGCGTCGATGCGATGGCGCATTGCGTCGAGGCCTTCACCAGCAAGAAGGCTCACCCGCTGATCGACATGTATGCGCTTGAGGGCGTCAGGCTGGTCGGCCGCTTCCTCGGCCGCGCCATCGCAGACGGTTCCGACATCGAGGCCCGCGCCGGACTGTCGCTCGCGTCGCTCTATGGCGGCTACTGCCTGGGACCAGTCAACACGACATCAGGTCACGCTGTCGCCTATCCGCTCGGTACGCGCCACCACATTGCCCATGGTGCGGCAAATGCTCTGATCTTCCCGCACACGCTCGCCTTCAATGCGCCGGTGGCGTCGGAAAAGACGGCCACGATTTTGGCTGCGCTCGGGCTTCCCGCTTCCCCCCGCGAGGAGGAGATCCGCGCGGCGGCTCATCGCTACTGCGCAGATCTCGGCTGCGAGATGAAGCTTTCCGCCCTGCACGTCCCGCGCGACGACCTGCCGACCATGGCCATGGAGGCACATGCCATCCGTCGCCTGCTCGACAACAACCCCCGTGATATCAGCCGCGAGCAGATCCTCGCCATCTACGAGGAGGCCTACTGATGGGCGCTCATTCATCCACCATCGAGCCTGCCGGCCTGGCGGAGCGAACCGGCATCCTGCATCCGCATGAGAGCGATCCGGGCCGGGTCGAGGCCTATCTGCCTTCGCCTTGCGTGCAGAACCACGCCGCCAATCTCGCCGTGCTCGGCAATGGCGATCTCGCCTGCGTCTGGTTTGGCGGCACGCAGGAGGGCATCCCGGACATCTCGGTCTATTTCTCGCGGCTGCCGAAGGGCGGCGATCACTGGACGGTGCCGGAGAAGCTCTCCGACGATCCGGCGCGCTCCGAGCAGAACCCGATCCTTTTCACCACGCCCGGTGGCCAACTCTGGCTGATTTGGACGGCGCAGATCTCGGGCAACCAGGACACCGCGATGGTGCGTAAGCGCGTCTCGCGCGACCATGGCGCGAGCTGGGGGCCGATCGAGACGCTGTTCGACGCGCCACAGGGCCATGGCCTTTTCGTGCGCCAGCCGCCGCTCTTCCTCGACGATGGCGCCTGGGTCATCCCGGTCTTCCATTGCGTCAGCGTGCCCGGCCAGAAATGGGTCGGCGACCGCGATGTCAGTGCCATTCGGGTCTCGACCGACGAGGGGCGGACATGGGAGGAGCATCTGGTCCCGGACTCGCTCGGCTGCGTGCATATGAATGTGCTGAAGACGCGGGACGGTCTGCTGGCGTTCTATCGCAGCCGCTGGGCCGACTCGATCTACCTCAGCCGCTCGACAGACGGTCGGAACTGGTCTGCACCCGAGCCGACCGAACTGCCAAACAACAACTCCTCCGTGCAGGCGACCATGCTGGCGGACGGCTGCATCGCGCTCGTGTTCAACGCGTCGAGCAAGGCGGACGCTACCGACCGCCGCACCGGCCTCTATGACGACATCGAGAATGACGAGCCGGTCGCGGCCCCCGCGGTTGCGGCCCCCGCGTTTGAGAAGACCGCTTTCTGGGGGGCGCCGCGCGCGCCGATGACGCTCGCCATCTCCGCCGATGGCGGCCGAAGCTGGCCGGTCCGGCGCAATCTAGAGACCGGCGACGGTTACTGCATGACCAACAACTCGAAGGACGGGCTGAACCGCGAGTTCTCCTATCCCTCGATTATCCAGACGCCCGACAGCGAGCTCCAGATCGCCTTCACCTATTGGCGTCGCGCCATCAAGCACGTCCGTGTCTCGCCCGACTGGGCGCAGCGCGGCTGAACCAAAAGAAATGTGAACAGGGAGACCCCCATGGCTGCCCTCGCTCAGGTCCATCCGATAGCGGATGCCAAGACACAGACACCGCGCGATCTGATCAGCATCCGCGGGCTCGACAAGACTTATGCCGGCGGCAGCGTACATGCGCTGTCGAACATCGATCTCGACATCAAGGACGGCGAGTTCGTCTGCGTCGTCGGCCCATCGGGCTGTGGCAAGTCGACCCTTCTGCGCATCCTCGCCGGCCTCGATGATTACGACACCGGCGAAGCGGCGCTTGACGGCAAGGCCATCACCGGCCCTTCACGCGATGTCGGCGTGGTCTTCCAGGCGGCGAACTTGCTGCCCTGGCTCACCGTCCGGCAGAATGTCGCGCTGCCGTTGCGGGTTGGCGGCAAGCAGACCGGGCAGGCCGAGGACATCGACCGGCTGCTCGATGTCGCGGGCCTGAGGGATTTCGGCGAGCGCTTTCCGTATGAACTCTCGGGCGGCATGCAGCAGCGAGCCGGAATCTGCCGCGCGCTGGTGCGCAGCCCCCGCGTCCTGCTTATGGACGAACCCTTTGGCGCGCTCGATGCGCTGACCCGCGAGCGCATGAACCTCGAATTGCAGCGCATCTGGCAGGCCAGCCGCAAGACGGTGATGCTGATCACGCACTCGATATCGGAGGCGATCTTCCTCGCCGATCGCGTCGTGGTGATGTCGGCCCGCCCGGGCCGCGTCATCCGCGAACTGGAGGTGCCGATCCCACGCCCGCGCTCCAACGACACTATCATCAGCCACCCTGCCTATCCCGAGCTCGCCAAGGAAATTCGCGGGCTGTTGAACGCCCAGGGAGACGAGTGATGAGCCAGGCTCAGACCACCATCGTCGCGGATTCGGTTTCGATCGAAAAAGCCGCGCCCAAGCCCAAGACCGCCGCGGGCAAGCAAAAGGAGAATAACGGCGTCAACGGCACCGTCGTAACGCTTATCGGTCTCGTTATCCTGTTCAGTGGCTGGTCGCTGGCGGTCAAGTATCTCAATGTGCCCTCCTACATCCTGCCCGCCCCGACGGCGGTATGGAACGCGCTCTGGTCCGGTCTCGCGGTCAACCCGACGAGCCCCCTCGGCTATTATCTGCCGCTTTGGGGCACGCTGAAGAACGCTGCGATCGGGCTCGCAATCGGATCGGGCCTGGGCCTTGTCCTCGGCTCACTGATGGCCGAGAGCCGGCTAATCGAGAAGCTGCTGATGCCCTATGCCTTCGCGCTGCAATCACTGCCGAAGGTGGCGATCGCGCCGCTGGTGGTGATCTGGTTCGGTTTCGGCGACGGCTCGAAGATTGCGATCTCGGCACTGCTGGCCTTCTTCCCGATGCTGATCAACAGCTTCACGGGCCTGCGCGCCGTCGAGCCCGAGCGCATCGACCTGATGCGCTCGCTCTCCGCCTCGCGCTTCGAGACCTATCGCATCGTCAAGTTGCCTAATGCCGCGCCCTTCATTTTCGCCGGGCTCGACATGGCCGTGGTCTACGCGCTGCTCGGCACGATCGTCGCCGAGTTCCTCGGGGCGCAGCAGGGCATGGGCGTCGTCATCACGCAGGCTCAGGCAGTGACCGACGTTGCGGGTGTCTTCGCGGCGCTCGTTATCCTGGGTGGGATGGGCATCCTGCTGCACAGCATCGTCCGCGGGCTGGAAAGGAAGATCGTCCACTGGGGCGAGCGCGGCCGCAAGTAATGCGGCGGCCTTGATCAAACGACAAAAGCGGGAGGAAAATCATGGTTACACGCAGAGAATGGCTTCAGGCCAGCGGCGCCGTCGCCGCGGCGCTGGCACTGCCGTCCCGCTCGGCCTTCGCCCAGCCGGCCCGCACTGTGAAGGTTGCGATCGGCCAGAAGACGATCGCCCCCAACCTGGTCAACCTGCTGATCGGCGAAGGACTTGGCTACAACGCGGCCGAGGGCTTCAAGGTGCAGTTCATGCCGGTGGGTGGCGTCTCGAACGCCCAGATCGCGCTCGACCGTGGCGATGCCGATATCTCGACGGGTGTTCCGTCCTTCGCTCTGCCGATCCTGGCCAAGGGCGAATGGGGCAAAGCGATCCATTTCTACCAGTACACCTACCCTTACAAATGGGACGTGGCGGTGAAACCGGGTTCGACTTTGACTAGCTATGAGGAGCTCAAGGGAAAGAATATCGGCGTGCCCGATTTCGCGGAGACGCCGTTCCCCGTAACCAAGAACGTCCTGCGCAGCCTCGGACTCGACCCCGATAGGGACGTCAAATGGACGGCGGTCGGCACCGGCGTGGCCGCGGGTGTCGCCCTGGACCGCGGCGCCGTCGACGCGCTTGCCTATTACGATACCGGCTTCGGCCAGATCGAAGGCGCCGGTATTGCCTTCAAGACGCTGCCGCTGCCGAAGAACGTCCCCATGGTCGGCGGGCAGTTCCTGATGACTCTGCGCGAGCGCATCGCGAAGGATCGCGACCTCATCGTCGGCTATGGTCGGTCGGTTGCGAAAGCCTCTGTGTTCCTCGCCGCCAGCCCGCGCGCGGGCGCCCGCGCCTTCCTGAAGATGTATCCGGAAGCGGCGCCCCGCGGTTCGAGCGAGGAGGATGCGATCAAATCGGTACTGGTAGCAACGGCCCGGCGCATCAAACTCTACGACCCGCCTTATGCAGGCGCCAAGATCGGCAGCATCAATCCGGAAGAGTTCAGGATCGAGGCGCAGATGAACGGCATGCAGATCGGCTCGCTGGATGACTTTCTGACGAATGAATTGATCGACGAGATCAACAATTTCGATCGAGAGGAGATCAAGCGGCAGGCCTTGGCCTACGCATGAGCATCGGGGCCGCCGATATGGAAACACGGAGCACGCCACTCAGCGCAGGGCCGGTGGATGTCGGCATCTGCGACACGCATTTCCATGTCTTCGGACCCTATGATCGCTTTCCGTTGCCGGCTTCGCCCTCCTATGCGCCGCGGGAGGCGACGCCGGCGGCCTACCGTCAAATGGCCGACGGGCTCGGGATCGAGCGCATGGTCGTCGTGCAGGGCGGCTGCTACGGCGCTGATAACAGCGCCATGCTCGCCGCCATCCAAGCCCTTGGAGCGGAGCGGGTACGCGGCATAGCGGTGCTGGACGGCTCCGAGACGGCGGCTGATCTGCAGCGCCTCCATGCGGGCGGCGTGCGCGGCGTCCGGGTTAACGCGATCTCGGACGCCGGCATCGATGCGGCGACCATCATAGCGCGTGCCTCGGCGATCGCTGACCTAGGATGGCATCTCCAGTTCCACGCTCGGCCGGACCAGATCGTCACACACGCGGTCCTGCTGCGCGAATTGCCGGTCAATATCGTGATCGATCATTGCGGCCGGATCGATCCTCGCGAAGGGCAGGACCAGCCAGCGATGCGAGCGATGCTGGACCTTCTCGCCAGCGGGCGCGGCTGGATCAAGCTGATCGACTACCGATGCTCGCCGCCTGGCAGCAAAGGCGATCAGATGCGGCCCTATCTCCAACGTTTCGCCGCCGCTGCGCCGGAGCGTTGCCTGTGGGGCACGGACTGGCCGCATCCGCTGATGGACGCGGTTCCGGAGACGGCTAACCTCCTAACGGAGTTCTGCCGCACGTTCGATGACGAAACGCTGCGTGGGCAAATCCTGCGCGGCAATGCCGACGAACTCTACGATTTCAAGTAACGGCCCGGACAACAGGGCTTTCTTCAGCAGAGGGAGAGAAAACGATGATCACACGCAGAGAATGGCTTCTGGCAAGCAGCGCCTTCACCGCGGCGCTGACCATGGGGTCCCGCGCTGGTTTTGCCCAGGGTGCCAAGACCCTCAAGGTCGGTTTTGGGCAGAAGGCGATCAGCCCGAACCTTATCAATCTCCTGATCGGCGAGACCCTCGGCTACAATGCGGCCGAGGGCTTCAAGGTTCAGGGCATGGCGCTGGGCGGAAACAACAACGTCCAGGTCGCCACAGACCGCGGCGATGTCGATGTCGGCATCGGCGTGCCGTCGACCGCACTGCCGATACTGTCGAAAGGTGAGTGGGGCACCGCTATCAACTTTTACGAGTATACCTATCCCTATAAGTGGGATATCGCGGTTAAGAAGGGCGCCGCGATCAAGAGTTATACCGAGCTTAAGGGCAAGAATATTGGCGTCTCAGATTTCGCAGGCACTGAGTTCCCAGTCACGAAGAATGTACTGCGCAGCCTGGGGCTCGATCCCGAAAAGGACGTTAAGTGGACCGCCGTCGGCAACGGCATTCCCGCTGGCGTCGCACTCGACCGCGGTGCGATAGACGCGCTCGCCTATTACGACACCGGCTTCGGCCAGATCGAGGCGGCGGGCATGGCGATCGACATGCTACCACGCCCCGACAAGCTTCCGATGATCGGCGGCCAATTCCTGATGGCGCAGCGCGCGCGCATCGAGGCCGATCGCGCCCTCTTTGTCGGCTATGGCCGCTCGGTGGCGAAGGCCTCGGTCTTCCTGCTCGCCAATCCGACGGCGGGCGCGCAGGCCTTCCTCAAGATGTATCCGGAGACGGCGCCGCGCGGCTCCACCGCCGAGCAGGCGGTCAAATCGGTGCTCGAGGCGATCAGCCGCCGCATCAAGCTCTACGAGCCTCCCTATCAGGGCGCCAAAATGGGCGCTATCCGCGAGGAGGAGTTCGCCACCGAAGCGCAGATGAACGGCTGGGACATCAAGGATTTCTCGAAAATCTACACGAACGACCTTATCGAGGAGATCAATAAGTTCGACGCCGAGCAGATCCGCGCGCAAGCGCGGGCTTATGTGGGTTAGGATGACCAACAATCGAGAAGACGGGCGCGCCAAACGCGCGCTCGTCACCGGCGCTAGTTCCGGTATAGGCGAGGCAATCGCGCAGCGTCTGATTGCCGACGGCTGGGAGGTCGTAGCGCTCAGCCGAAGCAAGCCGACTTTCGAGGCGGACCGGATGACCCATAAGGCGGTCGACCTCTCAGACAGGGCGTCGCTTGCCATCGTCCTGAGCGAGGTGGATCCGCTAGACGCCATCGTTCACGCCGCCGGCATTCTCCGCGTCGGCCGGCTGGGGGAACTCGCACCTGAGAACGGTCGCGAGATGTGGCGGCTGCATGTAGACGCCGCCGAGCAGATCGTCGAAGCGCTGGTGCCATCGCTTCCCGACGGGGCGCGCATCGTGCTGCTCGGCAGCCGCACAGCTGCGGGTTCGCCCGGGCGTGCGCAATATGCTGCGACCAAGGCCGCCGTCGTCGGCATGGCGCGCTCATTCGCCATCGAGCTCGCGCCGCGACAGATCACCGTGAATGTCGTCGCGCCTGGCGCGACCGACACACCGATGCTGCGTGATCCCAGGCGAGCCTCGGTAGCGCCGAAGATGCCGCCCATCGGGCGGTTGGTGAAACCCGAGGAGATTGCAGCGACGACGGCGTTCCTGCTGTCGGAAGGCGCCGCCAGCATCACCGGCCAGCAGATCATCGTCTGCGGCGGCGCGTCGCTTTGAACAGCACCGGCCAGAGCCGGCACCACGACTCGGAATCCAGCAATGACTAGCAAAAAATTTCAGGACCGCTCGGTCTGCGTCACCGGCGCGGCCCGAGGCCTTGGCTCCGCAATTGCGCGGTCCTTCGCCGAGGCCGGAGCCCAGGTCCACATCGCAGACGTTCTCGACGAAGAGGCTGCACAACTTGCGACGGAATTTCGCTCCAGAGGCCTGGCGGCAACGGCACATCATCTTGACGTCACGGATGAAAACGACTGGCGTCAGCTCGTTGCCACACTCCACGCAGTGGACGGCGGTCTCGATGTTCTAGTGAACAACGCCGGCATCATCATCAGGAAATCACTTGCACAGACCTCGAAGGCCGAGTGGGACCGGGCCATGAGCATCAACGTCGCGGGCGTGTTTCTCGGCATGCAGCATTGCCGGCCACTTCTTGCCGCTAAGGCGCCGTCGGCGATCGTTAACATTTCGTCGACCGCCGGCATCATTGCGCATGGCGACCCGTCCTATACGGCAAGCAAATGGGCTGTCCGCGGGCTAACCAAATCCGCAGCGTTGGAACTAAGCGCAGACGGTATTCGCGTGAACTCTGTTCATCCGGCGATGATCGCAACCCCACTGACTTTTGCTGCGCCGAAAGGGCACATGGAGGCCAACCGCGCTGTGATACCGATGGGGCGTGAGTCCAGCCCAGACGAGATCGCAAACATCGTGCTCTTCTTGGCGTCGAACGAAGCCTCTTTCATGACTGGCAGTGAAGTCACAGCCGACGGAGGATTGACGACGGGCGGCGTTGCACATGCGAGGGGTTGGCTGCAGGCTTACTTCACTGGGGAATAGGGCGATAGCTGCTACCAATGTTGGGTATTTGGGCGGGCGTCCGGTTGCGATCGAATTGGATATCGCAAAATCGGTCTTTCAGGTGCACGGTGTCGACCTGAGGGCATGATTGTAATCCGGCGGCAGGTAAACGAGCGCAACGACGCGGAACGGCACGCGCCGGACATGTCTGATGCAGTGCGGCAAGGCGAACGACAAAGAAGATCGCGACCGTCGCCTTGGCTATCAAAATAGCCCAGATGGTCGGGGCGATCATGGCGGCCGGCAAGCCCGATAACGAGCCAGTCAGGCAGGTCTCATAGAAATTAGGCGAACCGCGCTGAAGAGTTTGGGAAGGGCACCACGAACGTAACGCAGCCAGGCGGCCGAACGAAGAACGGGAAACCATTTGCGCGACATTGCTTCAAGCGCGTGCTTTTGGCGGGACCCGGCCAGGCGCCCTTCGCACCGCACCAACGGGTGAAACACATGGCCCCACCGACCAGCTCTGCGAACGCTCAAAAACCCTTGCTAGCGGAGAGCCGTCCACACATGGCGCTCAGTAGAACCAGAGTGCGGGAACCGTAACGAGCTTCGGGAACAGGACCATCAGGAACATGACCGCGAACTCAGCGATCATGAATGGCAGCACGCCTCGGGTCACTGCATCCATGCTGACCCTCCCCACGCCCGCGACGGTGTTCAGCACGACGCCGACTGGCGGGGTAATCAGCCCGATGGCGTTGTTGATCATGAACAGCACGCCGAAATAAACCGGGTCGATGCCTGCCGCCTTGACCAGTGGCATCAGCACGGGCGTCAGAATCAAGATCGTCGGCGTCAGGTCCATGGCCGTGCCGACGAACATGACGAGCACCATAATCGCCATCATTAGCAGGGTCGGCGTCGCGATGAGCGGCTCCAGCAGCGACACCACCTGCTCCGGGATGTTAGCGACCGTGATCAACCAGGCGCTGACCGCGGCCGCCGCTACCAGGAACATCACCACGGCGCTGGTCCGCACCGCCCTGGCGAAGACGTGGTATAGCTCGGTCCAGCTGAGTTCGCGATAGACGAGGCTGGAGATCAGCAGGGCATAGGCCGCCGCGACCACGCCGGCCTCAGTCGGCGTGAACACGCCCATCTTCAGGCCAGCGATGATGATCACCGGCAGGACGAGCGCCCAGGCGGCTTCGCGAAAAGCTTGCAACAGCTCCGCCAGGGACTTTCGCGATGGTGGCGAAAAGGACTCGCGCCGGGACACCCACCACCAAGTCAGGCAGAGCGTCGCACCGAGCATGATGCCGGGGAAGATGCCGGCCATGAACAGGCGCGAGATCGAGACATTCGCAGCCACGCCGAAGACGACATAGCCAATGCTCGGCGGCAGGACGGGCGCGATGATGCTGGTCGAGGCAATGAGGCCGGCGGAGCGGGGCTTGTCGTAGCCGGCAGCGACCATCATCGGCAGCAGCAGGGCCGACAGAGCAGCTGCATCCGCCACGGCCGAGCCCGAGAGCGCCGCGAGCAGCAGGCCGGCGAAGATAGTGACGAAGCCTAGCCCGCCGCGGATATGGCCGAACATCGCGAGGGCTAGCGCGATGATCCGGCGCGACAGTCCACCCGCGTTCATCACCTCGCCGGCGAGGAGGAAGAACGGAATGGCGAGCAGCGGATAGCTGTCGGCGCCATGGATCACGTTCTCGGCGAGGATCTGCGCATCGAACATGTCGAGGTGCCACATCAACGTAGCGCCGCAGACCAGCAGCGCGAATGCAATCGGGATCCCGAGCGCCATGGCGCCGATGAGCGAGACCACAAAGACGGCGATCGTCATGCCTGGTCCTCGTTTTCCTTGACGATGACGAGATCCTCGTCGCGCAAGCGCCCGCTGAGCAGGCGGAAGAGCTCATGCAGCAGGATGACCGCGGCCACGACGGAGAAGACCACGCCGGCCGAATAGAACCACGCCAGAGATGCCCCGCTGGACGGCGCGCTAACGTTCCAGTTGAGCCGCGTCTGCGCCAGGGCGCCCTCGAAGATCAGCCAGCAGATGAACAGCATCAGCACATAGCCGAGCGCCAGGCAAAACCGCTTCCCCATAGGCCCGAGCCGCCCCACCAGG
This sequence comes from Allobosea sp. RIT-PG3_2, assembly GCF_057321085.1. Lineage (NCBI taxonomy): Bacteria > Pseudomonadati > Pseudomonadota > Alphaproteobacteria > Hyphomicrobiales > Alloboseaceae > Allobosea > Allobosea sp. RIT-PG3_2. The sequence continues at coordinate 782,057 of NZ_JBXWCA010000002.1, read as the reverse complement.
AACTCGGTTCCGAGATGGCCATGCGCACGCAATGCGACGACGCTGCCGAGGAAGGTCGTCCAGACGAATATCCAGCGCGACAACTCCTCGGCGACCGTGATGCCGGAGTTGAAGGCGTAGCGCAGGATCACATTGGCGAGGACGAGCACGACCATTGCCGCCAGGCAGGCGACGGTGATCATCTCGATCAGCTTGCAGCAGCGGTCAATGAGCCTGTCGACCATGCCTTCAGGCCGCCTTCGGATCGGTCGTTTGCGCTGCGGCGAGATCCGTCGCCGCCAGGCTGTAGGAGAGTCGGAAGACCTTGCTCGCGATCGTCTCATGCGCACCCGCCTCGACTAGGCGAGCGCGGTCGAGTTCTTGCTGCCCGACCCGCTCCAAGGACGCCCGCTCATAACCGGCCACGAGCAGGATCCAGTCGGCGACGGCATCGCCGCCGCGGATCCGCTGCTCCGTTGTCGCCGCGATCGCAGGCGTGTCGGTCCTGAGCAGATGACACCCGGTCAGGCCCGGCTGCTGCGGCAAGCTCGCAAGCTTGTCGTGCAACTGCTGCTGCAGCGCCTCTTCCTTGCCCGCCGCGGGGGATAGGCGCAGCGTCAGCATATACTGGCCGACACCGCCTCCGAAGCTCGCGAGGATGCGGCACTGGCTGCGCACCATATTGCGATGATGCGGCATCATCTTCGCCGACCACGGCGTCGGCGTGTTGAGATGCCCCAGATAGCCGGGAGAGCTGAGCGTCTCGTAGCGATCGAGCTCGTAGAGGATGAAGAAGCCTTCACCTCCATCGGCATCGGCCCAACGCGATCCCCGGCGGAAGCCGGGAATCCTCATCCGCTCGGGAAAATGCTCGTGTGAGTGCCAGTCCTCGAACTCATGCCGCATCGGCGCGGCGATGTCCCACCACATCGCCACCGCGGCCGTACCCAGCAGAGCCATGCCGGCCTCAGTTGCCACGCAGCCGGGCCAACTCGTCGGCCACCTGCTTCGAAAGACCTTCGCCGACCTCCGTCGCGAACTTCTGCACGACTGGCTGCACCTTCTGGCGCATCCGCTCAAGCTCGACAGCCGAGACCTCGTTGACCTGCATCGCCTTGCGCAGCCGGTCTATCGCCTGAGTCTCCTGAACCTGGATCGCCTTACGCTCTTCGACCTTGGCCTCGTCGGCTGCAGTCTGGATCACGCTGCGCTCCTCCGGCGAGAGTGCATCCCAGGTCTTCTTGCTCATCAGCAGCGGCATGCCGGTGTAGAGATGGCGCGTCAGCGAGAGGAATTTCTGGACCTCCGCGAACTTGGCCGACTCGATGACTGCGACGGGATTGTCCTGGCCGTCGATCGCCCGCGATTCAAGCGCGCCGTAGACCTCGCCGAAGGTCATCGGCACCGGGTTGGCGCCGAGCGCCTTGAAGGTCTCGATATAGATTGGCGAGGCGATGACACGCAGCTTCAGCCCTTCGAGATCCTCCGGCTTCGTGATCGGCCGGCGGCTGTTGGTGATATTGCGGAATCCAAGGTCCCAGATGCCGAGCCCGACGACACCCTGCTCGCCGAGCTTGCCGAGCAGGTTCTTCGCGATCGGCCCGTCGCTCAGCGCATAGGCCTCCTTGAAGTCCCGGAAGAGGAACGGGAAGTCGAAGACCATGAACTCCTTGTTCAGCCCGGCAAGCAGGCCGGTGGCCATGGTGGTGAAATCAAGCGTGCCGCCGCGGACGGCCGAGAGATTCTGCGGATCGCTGCCGAGCACCGCGTTCGGGAACAGATTGACCTTGAGCTTGCCGCCGCTCTTGGCAGCGACGAGATCTGCGAATTTCTGCGCTCCGATGCCGATCGGATGCTCCTTGGCCAGGCTGAAGGCGAATTTCAGCGTCTTCTCCTGCGCCAACACGCTCGTGGACGAGGCCAGTACGGCCAAGGCGGCAAGGCAGCCGAGCGCACGCCGGCTAAGCGGGATCGTCTTCATCGTTCCTCCTCATGGAATTCGGGCGCTGGTTCCGCCTCTTGATGAACGGCCAATATCAGGCGGCCAACCCGCAGTCCACATTTTTTGAATACCATTCTATTTTTTAACGACGTTCAAGATTTTTTTGACGGTCACGCATTCCGTCGATAGGGTGCGGCCGAGCACTGGGGCGGGCGATGAGCGGTTCACTGGAGAAGTCTTTGGCGATACTGGAGTACCTGTCGGCCCGGCCGGCCGGCGCTTCGCTGGCGGCGGTCGCCGACGATCTCCAGCAGCCTCGAAGCGGATGTCACCGCACGATCCAGGAACTCGTCCGCTACGGATATGTGCGGGCCTTGCCGATCCGGGGCGACTACGCGCTGACCACGAAGCTCGCATCGCTCGGGCTGAGCTTCCTGAGTAAATCGGGTGTGGTCGACATAGCTCAGCCGGTCATCGATCGGCTGGCGCGGGCGACCGAAGAGCTGGTTCGGCTGGCGATCGTGGATGGAGAGCGACTGACGCTTGTCGCTAAGGCGCAGGGCGCGAAATCCGGCCTGCTCTATGACCCCGACATGGGCATTGAATTGCGTCTGTCCTGCAGCGCGGCTGGTCATGCCTGGCTGATGACGCTATCCGAAGAGGAGGCGCTGGAGGCAGTCACGCGGCAGGGCTTTGGCCAGCCGGCCCAATTCGGTCCGAACGCTCCGACCACCATTGGCGCTCTCCTGGATATGTTGCGTGCCAGCCGCGAGCGCGGCTACAGCATGCTGCGGGACGTCTATGCGCCCGGCATGAGCTCGATCGCTGCGCCGGTTCAGGAAGCGGGCGAGCCTACCCGTGGCGTCATCATCATCGCAGGCCCGTCGATGCGCCTAACTCAGGAGCGGATGCTGCAGTTCGCCGAGCCGCTACGCGCAGCCGCGGCCGAACTCGCGCAAGCGACCCATGCATCGCCCATGCTTAGGTCGTCGCGGCTCGGGACATGGGGCAATCAGATGGACTAGGGCAGCCAAGCGTTACGGTCAGGCATCCAGGGCCCGCGATGGCGTCCGAATGTGACGCGGTGGACCGTTCTCCCCTCTGCGAGAGCCTAGCTCCTGCATGGCAGAGCGTCATGGTCGGGGTTGTGATGGTCGGTTTAGCTATCGCCAAGCACGTTTTAGTTTCACGGTGTGGATGTAGTCGGGGAGTGCGATCCCTCGCCAGCTCAGGAGGGCGAAGGTCTTGCCGTTATTCGCCAACCTGCCGGCGTGCCTGATCGACATCGAAGCCTGCGCTAAGAAGCCCACGAGGCGCGCATCGCCGTGCTGGAACGCCTTGTCGGCCGGAAGGCCCTTGAGATCGGGTTCCGAAAGGGATTCTGAGGCACGGATCGGCAACTTCCAGGGTGTTATTATGTCGACGATGCCACCGGCTCGCGGCGGATCTTGTCGCCGACGCCGGGGCGCACGGAAGGCAGGCTTTAACCGCACAGGCGCAGGCAATCACCGACGAAGAATGCGAAGACGCGCCGGCGCGGGTCGCCTCGACCATTCATTCGGCGCGGGCCTTGATCGAATACGCCGGACCGGTTGCGATCGACATCTTGTCGCTTGTCGGCTCGCATGCAACTTTATGCCAAACCAGAGCTGAAAATATGCTCACTGAGATACCGCGCACTGCCGCTCACCCGGAAATTCCGCACATAACTGCGGAGGAGGCATCTGCTGCGGCGCGCGCCGTCGTCACGTTGTTTGAGAAGTGGGAGCTTCCGGATACGGATGCGCGCGAGATCCTGGGGGGCTTATCACCTCGAAGATATGCTCGCTGGAAGGCCGGAGATCACGGTCGCATCAACAGGGACCTGGCAACGCGGCTCTCGTTGCTAATGGGCATCCATAAGGCGCTACGGACCCTCTTCACCAAAGCCGAACGCGGCTACGCTTGGGTCAGGCGGCCGAACGACGCCTTCGGCGGACGCGCGCCTGTTGAGATTATGGCTGAAGGAAGCATCTTTTCCCTGGCCCGAGTCCGTTCGTATCTCGATGCGGAGCGAGGAGCCTGGTGACCGAACGGACGCCGATTGCGCGGAAGAGTCGGCCTAAGCCGTACCGGGTGTTCCCCATCGACCTGTTCGGTGACATCGCCGATCCGAGTGGGGGCGCGCGCGTTCGCTCTGGCTAACGCGCGCGCTCGAAGACAATGACTTCGCTACGCGCGGGACAGATCGACCTTATAGGTCTCGCGTGCGAAAATCAGGCTAAGCACAAAGCATGCTGCCGCAATACCGGCCGGATAATACAGACCGGAGTAAATGTTGCCCGTGGCCGCCACAATTGTGAAGGCGGTCGCCGGCAAGAACCCGCCGAACCAAGCCGCACTCATATGATACGGAAACGACATCGCAGTGTAGCGGATCCGCGAGGGAAACATCTCCATCAGCGAGGTCGTCGTCGGCGCAAACGTCATTGCGCCAAATGTCAGCAGGAGCGAGAGCAGCAGGACGATTACCGGTGCGTTGATATCTCCGGCAGCGGCATTACCGAGAGGATATAGTTTTTCGGTCAGCGTCGTTGCCAGTTCCTTGTCGAAACGCGCCTTCTGTGCGGCGGCGTCGGAGGCATCGCCCAGATAGCCAATGATGGTTTTGTCACCGACCCGGACCTGAGCAACGCCTGCATCGCCCGATTTGACGGTCGAGTAGTTCAGTCCCAGCTTCGCCAGGGAGTCGCTCACCACGTCGCACGACGAAGTAAACTTCGACGTTCCCAGCGGATTGAACTGGAGCGAGCAGTCGTTGCTATTGGCTACGATCGAGATCGGGTGATTCTGCTGCGCGCGCTCCAGCGCCGGATTCCCGAAGTGGGTGAGGCCCTGAAAAATCGGGACCGTAAGCGCTGCCGCTAGCAGGTAACCCGCCAGGTAGACGGGCTTTCGGCCAAAACGATCCGAAAGGCTTCCGAAGACGACGTATAGCGGGACTGTGATCACCGTCGCGACGATCAACAAGGTGTTGGCGGTCAGCGCTTCGATTCGAAGGACTTTGGTCAGGAAGAACAGGGAATAGAACTGTCCCGTATACCAAATTACGGCCTGGGCTGGCAGGATGCACAGCGCGCCGATGATGATGTAACGCGCGTTTTTCCAGCTGCCGAAGGCCTCGGCGAGAGGCGCCTTGGATGCCTTGCCTTCGGCCTTCATGCGCTTGAACTCAGGAGACTCGTCCAGCTTCAGCCGGATCCACAAGGAAACGCCGAGGAGTGCGATCGAGACCAAGAAGGGAACGCGCCAGCCCCAGTTGGTGAAGGCGTCGGCACCGATCGACAGTCGCAGAGGGATGATAACGGCGACGGCGAGCAAGAAGCCCAGCGCAGCCGTCAGAATGACGTAAGCCGTCCAGGCGGCGCGCCTCCCCGACGGCGCGTGCTCGGCCACGTAGATCATGGCACCGCCGAACTCACCGCCAAGCGCCAGGCCCTGCAACATGCGCATCGAGATGAACAGGATGGGCGCTGCCATGCCCATCGTGGCATAGGCTGGGAGAAGGCCGATGACAAAGGTCGAAAGACCCATCAGCAGGATTGTGATGAGGAAGGTGTATTTCCGACCCACCATGTCGCCAAGGCGGCCGAAAACAAGAGCTCCGAACGGGCGCAGCATGAAGCCCGCGGCAAAGCCGAGTAGCGTGAAAATGAACCCTGCGGTCGGGTTGACGCCAGAGAAGAACGCTTTCGCGATCTCGGAAGCCAGGAGACCGATCAGAAAGAAATCATAGAACTCAAACACCGTTCCAAGAGACGCGGCGACGATAACTCGCCTATCTCTCGCAGATATGTTTTGATTTTCCGCTACTGCTTCCAGTGTAGTCACGCGATTTCCTCCCAGAATTAAGGTGTGTGACGCCAATTCCTGTATGACGCTCTTTGATTTTGCTTTTCGCCTACCGCTTCCGCGGCCTTGCGGCCCCTAATGGCAAATCTCGATGGCGATCGCCGTAGCTTCGCCGCCGCCGATGCAGACCGAGGCGATGCCGCGGGTCAGCTTCGCCTGCTGCAGGGCAGATAGAAGGGTGACTATGATCCGTGCGCCGGAAGCGCCGATAGGATGTCCAAGAGCACAGGCGCCGCCGTTGACGTTCACGCGCTCCGCCTGCAATCCGAGCTCGCGCATGGCGGCCATTGGCACGACCGCGAAAGCCTCATTGATCTCGAAAAGGTCGACGTCGTCGATGCGCCAACCGACTTTCTCCATGAGAGTGCGTGTGGCCTGTACTGGCGCGGTCGGGAAGCGATTGGGTGCGTCGCCATGGGTCGCATGTCCTGCGATCGCGGCCAGCGGCGTAAGTCCGCGCCTTTCCGCCTCGGACCGACGTATGAGGACCAATGCTGCCGCGCCGTCCGAAATCGAGGAGGAATTGGCAGCAGTGACGGTGCCCCCGGGTCGAAATGCCGGGCGCAATGTGGGAATCTTCTCGATGCGAGCCTTCCCAGGCTGTTCGTCGACCGAGACGACCTGCGGGCCAGCCTGCTTCTGCGCCACGGTGATCGGGGCGATTTCAGCGGCGAAGCGGCCCTCGTTTATCGCCGATTGGGCGCGCGACAGCGATCGGATCGCATATTCATCCTGAAGCTCGCGGCTGAACTGAAACTCTTCGGCGCACTGCTCGGCGAAGACGCCCATCAGACTGCCCTTCTCATAGGCGTCTTCGAGGCCATCCATGAACATGTGATCGACGACCCGTCCGTGCCCCATGCGATAGCCGGAGCGCGCGCGATCGAGCAGATAGGGAGCATTGCTCATGCTCTCCATCCCACCGGCGACGGCGACGTCTACGCTTCCCGCCACCAGCAGGTCGGTCGCCAGCATGGCTGCCTTCATGCCGGACCCGCACATCTTGTTCACCGTCGTCGCGCCTGCGCCGACCGGGATGCTTGCCCCTATGGCGGCTTGGCGAGCGGGGGCCTGACCTTGCCCAGCTGTCAGCACACAGCCGAAGATCGTCTCTTGGACGCAATCTGGCCCGAGCCCGGATCGGGTGACAGCGGCGGCAATGGCATGCGCGCCGAGTTCGGCTGCACTAACGTTACTGAGGCAGCCCTGGAAGGCGCCCATCGGCGTCCTGGCGGCACCGACGATGACGATCGGATCTTTGGACATCGAACCCGCTTTCGCTTGGAGGGACGGACTACCGAGGTGCCATGCGCAGTGCTCCGTCGAGGCGGATGACCTCGCCGTTGAGCATTGGGTTTTCACAGATGTGCGCGACCAGGGCTGCGTATTCGCTCGGCCAGCCAAGACGTTTGGGAAACGGTACGGTTGCTCCCAGCGCAGCCTGGACCGGTTCCGGCATCGCGGCCATCATCGGCGTCTGGAAGATGCCGGGGGCGATCGTCACCACCCTGATTCCGAATTGCGCGAGCTCTCGGGCCGCTGGAAGCGTAAGCGCTGCCACCGCTCCCTTCGAGGCGGCATAGGCGGCCTGTCCGATCTGCCCATCGAACGCAGCGATGGACGCGGTGTTGATGATGACTCCGCGCTCTCCGTCAGCCCCGGCCGGCTCATTCTTCGCTATCGCCTCTGCGGCGAGGCGCAGCATATTGAAGGTGCCGACGACGTTGATCTCGACCGCCCGAGCGAAACTCTCCAGGCGATGAGGACCACTCTTCGAGAGGATCCGCTCTCCCGGCGCGACGCCGGCGCAATTCACAAGCCCATTCAGCCGTCCGAACCTCGCCAGCGTTTCGCTCACCGCATTGGTGGCGTCTTCAATTTTCGTGACGTCGGTGCGGACGAACTTCGCGTTGGCTCCAAGGTCTCTTGCTACGGCCTCGCCAGGCTCGGCGTTTACATCAACCGCAACGACCTGAGCGCCTCTGGCAACAAGCGCGCGCGCCAACGTCTCTCCGAGACCGGAGCTCGCGCCGGTTACGAGAAAAACGGCACCATCAATGGTCATGATAAAGCCTCCTGGAGAGCTGGTGCCGTCACTCGTGGAACCGGGTGAACTGGGCGAGATGGACGCGCTCGCTGATCAGGGAGTTCTCGGGAGCGCTCGGATCGGCCTTGCCGATGGCCATTCCGGACAGCACGACATGGGTGTCGGGAATGCCGAGCTGCTCGTGGACAACACGCCCGTACTCACACCAGGCTTGCTGCGGGCACGTCTCCAGGCCGAATGCGCGGGCCAGCACCATGACGTTCTGCATGAACATGCCGCAGTCGAGCCACGAGCCGTGGAGCAGGCTCTTCTCCATGGTGAAGAACAGGCCCATGGGAGCGCCGAAGAACTCGAAGTTCCGGAGCATCGCCCGCTTCCGGCTCTCGTAATCGGTGCGCTCGATGCCGTAGAGACGATACAGGGCGTATCCGACCTCTCGGCGACGCGAGAGATAGGGTTCCGGTAGCGGCACAGGTGCGTAAGCATACTCGTCGGATCGATCGCCAGCTTCGGCGGCTGCGATCACCGCGCGTGACAGGCGATCGCGAGTCTCGCCAACGACGACATGCACGTGCCAGGGTTGGAAATTGGTTCCCGAAGGCGCTCTGGCCGCGGCAGCCAAGATCCTGGCGATGGTCTCCTGAGAAACGGGCTCAGGAAGAAACCGACGAATCGATCGACGTCCTTCGACGGCCTCGAGGACTGACAGCCGGGTCTCGCACGGCTCCGCTGGGTGAGGTGTGTCCGTCTCCGGTTGCGAAAGAACGGCAAGTCGGTTTTCCAGCACCCCCGTTCACTCCGCGGCAGTGGCTAGTTGAGCTCGGCGTTCCTGCCGCAGGACGAAGCGTTGGATTTTGCCGCTCGCCGTCTTTGGAAGCGTATCGACGTAGTGAATGGCTCGCGGATATGCATGCGCCGCGTACTTCACCTTGACCCAGCTCTGGATATTCTTGGTCAGCTCAGGGGATGGCGTCTCGCCGCTCTTGAGGACAACATAGGCCTCTAGGACCTCCCCACGCGTCGGATCCGGCACAGCAACGACGGCGCATTCGGTCACCGCCGGATGGGTCACGATGACAGACTCGATTTCGAAGGGCCCGATGCGATAGCCGGCCATAATGATCACGTCGTCGTCGCGCGACGAAAAGAAGTAGTACCCGTCCTCGTCTCGCCGACCGGCATCACCGGTCAGGTACCAGCGCCCATTTCCGGCGAACTTTTCGGCGCTCTTCTTGGGGTCGTTCAGATAGCCGCTGAACCAGGCGAGGGGACTGTCCTTCAGCTCGATTGCGACGCGGCCGAGTTCGCCGATCTCGGCGGGCTCGTCATCACGCTCCTTCAAGACGAGAGCGGACCAACCGGGCAAAGGTATGCCCATCGATCCGGGCTTGAGGTCGCAGGTGAGATCGGGATGGTGATGGTTGTTGAGCAGCATGCCCGCCTCGGTCTGACCGAAGTGGTCATGGACGGGTACGCCCAAGACGCCGCTGGCCCATTCATTGACCTCAGGGGTAAGGGGCTCGCCGGCGCTGGAAGCGCAACGCAGCTGGGTGATCGACGGTACGCTGCCGGTGTAAGCGCGAAGCGATCGATAGACCGTCGGCGCCGCCGTGAAGTTCGTGACACCGAACTTGGCCAGCACTCCGAAGGTGGTGGCGGGGTCGAAATTTGCCTGCAACAGCAGGCTGGGCACTCCGGTCGTGAACGACCCGAGGATGCCGAAATACAGCCCATAGGCCCAACCAGGATCTGCAGCGCACCAGTAGAGATCGTCGCTTGTGAGCCCTAGCCCGTATTCGGCGTATACTTGAAAACCGGCCAGGGCCCTGGCTGGCACGGCGACGCCCTTGGGCGTGCCTGTCGTGCCTGAAGTGAAGATCTGGACGATCGGAGCATCACCACCCAGAGCTGCCGCTTTGAAACCCGGGCGTGAGGCTTCGAGAACCTGCGAGAACTGAAGCGCCCCCTCGGGGATGGTTTCCACCGGCGCTGTCGAAATGATCTTCCACGGAGATGGAAAGGGAATATCCTCACCGGGCGACAGCTTCGCCTGCTGCGACTCGTCGCAAACCACGAATTTTGCTTCACTGCCCTTGAGCCTGAACGCGATAGCCGGCGGGGCGAAGGCGGTGAAAATCGGTACGTGAACGGCGCCGAGCCTCCAGATTCCCATGAGCGTGACGAGGTATTCGACACTCTTGCCCATCAGCGTCGCCACGCGATCCCCGGGCCGGACACCAAGGTCGTGGAGTGAGGCGGCGAACTGCTCGGAGCGCCGGCGCAAATCCCCGTAAGTCAAATCGAAAGACGTGAGATCGCCCGAGATGACCTTGTACGCGATAGCGTCGCTCGGCCTGCTGTCACAAAGCTGCGCCGCCACGCTCAAATCAGGCGCGCTGTAAAGCTCGACGAGTTCCTTCACGCGCACGAGCGCTGACGCGTAATTGACTGCCATCTCGGACACTCCCGGTGATCTTCATTTTGTTGAAGCGCCCAATCGACGGAGCTTGGGCGATCGCGCGCGTCGGCAGCCTCCCGACCGGGAAGCCCCATCCTGACGTCGATTCAACCCGATGAATTGATAATCATGATTCTCTCCCAAATTCACGGCGTCCTGCCGTATGCCGCATTTTTGCGGTCTTTATGTTCTCTCGATTGAAGATAAGTAGAATCTCAATTCTACTTTTGTCAAGCGCCTACCTTGCTTGTCGCCACCCAAGATCGCTTTTTTGCCGAGAGGTTGGCTTATGCAGGAAACTGCCGATAGAAACGCGGGTGTAGCGGCTCCTGAGGGCAGGGACTTCGATGCTGAACCGAACGACGACTTCGGGATGAGTCTTCCGAACCAGGCCGGACGAAAACGCCGGAGCGGGCCAGCCGCCAACGAGAAGCGCCTCGCCATCCTGCGTGCCGCTCGCGAGCTCGTGACCAGGGTGGGCTTCAGAGAATCCCAGATGAATGCGGTGGCCGAGGAGGCTGGCGTCGCCCTCGCGACGCTCTATCGAAACTTTTCGTCGAAGGCCGAGCTCATGGTCGAGGTCGTCGGCATCGTGTCCCAACGCGAGGTGGACGCCGCAGCCGGAATGACCGTGAGCGATGGATCAGCTGCCGAGCGTCTTTGGGCCGCGGCGTGGATCTTCGCGAGCCGCGCGCTGAGGGGGTACCGTCTCGCGCATGCCTTGGTGGCGGAGCCCGTTGAACCAGAGATCGAAACTGCGCGTCTAACCTATCGCCGCAAGCTGGCGCGCGTCTTCGAGACGGTGATTGACCAGGGCATTCGGGCAGAGGAGTTTCCCGCGCAAGATGCTCAGGCATCGGCAGCATGCATCGTAGGATCGCTTTTCGAAGGCCTGGTCGGCCCTTTGGCGCTCGATGGCAGCCGAACTGATGCCGACCGCGAAGCCCACGCGAAATCCATCGTTGCATTCTGTCTTCGTGGCGTTGGCCATTCCGGCACGTTGCCCGAGGTCAGGGGCCAAGTTTGAAGCTTAGGAAACCGGGGCGCGAGCGCATCTCAGCCGATTGCCCCGTCGTACCGCGCATTCGCTCGCGATAGATCGCGTACTGGACTGCCGCCTGCGTGCGGGAGCGCAATCCTAATCGTCTCAGAATTTCCTGCTGCTGCGCTTTGATGGTCGCTTCGGAGGAACCTCGGAGCCAGGCGATTTCCTTGTTGAGATAACCTCGCGCTGTCAGCGACAGGATATCGCGATGTGCTTTGCTCAAGCTCGACAGGCGTTCAGCAAAGCCGGCTTCAAGATAATCGGCGTGCAGATCCGAGTTGAATTCCGCGGTGTCACCATTGATCGGCCGACCGGAGGCACCCCAAGTTGCGGCACAGGGCATTCTACGAACTTCCGCAAGCGGAACCCTCAGAATTCGAACAAGATGCACGCCCGTGGGCTTCTCGCGAGGATTCCATGCGCCTCACACGAATTCCATGATCACGGCATCGACGGCGAGCGAGTCGCCCTCCTTCGCCAGGATCTTGGCGATGGTGACATCCTTCTCGGCGCGCAGCACGTTTTCCATCTTCATCGCCTCGACCATGGCCAGCGGCTCGCCGGCCTTGACCTCCTGCCCGACCGCGACAGCGATCGACTTGACCAGGCCCGGCATCGGGCAGAGCAGGAACTTGCCGGTATCGGCCGCCTCCTTCTCGGGCATCAGCGCAGCGAGCTCCGCCTCGCGCTGCGTATAGACATGCGCGTTGGCATAGGCGCCGGCATGGCCGAGCGCGACGCCGTTCAGGATCGGCCGGACCTGCGCCGCGACCTTCACCCCGTCGAGCGTGCCGTGCCAGACCGGCTCGCCCGGGACCCAGTCGCTGACCACGCTGACGCTGCGGCCCGGGAAGGCGATGAGCACCGCCCCGCCCTGTTCGGTCACCTCTCCCTCGAAACGCTCCGCGCCGAGCTGGACGATGCGCTGCCGATCGAAGGAGACCCTGCGCCAGCCCTCCATCTGCGCCGAAACATGGCGCTTGCGCTGGTTGAGCTTGTGGTCGCAGGCGATCGCGATCGCCGCCATGCGCTGTGCGGTTTCCCCCTGCGGCGCCGGCAGCGAGAAGCCCTCAGGGAACTCCTCGGCGATGAAGCCGGTCGAGAGATTGCCGGCGATCCAGCGCGGATGCTGCATCACCGCCGCGACGAAGGGGATATTGTGGCGGATGCCGTCGATGGCGAAGGCATCGAGCGCACGCGCCTGCGCCTTGATCGCCGCCTCGCGCGTCGGGGCATGGGTCACGAGCTTCGCGATCATCGGGTCGTAGTAGATCGAGATCTCGCCGCCCTCGAAGACGCCCGTATCGTTGCGCACCATCGCCTCGCCGTCCGGCCCCTCGCTCGGCGGCCGATAGGTCACAAGCCGCCCGGTCGAGGGCAGAAAATTGCGGGTCGGGTCCTCGGCATAGACGCGGCTCTCGACCGCCCAGCCGTCTAGCTTCACCTCCGCCTGCGTGATCGCAAGCTTCTCGCCATAGGCCACCCGGATCATCTGCTCAACGAGGTCGATGCCGGTGATCATCTCGGTCACCGGGTGCTCGACCTGCAGGCGGGTGTTCATCTCCAGGAAGTAGAACGACTTGTCCTGCCCGGCGACGAATTCGACCGTGCCGGCCGAGTCGTAGTTCACGGCCTTGGCCAGCGCGACGGCCTGCTCGCCCATCTTCTTGCGGGTGGCTTCGTCGAGCAGCGGCGACGGCGCCTCCTCCAGAACCTTCTGGTTGCGGCGCTGGATCGAGCATTCGCGCTCGCCGAGATAGATGACGTTGCCGTGCTTGTCGCCGAGAACCTGGATCTCGATATGGCGGGGATCGACGATGAACTTCTCGACGAAGACGCGATCGTCTCCGAAGGAGGACGCGGCTTCCGACTTGGCGCGGGCGAAACCTTCAGCTACTTCGCCCGAAGAATGGGCGATGCGCATGCCCTTGCCGCCACCACCGGCCGAGGCCTTGATCATCACGGGATAGCCGATCTCGTCGGCGATGGTCACCGCATGCTCGGGGCTCTCGATGATGCCGAGGAAGCCGGGAACGGTCGAGACCTTGGCCGCGGCCGCGGCCTTCTTCGACTCGATCTTGTCGCCCATCGCGGCGATGGCGCCGGGATTGGGCCCGATGAAGACGATGCCGTTATCCTTGAGGGCCTGGGCGAAGGCCTCGCGCTCGGACAGGAAGCCGTAGCCGGGATGGACCGCTTCAGCCCCGGTGGCCTTGCAGGCATCGATGATCTTGTCGATCAGCAGGTAGGACTGGGCGGCGGGCGCGGCGCCGATATGAACGGCCTCGTCGGCCATCTCGACATGCAGCGCATCGCGATCCGCGTCGGAATAGACGGCGACCGTCTTAATGCCCATCCGCCGCGCCGTCTTGATGACACGGCAGGCGATCTCGCCGCGGTTCGCGATCAGGATCTTCGAGAACATGCGCTGGTCTTCTTCAACTGGGGAAATCAACAAGAGGTCTCACTCGGCTCGTCGCCATGCGGGGTCCGGGAGAGGTAGCGCGATCGGCTCATCTGACTCTCAGCCTCGGGATCCAAGCCGCTCGCGAGCCAGAGGAGCTCGGACACTTCATCGAGCATCTCTGCGGTCTGACGTGGGTCCGATGCTCGGTCGACCACCTCGATCAGCCTCTTCGCCAGGTTTTGGACATTCGCCTCAGGCATGGGGTGACGAGCGGTCATCGGCTGCCTCATCTCAGAGCGGGATGTTGTCGTGCTTGCGCCAGGGACGCTCGACGCTCTTGGTCCTGAGCATGGCGAGCGCGCGAGCGATGCGGCGCCGGGTCGAGTGCGGCATGATGACTTCGTCGATATAGCCGCGCTCGGCCGCGACGAAGGGCGACATGAAGCGGTCCTCGTATTCCTTGGTCTGGCGCGCGATGGTCTCCGCATCGCCGCCGCGGAAGATGATCTCGACCGCGCCCTTGGCGCCCATCACCGCGATCTGCGCCGTCGGCCAGGCATAGTTCACGTCGGCGCCAATATGCTTGGAGGCCATCACGTCATAGGCGCCGCCGAAGGCCTTGCGCGTGATGATCGTGACCAGCGGTACGGTGCATTCCGAATAGGCGAAGAGCAGCTTGGCGCCGTGCTTGATCAGGCCGCCATATTCCTGCGCCGTGCCGGGCAGGAAGCCGGGAACGTCGACGAGCGAGACGATCGGGATCTCGAAAGCGTCGCAATAGCGCACGAAGCGGGCGGCCTTGCGCGAGGCGTCGGAGTCGAGCACGCCGGCCAGAACCATCGGCTGGTTGGCGACGATGCCGACCGTGCGGCCCTCGATGCGGCCGAAGCCGGTAACGATATTGCCGGCGTAAGCCTGCTGGATCTCGAAGAAGTCGCCCTCGTCGACCGTCTTCAGGATCAGTTCCTTGATGTCGTAGGGCTTGTTCGGATTGTCGGGCACGAGCGTGTCGAGGCTCATGTCGACGCGATCCGGTACGTCGAAGGACGGCCATTCCGGCACGCCCGCCGTGTTATTGGCGGGAAGGAAATCGAGCAGGCGGCGCACCTGCAGCAGCGCCTCGACATCGTTCTCGAAGGAGCCGTCGGCGACCGAGGATTTAGAGGTATGGACCTTGGCGCCGCCGAGCTCCTCGGAGGTCACGGTCTCGTTGGTGACGGTCTTCACCACCTCCGGGCCGGTGACGAACATGTAGCTGGTGTCGCGGACCATGAAGATGAAGTCGGTCATCGCCGGGGAATAGACGTCGCCACCGGCGCAGGGACCCATGATCACCGAGATCTGCGGGATGACGCCGGAAGCCTGCACGTTCCGCTTGAAGACCTCGCCGTAGCCGCCCAGCGCCGCGACGCCCTCCTGGATGCGGGCGCCGCCGGCATCGAACAGGCCGACGATCGGCGCGCGCATCTTCAGCGCCATGTCCTGGATCTTGGTGATCTTCTGGGCGTGGGTCTCGGAGAGCGAGCCGCCGAAGACGGTGAAGTCCTTGGAGAAGACGAAGACGGTGCGGCCGTTGACCGTGCCCCAGCCGGTGACGACGCCGTCGCCAGGGATCTTCTCGGCCTTGTCCATGCCGAAATCGACGGCACGGTGCTGCACGAACATGTCGAACTCCTCGAAGGAGTCCTTGTCGAGCAGCAATTCGATGCGCTCGCGCGCCGTCAGCTTGCCGCGCTTGTGCTGCGCCTCGATGCGCCGCTCGCCGCCGCCCTTGCGGGCGCCCTCGCGGCGCGATTCGAGCTGTTCGAGGATAGTGCGCATGGAACGGGCCCGCCGCGGCGAATTCAGGGTCACAGGCTCCATAGGCCAATGCGTCTTTTCGATCTCCAAAATTGGTGTCAAACTGCTAAAAAGCTAATCGGGCAAATTTAGCAGAACATGCGAAGAAAGTTATTTGCAGGTCCCGTCGTCAGGCGTCTTCGGGAGGAGTTTGGCTGGGCTCAAGGCGAAGTTGCCAAGAAGCTGGGCATATCGGCGGGCTATCTCAACCAGATTGAGCACGGGCAGCGGCCGCTGAGCGCTGCAGTGCTCATCGAACTCGCGCGCGTTTTCAAAGTCGACGTCTCGACGTTCTCGGAGAACGACGAGCATCGTCTCTTGGTCGACCTCCGTGATGCAGTGGCTGAGCCAATCCTCGCTCCCATTCCCATAGGCCAGACCGAGCTCAAGGCGACGATCCAATACGCTCCGGGTATCGCGCGGGCCGTCGTGCATTTGCAGGCGGCCTACCGTGCGATCGAAGACAAGTATCAGGCTCTCGATGGCACGCTTCTCTCGTCCGAGCAGGAAAAGCCGGGCGCGAGCCTGTCATTTCCCTATGACGAGGTCCGCGATTTCTTCCATCGCATCGGAAACTATGTCGACCCTCTTGATCTACAGGGAGAACGCCTGCGCGCCGAGCTGCGGGCGGATCCCGCGCTCCTGAGTGAAGCGCTCATTGAACGCCTGGCAAATCGCCACAACCTCAGCGTCGGGTTCGACCGCAATCTTTCAGGCGAGCGAGCGCTCCGCCGAGTGGATCGCTCGTCCAGGACCATAACGATTGACGGTTACGCAGAACGCTCCAGTCAAACCTTTGCGCTCGCTCATCAACTCGCGATTTTGGAGGCGGACGACAAGATCGCGGATGTCGTCAGGCAGGCAGCCTTCCGCAGCCCCGACGCCAACGCCGTGTGTGAAATCGCGCTGGCCAATTATTTCGCCGGGGCCGTTCTTCTTCCATACGGGGACTTTCTGGCAGCGGCCCGCACACACCGGCACGATCTCAGCGTGCTGACCCAGCTATTTGGAGCCAGTCTCGAACAGGTCGGCCATCGGCTATCGACCCTTCAGCGTCCGCAAGCGCAAGGAATCCCATTCTACTTTCTGCGTGTGGACCGGGCAGGCAACATCACGAAGCGGCACAGTGCGACGCGGCTTCGCTTCGCCCGATACGGGGGAGCCTGCCCGCTTTGGAATGTGCACGAGGCATTCGAAGCACCTGATCGGATTTCCGTCCAGATTGCGGAAATGCCAGAGGGAGTTCGTTATCTGTCTCTGGCCCAAGCCATCACCAAGGCCGGAATAGGCCATTCGGCTCCAAGACGACGCTACGCCATCGGGCTGGGCTGCGAGCTTCGGGATGCTGACCAGGTCGTCTACGCGGACGATTTGGATACGACGAACCCCAAACAGATCGCTCTGATCGGCACTAGCTGTCGCCTCTGCGAGCGCGACAACTGCACGCAGCGAGCATTTCCGCCGGCGGGAAGGTCGATCCGCGTCGACCACGACAATAGGTTTGTCGTGCCCTACAGTTTGCGGGCCCAGCGAAGCGAGTAGAGAGAAGACCGCCGCCCGGCTGCTTAGAAATGCCATATCCGAGAACTCAGACGATTCGGACGTACGGCCCTGCTTTCGCAGGTGCCGCCCACGCCGCCGTTCGTTCAGAAGGCTCGACTCGTTCTGCTTGGCCAAGCGCATGCGGAGCATCTGGCGGTTCGAGCCTAAACTCTAGCGACCCAAACCTTAGTGAACATCGAAGCCCGCCAAGGCCGCTGCCCGTGTCAGGAACACTCCCGCCGCGGCGCCGCGCGCCGCCAGCCACTTCATCCTGAAGATCGTCCCCTTACGGCTTGGGCGGCGCACCGATCGAGGGCGGCGCATTGAAGTCGAGGCCGCCCGGCAATCCGCCCGGCCCGCCAAGGCCTGGGATCTGGATCGAGTCGAACTGCTTGTCGATCGCCTTCTGGTCGAGCTGCACGGCCGAGGCCTTGTAGTGCATCACCATGCTCGGGAAGATCACGACGAGCGCGACCATGATGCACTGGATCACCACGAAGGGCACCGCACCCCAGTAGATCTGGCCGGTGGTGACCGGTTCCATCATCCGGCCGGTGACCTTGTCCCGGTAGGCGTTCTTCGGCGCGACCGAGCGCAGGAAGAACAGCGCGAAGCCGAAGGGCGGATGCATGAAGGAGGTCTGCATGTTCACGCCGAGGATGACGCCGAACCAGATCAGGTCGATGCCGAGCTTCTCCGCGGCGGGACCGAGCAGCGGCACGATGATGAAGGCCAGCTCGAAAAAGTCGAGGAAGAAGGCGAGCAGGAAGACCATCACGTTGACGACGATCAAGAAGCCCGTCGCGCCGCCGGGCAGGCCGACCAGCAGATGCTCGACCCAGAGATGGCCGTTGACGCCGTAGAAGGTCAGCGAGAACACGCGCGCGCCGACCAGGATGAAGAGCACGAAGGCCGAGAGCTTGGCGGTCGATTCCGTCGCCTGCCGGAGCAGTTCGAAGGTCATGCGCTTCTTGCCATAGGCGAGCAGGATCGCGCCGGCGGCGCCCATCGCGCCGCCTTCCGTCGGCGTGGCGACGCCGATGAAGATCGTGCCGAGGACCAGGAAGATCAGCGCTAGCGGCGGCACCATCACGAAGATGACCTGCTCCGTCATTCGCGAGAGCAGATTCAGGCGCAGGAGCTTGTTGAGCAACGCGATGACGAAGGCGATCGCCACCATCAGCGACATCGTCAGCACCACGAAATCCGCCCCGGCCTTCAGCGTGGTGAAGAGCTTCATATAGGCATAGGCCAGCGCCAGCGAGATCACTGAAACGACGAGCAGCGAAAGGCGCCGCGTCTGGCCGTCGGCGTCACGCAGGGTCTGCGCCTCCGGAGGCAGGCCGGGCGCGCGGTTGGGGTAGACCATGGTGACGAGAAAGACATAGCCTGCATACATCGCCGAGAGGACGAGGCCGGGAATGAAAGCGCCCTCGTACATGTCGCCAACCGAACGGCCGAGTTGGTCGGCGAGCACGATCAGGACAAGCGAGGGCGGGATGATCTGCGCGAGCGTGCCGGACGCCGCGATGACGCCGGAGGCGAGGCGCCGATCATAGCCGTAGCGCAGCATGATCGGCAGCGAGATCAGGCCCATCGAGATCACCGAGGCCGCGACGACGCCGGTGGTCGCGGCGAGCAGGGCGCCGACGAAGATCACCGCATAGGCGAGGCCGCCGCGGATCGGCCCGAAGAGCTGGCCGATGGTGTCGAGCAGGTCCTCCGCCATGCCGGAGCGTTCGAGAATCAGGCCCATGAAGGTGAAGAACGGCACGGCCAGCAGCACGTCGTTGTTCATCGTGCCGTAGATGCGCTCAGGCAGGGCCTGCAGGAAGTTTTCCTGGAACAGGCCGAGCTCGATGCCGATCAGCGCGAAGAGCAGGCCGTTGGCGGCCAGCGCGAAGGCGACGGGATAGCCGAGCAGCAGGAAGACGACGAGCGCGGCGAACATCACCGGCGCCATGTTGACGCGCAGGAAATCGCCGACACCGCCGCCCGCCGCGAGAGCGTCGCCGGTATGAAGGCCGAAGAAGGCGACGACGGTGAGCGCGAGCAGCAGGCCGGCGACGCGCGGAAGGCGATGAGCGTGCATGGGACGGTTCCGGACTTCTTGCGGGCCGCTCACGAGGCGAGGCCCTGTTCCTTGGCTTGGTCGAGCAGGCGCTGGGCTTCCGCCTCGGCCGCCGCGGCATGGCCGAGAGCCATCTCGGCATCTTCCAAGTCGCCGCGCATGATCGCGATCATCTTGATGATCTCGGAGATGCCCTGGAAGGTCAGCATCACGAAGCCGACCACGACGAGCCCCTTGGCCGGCCATTGCGGCAGGCCGCCAGCCGAGAGCGATTGCTCGTTGATGGCGTAGGACCGCCAGAAGAACGGCCAGGAATGGTAGACGATCAGCAGGCAGAACGGCATCAGGAAGAGCAGGTGGCCGAGCAGCTCGATCCACTGGCGGGCGCGCTGCGGCAGCATGCTGTTCACGATGTCGATGCGGATGTGCTCCTTCACCTGCATCGTCCAGGAGGCGCACATCAGGAAGACGGCGCCGAAGAGCATCCACTGCAGCTCTAGCCAGGCGTTCGACGAAACGTTGAAGAGCTTCCGGATGATGGCGTTGACGGTTGCCACGATGACCGCGAACAGGATCAGCCAGGCAGTCTTCCTGCCGATGAAGCCGTTTAGCGAGTCGATGACCCTGGCGACTTTCAAGAACGTATTCATGGTTCCTCCCAAAGGATCCACACCCGACCGGATTCTCTTGATCCAAGTTATTTGGAGCCGGCGGATGGTCCGGCCCTCGTAGTCATGCTTGGGCGTTGACTGCCCCGCGTTCAGGGCAGCCAAAGAACCGCTCCAGCTCTTTCAGCACTTCCGCGGGGGACTCCTCGCAGAGGAAATGACCGCCCGGAATCGCAACGCCCTGAAGCTGCCCGGCAAAGCGACGCCAGGCGTCGAGGGGGCTCGAACCGCGGCTGGGAATGCCATTGTCGGCCCAAACCGCCAGAACGGGGCAGGCAATGGTGCGGCCCTCGTTCAGATCCGCGAGGTCGTGATCCACATCAGTGGATGCACCCGCGCGGTAATCCTCACAGGCCGCTAGGATCTGTTGTGCTTTGGAAAAGCTCGCTCGGTAGTGCGCAAGCGCCCTGGGGTCGAAAGCCGAGAGATCTTTCGAGGCGGTCCAACTCGCCAAGGTCCATTCGAGAAAGGCCTGTGGGTCGTTGCCGATCATCCGTTCTGGAAACGGGTGCGGTTGGGCCAGGAAAGTCCAGTGATACACCAGAAGCGCCGTGGCGCGGTCAATTCCGTCCCACATCGAGAGCGTAGGCACGATGTCAAGCGCCGCGAACTGAACGACGCTAGCCGGGTAATCCAGGGCGAGGCGATACGCCACGCGAGCTCCGCGATCATGCGCGGCGATAAAGAACTTCTCATGGCCCAGACCGTCCATGAGCGATTTCATTGCATCGGCCATCGCCCGCTTCGAGTATGGCCAGTGGTCCTCTCTGGGCGGCGGAGCCGCGCTCCTCCCATAGCCCGGCAAATCCGGGATGACGACGCGATAGGATTGGGCCAAGGCCGGCGCCAGCCGGTGCCACATCTCACCCGTCTGCGGAAAGCCATGGAGGAGTAGCAGAGCAGGTCCGCATCCGCCTGCGCGCACAAAAAGTGGACCCGCGAGCGTATCGAAGGTCGATGTCTCAAATCCAGGAAAAAGATCGACAAGGGCGTTCATAGTCACACCAACCGGTAGTTCCTGAGGTTTCTCAAAGGATCGCAGCGCAGCGAGCTCGGTTCTCAGCCGAGCAGTTCCTGATGTCGCTGGATCAGCCGCTTGGCCGCTCGATAGGTCGGTACCTCGACCATGAGGCCGTCGACCTCGGCGCGATCGAGACCGCGGCCACGGGCTATTTCAAAAGCGCTGACCAGTGCGCGGGCCTGCGAGACCTCCTTACCGGAGGGCGTCAGCAGCCGGTTGATCGCCTCGACCTGATCGGTATTCACGACGCTCTTGGCCTTGTAGCCGAGCGAGCGCGCATAGGAGATATCGGCCTCGAGGTGGGAGGGATTGCTGTAGGTATAGGGGCAATCGATCGCCACCACCCCTGCTGCTACACACTCGACCAAAAAGCGAGAGCGGACATAAGAGAGCTCGCGCCCCTCCGGCGTTCTCTCGCCACCCAGATCGGCAACCATATCTTCCGTCGCCAACAAGAGGCCGGTGACTCGGGCTGAAGCAGCCGCGATCTCGCCAGTTCTGACCAGCGCTCTCGCCGTTTCGATGTTGGGCACGATTTCGGTCGATCCGATCGGAATGCCGACTTGCTGCTCGTGGCGAGTAATCTCGCGATCCAATGCACGAACCTGGTCGACGGACTCGACCATGGCCATCATCACCACATCGGGTCGACCCGGCATGATCGCTTCAAGGTCGATCATGCCGCAGTCCTCGATCGGATTGATGCGAACCGCCGACACACGCGATGAACTCCGCCATTGCTGCAGCGTGGCCGGAGCCAGAGCTCGCGCCTCTGGCCGCCGCTCAGGCGGCGTAAAGTCCTCCAACTCCTGGATCAGAACGTCTGCGTCGGATGCCGGCGCCTGGTCGAGCTTTCCGCGCTCGGATCCAGGAACGAAGAGCCAAGATCGCCGATTGTGTGGCGCGCGTTTCCTCATCTTTGCGGTTCCTTCTGGCTGCCACCGGCAGTGGTGCGGTCACCCGAGAAGTGCCAGTTCGGGATCAATGATATTGAGGGCGTGCGAACTCGTGAGGAACACTGCACCTCTCGATTCTGAACAGCCGTGGACATAGGCCGCGTGGTCTCTCCGACGGGGTCATGCGCATCGCACCGTCAGACCGCCGTCGACGACGAGTTGAAGTCCGTTTACGTACCGGGCTTCGTCGGAAGCCAGAAAGAGCGCGGCATAAGCGGTGTCCCAGGCGTCGCCCATTTTCCCTGTCGGAGAGACGCTGTCGCGCTTCGCAATCATCTCGTCGATATCTCCCCCGTAGCTCTCAACGAGGGGCGCCTTGATCATGGGAGTGTTCATCAGCCCCGGCAAAACGCAGTTCGCGCGGATCCCACGGCCGGCATATTGGATCGCGATGTTCTGAGTGAGGGCGATGACGCCCGCCTTGGAAGCCGAATAGGCCGCATAGGGAAAGCCAATCCACCGAATTCCCGCGATCGAAGCGATATTCACGATGCTTCCACCGCCCTGGCGCAGCATTTGGGGAATGGCGTATTTGCAGGTCAGGAAAACGCTTGTCTGGTTGACCGCGATGACGCGGTTCCAGCTCTCTTCACTGGCCTCCACGGGACCACCTGTTTCAGCAATGCCAACATTATTGTGAAGCGTGTCGATCCCACCAAAGGCTTCTACGCAGCGCTCGATCATCGCCTCGCATTGCTTGCCGTCGGCGACGTCGGCGGCAAAAGCGATACAGGTACCGCCTTCCCCCTCGATGATGTCCTGGGTTTGCCGGGCCGCCTCGATCGAGCGATCAACCGCAAAGACCCGCGCCCCTTCACGGGCATAGAGAACGGCGGCGGCCTTGCCGTTGCCCCACCCTTCCCCGCTCGACCCCGCTCCCGTCACCAAGACACGCTTGCCCCTCATACGCTCAGACATCGCTCACCTTCGCAAATAACCATTCCTCCGACACTGCCGGCAGTGCCTAGCTGTCGAGTGCCGTCATCCCGGCGCCGGCATACCCGCCGTCGACGGCGATGGCCTGGCCCGTCAGGTAAGCCGATTGGTTCTGATCGATCAGGAAGGCCACGAGCGAGGCGATCTCCTCCGGCGTCCCGTAACGACGCATCGGAACATGGCGGGTCCAGTGTTCGCGCGTTGCCGCATCGTGCATGTTCGCCACCATCGGCGTCTCGACGGGGCCGGGGCAAACGGCATTCACCCGGATATTCTGCTTGGCGAGATCAACGGCTAGCGCCTGCGCCAGGTTGATGACGGCGGCCTTTGACGAGCCATAGGCCGCCCTTCCCTTGGAGCCGCGCAAACCGGAAACCGAGGCGATCGCGACGATCGAGCCACCGCCGGCTTCAACCATGATACGGGCCGCCGCACGGGCGGTGATGAACGTCCCTAGGACGTTGATCGCGTGGATCCGCTGGAACAACTCGACGGACGTTTCGAGCGCCGGCACGTCAGCACCGATGCCCGCTGAAGCGATCGCCCCGATCAAACGCGCGCCAACCGCGGCATCTCTCAGCCAGGCTTCTGTGGCCGCTTCATCGGTCACGTCGACGACCGTGAATGAGGCCTGCTCTCCCAAAAGCGCTTCCGCGGCCGCCAGCGCTTTGGGATCTCGATCGGCAATGGCGACCTTCCAACCCTTAGCAATCGCCGACTGCGCGGCGGCAAAGCCAATCCCGGACGCTCCGCCCGTGATAGCAACAATGCTGCGATCCATGTTGTCCTCTAACCTTGCAGCTCGCCATCGAGTCCCGCAACGCAACCGCGCGCGCGGCGAAAACCGTTCGGCAGGTCAAACTTTTTCGAGAAGCGGTTCGTTCGCAGGCTCGCCGGCAGCCTCGCGTGCCTTGAGTTCCTCAAGGACCATTTTCTTGGTGATTTTGCCGTAGGCGGATTTGGGCAACGCGTCCCAGAAAACGACCCGCTTGGGCGTCTTGTATTTGGCGATGCGGCCGTCGAGAAATTCCAGGAGATCGCGCTCGCTTGGATCTGTCCCCGGCTTGGCGACACAGACGGCGACGCCCACCTCGCCCCATGTGCGATCCGGGACACCGACGATCGCAACCTCGACCATATCGGGATGCTGAAGGATCTGCTCCTCGATCTCCCGCGGATACACGTTGGAGCCGCCGGAGATGTACATGTCGGAGGCGCGGCCGGTGATATAGAGAAACCCGCGCTCGTCGACGTGTCCGAGATCGCCGGTGCGAAACCAGCCGTTCCTGAACGATTTCGCATTGGCCTCGGGGTTGTTGTAGTACCCCGCGAACACAGCCAGGCCGCAGACACAGATTTCGCCGGTCTCGCCGGCAGCCACCTCGTTGCCCTGGTCGTCCTGGATTTGGACCTGCATGCCCGTGCGTTCATAGCCGCAGGTGCCGATCCGGGTCGCCCCTGCGTCGTCCGGCTCGTGCAACTCCGGTGGCAGTACCGTGATATTTCCCGTCACCTCTCCGAGGCCAAAATACTGCACCAGCACGGGGCCGAGTTTGGCGAGAGCCCGTTTCTGGTCTTCGCGGTACATGGGCGCGCCGGCGTAGATCACATGCCGCAGCGAGGAACGATCGAAATTGTCCACCGAAGGGTGCTCGACCAACATCTTCAGGATGGTAGGGACGGTGAACATGTTGCTCACGCGCCATTGCTCGACGAGCCGCCATGCCTCTTCAACATCGAATTTTTCGGTTGGCAGCAGGACCGTCTTCACCGCTCGTACGGTCTGCACGAGCTGATGGATACCCGCGCCATGGGACAGAGGCGCGACGACGAGCGAAGCGTCGTGATGGGTCGTGCTAGGCATGAGGTCGCACAAATGGTTCGTAACCACGAAACCCATCTGGCCGTGCGTCAACACAGCGGCCTTCGGACGACCCGTCGTGCCGGACGTAAAGAAGAACCAGCATGGATCGTCGTGCTCGACGCTCGTAAGCGAAGTGCCCGCGCTCGCGTGCTCCACCACCAGGGCGTCGTAGTCTTCGCCGAAAGGAGCGCCGCCAATCGAGATCACATGCTGGATTGCTGGGGCCTGGGCTCTCGCCGCAATCACGTGCTCTGGAAAGTCCGAGTGACAGATCATCACGGACGCGCCCGACGCTTGAGCGAGATAGGCAACTTCCGCCGGCGTCTGCCTATAGTTGGTCGGGACCCAGACGGCGCCGGTATGGAAACACGCGAACATCGATTCGAAGAGCTGCTGGCAGTTCTTCGACTGAACCAGAACGCGGTCGCCCTTGGAGACACCTCTGGCCAGTAGCGCCCCGGCCATCGCCTGAACGCGGGCATAGAGAACAGACCAAGTCGTCCGGCTTTCTCCCTGGACGAAGCCGATCTCATCGGGATACCGGCGGGCGGCCTGAGCGAGAAAATTCGCGAGATTCATGACCCGTTTGCTGCAGGGAGCGACGCCACCATGCGGAGTCAGCGAACTCATTTCAGGCGCTCCAGCACGGAGACGTAGTTCGCCACAGCCGCACCACCCATGTTGAAGACGGCGGCCGTCTCTGCGTTCTGGATTTGCATGCCGCCTGCCTCGCCGAGGAGCTGCATCGAGCACAGCACGTGCATCGATACGCCTGTTGCGCCAACAGGATGTCCCTTCGCCTTGAGGCCTCCGGACGCATTGACTGGCAAGCGCCCGTCCTTCTGTGCGATGCCTTCGCGGACGACTTTGAAGCCTTGGCCGGGCGCCGCCAGGCCCATGGCTTCGTATTCGATCAGTTCCGCGATCGTGAAGCAGTCATGCGTCTCGACGAGATCGAGGTCGAAGATCGACATTCTGGCATCAGACAGTGCCGCCGCCCAGGCGCGCCGCGCACCTTCAAAGGCCGTCGAATCGCGACGGGAGAGCGGCATGATGTCGTTGCGATGGGAACGAGCTCGGAACGCGATGGCGCGAGGAAGATCCCGCGCCACATCCTCGGATGCAATCACGAGCGCGGCCGCACCATCAGACACTAGAGAACAATCTGTGCGCCGCAGCGGCCCGGCCACCAACGGATTCTTCTCGGAAACGGTGTTGCAGAATTCGAACCCCAGATCCTTGCGCATCTGGGCGTACGGGTTTGCCACTCCGTTGCGGTGGTTTTTCGCCGCAATCATCGCGAGATCGGCCGATCGATCTCCGTAGCGCTGAAAATACGAGTTGGCGATGGTACCGAAGACGCCCGCGAAACCGCCCTCGATATCGGCTTCCTCTTTGCGGTAGGAGGCGTTCAGCAGGATGTCGCCGACCTCGGCCGTCGGCTTCGCCGTCATCTTCTCGACGCCAACGACCAGCGCGACCTTTCCTCGACCGGACTCGACGAAGTCCAATGCGTTGTAGATGGCTGCCGAGCCGGTCGCGCAGGCATTCTCAACACGGGTCGCTGGAACATAGGCCAGACGCTCGTCGATGACCCCGACCAGGCCACCTTGAAAGTCCTGCTTCTGGAAGCCGGAGTTCATAACGCCGACATAGATGCCGTCCACCTGCTCAGCGGCGACCCCCGCATTCTCCAAAGCCGCGCCGGCGACGCGTGAGATCAAGGATTCTGTATCCGGATCCTCCAGTTTGCCGAAAGGCGAGTGCGAGTATCCGACGATGCAGGCGCGGGTCATGGCGGATTCTTTCCATTGCTCATTCTGCCCGGTCCTCAGCGAACCGGCCGACAGGCGCTCAAAATCCCCCACGCCTTATCGGCTAGGGGAGCCGTCCCGCCCGCACGGGCGAGACGGCCAAGTCGTCAAAGGCGATCGCGGAGCTGCAGCATGATGGTATCCTGGGGATACTCGGCGACCTGCCACCACAGGTACTGCTCCCTGCGATAGGCCACGTAGGAATCGAGGATCTTCTTGAAGCCCGGATTGGTCGCGGCGATCTCGGCATAGACTTCCTGGGAGGCGTTGAAGCTAGCTTCCAGCACGCTTCGCGGAAAAGCTCGCAGCTGCGTCCCCGCCGAGAGCAAGCGGCGGAGAGCAGCCGGATTTCCGTCGTCGTATTTGGACAGCATCCAGCTGCCGACTTCGGCCGAGGCCTGCTGGAGGACCTTCTGGTAGACGGGCGGCAGCTGCCGCCACTTGTCCAGATTGACGAGTAGCGAAAAATTCGTGCCGCAATCCCACCAGCCGGGGAAATGGTAGTATTTTGCGACGTTCTGGAACCCGAGCTTCTCGTCATCGATGGGGCTGGAGAATTCAGCGGCGTCGAGGGTTCCTCTTTCTAGAGCGGGATAGACATCGCCGGCGGCCAACTGCTGCGGAACTACTCCCAGTTTCGCCAGTATGCGACCACCCAAGCCAGAAATGCGGAACTTCAGGCCATTCATATCTGCAGGCGTCTTGATCTCCTTCCGGAACCAGCCCCCCATCTGCACGCCGGTGTTCCCCGCTGGCATCGAGTACAGGTTATGCCCGGCCAGAAAGTCGTTCACGAGCTCGTTTCCGCCGCCATGGGTCAGCCATGCTTGCGTCTGCCGCGGATTTAGGCCGAACGGCAGTACCGTCCCGAAAACAAAGGTCGGATCCTTGCCGACGCTATAGGACGTGAAGGTGTGGCCGAGCTCCACCGTGCCCGTCGACACCGCGTCAAGCGTTTGAAGACCTGGAACGATTTCGCCGGCTGAGAAAACCTGGATCTGAAAGCGGCCGTCGGTCGCTTCTGCGACGTTCTTGGCGATGCGCACAGAGCCGCCGTGAAGCGTCTCCAATGACTTCGGAACGGCTGTTGTCAGGCGCCACTTAATCTCAGGCATGGACTGGGCAAGGGCGGGTTTCGGGAAGGCCGCGGCAACGGCTCCGACCGCAGCCGTCTTCAGCAACGCGCGTCGTTTCATCTCATATCCTCCCAATCGCGTCGTCCGACGCGGTGCAGCGTGCCAGGCTGTTTTCATTATCGATCGTAAAGTCGTCGATTGATTACATCCACAATATGGATTGCATTTGGCGTTTATTAGATTGGGCAAGTTCAATACCTCTTGTCAAGACCGGATTTCACCCCTAAAACTCAAGAGATATTCATCCATATTATGGATTGAAAAATGGCTTCTCCAGTTCAACCAGGTGGCCCTTCCGGGACGCAGAGCATCGAGCGGGTTTTCGATCTATTGCGCCGGATAGCTTCGGCGGGAGACGAGGGCGTACGGCTGAGCCAGCTGGTGGCCAGCACCGAGCTCAAGCAACCTACCGTGTCCCGCCTCGTGCAGGCGCTTGTTGGGGAGGGCCTGGTTGAGCAGGACGCGCGAACAAAGGCCTTCCACCTCGGGGTGGAGGCCTTTCTGCTAGGTGCGCTCGCCAGCTCTCGGTTCGGGGCGCACAAGCAGGCCCTCGACTCCCTCTCCCGCCTGGCCACGGTGACGGAGGATTCGGCGTTCTTCTCGGTTCCGCGCGGCTCCCTGTCGGTTTGCCTTCACCGAGAGGAAGGAGCCTTTCCAATTCGGACCCAGGCACTCAATGCCGGCGATCGCTACCCTCTCGGTGTCGGAGCCGGAAGCCTGGCGCTGCTCGCGGCCATGCCGGATGACGCCATCGACGAGGCGATCGATGCCAACTTCCCTGCCCTTTCAGGTCGGTACCCCGCCTTCAATCGTGCGTTGATCTGGCGGCTTGTCGGCGAAACCCGCGAGCGCGGCTACGCCGTAAACGAGGGACTCGTGGTCGCCGGCTCCTGGGGCGTCGGAGTCGTGGTGCGGGGGCCGGATGATGACGCTCCGGTCGGAGCCTTAAGCATAGCAGCCATCGAATCTCGCCTCGGGCCCACCAGACAGCAGGAAATCGCTAAGCTCCTCCAAGAGGAGGCGCATAGGGTCCAGGAGAAGCTACGTCGCTTTCATGATCAGGGCAGCTCTCGTCGCCGCCAGCGCGTGACCGAAGCAGCCAAACCGAAGGCGGTCGGAGACAGCGGTCGAAGGTCGAAGCTTCCGCGATAGCTCTCTCTCAATCACGCGGCGCAGCAGTTCAGCGACATCACAAAGAAAAACTAGCCGAGGAGAAACGACCATGGACTTCGAGCATCACCGGGCGCAGGTCGGCGAGGTCGACCTTCACTATGTGTCTTACGGCCAAGGCGATCCGGTCGCATTGATCCACGGCTGGCCACAAACCTGGTTCGCATGGCGCCATGTCATGCGCCTCCTGGGCGGTCAATACCGAGTTATTGCTCCCGACTTGCGAGGCCTTGGCGATTCAATCGGCCCCGGCACCGGCTTCGACAAGCGCACCATGGCCGGCGATATCTGGGGGCTGATGCATAACGTTCTTGGGTATTCGCAATTTCATCTCGTCGGACATGATTGGGGAGGCCCCGTCGCCTACGCGACCGCTGTGCAACACCCGGACGCCATTCGTACGCTCACGATCCTTGATGTTGCCATTCCCGGCGACGGCAGCCCGAATATCAGCCAAGGCGGGAAGCGCTGGCACCACGCTTTTCATCAGACCATGGATCTGCCCGAGCGGCTCGTCGAAGGACGCGAAGATGTCTATCTTCGCTGGTTCTATGACAACTACGGCCATCGCCCCGGCGTCATTCCCGAGGAGGACGTCGCGGAATATTTGCGCTGCTACCGGAAGCCCGGCGCCATGAAAGCGGGTTTCAGCCTATATCGGGCGCTTCCTCAGGACATCGCGGACAATGCGGCGGCGGCCGAGAATCTCAAGCTGCCGATGCCGGTTCTGGCCCTGGGCGGAGCCGATAGCTGGGGGCGCGGACTTGAAGTCAAGGCGTCCCTGGACCGCTTGGCCGTCAATGTCCGAGGGGGCGTGATCGAGCAATGCGGCCACTGGATTCCGGAAGAGCAGCCCCAGATCCTCGCCGACAAGCTCTTGGCTTTTTTTGCCGCTGAAGGCCAATAGCGGAATGATCTCAGGCTCGGGCGGCCGCTGGAACATATGGCCGCCCGGCCACCCCGAACGGCCTTATCTCGCTTCAGGCACCACCGACAGGCTGCGCTTTAGACAGCGCAGCGCAAAGCACGACCGCGTATGTCGTACGCCCGGCACTTTATAGAGCTTGTTGCGCAGGAACTCCTCATAGCCAGCCGTTCCACTGACGGCGACTTTGATGAAGTAGTCGTACTCGCCGGTCAGAAGATACGCCTCCAACACCTCCGGAAATTCGGCGAGCGCGGCTCCGAAGCGCGCCAACACGTCATCGTCATGGTGCTCCAGGTTCACCTCTATGATGACGGTCTCGGACAGTCCGAGCAGGGACTGGTCCAGGATAGCGGCATAGCCCTGGATAAACCCGTCGTCCTCCAGCCGCTTTACGCGCTGCCAGCACTGACTAGCCGATAAATTGACCTTCTCGGAGAGCTGTGTGCTCGTCAGCCGGGCGTTTCCCAGGAGCTCCTTGAGGATCTTCCGGTCGATGGAATCAATCTGACGCGCCACTTTCAAACCCTCACTCCAATACCGAACCGGGTATCGGCACTCTTCGGCATATGCCGACAATGATATTGTAATGAGACTTTATCTCAAAATTTTCTTTTGAAAATTGGTTGAAGACCCCGGCTGATCCGAAACATGTTTTGTTTCGACAGGGCTATGATCCAGCAGCCTTGGGAGGGCTGCTGATGTACCGTGCTGAGTTCGCTTCAAGCGACCCGCTGAATGATCTGCCGCGCGTGCTGGACTCCTTGCGGAACCTGGGATTCCAACTTCGCCGAGCTTCCGTGGAAGCAGAGGCCGGAGAGTCTGCCCGGATCAGTGTTCAATTTCTCCCGGCGGGCCAGCTTTCCGTTTCGACCTTCATTGAGCGCATCAGCCGCATGCCTGGAATCGAGAGGGTGACGCACGGCTCGCTTCAGGTCAGCGCCTCATGAGCATGGACCTTCTGGCGCGGGCGCCGCGGCCTCGAACGCTTATCCATCCGGGTCGCCCTCGCCCGCACCGGATTCTCAGTCTGAGCGCAGAGGCAGGGAGACATTTCCGGCTCCTGCTTCAGCCGGGCGTTAGTCTGTTTGACGGCCTGGTGAAGCCGCTCGCCGAGGTGGGTGTGACGAACGCCTCAACCACCATATTGGGTGGGTTCTTCAGGGAGCTTCAATATTGCGTCGCTCCGCCTGATCCGAAGGGCAGGGCCGTTATTGCCTATACGGCGCCAATCGATGCGGGCCGTGCCACCTTGATCTTCGGAAACGCAACGCTGGGCAGGAGTTCCGAGGGAGTTCCCCTCGTGCATTGCCACGCTACGCTACGGACCGAAGACGGCATCGTGAAGGGCGGCCATCTCCTGACTGACAGATGCATCGTCGGTCCAACCGCCATCTCTGTACTGGTGACGTCGCTGGACGGCTTCGAACTACGCCAGATGTACGATCCCGAAACGAACATTCCGCTCCTCCAGCCATACCGGGACGAGCATCATGTCTAGCTCAGCCGTCGTCGAAACCGGAACGATGGGACGCGTGGCGTATGCCCGGATCGCTCCCAACGAAGATCTCGTACAGGGCATCGAAAAGCTTTGCCTGGCCGAAGGTTTTCGCAATGCCTTCGTCCGTGGAGCTCTTGGCAGCCTTGTCGATGCCTGCTTGGTCAGTCGCGATGGAAGTTACCTGCATATCCACGGGCCGGCCGTCGAAATCGTCAGCCTCGCGGGAGAGGTAAGGTCTCAGAACGACGGCTCTTTGAGAGCATCGCTAACGGGCGTGGTGGCTGATACGGACGGCAACGTCTCCGGCGGCCCGTTTGTAGCGGGTGCAAATCCCATCTGCATGACCTTCGAGGTTACCCTCGAAGAATGGCTTCCAGCAGGTTGAGCGCGTACAAGACGATGCCTCCTCGTCGGCACGATATCGGTGGCAGATCGGGCTCAAGATGACGATCGGGTTGGCAAGCGCCATCGGCGTGAAATGATCGAACTCGTTACTCCAGTGAACAATGGGCCTTCATTAAATCGCACCTGGAGCTGAACTAGACACTAAATAGCGAACCGAACGGATACTTGGCCGACCTTATCCAGCTGAGCTGTCAGAAGTCCGGCGGCATGGACCGGCAGAACACCACAAAGGGTCCCAGTGGTCACGATCTGCCCTGCCTTCAATCCCCCAAGATAATCGCTTTGCCTGTTTGCATAAGCCAGTAGAGGCAACAGTGGATCTCCAGCAGGATGGGATGCGGGAGCTTGATAGATTGACTGTTCATTCAGAGATACTTTACAGTTTAATTCCCCGACCTGCTCAAGTGTATTGAGTGGCAAACTATCGCCAATGATGTAAGCTCGATTTCCGAGATTATCTGCCAAAAATGATAAGAATGGCACATTTTTCGGGTCCTCAAACCGCCCGCCGATCACTTCAATACCTAGAACCAGGCTCTCGATCGCGTCGAGGATATCGGAGCGATCGTAAGAGCCGGTCTCTCGCGTTGGTAAATTCCTCCCGAGACGGACCGCCAGTTCGACTTCGATCGTACAATTTGGAAACAAGGTGATCTCGGAGTATGCGGTGTGCATATCCTGCAGCGGAGCGGCGATTGGCTGTTTCTCCGGGCCCAGGGCCACTTTCCAGCCGCGCACGGTCCGGTCCAAACGGCGTTGGACGAGCGCTTGAACCTCCATGGCTTGGTCCGCGTGCTCCGGCACGGGCAGTCCGGCGCTCGCTACGCCGATCCCGGCCGCGTTCGCACGAACGAGGGCGACGGCGAGTGCTTCGGTGTTGTCGGAGCGAGAATTATTCTGCGTCATCCCTGGCCTCGTGTCATTGTCCGATGTGATGTCGCGGGCCGTGGCAGATTTCGCCCGCGACCGTTCCTGTGTCTGTCCGCTAGTTGGCGGGCGGCGTGAGCCTTGCCAACTTTCCGGCTTCGGCCAGTTTGACATCGGCCTCCGCATCAGCCGGGAGCAGTAACCGCGCGGCTACGAGCTCGTCGGCAGCAGCCTTCACCTTGGCCACATAGTCGGCCTCCGTGTGGTACAGTTCCTCGATCGTTGGGCGGGTATCGTTTGCGGCTCTCTGGGCGCGGGTGGCGGCGAAGGGCACGGCACTACCTTGTGCCTCGCATAGATCTTCCGGTCCCTCGGCGCCCTTCAGCGGATTCCAGCCTGTATAGGAGCCGCGGGGTACGGCGACCATTGGCATCTTCACGCCGCCGCGTGAGTTGCCGTCGGTACCCGCCTGGGGAACCATCAGGTTGAACGTGCCCTCCACGACGGGGCCTGTGGGTGTCTGAGCGACCCTATAGGCTCGCGCGTACTGCCCTCGATAAGGCAGAGCATCGCTGCCGGGGTACGCGCTCGACGCGGCGCCGAGAGTGCCGTCTTCCAACGTTGGGTAGCGGCTGGCAGGCGGCGGAGTTCCGCCGAGCCACTGATTGAGCGAGACGATGAGGGCACGGATCAAAGGCGGACCTTGAACGGAACTGCTGGCGAGCTTGCAGGCGGGCGTCGGTTGGGAGACGCGACCGCCCCAGCTTGAGTGCGGAGCCCCAACGATCAGGAAGGCGCGCACCTCGGGGGGCAAGGCCAATGGCTTGCCAGTAACGTCAGTGACGTTCAGGCCCGCCTGCGAGGCCCAGAACTCGTATTCGGAATCGATTTGCACAATCTTGGGGCAAGTGCTGGTCACGCGGCACTGCTTAAGGAGGCCGTCTTGGGCGCCGGTGCTCGGATCGACGCTCGTTTCGTACGCGAACGGAAATTGCGCAACGGGATACAAGCGGTCGGCCGACGGTCCCGGGTTGCGGCTCGGCTGGGCGAAGCGGGCGTTGGTGAAGCTCTTACGGGCACCTGGCACAACGGGCATCATGCCATCGAACACCTGCCGGTTCTGCTCGTCGACGTTGAACCCGAAATACAGGAAGTCGCGCAGGGCGCGGCCCGATTGAGAAATGCCGAAGCCGATTGTCTGCGGGGGCCTGTCGGGCGCTAGAGGGTTGGATGCGCTTTTGTCAAACTTCAGGAACGACACGACATCGCGCAGCGCGGCGAAGCCCATGCCCATCACAGCCGGATCGGTGGCGATGTAATTGAATTCGTAGACGGTCCGTTGGCCCATCCCGGCGGGGCGGGTGACCTCGATGGTCCTGGGATCGAGCTGGCGATAGGTCAGGCCGTCCACAGCGGTGGCGTCGGCGTCTGGCGTTGTCCGCGCGGTGATGGTGCCCGTGCCGCCCGCCGCGGCCGGATAGCTCAGAATGACTTTCTGGACAGTGTTGACCCCGGCGAAGGTGAAGCTTTCCCGCGACGGGCCGGTCAGGCCCTCGATCACCGGAGCTTGCAGGCCGATGCCGGTGGGAACATCGCCCTGCCAGCCGACTTCGACAACAGTCATGCCGTTTTCGAACAAGAAGCCGCTGCCGCCATTCGAAGCCTTGCTGAACACCGCGCCCAACGACCGCACCGGCTGCGATCCGGTCGAGGCCGGGCCGCTGGGAGGCGCGTCGGTCGCGTCGTGAAGCCATCGATTGAGCAAGACATCGCCACGGTTGGGAAGGTCCACCAGCATCGGGCCCGTCGCGATGCGCGGCCGCAGGATGACAACATCGGTGGTTGCCTCGACATGACCGCGCGCGTTGCGCGGCGCGCGTTCGAGGTCGACGATATGGCGGTTGGTAATGTTCATCGGGTCAACCGCGAAGGTCGCCTTGCCGACGATCATCTCGACTGGTCCGGCGGCTCCGAAGCTGCGGCCCTCGAAGGCCGGGCCGCGTGACACGATTTCAAATTTAGTCACCTCGGACACGGCGGGCGTCGCCGCGAGAACCGAGAGGCCTAGGGAACTCAATAGCCACGTACGGCGCATGAAACTCTCCTGACGGTAACTTTGGCATCACAAAGCTTGGTTGAGAGGGACGAGCAGAGGCGGGAGGCTAGAAAACTGAACGCGAAGCAAAAGTTTGATCACGATCGAAACTGAGCGGGAGGGACGCTGCCGGCGACCGGCTGGGCTTCGATGCCTCGCGGCCGCGACCTCAGAACCATGGTCCCGCGACATGGTTTGCCGCGGTCATGTCGCATATGCCTGGCCCCGTAGGGCGAGGCATGTCAGGCCGCGTCGGCGACGACGGTCTGGCGCTGCTCGCCCAGCCCTTCGATCCCTAGCGTGACGATCTGGCCAGGACGCAGATAGATCGGCGGCTTCATGCCCTGCCCGACGCCGGCCGGCGTGCCGGTTATGATCACGTCGCCAGGATTAAGCGTCATCAGACCGCTGAGATAGCTGACGATCTCTGCGATGCTAAAAATCATGTTCTCAGTAGTGCCGTCCTGACGTCGCACGCCGTCGACATCAAGCCAGAGCCGGAGCGCTTGAGGATTGGGGACCTCATCGGCGGTGACGAGCCAAGGCCCGATTGGTCCGAAGGTGTCGCAGCTCTTGCCCTTGGTCCACTGACCTGTCCCCTCGGTCTGGAAAGCTCGCTCGGACACATCGTTCGCGAGGAAGTAGCCTGCAACGTGATTAAGCGCGCGCTCTTGGGAAACGTATTTGGCCTTCGTTCCGATCACGACCCCTAGCTCGACCTCCCAGTCCAGCTTGGTGGATCCGCGGGGTTGAACGATGTTGTCATTGGGGCCGACGATTGCGCTCGTTGCCTTCAGAAACACGACCGGCTCGGCCGGAGCCTCGTTACCCGTCTCACGCGCGTGATCGATGTAATTGAGCCCGATACAGATAAACTTCCCAACACCACTGATGCACGAGCCGATCCGCCCTACGTCGCTAACGATAGGCAGCGTTTTTGGGTCGAGCGCTGCAATCTGGCGGAGGCCATCGGGCGTCACGGACTCGCCATTGATGTCTTGAACGACCCGGCTCAGATCTCGGACAGTGCCGTCGTCTTCGAGAAGAGCCGGCCTCTCTGCACCCACCGGTCCGTAGCGAAACAACTTCATGACTGATTCTCCATCATCTGCGGGTGGAGTGGAAAGCAACCGCCCCACCCGCTTTGGCTTTAGCCGGCGCTCACTGCGCCTTGGCCAACGCTTCGTCGTAACGCTTCACGACTTCAGCGTAGGCGCTCTCTGGGGTCTCGCCGCGCAGCACGATCTTCTGAAATGCTTCGCCGACGATGGTGTGGAAGGCAGACAGGATCGGCGTGTAGCCAACGGTGCGACCGCGTTGGGCGATGAGATCGGCCCACTGCTTCTGGTTGGCCGCTGCTTCGGTCTGGAAGTAAGGGGCGCTATACGCCGACTTCCGCGAAACGACCTCGCCGCCCTCGGCCGCGAGCGCTTGAGCCTCGGGGCTGATCATGAACTTGATGAAGGTCCAGGCGGCGTCCTGCTTCTTGGACTGCTTGTTCAAGGCGATATGATAACTGTAGACCGTCTGCTTATCAGTGACGGAGTACGATGGCGCAGGCGCCCACCCAAGATCATCGCCGCCGCCTTGCTGCTGAATGGTCTTAAAGCGATAGAGCCCGAAGTTCGTCATCGCAATGGTGCCGGACCTGAGGCCATCATGCACCTCGTTGATACCCATCTGAGCGCTGCGGAGCGGCGTCACCTTGCACGTCGTATAGAGGTCCTTGATCGTCTGGGCTGCCCGAACAAAGTCTTCCTTGGTGAAGGCGATTTTGCCCCCCGGGCCGAAGTACTGGCCATTGTTTCCCGGGAACATCGAACTGATAAAGAACTCGCCGAGGCCTTGAGCGCCTCCGAGACCGCCGGTCGCGCCCAGAGGAACGGCAAATCCCGCTACGTTGTTCTGCGTGAATTTTCCGCCTGCTGCACAGACCTCGTCCCAGGTCTTCGGCGGGGTCACGCGGGCTTCCTTCAGGGCCGCTTTCCGATAGAAGAGGATCGGAATCCGGAAATCCTGGGGAAGGCTGAAAAGCTTTCCGTCCACCTGGGCGGTCGAAAGCGGAAGAAGGAAGTCATCAACTGGGATGCCGTCCTTTTTTACCAGATCATCGAGCTGGGCGATGTTTCCGGTCGCCGCGAATTCGGAAATCGCGAACCCGACGATACGGACGACGTCTGGGGTCTCGCTGCGGGATTTGATAGCTCTTGCGACAGTTTGAAGGGTCGGGTCAACAAGCAGCTTGATCTTGATATCGGGGTTCTTGGCCTCGAAAGCCTGGATCATCTTGGTCTGGGCCGCGGCACGCGGGTCGCTGGCGTTGTTCGGGTCGAGGAAGGTCGAATAGACGATCTCCGTGCCCTGAGCGGCGGCGTTGCCGGTGAGTGCGGCGGAAACGCTCGCATAGACGGCAAATGCGGCAGCTGTCTTGAAAATTGCTCGACGAGACTTAACGTCCATAGTTGTTCCCTCTCTAGTTTGTAGTTCTACACGGACAAGGCATAGAAAAGTGCCCGTCAGCCCTTCACCGCGCCGGCAGTAAGTCCGGAGATGAACCATTTTTGGACAAGGCCAAACATAAGGATGACCGGCATTGACGCGATCACAACGAAGGCCATCATGTACGACCAGGAGATTCCGATCGCGTCGAACACTTGATTGACTAGCGCAACTTGAAGTGTCCTCTTAGCGACTTCAGGCGCGAACACCGCGACAGTGATGTAATCGTTCCAAGTTGTCACAATTCCAATCGTCGCGACGGCCGCGATACCAGGACGGATTAACGGCAGAATCAGGTTCCAAATGATCTGGAAGCGGTTCGCCCCATCCATAAACGCCGAGTCTTCGATCTCGATCGGAACGGCCTCTACGAAGTTGGCAATGAACCACACAGTCTGGGGAATGATCCGGGCCGCTAGGATGATCGTCACAACAATGCCGCTGTTGAGCAGCCCGAGTGTGTCGAGCAGGTAGTAGGTGGGCACAAGCAACGCGACACCTGGGACCATCGATGTCGCCAAGATCACGAGCATGAGGGCTCGCTTGCCTTTGAAGGAAAAGCGAGCGGCAGCGTAACCAGCGGGAATGCCGACCAGCAGTGCGACCGCCACCGCTCCAACGGCGTAAATGACAGAGTTCCAGAAATCCCGAGCGAACGACTGATCGCGGAAGACCTTGAAATAGTTTTCCAGCGTTGCCGCGCTGGGCCAGAGGGTGGGCGGCACGGCCACCGCTTCAACTTCAGTTTTGAATGAGGTCGCAAGAGCCCAGACCACCGGCCCGAGAACAACGACCGCAAAAACGAACGACAGGAGGATTGCGGGGACGCGCCCTGTCTGGCGGCCAGTCGATACAGCTGCGCTCATCTGCAAAATCCTATCCAGTGACGCGGCCAGTGAGCCGGGTGTAGATCACGCCAAGGGCGACGTTGATCAGGAGGACGACGATCGAGACAACCGCGGTTGGGCCTATGTTGACGGCCTGTACGGTTCCACGGAAAGCCTCGAAACTGAGGGTCGTCGTCGACCCAAGCGGTCCGCCGCCGGTCATGACGATGATCAGAGTCATCAGGGTCAGGTACATAATCGACAGGGTAAGCGCGGTGCTACCCAGCGTTGGGAGGATCTGCGTCAGCGTGACATACCGAAACTTGATGAACGCCCCTCCGCCATCAATTTCCACGGCTTCGTAGAGTTCTTTCGGAATTGACTGCATGGCAGCGGTGGCCATGACCATGACGTAAGGAAACGACCACCAGGCGGTGACGACAATGATAAGGGGCAACGCGAGGCTCGGGTCGCCCAACATGAGGCCTGGCTCGATCCCGGCAACGTGCATCAGATAGGGGATAGGTCCGAAAGACGGGTTCAGAAGCCAAAGCCAGATGCTGCCGACAACCGACATCGACAGCGTCCAGGGGAATAGAATGAACACTCGCAGGACGGTGCCGGTCGGGCCCGCGTTGTTTAGCACGAGGGCGGCCGCCATACCGAGAACCAGCGCACCTGCGAGCGAGCCTACAACGTAGGCCAGCGAGACGAACACGGTGTCCCAGAATGCTGAGGAACCGAAAACCTCAGCATAGTTGGCCAGACCTACGAAACCAGTCAGCTCGTAATACCGAGTTTTCTGAAAGCTAAGCCAGGTGACGAAGAACGTCGGGTAGAGGGTGACAAGAAACAGGATCACGATCGCTGGGGCGAACCAAAGATAGGGAGCCCAAGAGAAGCGAATTTGGCTGCTTGCATCCGGCGCGTCGCCTAGAAGACCAGCGCTGGGAGAGGTGATCGCGGCCTGTGTGGGGCTTGCTGACATTTTGATTCCGTTCGAGTTCTCTCGACCACAGCTGCAATCGCGCACGATGCAGCCAGGGAGAAAATGCTTCGGCACTCAGGAGAGGCGGCGTCCGTCGCGTTCGCTGAACAGATGAACGCGCGAAACATCCGGCCTGACTCGAATGGTTTCGCCAGGCTGCGGCAAATCCGAGTCTCGGAAAATGCAAACGATGCTGTGCGACCCGTGCCGAGCAATGACCTGTGTCTCAGCGCCCGTAGGTTCGACAACGGCTACTGTAAGAGCCAATCCGTCATCGCTGCGAACGAGATGCTCGGGCCTCACACCGTAGACCGCGTCGGACGACAGATGCGCGAGGCGTGACGGCAGAGGCAGCGTCGATCCGTCCTCAAGCAGGAACCGGCCGTTCTCGCAGCTGCCTTTCAGGAAGTTCATGGCCGGAGAGCCGATGAACCCAGCCACAAACATGTTGGCGGGGTTGTTATACAGCTCAAGCGGGGCGCCGACCTGCTCCACAATCCCATCATGCATCACGACGATTTTGTCGGCCATGGTCATGGCCTCGACCTGGTCGTGCGTCACGTAAACGGTCGTGGTCTTCAGGCGCTGATGCAGCTCCTTGATCTCCGTGCGCATCTGCACCCGGAGCTTGGCATCGAGGTTGGAGAGCGGCTCGTCGAAGAGGAAGACCTGCGGATTTCTGACAATCGCGCGGCCCATCGCCACGCGCTGACGCTGGCCGCCAGACAGCTCACGGGGATACCGGTCAAGCAGCTTTGTTAGGCTCAGAATCTCAGCGGCACGCCGCACACCAGCTTCGCGCTGCTCACGCGGAGCCTTCTTCAGCTTCAGGGAGAAGCCCATGTTTTCGGCGACGGTCATATGGGGGTACAGCGCGTAGTTCTGGAAGACCATCGCGATGTCGCGCTCCTTCGGCGGAACGTTATTCACCGTGCGGCCGCCTATTTGGATCTCCCCTCCCGAAATATCTTCAAGGCCCGCGATCATGCGTAGAAGGGTCGACTTCCCGCACCCTGACGGGCCGACCAGGGTCACGAACTCACCGTCGCGAATGTCGACCGTCACGCCGTGGATCACAGGGGCGATGCCGTACGTCTTCCGGACCGCTTTGAGCTCAACGTTCGCCACTTGTTTTCTCCCTGATCCGCGAAGCGGGTGTTTTTTGGTTGGCCAGTCTGCTGGCTGTTAGTGGAATGATATTCCGTTAACGAGCTTTTTGTCAATTATCTTCTCGCGGCCGCAACATCAGGCGGCGCAATAAAGATTGTTCGACAATAATTTCAGTATGTTGAGAGGATTAGGCGCTCGTGGCCTGCCTCGTTGGCGTGGCGATTCTGTAGGGCCAAAGGGCCGAAAGCTCCTGCGCAGCCGCCTTCACCTGCTCGCCTACTGCTGGAACGACTAGCGGAGAGAAACGATGGATAGGGCCGGCAACACTCACGGTGCCAACCACCTGATCACCGACGCGGATCGGAGCGGCTATGGCCGCCACGCCAGGCTCGGCCTCTTCAATCGCCGAGCCCCATCCTCGCTCCAATGTCTCGTCCAGAGCGGCGGAAAAAGTCTGCTTTGTCGTGATGACGCGGGGGCCGCCGATATCGGTTCGACCCAGACCGCTGGCGACGGCACGAGCTAAGGCCTCGTCTCGGTTGAGCGTCGATAGCCAAGCTTTGCCATTGGCGGTCATGTGCAAAGGCACTTTGGCCACGAGTTCTGGCTGATAAATAAGCCCGGAACGAGCGCCTTGCGAATGAGCAATCCAGGTTAAGCCATCGGGGTCGACGATCGCAATTCTCCCGAGTCCTTCGGTGCTATTTGCAAGCCTATCCAAAATCGGCTGACAAATGTCCGGTATACGCGTTCCGACCAGTAGTCTTTGTCCTACAACCGCTAGGCGCAGAGACAGGCGATAGAAGCCGCTATCGGCATCCTGCTCTGCCCATCCTAGGTCGCATAGGGTGGTTACGAGCCGATGGGCGCCGCTCTTGGGTACGTCCAGGCGCCTGCTGATCTCGCCGAGCGACATGGCGCCAGCGTTCTCGCTTAGCAAAGTGATGAGGTCGAAGCAGCGTTCGACGAGGGATTTGACAAGCCGCATGACACCACGTAGCAAAGAGGTTGTTGGAACGTCATTCCACTAGCACAATTCGCTGAGTTTCGCAAACCTGTGCGCCCCAATTACCCGCCTAGAAAATCCGGGAGTTACCAATGCAGCAGGAGCTGTCGGGAAAGATCGCCGTGGTCACAGGCGCTGGCCGCGGATTGGGCAAAGCCATTGCGGAGGTTCTCGCCGGCCGCGGTGCTCATGTGGTCATCACCGATCGCGTGATCGAACCCGCCGAACAGACCGCAGCGTCCATCCGGGCCTCAGGCGGCAAAGCCAGTCTTATAGCCTTCGATGTGGCTGAACCCGATCAGGTCGAGGAAGCCTTCGGAAAAATCCGGGCTGAATTCGGCCGGGTGGACATTCTGATCAATAACGCCGGCATCGGGGATTTCGTGAGCTTCCCCGAGATCACCCCGGAAAAATGGGATCGGATGCTCAACATCCATCTGAAAGGCTCGTTCAATTGCTGTCAGGCCGTGCTCGCCGGCATGAAAGAGCAGAAGTACGGCAAAATCGTCAACGTCAGTTCCGTAGCCGGAAAGCGCGGCGATTTTATCGGCAATGCGCATTATACCGCTGCCAAGGCCGGAATTATCGGCCTGACGAAATCTCTAGCGCTCTACGCTGCCCCATTTGGCGTCAACGTCAATGCCGTCGCCCCCGGACTCTTCGCAACGGAGCTCACCGATGGGATGAGCAGCGACATGAAGGCGACGACGATTTCGCGCATTCCCGCAGGCCGCCTCGGGCGCCCTGAAGAGATCGGTCGCGCAACCGCCTTCCTCGTTTCCGACGACGCTAGCTACATCTTCGGGGAGACCCTAAGCGTCAACGGCGGCTCCTACATGGATTGAGTGACTCAACACTCGCTTTGTCACGGAGCTTCCTATGAAGATCGCAATATTCGACGTCAGTCATTGGCATTTCCCGCTCTACATCCCCGCGCTGAGCGATCCGGGGGTCGAAGTAGTCGGCATCTCCGATAGCGAAGCGTTAGCGGGAGCGCGTTTCGCGGAGCAGCTGAACTGCAAGCTTTTCCACTCGAACGAAGAGCTGCTCAAAGCGGATTTCGATTTCGCTCTCGTGTTCAGCCGCCATTCCAGGATGGCTGCCTTGGCCGAACGCCTCACCGACCGCGGTATTCCGTTCCTGATCGAGAAGCCTTGCGGCCTCAATCTGAAAGAGGTTCGCCGCATCCGGCAGCTGGCGGAGCGGCGGAGCGTTTACGTCAGCGTTCCGTTTATCAACCGGGTAAGCGATTGGGCTTCATGCCTCTCGCCCGCCGAAGGTTTTACGCCGGAAGGCTTTCAACATCTGTCCTTCAGATTCATCGTGGGTCTCGCTGATCGCTATGAGCGAAACGGGAACAGCTGGATGCTCGATAAACAACAGGCAGGCGGGGGTTCCCTCCTGAATGTCGGCATTCATTTTATCGACCTGATCTCGGCTCTGACGGCCGCCCCCATAACCCAGGTTTCGGCTCAGGCCCGGACGTTCCGCCCCGACGTCTCCGTCGACGAGCAGGCCATACTGACCTGCCAGAATGCAGCTGGCCAAATTGGCATGATCGAAACCGGATACCTGTATCCGTCAACGGCGGAAGACCAGCGGGACTTCGCGTTTTCGATCTCGCACACCTCCTCTTACGTGCGAGCGTATGCTGACCAGCTCTACGTGAAGGGACGCAACGAGCAACCCGGGCGGTCCGCCACTGTCGAGTTTAATACAGACGAATATTACCCGGTGTTTCTCAGACGCAGTTGGGTGGATCTGGCCGAAGGCCGAGCACCAATCGCAGGTCTACGCGAGGCGGAACATGCGATCGCCGTCCTCGAGGCAGCATACCGTTCCGCAGCCAACGGCGGCACGCCCCAAACTGTCGAACACGCACTGTAGGTCCACACCCGGCCAGTAGCTCAATCCAGCTGTGACGCTATCGCGTTCGCCGGTCTTTCGGGCCGTTCGAACGCAACG
The DNA here is from genome assembly GCF_057321085.1 of Allobosea sp. RIT-PG3_2. Taxonomy (NCBI): domain Bacteria; kingdom Pseudomonadati; phylum Pseudomonadota; class Alphaproteobacteria; order Hyphomicrobiales; family Alloboseaceae; genus Allobosea; species Allobosea sp. RIT-PG3_2. The sequence goes on along the minus strand of NZ_JBXWCA010000002.1, from coordinate 739,083 downwards.
GGAAAACAAACGAGCGAGGAGCTTCCCATGTCTTTGTCAGGATCAGGCGTTATCGCCATCTGGAACGATATCACCGATGAAGGCCGTGCCAATTTTTACGAATGGCACGATCGCGAGCATATCCCGGAACGAGTCGGTATTCAGGGCTTTCTGCGCGGTCGCCGTTACATCGCTTTGTCGGGGACGCCGGAGTATTTCACGCTCTACGAGGTTGAGCACAAGTCGGTGCTCACCGGAGCGGACTATCTGGCGCGACTGAACAGCCCGACCGAATGGACCACGCGCTCGGTTCAGCACTTCAGGAACACCTCTCGTTCGCTCTGCGATGTGGAGCTCTCGCTGGGCGCGGGCTCGGGAGGCTTTATCGGAACGATCCGTTTCGACTCCGATCCTGCTCGTGACGCGGAGCTCCTGAAAGCAATCTCCGGCTCCATCCTGCCTGAGGTGGCGAAGGCGGCCGCTATTTCCGCAGCTCATGTCTGCCGGGCCGATGAGAGCGCGAGCAATGTCAAAACGGCTGAGCAGCGGGGGCGCGCCGCCAACATGGTTCCCCGCTGGGTCGTGATGGTCGAAGGCGCTACGCGGGAAGCGGTCGAGAACGCCCTTTCCACTCATTTGAGCGATGCGGCTCTTCGTGATTTGGGCGCTCTGGAGGCGCAGCAGGGCATCTACAGTCTGCAGTTTGACCTCGTCGACGCTCGATAATGCCATCCGGCCTAGGGCACCAGTGCTGGTGCCCTAAGGCGGCCCAAACGCGCACCGTACGCCTCGTCGACGTGCGGCCTCACCGACAGGAATTCAGGACGATGCAGCCAGTTATATGCCTCCATGCCGACGACAATGTCGTCATCGCGCGTACGGCGTTACTGGTTGGTACGCCCCTTGCCGACGGGGCTGTGACCTCCGTGCGCATTCCTGCAGGGCACAAGGTCGCCGTCCGACCAATTGCCCGCGGTGAGGCGGTGCGCCGCTATAATCAGATCATCGGCTTCGCGACCACCGACATTGCCCCAGGGGAACATGTTCATGTTCACAATCTGGGCATGGGGGATTTTGCGAAGGACTATGCCTACGGCAAAGACGCGAAGCCGACCGACTACGTCGAGGTCCCTGCGACATTCGAGGGCATTCGCCGTCCCGGCGGCCACGTCGCCACCCGGAACTATATCGGCATCCTCACCTCGGTGAATTGCAGCGCCCACGTGGCGGGCCTCGTAGCCGACGCCTACAAGCGGCATCCACTGATTGGGATCGAGCCACTCGCGGACTATCCGAACGTCGACGGCGTTGTCGCACTCACGCACAAGACCGGCTGCGGCATGGCCGATGGGGAGCCTCTCCAACTCTTGCGGCGCACGCTTGCAGGTTACGCGCGACACCCGAATTTCTCCCACATCATCGTGCTGGGACTGGGATGCGAGGTGAACCAGATCAGCGCGATGCTGAAGGAGCACAACCTGACCGACCGCATCCGCAACATGGACATTCAGGCCATGGGCGGCACCCGTAAGACGGTGGAGGCCGGCATGGACTTTGTGCGCGAGGTCCTTGTCGACGCGAACCAGGTCCATCGAGAGACAGTCCCGGCGAGCGAGCTCAAAGTCGCACTGCAATGCGGCGGCTCGGACGGCTACTCGGGCGTCTCGGCCAACCCCGCTCTCGGCGTTGCAAGCGATCTCGTCGTGCGCAATGGCGGTACGGTAATCTTATCGGAAACGACCGAGACCTACGGCGCCGAGCATCTTTTTACTCGTCGAGCCGTAAGCCAAGAGGTCGGCGAAAAGCTAGTAAGCCTCATGAGCTGGTGGGAGGAATACACTCGCAAGCACGGGGCGGAGATCAACGCAAATCCGTCCCCCGGCAACAAGGCTGGTGGGCTCACGACAATCCTTGAAAAATCCCTCGGCGCGATGGCCAAGGCTGGAAGCACCAACCTCGTGGACGTGATCAGGTACGCCGACCCCGCGACCGCCAAGGGGTTCGTGTTCATGGACACACCAGGCTTCGATCCCGTCGCGGCGACCGGTCAGGTTGCGGGTGGCGCAAACGTCGTGTGCTTCACCACCGGGCGCGGAAGCGTCTTCGGTTGCAAGCCGGCGCCGTCGATCAAAATCGCAACCAACACTCCTCTCTACAAGCGGATGGAAGAGGATATGGACGTAAACTGCGGCACGATCCTCGACGGTGAGGAGAGCGTTGTAGAGTCCGGACAGCGGATTTTCGAGCGCATCCTAAAGGTCGCTTCCGGCGAGAGAACCAAGAGCGAGCTGTTTGACTTCGGCTCTGCCGAGTTCGCCCCTTGGCCGCTCGGCGTCACGGTCTGACGCGGCGGGCGTCCCGCGCTCTCACCGAAGCCGACGTTGTGCTGCGCGATTGGAGGGATCCAACAGCGGTCCTGCCTCCCGCCAGTTCGAGAACACCTAGCGAAGCTCGCCTGGAACGTCTGGCCGCCGTCGTCATTGGACGCGGCCCCTTGGTTTCGACACCTGAACGGAAGACACGACATGAGTTCAACGGCTTCGCGCCACGCCCACCTCGGTCGAACCCTGCCCGCCGATGGCTTCAACGGCGCGCTTGCGGGGAGAGTATGGCGCCCCGGTATCGGGCCTTCGGTCGTTGCGATCCGAGAGGATGGCGTATTCGACATTTCGTCCCTTTCCCCCACGATGAGCCGGCTTGCGGCCACCGACGATCCGGCGCGCATTTTGACGTCAGCCGTGGGCGAACGGGTGGGGTCCCTTGATGAGATCCTCGCGAACACAGCGCCGGACAGCAGGGATACGTCGCGTCCTTGGCTTCTAGCCCCCATCGATCTTCAGGTCGTGAAAGCTGCCGGCGTAACGTTCGCGGTGTCCATGCTGGAACGCGTCATCGAAGAGCGGGCGCGAGGAGATGCTAGCGCCGCAGCGGCTATTCGATCGGAAGTCCTGCGACTGGTTGGTGATGATCTGAGGAAGCTCAAGCCCGGCTCGCCGGAGGCAACGCGGCTCAAGGAAGTTCTCGTCGCTCAGGGCGCCTGGAGCCAGTACCTCGAGGTGGGAATTGGACCGGATGCCGAGGTGTTCACCAAGGCGCCCACTCTCTCCGCTGTTGGCGCCTTCATGGATGCCGGACTTCATCCACGGTCGACTTGGAACAACCCAGAGCCCGAAGTTGTGCTCGTGGTCACTGCCGACGGTCGGATCGTCGGCGCAACATTGGGCAATGACGTGAATCTGCGAGATTTCGAAGGCCGTTCTGCTTTGCTGCTGTCCAAGGCAAAGGATAACAACGCCTCCTGTGCAGTCGGACCCTTCGTTCGGTTTTTCGACGAGACGTTTTCACTCGATGACGTCCGCAAGACGACAGTGACGCTGACGGTGGAAGGAGAGGACGGCTTCATGATGGAAGGCGCGTCGTCCATCGCTGAAATCAGTCGCGATCCCGAAGATCTCGTGGCCCAGACACTCGGTCCGCACCACCAGTATCCCGACGGCTTCGTCCTTTTCCTCGGCACGATGTTCGCGCCGACGCAGGATCGCGACGTGCCTGGAATGGGGTTCACGCACAAGACCGGCGACATCGTCACCATCGCGGCTTCCGGTTTGGGAGCGCTGACAAATCGGATGAAGCCGAGCTCCTCCTGTGAGCCTTGGACCTACGGCTTGGGCGAGCTGATGATGAATCTCGCGCGGCGTGGCCTCCTCGGCGGAAGCCCGCTAATTCCCTAGCATACGAGTGCAAGGCAAAGCCTTGCCGCGTCAGCTCGCTTGAGCGCATCGCCGCGGCGAGGCTTTGTATTTTTCGTTGGCGGTATGCGAACCTCAATTGCGACAAGACATCGACGCCGACAAGGTCGCCGTCGCGACAAGCAGGGCCTCACATTTGCGATGGATCAACGGGCCGTCCCGTTGCCGCAGCATGGAGAATCGCGCTGGCTAGTTGCAGGCTCCGCAAGCCGTCCTCCCCGCTCACGATCGGTTCCTCTTCCCCGCGTACTACGCGGCAGAAGTGCTGGAGCTGCAGGCGATACGCATCGGCAGTCTGCGCCACGCGGCTTTCGCGACTGATCGGGCGAGTCCATCCGGGCTCCCCGTCAACTCGGTACCGCCAGAGGTGCAGGTCAGGAAACTCAAGTGAGCCTTCGGTGCCCAGGAAGCGATAGGAGTTTTCCCTGCTGACCGGAAAGGTCGGGTTCTCGCCAGAGTTGGCATCCCACGACCAAGGGGATGGACTAGCATCGCAACCAACGACTGTACCTAACGCGCCGCTTTCGAAGCGCAGCAGGATGCTCACGGTGTCTTCTACGCTGTGCGGCCGTGCCAATGCCGCGGCATCAGCCATGACGTTCGTCACCTCTCCGCAAACATATCGAAGCAGATCGACATCGTGGACTAAATTTGTCAGGACGGGTCCCGCGCCGGCACGCCGCCGCCATTCGGGCTCGAAATAGCTGTCGGGCTTCAGCACGGCCCAAATGACATTGACCGCCAACAACCGCCCGATGTCGTGCTTCACGATCTCCCGCGCTCGTGCAACGATCGGGTTGTGGCGCCGGTGATGGCCGACCAGTATTTTCGCGCCGGTCGAATGGGCGGTCGCGATCAACTCTGCCGCTTCACTCGGCTCAGCTGTGATCGGCTTTTCGATCAGGACGTGAGTGCCGCGCGCGACGACAGACAAACCTACATCGCGATGAAGCTGCGTCGGGACCGCTATAATCACCCCATCGACCATCTGAGCATCCAGCAGGTTCTCGACGGACGCGTAGTGCCGCACGCCGAGTTCGCTGGCGAATGCCGCTGCACCCGGGTCGGGGTCCACGATCCCCGCCAGAAGGGTGGAAGTTTCATCAACGCAGTGCAACGCGTGCCGGCGCCCAATAGCTCCGGTCCCAGCCACGGCTATGCGAAGGGGTCCGTCGCCTGCGGATCCTGACGACTTAGCCACGGATTTTCTGCTCCGATGGGCCGTCCTTGCGCAGTGCTATTCCGGGGATGCGATCCAAAACGGAAAGCGTGAGGCCGCCATCCACGATGATATTCTCGCCCGTTATGTACTGGTTCTCTGGGTCGATCAGGAAATCGACGGTGCGTGCCACATCATGAGGGGCGCCGATCTGCTGCAATGGCACGATGGCCTCACGCTGCCGGGCGACTGCGGCATCTTCATAAATGGCTTGGGTCAGCGGTGTTCTGATCATCCCTGGCGAGACGCAGTTTACCCGGATGCCGTGCTGACCCCATTCAAGGGCCATCTGCTTGCAGAGCATGATCAGAGCCGCCTTAGCTGAACTGTAGGCTCCCGTTTGCCTGTGGGGATGAATCCCCGATTGCGAAGAGATCGCCACAATCGCTCCGCGACTCGCCTTCAAATGCGGAAAGCCGGCCTTCGCGAGGAGCCAAGTCGCGCGGCATGTGAGGGCGTACATGTTGTCCCACACCTCAAGCGACATGTTCTCCAACTGGACCGGATCCACCGCACCAGCGTTTGATACGATCGCGTCCAGCCCGCCGAATTGATCCGCTGCTGATTGAACAAATTGATCGGGTGTCGCGGCATCGCGCAGATCGCCTTGGAGAATGAGAACGTCGCAGCCTTGGCGTTTCAGCTCCTCCTCCAGTTGCTCTACGTCCCCACGCCTCTGGCGCACGCACATTGCGAGCGCAGAATTCGGCGTGCGAGCAATCTGGCGACAGATCGCGCCGCCAATCCCTTGGCTCACTCCGGTTACGAGGGCTCGCATCAGATTTATCCTTTCAGCGCCGTAGCAACGGAATTTGGCTCAGCGCCTTGCCGGGAAGCCGGGCGAACAAAGTCGACAAACGGGTGGTCACCAGCCACCGGGGGGCTTGAGCACCCGGGGACGTGGCGCTCGCGTGGGTGGGAAGCGCTCATTGACAGCAGTCATGCTGATAGATAGAACATCGTTCCATTAGTGAGGTCAACACTAACGCGAGTAAGCCTGCCTGTCGTAAGCCGATAAAGATCACGCAGCGGCCGCTATCACGTAAGAATTGATCCGCAATAAAGCCGGCCAAGCCAGGGGATGAAACTATCCGCCATCATGCGGCGGATGAATGCCGAATTCACCGCTTTAAGCCTGCAGCATGTCGCCCTTGAATATTGATAAAACGGCACGTGTCATGCGGTTAGATTCTAATGGAATCGTCTCCAATAGGCATAATGCATGCCAAATTAGAAAGAGAACAGCGTTCCAATTAATGCGCCTTGCCTATGTCTGCCGCGCAATCGGCGCCTCTCAGGCCCGCACGGCATACGACCAACAATCGGAGGGGATCTGATGAGCGTGAGAACCAACAAGATGGGGCTTTCGCGGCGTTCGATCGTCGGCGGCCTTGCCGCGTCGACTGTCACTGGCGCGGGGCTGCGTGGAGCAGTGGCTCAATCAGGCGCAGTCACTGAGATCAGCTACAACGGCTTTTTGGATCCAGCAAATATCAATGATCCGCGCGCAGCTGCGCAAAACCGAATGATAGAGGCATTCGAACGAGCGAATCCCTCCATCAGGGTCAAGGTCATCGTCGACCCAAGCGGCGCGAATGGTGTTCGCGCTGCGCGGGCAAAGTCGAATTCGCCGGACGTAATCCGAGTCGCGAATTTCCAACAGCCGGAATATGCGGCGACTGGCTCGATCCTGCCTCTCGATGAGTTCGTGGCCCGCGATGGAATCGACGTGAACGACTGGCTGATCCCCTTGGATCAGGCCAAGATCAATGGCCGGCTTTGGGGACTGCAGCAGGATTTCCGAATTCCTATTCTCATATATCGGAAGAGCCGCTTCCTGGAGGCTCAGGTTTCCGCGCCGCCCTGCACCTACCGCGAGGTGGGAGAGTTGGGTGCGAAGCTGACAAAGGGCGCCAACATCGCGTACGCGGTTCCGCTAGGTGTGAACGGGGGCATCGGCGGCGCTCAGGCATTCAACGAGTTCATCGTCAGCTCAATCCTCGCAGGCAACGCCGGTGCTTTGTTCGCCCCTGACGGTCGGCAGATCGCATTCCCCGAAGAGCGGCTCCTACTAGCGGCGGAGACGGTCCGCGACTTGTTTGCAAAGAAGGCGTCCACGTCAGTTAGCCTGCAGTACGGCTACAATGAGCTGCAGGACGCGTTGCGCTCGGGAACCGTGGCTTCCGCAACGTTCGGCTTATACCGGTACAAGACGATGGAGCGCTCGGTCGCGAACAATGACCTGGCCTGGGCGGTCGCCCCCTCTCTGGCGGCCGACGACAAACAAACAGTCTACGGATTTCAGCTCAGCATCAACGCGAACTCGCCTCGTAAGGACGCGGCCTGGCAGTTCGTGAAGTTCATGGCTAGCCCAGAAGCGCAGATTATCGCCGCGAGTGGGGGTGAAGTCGTTGCCCGCGCCAGCGCATATAAGGATCCCTCGCTTCAGTCTCAGGATACGGCTGATCAGCAGGGCTGGAAGAAGCTCGTCCAAGAGCGAGGCCGCTTGGTGACCTATTCGGTTATCCAGTCGGCATTCAACCAGATCGTGGGCGAGGCCTTCCAGCGCATGATCTTGCGGGACAACCGGCCAGAAAGCGTCGTAGCGGAGGTTCAAACTCGCTACGACGAAGCGCTCGCAAAGGCCTGAAGTTTCGCAGTCCGCCGGGGTGTAGTGGAGCGAGACGGTGCTCGCCATTCCCTACGCTGAGGCGCCGCGCTTTTCGCGATTTCAACACGCAGTAGGGGCAATTGCTTCATGAGGTATCGGTACCTGGGTCGGACTGGCCTTCAAGTCAGTGAGTACATGCTCGGAACGATGAGTTACGGGTCGGACGGAAACACCGACGAGCGCGAGTGCATCAGCATCGTGCATGCCGCGCTCGATCGGGGCATCAACTTCATCGACACCGCAGACACCTATTCCCACGGTGAAGCTGAGGAGATTGTTGGCAAGGCCCTAGCGGGTCGACGCGATAAAGTCGTCCTTGCTACCAAGTTCAGGTTGCCGGCCAGCGGCGAGCGGAACGACCAGGGAGGGTCCCGCTACTGGATCATGAAGCAGGTCGAAAACAGTCTACGCCGGCTGAAAACCGATCATATCGACCTGTATCAGATGCATCGCCCGGACCCGCACGCGGATCTTGACGAGACGCTCGGCGCCCTCACCGACCTTATATCTCAAGGCAAGGTCCGATACCTCGGCTGCTCGACATTTCCGGCCTGGTATCTCGCTGAAGCGCAGGCCGTCAGCCGATTGCAGAACCTATCGCGGTTCGTGAATGAAAGTTCTCCGTACTCGCTCTTTCAGCGCACGGTCGAAAGGGAATCGCTGCCGGCCGTCCAGCACTATCGGATGGGATTCACGGCATGGAGCCCACTCAATGGAGGGTGGTTGACCGGGAAGTATCGATCCGACGGGACCGTGCCTGCCGGATCCAGAGCCGAGCGAGTTAAGGGGCAATGGGGTGAGCATTATCCCGTCCTGCAGTCGCGATTTGACATGACGCGTCCCGGCAATCTGAAGAAATTCGAGATCCTCGCGGAGCTTGAGTCGATCGCCCAACAGGCCGATTTGCGGCTGATGTCGATGGCGATGGCATTCCCGCTTGCGAATCCTGCGGTGACCTCCGTGATCCTCGGCCCCCGCAAGCTTGACCAGTACAAGGATATGGAGCTGGGCTTCGACACGCGGCTTGATGCTTCCACGCTCGATAAGATCGATGCGCTCCTACCCCCCGGCTCCCTTATCGAGGAAGCAGACCGCGGCTACGTATCGCCGTGGATGTCCCTCGCGGTTAGGCGTGAGGGGATTTCAAAACTTCGAGCATAAGCCGCGGCGGATCGCCCGCGCCTTGCAACCGGCCGCGAGGGACAGTTTCTAACCCAGCGATAACGGAGTCGTGCCGCGTTTTGCCGGCCTTTCCGGTATGCATTTTGGCGGAGTTTCAATGCTGGTTCTGGCAGAGGATCTGCAGTTCCCCGAGGGGCCAATCGCTCTCGAAGACGGCTCCGTGCTGCTCGTCGAGATGGCCCGCGAGACGTTGACACGTGTCTGGAAGGGTGGCCGCAAAGAGGTCATCGCCAAAATTCCCGGAGGACCAAACGGGGCGGCCATTGGGCCCGATGGGCACGTGGTCGTTTGCAACAACGGCGGGTTCTCCTGGATCCGTGAAAATGGAACCTGTCGCCCTCATGGACAAAGCGTCGATTACAGCGGTGGTCGTATCGAGCGTGTCGATCTGAACACCGGTGTGGTCGAGCGCCTCTACGATAAGTGCGACGATCACGGACTGCGCGGCCCAAACGACCTCGTGTTCGACCGCTTCGGGGGGTTCTATTTCACCGATCACGGCAAGCGTCGTGCCCGGGATATGGATCGCGGTTTCGTCTATTACGCCCGAGCAGATGGTTCGGAAATTCGCCAGATCATTGAGGGAGTGACGCTACCAAATGGCATAGGCCTAAGCCCTGAAGGCGATACCTTGTATGTGACGGAGACGGATGCCGGGCGCGTCTGGAGCTGGGAGCTGATCGCGCCTGGAGAGGTGATCCGAAAGCCCTGGCCTTCTCCCAACGGAGGAAACCTAGTTGCAGGCCTTCCCGGCTTCATTCGCCTAGACAGCTTGGCCGTGAGCCAATCCGGCAAGATATGCGTCGCGGCGCTGGAGGACGGCGCGATATTCGAAATCGCTCCGGACGGAGCTGTCGTGAACCGTTACGAATTTCCCGATCCTATGGTCACGAATATCTGCTTCGGCGGTGCGGAACATCGTACCGCATACGTCACCCTTTCTTACCAAGGGCAGCTCTGCTCGTTGCCCTGGCATGAACCCGGACTTGAGCTGGCCTATTGAGGTTTAGGCCGGTCCGCGCCCGCGATTCCAGGGTGTGATCGCAGGAGGAAGCGCCCCGTTTGTTGAGATAATCCGCGCGCTTTGCGTTGTGGGCCGCCTCGGCTGCATGGATTGATTCTGCAATCCTATCTCAATGAAGGAATCTTCGGCGGATAGCCGAGCAATAGCGCTGCAGCGTCGACAAGCTCGCCGTGTTTCGCAACTTCGCGACGCGCTTGAAGGGGTCGCCCCCTCAACCGCAAGGACCAATTTTGCAATCCTTTGATGGAGAGATTCTGCTACGCTGAGTGAGATCGGTGAGCTTAATCCTGCTCGACCCAGCGCGGCCAGATGGAACTGCATGTCCGATTCCAAGGGTTTAAAAGCATCGGGAAGGGCATCTCGCCCGGATAGTGCATCCGGGCTAAATCCGGACATTGGGTCCCCCCAGAATGACTGGAATTATAGCAGCGGCATCCGAATCTTTCATTTCGGCGATGGGCATCCCCCGCCACTGACGGCAACCGGGTTTCTGCCAATGCCGCCGGATCGGCAGCTTGTAGGTTGCGTATGCCAGGCGGCAAGGGCACTGCTAGACGTGACCCAGGCCTGGCTTTGGAAGCACGCTCAAGTTTCCCGGAAGACCATCAATGATTTTGAAAACGGATACGCTCGTCCTAAAGCGGCTCTCAATCTCAGGATAAGGCGCGCGTTGGAGCGCGCGGGCGCGCAATTTATCTACGGAGAGAATATCGTCGGCGTGATCGTCTATCGGACCAGGACGATGCCAGACGAGCCTGCGATTTCTGCGACCTCAGGCCGTGGCGTTAACCATAATTCGCTCAAATTGTAGCAAAATTTTTATATCCAAGATATATTAGTTAACGGTCAGCGCGCTTCGATGGCGTCCGCGTTGATCGCTACCTGCGGCGAAGATTGCCGACCTCGTCTGCGGCCTCACATATATTGGCCGGTTCAAGCCATCCTCCGAACAGCTATCCAGTTGCACGCGCTTCTTAGTCGACGCGTGACGCTAATCGTCGTCGCTCGTATCCATGGAGCCATCAATGGCAGCCTTGAGACGCTTCGGCCTGGCCTATAGACCTTACGCATCTGTCAGCGGCAGATGTCCTCTATCAGATTTCCACACCAGAGCTCGCCCGATGGCAGCGCTCGCTATGTGCCTTCTGGGCGATGATCAGTCCGCCGCGCTGTTGGATGAGGAATTTGACGAGCTCTCTTGCGAGCCTGGCGTCCTCCTCCAGCTAGTCAACCAAGCCTGATCGCTAGCTCGGTCAGCCGACCGATTTTCAAAACCGTCTCTCCTAGTACCACGCCGACCGATCGCAGATCGCCCGGCAGAGCGATGCCGCCCTACTCGTGGAGCTTTCATGCAGCACCGAAAGCCGATCTCCGGCGCGAAGAAACACGCCCCAATGCCGCCTGATCTGCTGGCGCGTGCCTATCTTGATATTCTCGCTCGCGAAGCTGGAGCGAAGACCAAACCCATGCTGCCAGGAGTGTACTCAGACGCCGCGTTGGAGCGTCTGATCGACGACCTCGAAGTCTACGCGGGGGATACCTCCAGCGCTCGTCTCCGCCCGGATGTGGCGGCGGTCGCGATTTTGATGGCACGGGCGATCGAAGCTGAACCGGGACTGGCTGGGCAGCTTCGTCGTGACGCTCCCGTCGTCGTCATGACCATACACAGCCCCAACCTGGTCGAGACGGCAAAGGAAGTCGCGCAGGAATGCGTGCTCCCCCAACACTCACGCGTTTTGGATGTCGAGAGCTCGACGTTGGTGAGTCCGCAGACACGTGGGATTCTGGTGGTTCGCGACGGCACCGCCAAGCCAGATCGCCGCGATAAGGGGAGCAGGGAGGTCACCTCAGCGCTGCAGTATCGGATTCCCATCATGGGAATCGCGCCCGATCCCCTGCGACACCTACCCCAAGCGCTGATCCGAACCGCCGCTTTCAAGCTCACGCTGCCGTCGCTCGACCAGGCAGGCGTTGCCCTGATCGTTGAAGCTGTCACCGGCCTCGCGCCGACGCGCGCGATGGATACGGGCCTCGTTCGCATGCTCGACATCGACGATCTCCCACTTGCGTTCAGGTTCGGCCTGCGGGGAAACGAATGCCTTTCCGCGATCGAAGATGTGGTGAGGAAGCGCGGGGACTACCTCTTCGAAGGCCCCTCGCTCGAAGAGCTCACCGGCTATGGCGCAGCCAAAGATTGGGGGCTGCAGCTGGCCGAGGACCTGACGGAGTACCGTGCTGGTCGCCTGAGTTGGGCAGACGTCGATCACAAGGGCCTCTTGCTTTCTGGGCCACCGGGAACGGGCAAAACGCAGTTTGCGCGAGCTCTGGCGAAAACAGCGCAGGTGCCGCTCGTTTCTACCTCGGTCGCGGAATGGAACTCTGCATCATACCTTTCGGGCACTCTTCAGGCGATCCGGGACGCGTTCTCGCGAGCTCGCCGCCAAGCGCCGTGCATCCTGTTCATCGATGAGGTGGACGGGATCTCGGATCGCGCGAAGCTTGGCGGCGACTACATCGAATATTGGACGCAGATCGTGAACCTGCTGCTGGAGCAGCTGGCCGCCATCGAGGAGCGAGCTGGGGTTGTTGTCATAGCCGCGACCAACCACCCGGATCGCATCGACCCAGCGGTGAAGCGTGCCGGCCGGCTCGATCGGGAAATCCAGATCGAGAAGCCCGATACGCGCGAGCTGGTTGAGATATTCCGTTTCTATCTAGGCTCGCAAACCTTGAAGGATGCGGACCTCGTTCCTCTGGCGATGGCCTCGCGCGGGGCCACTGGGGCTGACGTCGAGGCGGTGGTACGGCGTGCAAAAGGCACAGCCCGACGCGCTCGTCGCGAGCTCACGATCGATGATCTTTTGGCGGTGCGGAATGGTGATGTTCCTGCACTGTCTCCGGAGGCCAGGTGGCGTATCGCGGTCCATGAGGCGGGGCACGCACTTGCTGCGATCGCGTTGGAGGCCGGGCATGTTGGTGGGGTCTCGATCCATCCTACCGGCGGCTTCGTCGAGTTCCGAAGCAATATCTCAGGATCCTCGACATACGGGCGGTTGATGACGGAGATGGCGGTCCTCATGGCTGGGAGAGCCGCGGAACGCTTGATCCTTGGAGATGTCGGCGCGGGAGCCGGAATGGCCCGTGAATCGGATCTTGGCCGTGCAACAGCACTTGCGTTGCTGATCGAGGCTCAGTGCGGGCTGGGGCACTCAGGTGAAGCCTACATCGGCGATATCAAGGACCTCGTCTACGCCCCAGCGCTTCATCTGGCAGTCAATCTGCAGCTCAAGGACGCTGAGGCCAAAGCGTCGCTTACGCTCGATCGAAAGCGCGGCCGGCTTGAGGCGCTCGCGAACGCGCTCAATCAGGAGGGATATCTGTCGGGCGATGAGATCCGCTCGATCGTCTGCGTCACACCTATCGACTTGAACGAAGCCGAAGAGGAATTCGCATGACCGATGCCAATCACACCCCGCGCAAAGTTCGGAAGTCCAAATCTCTCTCTGAGATCGAGGGGCGCCTCCTGCAGGCCACGCACGACCTTGCCGGCACACTCGGTGTTGAGCCTCACCAGGCAATCCGCGCGCTTGCGACTGTCGTGCAGCGCCGCGCTGACTTTGAGCGAATCCGACGCGATGCGAATGTCGGCGAGCCATTAGTCAGCCCCTGACAACCCCGCCACGCGAACGGATCGGCCCGGCTTTGGCCGGGCGGGTCCTGTCAGCTTGTATAGCAGCGAAAGGTGAGGCCATGCAGGAACTGGTTGAACGCATCAAGTTGGCTAGTGCCGATCTATCGCGACTGGAGCAGGGGTGGAGGCCTTCTGCCTATGATCTGGCGGACGCGGTATTCCTCGACAACTGGATCATTGGCCTCCAGCCCAACACCAACCAAACCGTCTTCTGGGGTGAAGCTGTCGGGCATCCGATCCTGGGCAACAGACATATCGTCACGAGCCCAGTCCTTTGGGTCAGCAAGGATCGTCAGATCGCTCGGACGCTGAGCCGCTGGTATCGTTTGGGCGAGCCCGCGCCCGCATCTATCGAGCCGATGCGATGCAACGAAGTGGACGAGCCGCCCGAGCCGGCAGCCGGCGCGTAGACGCGGGTCTCAATTCACTCAAGCTCTGAACGCTCGATCCTTGTCCCCGGCAGGGCGGGAAGGATTGTTTAACGATACGCCATCAAGCGATAGTTGTAGTGTATCGCGAGTTCGCGCAATTAATGATTGAGTCAGAATCGCTGTCGTACCCCTTTATCAACAACAGAGGCGCGGAAAAGTTCATTACCTAGCGTAATGCTCTCATTCAGGCGCTCATAAGACAAATAATAATCTAGAACGATTCTGCAATCTGACAATTGCAGCCGCCAGAAATCTGCCCGCGCTTTGCGTGGGCGGGTCGAGAACTTGCGTGTTTTCGGGGGGTGAACATGGAAATTCGTACGCGGGCGGAGGCCGTAGATCCGTCTAAGGGCAGTCGAGACGTTGTCACGGGATCTCGGGACAACTTCACGGGCTACTTTCCATCGCGGAAGAACGGAAAGCTCATTCAGTATGAGAGCCTGTTAGAGCAGCGGATGATCCGCCTGATGGAGGCGGACCGGCATATCGTCAAGTACAAGGACCAGCCGGATGCGATGGAATGGCGCGACGGCGCCTATCGCTTGCGGCGCTCGACCTTCGATTTCTGGTACAAGTCCGATGACGGATCTGAGACGATCGTAGAGGTTAAGCCATGGGCCCGCGTCCAGAAAATGGGCCTGTTGGAGCACTTCGCTTTCGCGCGTTTCGAGCTGGGGAAGCTCGGATACAATTTTGAGCTTTGGACCGATCGCGAGCTGAACGCCGGCGTGCGCCTGGCCAATGCTGAGATCATTTCCTCCGCCAACACGGCCTTCTTTTCTGATGAATTGCTGCTTCGCCTTCGGAGCCTGATTTTCCAGTATGGCGACCGGGCGACCGTGGCTCAGCTACGTCATGGCGTGGATAGCGTAGAGGGCACCAACTTCGCTTGGTGGGGGATTGCCCGCCTCATAGCGCGCGGCGAATTCGTTCAGTGTTCGCTCGACGCGCCTCTCGATGACAACGCCGTAGTTGCAGCAGTTCGCGTTAACGGCTCCACCAAAGGAGCGTCCCAATGAATGCGCCGTCTCTGAACCTTCATATGGGCGATGCGGTTCGCGTCGGAACCGACTGGTGGGAAGTTCTTCACCGTTCGCGGAACGAGGTCGCACTTCGTCTGAGCGGTACTTTCACGACGCGCACGCTCTCGAATAGCGAGCTCATCGAAGCATATTTCAAGAACGAGATTGAGATCCTGCGGAAAGCCCTGGGAGCGGGGCTTCCTAAGGGTGTCGACGACATGATCGCTCGGACCTTCGAAACGATTCCCCAGCCGTGGCAGGAGGAAGCGCTGCGCCGGCTGGATTTCGTGCAGATCACGGACAGGCTTTTCAAGCGCTTTCGCGGAAAGCCGGGCTGGGCCATGCGTCCAGAAAAGGGCGAGGGTTATGAGAAGGCGGCGCTGATTGCCGCACACATGCGGCAGAAGCGACAAGCCGATCGCCTTGGCATTCGCCGATCTGAGGTCGGCAAGGAGACCGTAAGCGCTTCGACTCTTCGCGCCTGGTACACGCGCTGGCGTAAGGCTGGCCACGCGCTTGGATCCCTTGTGCCGCTGCACGAGAAGAAGGGCGCCAGCGCGCCGCGCATGGATGAGATCGTTGTGCGTATAATCGCCGACGTCGTGCGCAGCCGGTACCTCACGCTGGAGCGCCTGCCGCTGCGCATGGTGCATCAGCTGATCTGCGCGGAGCTCATCAAGAAGAACGAGGAGCTAAAGATCGACGATCCCTCGTTCGAGGCTCTGCCGCACCCTAGCGAAATGGCGGTGAGGCGCTGGATCAAGGAGTATCTCACTCCCTACGAAATCACCTTTGCGCGTGAAGGCAAACGCGTTGCCGACCATCGCTTCAAGCTCGCGAAGCCCGGGCCGGTTGCGACGCGGCCGCTTGAAGTCATCGAGATCGATTCCACGCTCGTGGATGTGCTGTTGATTTCGCCAGGCGAGGCCAATCGCAAAGCGCCACTCAAGCAGCGTCGTACCGAACGTGTGTGGCTAACCCTTGGGATTTGCCGGGCGACGCGCATGGTCTTCGGCTGGGCGTTCTCCCGCCACAAGCCCGATTGGTCTGCCATCATGGATATGCTTCGCATGGGCGTTCAGCCCAAGGACCTGGAGGGTGCGGGGCTCAAGACCGAATGGCCGGTCCTCGGTGTCCCTGAGGTCCTGGTTCTGGATAACGCCAAAGAGTTCCACTCGCACTCTATGCGGGCGGCTGCCGGTCAGCTGCTGATGGAGTTGCGGTATACGCCGCGCCGGAAGCCCTGGCTGAAGGGCCGGGTCGAGCGATTTTTCCGCGAGGTCAGCTCCGACTTCGTTGCGCCGATGCCTGGCCGGACCTTCAACAATGTCGTGAACAAGGGCGAGTACGATTCCAAGGGGCTCGCCATCATGTCCCACCAGAAGCTCGAAGAGCTCTTCAAGACTTGGGTCGTGGACATCTACCATAACCGTCCGCATGCCGGGTTGCTGGGCAAGACGCCCCTCCAGGCATGGGAAGACGTGTCCGGTTATGGAGTGCGGGTTCCGCCGAAGGCGTCCGATCTGGACGCGCTGATCGGGCTCGTCGTGCAGCGTACGATCCAGCGTCGCGGTATTGAGTTCATGGGGCTGATCTACAGCTCGCCTGAGCTCGTCCAGTTGAAGCGCCGCGGCGGTCACCTGGGTCGTCAGTACCTCGTCAAGATCGATCCTCTCGATCTCACGGTGATCCTGGTGCTCGATGAAAAGGGCAAGGAGTGGGTTCCAATCCCGTGCCTCAAGGCCGCTGACGTCGCCTCGATAAACCTCGCTGTCTGGGAAGAGGTCGTCGCGATAGCTCGGAAGAAAACCGAAGCTGGGCAATATGTGGCCTGGGAAACCCTTATCGAGACCCGGGTCAAAATCGAGCAGGAACTCCTCGTAGAGGCGCGCACAATGACGCCGGAGGATCGCCAGCGCGACAAGCGTCTCCGTCGCCCTTCCAAGAAGGACTACGAGGACATCCTCGCGAAGCCTGAGTTCGTGAACTTTTCCATCGCGGTGGTCCCGGATGCTCCGGTTCAGTTCGCCGATATTCCGGAAGAGCACAAGGATGTCGAGACCGTCGATGCGAAGCCGGTCAGTGAAGCTGGCGGCGTTCCGCTGGAAGAGCGGGACCCGGAGGCACATCGCGACGAGATTCACCGAGATGCCGCTGCCATCGAAGAGGACAGCAACCTTCGGGTCAGCGAGATGCAGAAAAACGTGACGTTGGCCAAAGAGCATCTGAACTCGGCGGGCACGGTACCGCCTCTTGCCGCGGCGCTTATTGAGAATGCCGCCAACGAGGAAAAGACCGAAGAAATCAAGAACTACGACGACCTCTCGCACTTCGAGATGTCCGACGACTGAGGGGAACTCCGATGAATGTTGCGGTTAAAATCAACCCGGACGACGCGTATTCAAAAGCGCCGGACTTTGAGCAGCGAGCCAAAAAGAACGGGCGATACGCTCAAATGGCGGCGATGGTGAAAGGCAGGTATCACTCCGTCGGACGCGAGAAAGCCGCGGAGTGGTTTCGGCGGATGCGTATGATCGAGGTCCCGACGGGGACCTGGGTGCAATCGCGCGATCTATTCGATCAGATTATCGCTGGCCTGGGCGAAGAGGAAGAGGGCAAGGCCTTCGCGGTCGACGGCCCCACGGGTGCTGGCAAAACGCACATTCTGCGGCGCCTCAGCCGCCACAAGAATCTGGAGATGATCGAGACCGAGGAAGGACCTCTGCGGCCCCTGCTCAAGGTGGAGATCCCGTCGGCGTGCGACCTACGCAAGCTCGGCGTGCGCATGCTTCGCCGAATGGGTGTTGGGGTGGCGCTGGCTGAGGACACCGGTGACGGTGAGTCTAAAATCACCAAAGGAATCCGGCTCGACGCCGAAGATATCTGGGACGTGATCCGTATTCAGCTCGCGGCTCAGGGCGTCATGGTCGTCATCATCGACGAGATCAATAACGTCTTCTCAAACCCCAAGAGCCATGAGCGCGCTCAGATCGCCATGAAGCTCAAAGAAATGCTGGTCGACAAAGAATGGCCGGTCTCCATCGTTCTGGCGGGGGTCAAGGCGGCGAAGTTTGTCGAGGAATATCCCGAGCTTCGTCGTAGGACACCGATCATTGAGGTTCGACGCCTCGACAATAAGCGGCGAGACCATATGGCCCTGCTGCTGCAAAATTTCGAGAAAAGGCTGGGCTTCGAGAAGAAGCTTGATCTCCACCTCAATGATAACCCCGAGCGCATGATCCACGCGACGGACGGAGAAGTTGGCCGCGTTGCGGATTTGTTCAAGCTCGCCGGTGTCAGCCCTTGGATGGCGGGGCGCTCGATGACCATGTTGGATCTTGCTGCTGCAGCGGAAGCAATCGGCCTCTGCGACGTGAGGGCCAACCCATTCCGAGTTGCTGATCTGTCGAAGCTGAAGAAGAAGAAGTCCCTCGAGGACTATGACCGCACGCTTCTGCGAGGCAACCAACGCCCCTCGATCGAGGACGAAGTGTGAGGGCCGCCACTCTGCCGGTTCGCCCGATCCGACATTCGGGCGAACCAGCCTACGCTTACTGCGCGAGAATAGGCGCGACGAACGGCCTGAAAACCCTGACCGATTGTGGTCATGTTTTTGGCTTCCGGTCGTTTGAGATCATCCAAGGCAAAGCCTTGGAGAGCGTCGCTGAACTTGCGGGCCAGGATATTGCTGCCTTGTCTTTCGATACCGCTAGAACGGCCCCCGACAGCGTCGAGCTGCGCGGCGAGCGGCTGTTTCGAAAGCAGTGGACCATCGCTTCACAGTGCAAGGTTTGCCCATTGTGCATTCGTCAGGACCTGGCGACGCCTGAGCAATTCCGACGCCGTTTCCCAAGGGCATGGCGACGCACCCATTGGGACATCCGTGCCCTCGATGTGTGCCTGGAGCATTCGGCGCGTCTCCTCGACGCCTGTGAAGCCTGTGGCGACAAACTTTCCTACGAGAACGCCTCAGTCGGCCACTGCCCGCAGGGACATGACATCGCGCCGTTCATTTGCGAAGCCGTGCCTGAAGTTGAGACGGTCGGAGCTCGATACATCCTCGGCCGGCTCGGCTTCGGAAATCGCATACGCTCAGCATTCCTAGATGACATGGAACTCGGTCGAGCAATCACGACTATGGAGGCCATGGGTCGAGCCGCGATGGGAATTGAGCGGTATGTTGAGGAGGCTTCGAGAGCTTCATCTGGCGCCATCATCTCTGCGGGCTTTGATGCCATTCAGGGGCTGACCGAACGGCTGCCGGTCATTCTGGACAGACTCGTCGGCATGTCTGGCCACCGCCCTTTGCGGTGGGGCCTCCTGAAGGCTTACGGCGACTTCTACGAGTGGCTGATGGATGAGCCACAATCAGCGATCACCGACGCATTGCGGGCTGGCATCGTGGCCCACGCGCAGGCTTCGGATCACGTCACCTTCAAATCAAAAACTAGCATCGCCGGCGTTGTGATAGCGAACTCCAAGCACGTCCCCCTGGCTGAGGCTGCGGCGGAATGCGGCATGGGAGCTGAGCGCTTTCGGCGGTTCTGCGAGGCGCAGGGCATCCTGCCAACCGCTAGGCTTCGACAAGGGGAAAGCGCAAAAATCTCCCGAGCTTTCGTGGATCAGCTCAAGGACCTGATTGCCGAGTGCTTCAACGCGACAGAACTTGAAGTCGCTCTAGGTGTGTCGTCAGCCGCCGCTCGCGCGATCGCCGACGCAGGACTGGTCGAGCCCATAGTGCCGCCCGAGAAGCGCCGAGAGCTCAGATTCAACGTCGCCCTATTCTCGGTGCAGTCGGTCCGCAAGCTTTTGGACAACCTCGCCGAGAGAATCCAGCCAAGTGGTGAAAATCTCACCACGTTGCCAAAGGCGGCCGGCTCTCTGCGGGTGGCAACTTCGAAAGCAGTCCAGCTCGTGCTGTCGGGGCGATTGGCGATCCGAGGCTATGACGGCAGCGCTCCTGGCCTTCAGGCGTTTCTAATCGACCGCTCCGAGCTCTCAAAAGCGATTGGCCAGTACCTTTCCGAGGAATTTGTGCCGATCTCGGTCGCTGCTGACCAAATCGGCATCAAGGGGGAAACCGCTCGGGTGTTGCGCGATCATCAGCTCCTCGACGCAACGCGCCATCGAAACAGCCTTCTGGTGCGACGGGATACGCTCCAGAAGTTCGTCGACGACCACGTGACGTCCCAGAGCCTAGCAGCCAAGGGCGGCTTTGGCTCGGCAAGCGCGGCCACAAAGCAACTTAGGAAGGTCGGGCTGACCCCCATTCTGCCTGTCGAGCTGGCTCGGCAGGCAATCTATCGCCGGTCCGATGCCGAGGCGGCGCTGGCCAGCTGGCAACAACTCAAATCCGGCGCGGAGCGCGCTACCGAACATTGATTGGCCTGGAATCATCACCATGAGGATCAATTACGTCGCCGTTCATCCCATTCGCCAGGATGGGGAGCCGGCTTACGCTCATTTCATGCGCTTGGCCCAAGCCAACGGTGTAGAGCGGCTCGCCACACTGGCGACCAGCGTCGATCTCGAATCTTTCCGCCTTCACATGCGATCGTCTTTGGAAACGATTGCGAAGGTGGGCCGCTCGGATATGAGCCGCCTTGCTCATGACACGGCCACTGACGATCGAGACATCGTCACACTGCGCGGTGAGACGCTGAGGCGCGGCACACAGTGGGCCTCCGCTAGCGTTCGCCGAGCATGCCCGGCATGCTTCGCCGAAGACAAAAAGGTTGCTGAAGCCCGCAAGCGCCGCCTGCCGCGTGCCTGGCATCGCACCTGGTGGGATGTGACCGCGGTAACTGCGTGTCCGGTCCACTACTGTCGCCTCGTCTCCCGCTGTCCGAAATGCTCCGAGCCGTTCGACCCAGGCCGCGGTACAATCGATCGCTGCCCCAACAACCACGAGATCAGCCGATTCGAATGCGTTCCCGCCGACGCGCAGGAGGTTCGTGCATCCGCTTACGTGGTGGGGCGCCTGGGAGGCGGACCGCGCATCAACGTTCCTGCACTGGACGACATGCCTTTGCACTGGGCGATCGAGACCATGGAGGTCTTGGGATACGCCGAGACCGAGCGAACCTTCGTCAAGCAGTATGGCGACAGCCGTGGAGCGTCCAGCCAGTCGTGCGGCATTGGGCTGTCAGTAGTGGAGGATCTGGCGACTGCTGCCTCTAAGCTCGTCGCCAGGCTGAGGGAGGGGGCTCATACGGTTCGGGGCTCTGGCAAGCAGAAGGCCTACGGGGGCTTCGACAACTGGGCTCTTGGGCTGCCCGACGGTGCTATCAAGCGCCACCTGACCAAAACGATTGAGCACGATAAGGCGTCTGCTGGCGTTGGCAGGGCCATCCGCATCGCGCCAGTGGAAGGCTCCGGGATCAGCCTCTCGAAGGCGGCGCAGATGATCGGGACCAATGTCGACTGGGTCCGGCGTGTTGCCGTCGAGAAACGATTTATCGAGCCTCGGAAACGTTGGAAGGGAGCGCCTATCACGCTGTCCGAGCAGACCATCGAGATTCTGCGCGAGCAAAAGGACAAATGGCTCAATCTGGAGGAAACCGCGAGGCGACTTGGCGTCGAGGTGACCAGCATGAAGCGATTGCTCGATGCAAAGCACTTGGACGGAATCACCTCGGACAATCCGAGGGTAGAGGGGAGCGCTGGATTCGCGCAATGGCGAATTTCTCCGGAGACCGTCGATGGCTTCATCGAGAAGCTGGAACGGACACTCGTGCCGACTCAGGGCCCGGCCTTGTCGTTAATCGAGGCCAGCTTCGCCGCGTCAAAGCGTCTATCTGTCGTGGTAGGCTTGATATTACGCGGTCATCTGTCGGTTTGCGCCATAGACGATGACGCCCAAGGGTTGGATCGACTGAAGGTCCGCCTTGTCGACATCAGGACCGCGCTTCAAAAAGACCGCGGCGACATGCTCAGGTTCTTGGAAGCCAGCGCCGAGATAGGACTGACGCCTGCTGTCGCGAAGGAAGTGCGCGATGCTGGATACCTGCCGGCAACGAAAACCGGCAATCGCTACGACGTATCGAGGCAGGACGTCGATGAGTTCAACGAGCTCTATACGACGTCGGCCAAACTGGCAGAGACTTTTGGGCTTCTGGGCTGGCAATCCGCCGATCAGCTCCTGAAAACGATTGGGATCAAGCCTCTAGGCGACCGAGATTTCAACAAGAGCTATATCTACCATCGCGCCGAAGCCGAGGACGCGATCCGAGGTTGGTCCGAATCGGAGACCAAGCCGGAGACGTACTCCGCCGGTGGATGGCTGTTACCAAAAGAAGCCATCGCGCGACTCAAATTGGCATATCCGTTCGGCATGGAATTGATTGCCGCAGGCATCCTTGCGAGCGAAGCTAACGCCAGAGGACGACGCCTGAGCGAACAAGCGGTTGATGCGTTCAAATCCCGCTACATCTCAACGATCGAGGCGGGAGAGTTGCTGGGCCGCAACCCTCAAAGGGCGGTTCATGCGCTGCGAGATGAGAAGCTCGTGGCTGGGCCGCCACACTATTCCAGCTACCTTTGGGAACGAATCCCCGCGATGGCGGCCATCGAGCGGGTGCTTTCAGTGGTTGAGGAGGAGTCAACCCGCTTCGTTTTCAATGCGGAGGAGCACCTCATCGCAACACAGATTATGGAGCTCATCGGCATAAACCGGGACACGGTCACGCTGATGCAAAAGCAGGGGCTGATCTCGGCGATCCGAGCGAGCGGGCAGTACTATTTTTCGGTCAGTGAGGTTGCCGCGTTCCGCGAGCGCTATCTTTGTGGGAAGGACTTAGCCGAGGCACTAGAGGCAAACACAAAAAATCCAGGCATGGCACCCATTTGGTTTGCCAAGCGGCTGGGTTTGACGCCCGTTTTTGCCCCTCCAGCGGGAAGGATCCAGATTTTTGACCGCGTCGAGTTTGTCGAAGCGGTCCGTCAATTCGAGATCGAACGCCAAGCCGAAGAGGAGAGGCAGGCGAAGATCGCGGAGATTCCGGTTCTGGCTTCGCTTGAAGCGGCCGCGAGGCTGAGACTCGTGCCGGCATTCTTAGCGCGGGTCGTCAAAGCCGGCCTTCTGAGCGGGGAAGAACGGAAGCGGAGCTTCGTATTCACGGTCGAGGAAATTGAGCGGTTTGAGCGAACTTACATCCTAGCGACCGAAGCATCGGAATCGATTGGGAAGAAGGGTGCGATGACGGCGGTGGCCGCTTTGGCCCGATTGGGGGTTTCCCCAGTGGTGCCGTACAGAAGTATCGGCGGCTACATCTACAACAGGGAACAGGCGCTGACAGCGCTCGGTGGGCTCAAATGGGAACGTCGGACTGCCACCTGAGATGCGGTCTGGCCAAGCGGGACGAGATATGACGTGCCCCAGTTTTCGGTCCGTGAAGCACAAATCCAACTGACCGAATTGATTGCGAGGGCGCTGGCGGGTGACGACGTGGTCATCACTCGCCGCGGCGTGCCGGTGGTGCGTCTGGCGCCAATTGCGCCACGGGGCAAACGGCGCTTTGGAGTGCTCAAGGGCAAGATCGCCATCGATGAACGCTTCCAGGAACCGCTGCCCGAGCATGCGCGCGATGGTTGGGACATCGGGTGAAACTTCCCATGTCGCCCCCAGGCTGACTAGACCGAGCTTTCTACGGTGCCTTTTTTGTCGCGCCTCTGTTTGCGCATCAGGGCTCGTAGTTCGCGCACTCTCTGTTTGCTAGCGTCGGCCAGTTCAGTCTGGCTGCGTTCACCTTCCCGCGTGAGCGCGACCGAAACCGACCCTTTCAAGCTCGGTTTCGTCTCTTCCATCGATTGCAGCGACCGGTGAGTCAATTCTCATTCCAACATCAGGTTGCAGCGAGGCGGCACTACCGAGATTTTCCGGTAGTGCTGTAGAGCGAGCTGGCGAGAAAAGCTATGAGCCCTCGCCCAGCCATAGCGGCGCGTCGAAAGGCACTATCGGGATGTTTTCCGTGGAAGCCGTGCCGGTAGTGCTAACAGAGCCCTATGCGAGAATTGCGACGAGAGCGCGCCTCAACCCTTGACCAAGCCCGACGATACCTGGCTCCGCATGCGTCGCGCAATTAACCTCGCAATCGTGGCGTGAGGCTCCGGATTTGCAAGGTTGAGCTCAGGGCCGACGTTAGCAGGTGCGGGCTCGTCCTGGCGCTCTGTCCACCGCGCTTCGCAAATGAGTCGAGCTTCCATGACAATCGAGTCTGACAACCTAGCCTAGGAGTCAGACTTTAGAGTGCCCCTACATTCGGCGCCGAAATCAGATATCGACGGTCGCGTTGAGCGCGTTGGTCTGGATGAACTCGCGGCGCGGCTCGACGACATCGCCCATCAGCTTGACGAAGAGATCGTCGGCCTCGTCGTTCTGGTCGTTCTTGACGCGCAGCAGCGTGCGGACGTCGCGGTCGAGCGTCGTCTCCCAGAGCTGGTCGGGGTTCATCTCGCCCAGCCCTTTGTAGCGCTGCAGCGCGACGCCCTTCTTGCCGATGGCCGAGACCGCATCGAACAGGTCGGTGGGGCCGTTGATCGGGAAGGAATCGCCTTTGCGGGCGAGCATTGCCGGCTTGGCATAGGCTTCCTGCAGGGAAATCGCCGCGGCGTCTAGCTTGCGGGCTTCAGCGCTGGCGAGCAGCCCGGCATCGATCGTCGCCGCCTGCTTCACGCCGCGGATCATGCGCGAGAACACGAAGCCGCCATCGACGATCTTGCCTTCCCAGCCGCGTTCCAGCTCGTCCGAGATCGCATCGAGCCGTTTCGCGATCGCGGCCGCCGCTTCGTTCGCCTGCGCTTCGTTGTCCTCGCTCAACGGGTGAAGCACTCCTGCGATCGCCATCTGCTCGACGACGCGCCGGTCGTAGCGCGAATGGAGCTGGGCGAGCGCATTGCGGACGCTGCGGGCTTCCTCGATCAGCGCACGCAGATCGGTTCCGCCGCGCTCGACGCCCTCGCTGGTGCGGAAGGTCGCCCCCTCCAGCGTCGAGTCGATCAGGTATTGCTCCAGCGCCCGCTCGTCCTTGAGATAGACGTGGCTCTTGCCGCGCGCCGCCTTGTAGAGCGGCGGCTGGGCGATGAAGAGATGGCCGGCATCGATCAGTTCCGGCATCTGCCGATAGAAGAAGGTCAGCAGCAGCGTGCGGATATGGGCGCCGTCGACGTCGGCGTCGGTCATGATGATGATCTTGTGGTAGCGCAGCTTCGCCAGGTTGAAGCCGCCTTGGTCGGCCTCGGCCCGGCCGATACCGGCGCCGAGCGCCGTGATCAGCGTGCCGACCTGGTCGGAGGAGAGCATCTTGTCGAAGCGGGCACGCTCGACGTTGAGGATCTTGCCGCGCAGCGGCAGCACGGCCTGGTATTCGCGCGCACGGCCCTGCTTGGCGGAGCCGCCGGCCGAGTCACCCTCGACGATGAACAGCTCGGACTTGGCCGGATCGCGCTCCTGGCAGTCGGCGAGCTTTCCCGGGAGCGAGGCGATATCGAGCGCGCCCTTGCGGCGGGTGAGGTCGCGCGCCTTGCGCGCGGCTTCGCGCGCGGCAGCGGCTTCCGCCACCTTGCCGACGATGGTCTTCGCCTCGTTCGGATGCTCTTCGAGCCACTCGGACAGGGCCTGGTTGACGACGTTCTCGACGACCGGACGCACCTCGGAGGAGACCAGCTTGTCCTTGGTCTGCGAGGAGAACTTCGGATCGGGCACCTTGACCGAGACGATCGCGGTCAGGCCCTCGCGGCAATCGTCGCCGGTGAGCGAGATCTTCTCCTTCTTCGAGATGCCCGAGCTTTCGGCATAGCCGGTGATCTGGCGCGTCAGCGCGGCGCGAAAGCCGGCGAGATGGGTGCCGCCATCGCGCTGCGGGATGTTGTTGGTGAAGCAGAGCACGTTCTCGTGGTAGCTGTCGTTCCACCACAGCGCGACGTCGACGGTGATGCCGTCCTTCTCCGAGCTCAGCATGATCGGCTTCTCGATCACCGCTGTCTTGGCGCGGTCGAGATAGCGCACGAAGGCCTCGACGCCGCCGTCGTACATCAGCTCTTCGCGGACGATTTCGGCATGGCGAGCATCGGTCAGCACGATACGCACGCCGGAGTTCAGGAAGGCGAGCTCGCGCAGCCGGTGCTCCAGCGTCTTGTAGTCAAACTCCACCATGGTGAAGGTCTCTTGTGACGGCAGGAAGGTGACCTCCGTACCGCGCTTGTCGCCCTGCGGACCGACCACCGCGAGCGGTGCCACCGCATCGCCATGGCGGAACTCCATGAAGTGCTCGTGGCCGCCGCGCCAGATGCGCAGCTTGAGCGAGACCGAGAGCGCGTTGACGACGGAGACGCCGACGCCGTGCAGGCCGCCCGAGACCTTGTAGGAGTTCTGGTCGAATTTACCGCCGGCATGGAGCTGGGTCATGATGACCTCGGCGGCTGAGATGCCTTCCTCGCTGTGGATATCGGTGGGAATGCCGCGGCCGTTGTCGGTCACGGTGACCGATCCCTCGGCGTTCAGCGTCACCGTGACGAGGTTGGCGTGGCCGGCCAGCGCCTCGTCGATGGCGTTGTCGACGACTTCATAGACCATGTGGTGCAGGCCCGAGCCGTCATCGGTGTCGCCGATATACATGCCCGGCCGCTTGCGAACTGCATCCAAGCCCTTGAGAACCTTGATGGAATCGGCGCCGTAATCGTCGGGCTGGGCGCTGAGCGCGGCATCGGTCATGAAATGGTCCCTGAACGGGCGAGCGGGCGCCCGCGATGATCCTGATTCGAAACTGCAATATAGGGGCTGACGATGGCTTTTTCACGCGCCTACGCGTGCGTGTACGCGGGAGGGCGCGATCTCGTCAGGATCGCCCCGCGAGAGGCAGTGCCTCCATGCTGAGCTGCACCCTGTCGCGGCCGTCCGTCTTGGCACGGTAGAGCGCGCGGTCGGCGCGGCCATAGATCGTGGCCGCGGTATCGCCGGGCTGGTAGGTGGCGACACCGGCCGAGCAGGTATAGCTTACCGCTGGCCGATCGGGCAGGGGATGTGCCGTGCGGGCCTGCGCCAGCAGATGCTGGACGAAGACCACCGAGTTCTCGGCCGGCGATCCGGGCATGACCAGCATGAACTCCTCGCCGCCGATACGGCCGAAGCAATCGGTCCGCCGGATCACGCCATGCACGAGATTGGTGAAATGGCGCAGCACCATGTCGCCGCCTTGATGGCCGAAGCGGTCGTTGATGCTCTTGAACAGGTCGATGTCGAACAGGCAGACGCTGAGCGCGCTGTCCGGCACGAGCGCTGCCGCCTTGATCAGTGCTTCCAGCCGGCCGAAGACGAAGCGGCGATTGGCGGTGCTGGTCAGTTCGTCGGTCTGGGCCGCGCGCATCGCCAGGTCGCGATCCTGCCGGAGCAGCCTTTCCTCGCGGCGAAGCTCGCTGATCTCGCTCGCGATGCAGAGCATCCAGCCATTGGGGCGGACGGTTTCGGTCATCCACAGCCAGCGACCGTCGACGAGATCGGTCTCATAGGCCCGGAACGGTGTCTTGCCGCGCCGCGACTGGGTCGAGATGAGCCAGGCTTCGAGATCGCTGGCCTGGATCGCCGTGCCTTTGAAGGCGGTGTGGTTGCGGCGCATGATCTCGGTCCAGGTCGGAGTTTCGCCGGGCGCGAGATGGAAGGTCCGCCGGAAGGCGTCGTTGGCAAGGCGCAGGCGATCGGTCTCGTCATAGACCGCGAGCAGGACGTCCGAATGTTCGACCAGATCGGCGAACTGTTCGTGGGTTTTGTCCATGGACCGTTCGGCTTGCCGGGACGCCGCCGTAGCGCCCTGCGCGATCAGGATGCCCCATCCGGAGCCACGATCCAACCCCGGGCTCGGCTGCCGGTAAAGCGTGGTTACCGGTGTCAGCCGGAAAAGCCCGCGATCGCCTCGATGAAGGCCTCGCCATACTGCGCGAGCTTGCGCTCGCCGACGCCTTCGATGCCGCGCATCTCCTCCAGCCCGAGCGGTCGCTCGCGCGCCATCGCGATCAGCGTGCGGTCGGTGAAGATGATGTAGGCCGCCACGCCCTCCTCGCGGGCCATCTGGAGCCGGAGCTTGCGCAGATGCTCGAACAGCGCGGCGGTGCCCTCGTCGAGCCCGTCGGCGCGCGCCGCGTCGCGCTCGGAGCGCCGTGAACGACGTTCCACGAAGGCGTCGGCCCTGAGCGCAATGCTCTCGCGCCCGAACAGGATGTCCTCGCCCCTCGGCGTCAGCCGGAAGCCGCCGTGCTCGACGCTGGCCTCGGCCAGCGCGCCGGCAGCGAAGAGCTTGCGCGTCAATCCCGCCCAGGCCGCTTTCGGTTTGTCGGAGCCGACGCCGAACGTCTTGAGCCCGTCATGGTTCTGGCGGCGGATCGCTTCCGTCGTCGTGCCGGTGAGGATGTCGGCGAGATGCGCGGCGCCGAAGCGCTCGCCCGAGCGTATCACCGCCGAGAGGAGCTTGCGCGCATCGAGCGTCGCATCGGCAAGTGCCGGAGCCTCGGTGCCGCAGAGATCGCAGCGGAACGCGGCCTGCCCGTGCCGGCACGGTGGCGTCTCCTCGCCGAAATAGGCGAGCAGCGCGCTGCGCCGGCAGAGCGCGTTCTCGCACAGGTCGATCATCGCGTTGAGGCGCTTGTGCTCGATGCGCTTGCGTTCGTCGTCGACCGGCTTCTCGTCGATCTGGCGGCGGCGCAGCGCCATGTCTTCGACGCCGTAGAGCGTCAGCGTGTCCGCCGGCAGCCCGTCGCGCCCGGCGCGGCCGATCTCCTGATAATAGCTCTCGATCGAACCGGGCATGTCGGCATGGACGACGAAGCGCACGTCAGGCTTGTTGATGCCCATGCCGAAAGCGATGGTGGCGCAGACGACGACGCCGTCTTCCTGCAGGAAGACATCCTGGTTGCGATTGCGCTCGGCCTGCTCGAGGCCGGCATGGTAGGCGAGCGCGTTCCAGCCCTTCTCACGCAGGCCCGCGGCGAGCCGCTCGGTCTTGCTGCGCGAGGAGCAGTAGACGATGCCGGAGCCGTTGCGGTGCCGGCGCAGGAAGTCGTCGATCTGCCGGCGCGGCTGGTCCTTCGGCGCGAAGGCGAGCTTGAGGTTCGGCCGGTCGAAGGAATGCACCACCATCTGCGGCGGCTGCGGGAAGAGCTGCTGGGCGATGTCGGCCTGCGTCTGCCGGTCGGCCGTGGCGGTCAGCGCGGTCACCGGCACACCGCCGAGCGCCTCGCGCGTCTTGGCGAGCAGGCGGTATTCCGGGCGGAAGTCATGGCCCCATTGCGAGACGCAATGCGCCTCGTCGATGGCGAGCCTGGTCACGCCGAGGCGCTTCAGCCGCGAAACCAGCCCTTCGCCGGCCAATCGCTCGGGCGAGACGAAGAGCAGCCGCAGCTCCCCGGCATTGAGCTGGTCCCAGGCTTGCGCCGCCTCGCTCTCGCTGTTCATCGAATTGAGCGAGGCGGCGGAAACGCCGGCGCGCAGCAACTGGCCGACCTGGTCGCGCATCAGCGCGATCAGCGGCGAGACGACGAGGGTGAGCCCGCCTGCCACCAGTGCCGGCAGCTGGTAGCACATCGATTTGCCGGAGCCGGTCGGCATCACCGCGAAGACGTCGCGGCCGGACAGCGCGGCTTCGATCACCTCCCATTGTCCGGGGCGGAAATCGTCGTAGCCGAACACCGATTTGAGGATCGCGCGGGCGTCTGATTCGCGGGATTGCGACATGATGAAGGGGTGTGCCGCAGCCGGACGCGCTTGGCCAGCCTTTCGGCTTCCAAAGCTGTGTCGATACTGCTCGGAACCACGCGTCATCCCGCGCTTGGCCGGGGATCCATCGAAAGGCGCGGCGCTCTGCGATGGACCCCGCATCTCCGCTTTGCTCCGTCCGGGATGACGGCGTGAAGGTTGGCGAGCTTCAGCCTTTGACCGCCAGCAGATGGATCACGGTTGCCAGCGCGAAGATGGCGGTGATCAGCTTCGAGGGCCAGGGCTTGAGATCGAACCAGACGAATTGCAGGGCAAGCCGCAGGCCCCAGAAGGCGCCGCCCGCGAGCGGCAACAGCGGATGCACATTTGCTTGCCCGGATTGCCAGATCAGCGTCGCGCCATAGGCGAGGAAGACGAAGATCAGCATCACGTTGAGCGTCTGCGTGATCGCGGTGTTCAGGCTGCCGGAGGGCGCGAGCCGCTCCGGCCAGCCGAAGAGACGCCGAAAAGCGGCGTGGAACAGCGTGAAGCCGAGATCGAGGAGGCCGGCCGCCAGAGCCAAGGCCGGTCAGCCCCGCGCCGCGATCGCCGCGGCCGCGCCCGCCATCACCCCGCCGGTCGCCCGGTTGATCCAGCGCATCGCCCGCCCGCTGGCGACGAGGCGCCGCGCCCTGTCGGCCGCATAGGCATAGGCCAGCATCGTCCCGCCGATGATCGGCATCGTCAGCGCCGTGACCTCGACAAAGGCCAGCGGGGTGAGCGCATTCAGGTCGATCACCAGCGGCAGGATGGACATGAAGAACACCATGACCTTCGGGTTGCCGAGCGTCAGCGCGATGCCGCCGAGGAACAGGCGCCAGCCCTCGCCGCGTGCGGCGGCGGAGGGCTTCGGCGCCTCGGCCGGGGCTGTCCAGAGCTTCCAGGCGAGGTAGACGAGATAGGCGCAGCCCGCATATTTGATCGCGACGAAGACGCCGTGGAAGCTCTGCATCAGCACGCTCAGGCCCAGCGCCGTCAGCGTGAACCAGATGAGATCGCCCGCCGCGATGCCGGCGGCGAAGGGCAGCGAGCGCCGGAACCCGCTCGACAGCGAGCGCGCGACCAGCGCCGCGACCGCCGGCCCCGGCGAGGCGACCGCGAGGAAATAAACCCCGGCGAACAAGGCGAGGCTGGTGAATTCCATGGTTTCCTCCCGATCTTTTGCCCGATGCTACCAGCAAAGCGCCGGATCGTCCCATCGGGAAGGGTGGTGCGATCGATCAGTCGATCGGATCGATCCGCCCCGGCGTGACCGCGAGGCGCTGCGCGCCGGCCGGCAGATCGCCGAACAGGGCCGCATCCGCGCCGGTCATCCAGACCTGGCAGCCGAGACCGGTCAGGCCCTCATAGAGCGCCGCGCGCCGGCGGGGATCGAGATGGGCGGCGACTTCGTCGAGCAGTACCAGCGGCGGCAGCCCGCTCATCGCCGCGACGAGCCGGGCATGGGCGAGCACGAGGCCGATCAGCAGCGCCTTCTGCTCGCCGGTCGAGCCTTGTCCCGCGGGGATGTCCTTCGGCCCATGGCGGACCTCGAGATCCGAAGCCTGTGGCCCGGCAAGGGTGCGCCCGGCCGCGCGGTCGCGATGGCGGCCCTGGCGCAGCAGGCCGCGATAGGCGTCCTCGGCATCGACGGCCGGCAGGCGCGTGACGAGATCGTCGATCTCGCCGGTGAGCGCGATCACGGCATGCGGGAAGGGCGAGGCGTCGTCGCGCGTCTCGGCGATGATGGCGGAGAGCCGGGCCACTGTCTCGGCGCGGGCGGCCGCGACCGCGATGCCGAGCTCGGCGATCTCGCGCTCGACGGCGTCGAGCCACTGGCCCTGCCCGGGGCTCTCTTCGAGGATGCGGTTGCGCGAGCGCAGCGCCCGCTCCAGCGCATTCGAGCGGGTGGCGTGGCTCGGGTCGATCGCCAGCACGAGACGGTCGAGGAAGCGGCGGCGGTCGCCGGCCGCGCCGCGGAACAGCCCGTCGAGATCGGGCGTCAGCCAGACCAGGCGCAGATAGTCGCTGAAGGCGAGCGCCGAGCCGACGGAGGCGCCGTCGATCCGGGCAAGCCGCGGCCGTCGTCCTTCGCCGTCGAGAGGCCCGAGCCCGATGCCGAGCCGGCCCGCATCGTCGCCGAGGGTGATCGAAGCGGCAAAGGAGCCGTCGCCGCCCTGCCGCGCCATCGTCGCAAGTTCGACCCGGCGCAGGCCGCGTCCCGGCGTGAACAGCGAGAGCGCTTCGAGGATATTGGTCTTGCCGGCTCCGTTCTCGCCGATGAGCGCAACGATTTGGCCCTCGACCGGAAGATCGAGGGCCTCATAGGAACGGAAATCCTGCAGGATCAGGCGCGCAACGGCCGTCACGGAACGGACAACTCCTCCGGGCAATTCGGCCCGAGAACGGGATGTTTTCGGCGGACTCTCCGCCGTCATTCCGGGGCAAGCGCGCAGCGCTTGAGCCCGGAACCCAGAGCCGCCGAGGCTCGCATAAAAACCTGTGAAGCCAGGAGCCTGCCTGCCCAAGCGCATCGATTCTGGGTTCCGGGCTCGGGCCTCCGGCCCGCCCCGGAATGACGGCGGTGGTTCCGTCCCAAAGAGACATGCGCGGCGGTCAGACGCGCATCGGCATCAGCACATAGAGCGCGGAAGCGCCTTCGCGGTCCTGGATCACGGTCGGCGAACCGGGGTCGGCGAGCTTGAGCAGCGCGGTGTCGCCGTCGAGCTGGGCGGCGATGTCCATGAGGTAACGGGCATTGAAGCCGATATCGAGCGGGCTCGCCTCGTAGTCGACCTCGACCTCCTCGGTCGCCGAGCCGGAATCGGGGTTGGTGACCGAGAGCGTCATCCGCCCGTCCGCCATCGAAAGCTTCACGGCCCGGCCGCGCTCGGACGAGATGGTCGAGACGCGGTCGACGCTGGCCGCGAAATCGCCCCTGTCGACGGTCAAACGCTTGTCGTTGCCGCTCGGAATGACGCGCTGGTAGTCGGGGAAGGTGCCGTCGATCAGCTTCGAGGTCAGCACCACGCTGGCGGTGGCGACGCGGATCTTCGAGGCGGACAGCTCGACCGCGACCTCGCTCTCGCCGTCCTCCAGCAGCTTCTGGATCTCGGCGACGGCCTTGCGCGGCACGATGACGCCGGGCATCCCGACCGACCCTTGCGGGGCTGCGGTATCGACGCGGGCGAGGCGGTGGCCGTCGGTCGCCACGGCGCGCAGGACGGGGCGGCCGTCGACATCGATGGTGTGGAGATAGATGCCGTTCAGATAGTAGCGCGTCTCCTCGGTCGAGATCGCGAACTGGGTCTTGTCGATCAGGCGCTTCAGCTCGCCGGCCGGCAGCACGAAGCGATGGGCCATCTCGCCAGCGGTGATGTCGGGGAAGTCGCTTTCCGGCAGCGTCTGGAGCTGGAAGCGCGAGCGGCCCGAGCGCAGCACGAGGCCGCTATCGCCAGTCGTCTCCAGCGAGACCTGCGCACCATCGGGCAATTTGCGGACGATGTCGTAGAGGGTGTGGGCCGGGACGGTCGTGGCGCCGGGCTCGGCTGCGTCGGCCGCGATCGTCTCCACCACTTCGATATCGAGATCGGTCGCCTTGAGGCGCAGGCCGCTCTCGTCGGCGCTGAGCAGCAGGTTCGACAGGATCGGGATCGTGTTACGACGCTCCACCACGCGATGGACGTGGCCGAGCGACTTGAGCAGCGTGGAACGTTCGACCGTGACCTTCATGATTGTCTAGTCTTCTGACGCTAGCCGCCCAGGCATGGCTGCCTGGGCCCGAATGAGTGGCCAGCGACATTGCCGGACGGCAGCCGGGCGCGCAAGAGCCGTGCGTCCCGGCAACCACAGCCATTTGACGGGGCGGGCGCAGGCCAGTCGCGCCGGCTCACTCCTGCAGCATGCGCTTCAGCAGATCGACCTCTTCATGCAGCGAGCGATCCTCGCTGATCGCCTTCTCGATCTTGCGCACGGCGTGCAGCACGGTGGTGTGATCGCGCCCGCCGAAGCGGCGTCCGATCTCGGGCAGCGAGCGCGGCGTCAGCGCCTTGGAGAGATACATCGCGATCTGTCGCGGCTTCACCACGGCGGCCGTGCGGCGCTCCGAGAGGATATCGGCGCGGCTGACATTGTAGCGGGTCGCGACGAGCTTCTGGATGTCCTCGATCTTGACGCGGCGCGGCTCGCGGGTCCGCACGAGGTCGCGGATCGCGGCCTCCGCCGTCTCCAGCGTCACGAGCTGGCCCGACAGCGTCGCATGGGCGAGCAGCCGGTTGGCGGCACCGTCGAGGTCCCTGCCGTTGGTCGTCACGACGCGGGCGACATAGGCCACGACGTCAGGGCTGACCTGGAAGTTCGGATGGGCCGTCTGCAGCGCTTCCATCCGGGTACCCAGAATCTTGGCGCGCAGCATCTCGTCGAGCTCGCCGACCTCGACGACGAGACCGCCGCCGAGCCGCGAGCGGATGCGCTCGTCGAGAGCTTCGAGTTCACCGGCGAGCCGGTCGCCGGCGACGACGATCTGCTTGCCGGCATCGATCAGCGCGTTGATCGTGTGGCCGAACTCCTGCTGGATCGACTTGCCCTGGATGAACTGTACGTCGTCGACGACGAGCAGGTCGATGCCGCGCAGCTTCTCCTTGAAGGCGAGCGCCGTCTGCGATTTCAGCGCCGCGACGAAGCCGTACATGAAGCGGTCGGCGGTGAAATAGGCGACGCGCTTGCCCTGGCGACGCGCCTCCTGCGCGATCGCCTGTAGCAGATGCGTCTTGCCCAGGCCGACGCCGGCATGGAGATAAAGCGGGTTGTAGGGGCTCTGGCCCGCCGGGGCGGCGGCGATGCGTTCGGCCGCGGCGAAGGCGAGCTGGTTCGATTTGCCGACGACGAAGCTCAAGAAGCTCATGCGCTTGTCGAGCGCGGTGCCGCAGGCATCGACGAGGTCGGCTTCACAGGTTTGGGGGGCGGCAGCGGCGGCCTTGCCGGCCTCCACGAGAACGGCAGCGGCGGGCGTGGGCCTGCTGCGCGGCATGGCGTCAGGCCGTGCCGGGATGGACGCGTCACGCGAGACCTGGCGCACCGAGAGCAGCACGCCGTTCGGCGCCGGCAGCTCGGCTATGCAGTTCACCCGCAGGCGCTCGGCGTAATGCGCCTCGAGCCAGCTTTTCAGGAAGCGGGTGGGGACGGTGAGATAGGCTACGCCCTCGACGATGCCGGCGAGCTCGAGCCGTCCGAACCAGCTCGAGAACACGTCCTCGCCGAGTTCGGCGCGCAGGCGCCGGCGGACGCGCTCCCAGGCTTCCTGAACCGAAACCTCTTCCAGCTGAACCCCTGCGGTTTCCTCCGCCGCGATCGTCACCACCACCGACGCCGTCTCGACCGTCTCCAGGAATTCTTGCCGCTCGAACATCAATGGCCCCATTCTTTGAAATGCACGCACCTTGGGGTGGCGACCGCATGGCGGACACCTTCCCGGCGCTGTTGTCCGGTCAAAAGGGTTTCGAGCCCGACGGAGGCATGGCGCCCGTCCGGTTCCGATCCCGCTCTATCGATTTACGCTTGGAAGGCTCGCCGAGAGACGATGCCGCCCTTCATCTCAACACTGAAAGACAAAGAGCTACATCCTCCAACCTCCATGGTCGCGAGCCAAAAACGCTTGTCATCTCTGGAAATCCCGCGGCGGTCATTGCTGTCCGCCCGGCGATGAAGGGACCTTACAAGGCGCTCTCGACGGGCTGCAACATCCCTTTCAGCCGGCTTCGGAGAGTCTCACCGCGAGGGGGTGTTGCGGAGTGATGGCGGGAACCTGCAATTGGTTGGGGAACTTAAGATTTTCTTCATGCTCGGCCTCCTGGTTTTCCCGAATCTTTTTTTTCAGGTGCCCGGGAAAGGCTGCCGCAGAGTCGCCGCGATTCCGCTGCCCAAAATGCTTTGCCCGCTAAGATGATGATAAATCAGGTCTTTTTGTGAGCGGCAGGAAGCGGCGTCAGGCCCGGTTTCGGGCCCTGAAGCGTGCCCGAGAGTCAAGTCCGCAAAGGCGTGGAAAGCTTGCGGAAATGCCTTGCGGGAGCGTTTTTTTTCTTCGCTCGAAGCCTGTGGCTGAGTCGCCACAGAAGGGATGTGAGCCAACGAAAAAGCCCGGCCGTGAGGCCGGGCTTTTCGCCGTCGAAACGATCGATTTGTCAGGCTCAGGAAGCCAGCGCGCCGACGCGATGAGCGAGGCGGGAAACCTTGCGCGAGGCGGTGTTCTTGTGAACGACGCCCTTCTGCGCGGCCCGCATGATCTCCGGCTGGGCAGCCTTGAGAGCCTCGGCGGCGGCGGACTTGTCGCCGGAGGCGATCGCCTCCTCGACCTTGCGCAGGAAGGTGCGCATCCGCGAGCGGCGCCCCTTGTTGACCTCGGTGCGCCGCACGATCTTGCGTGCAGCCTTCTTGGCCGACGTCGTATTGGCCATCGAAACGTCCTCGTCTTCATCGCTGCCGGACGCCTGGCATTATTGCCGGCGGGCCTGGCCGCTACCTTGCTGGAAAAACGTGAGCGGCGGCCGAGCTTGCGCGGGCCGTCGCGAGTTGGGTGGCTATAATCGCTTGCGCGTCCCTCGTCAACGCCGGAATCGGGTGCGCGCCACTTCCATCAGGCGGAGGGTGCGATGAAGCGGGCGAAGCTCGCCAGATCGACATTGCCGCCGCTGATGATGATGCCGACGCGCTTGCCCTCGACCGGCACCTTGCCGGTAAGCACGGCCGCCGAGGCGAGGCAGCCGGTCGGCTCGACCACGAGCTTCATCCGCTCGGCGAAGAAGCGCATCGTATCGACGAGCTCGGCGTCGCTGACGGTGACGATGTCCTCGACCAGCGCCTGGATGATCGGGAAGGTGAGCTCGCCGAGGAAGGCGGTCTGGGCCCCGTCCGCAATGGTCTTGGGCACGCCGATCTTGACGATCTTGCCGGAGCGCAGCGACTGCTGGCCGTCATTGCCGGCCTCCGGCTCGACGCCGAAGATGCGGCAGTCGGGGTTGAGCGCCTTGGCCGCCAGCGCCGCGCCCGCGAGCAGCCCGCCGCCGCCGAGGCAGACGAAGAGCATGTCGAAGGGGCCGGCATCCTCGATCAGCTCCTTGGTCGCCGTGCCCTGGCCGGCGATCACGTCGGCATGGTCATAGGGCGGGATCAGCGTCAGCCCGCGCTCGGCGGCGATCCGGTCGCCGATCACCAGCCGGTCCTGGGTGTAGCGGTCGTAGCGGACGATCTCGCCGCCATAGCCCTGGGTCGCCTCGACCTTCGCCTTCGGCGCATCCTCGGGCATGATGATGGTGGTCGGCACCCCCAGCAGCTTGCCGGCATAGGCGATGGCCTGGGCATGGTTGCCGGACGAGAAGGTCAGCACGCCCGCCTTCTTCTGCGCCGGCGACAGGGCGGAGATGGCATTGTAGCCCCCGCGGAACTTGAAGGCGCCCATCCGCTGCAGGTTCTCGGCCTTGAAGACGAGGCTCGCACCCGTCCGCCGGTTGGCCGTGGCTGAGCTCAGCGCCGGGGTGTGATGCGCCACGCCCTTCAGGCGCTCGGCGGCGCGCTCGACATCGGCATAGGTCGGGAGTGTCAGGCCCTCGGGGGCGGCGATGTGGGCTGCGGCGGTCATGATCGTTGTCCTGCTGATGAGGGCGCATCGTGTCAGCAGGCGCAGGCCGGGTTCAAGTCAAAGATCGACGCCCCGGCCATGCGTGGGAGTAATCGGTCGCGCGGGACGCGCCGCTGACGCAGGCGACGCGCGACCTCGCGTCAGGCGTTCTTGAAATCCGGCTTCCGCTTTTCGATGAAGGCGGACATGCCCTCCTTCTGGTCGGCGGTGGCGAAAAGCGCGGAGAAGACGCGGCGCTCGAAGCGCAGCCCCTCGTTCAGCGTCACCTCGAACGCGCGGTTGACCGTCTCCTTCGCCATCAGCACCGAGGGCAGCGACTTCGCGGCGATGGCGTCGGCTGCCTTCAGCGTCTCCGTCAGCAGGTCGGCGAGCGGCACGATCCGCGCGACGAGCCCGGCACGCTCGGCCTCCTGGACATCCATGAGCCGCCCGGTCAGGCAGAGATCCATGGCCTTGGCCTTGCCTATGGCCCTGGTCAGGCGCTGCGTGCCGCCGGCGCCGGGGATGACACCGAGATTGATCTCGGGCTGGCCGAATTTCGCATTGTCCGCGGCGATGATGAAATCGCACATCATGGCGAGCTCGCAGCCGCCGCCGAGCGCGAAGCCCGCCACCGCCGCGATGATCGGCTTGTTCCGCTGGCCGATGCGGTCCCAGGGCACGAACCTGTCGTCGAGATAGGTCCCGGGGAAGGTGCGGCCCTGCATCTCCTTGATGTCGGCGCCGGCGGCGAAGGCCTTCTCCGAGCCGGTGAGAACGATGCAGCCGATGCCGGCATCTCTCTCGAAGCCGTCCAGCGCCGTGTTGATCTCGTCGATGAGCTGGCCGTTCAGCGCGTTCAGCGCCTGCGGGCGATTGAGGGTGATGAGCCCGACCTTGGCCTTCGTCTCGACGAGAATGGTCTCATAAGCCATGACGGCCTCCCGGATGATGCTGTTGCGTCAGCTTTACCGGGCGCCAAGGCGGGAAGTCCATGCGCGCAACGCGCATCCGCGCATTCGCGGCATCACACTCGCGCCGTGGAGCAGGCGTCAGCGACGCGGCTGGCAGCTCTCGCAATAAAACGTGGAGCGGCCCGACTGCACCAGCCGCTTCACGGGCTGGCCGCAGCCCGGCGTGACGCAAGGATCGCCCTCGCGGTCGTAGACCCGGAAGCGGTGCTGGAAATAGCCGAGCGAGCCGTCGGCATGGGCGAAATCGCGCAAGGTCGAGCCGCCTGCCGCGACCGCCTCCTCCAGCACCTCGCGGATGATGCGGGCGAGCTCGTGCGCCTTCTCGCGCGGCCGGCCGGTCGGGGTCGCCAGCGTTCCCGCCTCGGCCTCCGGGTGAAGCCCGGCGCGGAACAGCGCCTCGCAGACATAGATGTTGCCGAGGCCCGCCACGAGCCGCTGGTCGAGCAGCGCGGCCTTCAAGGGCGCGAACTTGCCTGCGAAGAGTTTCGCCAGCGTCTCGCCGGAGAGTTCGTTGCCGAGCGGCTCGATGCCCATGCCCGCGAAGTGTTTGGACGCCGCAAGCTCGGCGCGCGGCACCAGGTCCATGAAGCCGAAGCGGCGCACGTCGTTATAGGTGACGCGCGCGCCAGACCCCATCTCGAACACGACATGGTCGTGGATCAGGTGCCGGCCGATCTCATTGTAGTAGGAGCCGGGCTCGGTCGGCTTCGTGCCGGGCGCTTCGACGATGAAACGCCCGCTCATGCCGAGATGCATGATCAGCGCCTGGCCGTCGTCGAGATCAGCGATCAGATATTTGGCCCGCCGCGACAACGCCTCGATCCGCCGCCCGGTCAGGCGCTCGGAGAACCGTTCGGGCAAGGGAAAGCGCAGATCGGGCCGGCGCTGCTCGATGCGGGCGAAGCGCTCGCCCAGCATGGCCGGCTCCAGCCCGCGCCGGACGGTTTCGACCTCGGGTAGCTCGGGCATCCCTGAACTCTCTTGTAAAGCCTGCGTCGAGACGGGCCGCGACAAGCCCGCTGCCTTTGGCTATTCATCGGCTCAGGCGAAAACAAGACAGATTTGCACAAGGCCGGCCCGACCGTGACAGCAGCCCAGAATACCGGACGCGAGGACACCACCCATTTCGGCTTCGAAACGGTGAAGCTCGCCGAGAAGCAGGCCAAGGTCGACGACGTCTTCCACAAGGTCGCGGACCGCTACGACCTGATGAACGACATGATGTCGGCGGGGCTGCATCGGGCCTGGAAGAGCGCGCTGCTCACCGCGATCAACCCGCAGAAGGACCGCCCCTTCCATCATCTCGATGTCGCCGGCGGCACGGGCGATGTCGCCTTTTCCGTGCTCGAGGCGGGTGGCCCCCAAACCGACGTCACCGTACTCGACATCAATGCCGACATGCTCCGCGTCGGGCGCGAGCGCGCCGACAAGCGTTTTCCGGAGGATGACCGCATCCGCTTCGTCCAGGGCAATGCCGAGGAGCTCGGCCTGCCGGACAACCATTTCGACTGCTATACGATCGCCTTCGGCATCCGCAACGTGCCGCGCATCGACAGGGCGCTGGCCGAGGCCTATCGCGTGCTGAAGCGCGGCGGGCGCTTTCTCTGCCTCGAATTCAGCCATGTCGACGTGCCGCTGCTCGACAAGGTCTACGAGGCCTATTCCTTCAACCTGATCCCGCCGATGGGCCGGCTCGTCACCGGCGATGCCGAGCCCTATCGGTATCTCGTCGAATCGATCCGCAAATTCCCGAAGCCGCAGACCTTCGCCGGCATGATCGAGGATGCCGGCTTCCGCCGGGCGAAGTTCACGGCCATGACGGGCGGGGTCGTGGCGCTGCATTCCGGCTGGAAGCTGTGATGCACCAGACGGCCTGCCGATGATCTCCTCCCTCTTCCACCTGGCTCGCGGCGCCCGCGTCGGCTTCGTGCTGGCGCGCGAGGGCGCGTTGGGGCTGGTCGACCCGTCCGTCCTGCCGCCTCTGGC
This sequence comes from Allobosea sp. RIT-PG3_2, assembly GCF_057321085.1. Taxonomy (NCBI): domain Bacteria; kingdom Pseudomonadati; phylum Pseudomonadota; class Alphaproteobacteria; order Hyphomicrobiales; family Alloboseaceae; genus Allobosea; species Allobosea sp. RIT-PG3_2. Next base: position 698,824 of record NZ_JBXWCA010000002.1, on the reverse strand, counting down.
GCGCGGGCTCATCCGTGTCGGCCGGTTGATCGAGCGGCGGGGTGCCGGCTCCTCTGCGACGCGGCTTGCCGCGGCGCTGACCCGGCTTGGGCCCTCCTACGTCAAGTTCGGCCAGTTCCTGGCGACGCGGCCCGATGTCGTCGGCATGAGGATCGCGCAGGACCTTTCGGCCCTGCAGGACCGGATGCCGGCCTTTCCGATGGCGCAGGCGCGCGCCATCGTCGAGGCCGCGCATGGCGTTCCGCTGGAGACGCTGTTCCCGGAATTCAGCGAGCCGGTCGCCGCCGCCTCGATCGCGCAGGTCCACCGTGCGCGCCTGAAGGATGGGCGCGAGGTCGCCGTGAAGATCCTGCGGCCGGGCATTCGCGACCGCTTCAACCGCGATCTCGCCGCGATGCGCTTCGGCGCCGAAATGGCCGAGATGCGCTCGGCCGAGGCCCGGCGCCTGCGCTTCACCGGCGTGGTCGAGACGCTGGCGCGCTCGGTCGCCATGGAGATGGATCTGCGGCTCGAGGCCGCCGCCCTCTCCGAATTCGCCGAGAATACCAAGGCAGACACCGATTTCCGTGTGCCGGAGCCGGACTGGCAGCTGACGGCCCGCGAGATGCTGGTCGACGAGTGGATCGACGGCGTGCGTCTCTCGGATGTCGAGGGCTTGCGCGCCGCTGGCCACGACCTGCCGGAGCTTGCCCGCAACATCATCCAGTCCTTCCTGAAGCATGCGATCCGCGACGGCTTCTTCCATGCCGACATGCATCCGGGGAACCTGTTCGTCGATGCTGAAGGCCGACTCGTTGCGGTCGATGGCGGCATCATGGGCAGGCTCGGCCTGAAGGAGCGGCGCTTCCTCGCCGAAATCCTGCTCGGCTTCATCACCCGCGATTATCGCCGCGTGGCGCAGGTGCATTTCGAGGCCGGCTACGTGCCGGCCCATCACGACGTCGAGGATTTCGCGCAGGCGATCCGCGCCGTCGGTGAGCCGATCCATGACAAGCGCGCTGACCAGATCTCGATGGCCAAGGTCCTGACCCTGCTCTTCGAGATCACCGGCATGTTCGACATGGCGACCCGCACCGAGCTCGTCATGCTGCAGAAGACCATGGTGGTGGTCGAGGGCGTGGCCCGCTCGCTCGATCCGCATCTCGACATGTGGGGCACGGCCGATCCGGTCGTGCGCGACTGGATCACCCATAATCTCGGGCCGATCGGCCGGCTGGAGGAGGTCGGGCGCGGCGCCCGCTCGCTGCTGGGTTCGCTCGCCGCCTTGCCCGATACGATCGGCCGCGCCGAGCGCGTGCTCGGCCAGCTCGAGGACGCCTCGCGCCACGGCTTCTCGCTGGACGAGCGCAGCGTCGAGGCGATCGGGCGTGCCGAAGCCCGGCGCAATCGCTGGGGTACGGCCGCGCTCTGGGTGATCGCGGCCCTGGTCGCCTATGGGGTGTTCGGCTGAGGATCATTATCGGGCGCGGCCATGCCGTCATTCTCGGGCGAAGCGCAGCTTCGACCCGAGAATCTCGTGCAGGATAAGGCGCCCTTTTGTCCTGAGATGCCCGGGTCAAGCCCGAGCATGACGAGCCCCTTTACCGAAACGGCGGCTCGTCGAAGCTCCTGAGCTTGCGCGAATGGATGGTCGAGCCGGCCTCCTTCAGCTTCTCCAGCGCGGCGAGCCCGATCCGCAGATGCTCGCCCACGGCCCGCTCGTAGAAGGCATTGGCGGCGCCGGGCAGCTTGATCTCGCCATGCAGGGGCTTGTCGGAAACGCAGAGCAGCGTGCCGTAGGGCACGCGCAGCCGGTAACCCTGGGCGGCGATGGTGCCGGATTCCATGTCGACCGCGATGGCGCGCGACAGGTTGATGCGCCGCCGCTCCTTGGTCCATTGCAGCTCCCAGTTGCGGTCGTCCTGCGTCACCACGGTGCCGGTGCGCAGGCGCTGCTTCAGCCGGTCGCCCTTCTCGCCGGTAATCTCGGCCGCGGCCTGCTGTAGCGCGACCTGCACTTCCGCCAGCGCCGGGATCGGGATTTCCGGCGGCACCAATTGGTCGAGGATGTGGTCCTGCCGGAGATAGGCATGGGCCAGCACGTAGTCGCCGATGATCTGCGTCTGGCGCAGGCCGCCGCAATGGCCGACCATCAGCCAGCAATTGGGCCTGAGCACCGCGAGATGGTCGGTGATGTTCTTCGCGTTCGAGGGGCCGACGCCGATATTCACCAGCGTCACGCCCTCGCCGGTCTTCCGGATCAGGTGATAGGCCGGCATCTGGAAGCGGTGCCAGGGCGCCGACATCACGCGCTCGGCCGCGGAGACGTCGACGCCGTCGCGGTCGATGCGGATGCCGCCCGGCGCGATCAGCGCCTCGGCGGTGCCGGCCTCGATCTCGGCGATGCCGAGCCGGACGAACTGATCGACATAGCGATGGTAGTTGGTCAGCAGCACCCAGGGCTGCACGGCCCGCCAGTCGGTACCCGTATAGTGCATCAGGCGCCGCAGCGAATAATCGACCCTGACGGCGTCGAACAGCGAGAGCGGGCGCGGCTCGCCATCGATCAGGTCATAGGTCCCATCGGCGATCTCGTCGCCGACCAGCGAGAGCAGCGGCGTCGGAAAATAGCGCGCGAGCTCGGCGGCGGTGATCTTGCCGCGCCCCAGCTCGTCGCCGCCTTCCAGCGCGTAGGGATAGGGGATTTCCTGCGTGCTGATGCCGGTTTCGATCGTCGCGCCATATTCCGCGACGAGCGGCCTGAGCTGATCGAGCAGATAGGCCCTGAATTCGCCGGGTTGCGTCACCGTGGTCGAATAGATGCCGGGCGCCGCGAATTTCGCATAGCCGCGCCGCGTCGCGGCCGGCAGCTTCGACGGCTCGTAGGTGACGCGTAGCAGGGGGTAACGATAGCGCTGCCGATCCTCCGGTGTCGGCGCCTCGCCGGTATCGAAGAAGCGCTGCAGATCGGCGCGCAGCGCCGAGCGGGCCTCGTCATAGAGCTGCTCGAGCCGGTCGATGGCGGCTTCTGGGGTCGCTGCGGTCTCGAAGCTCATGGGTGGATCGATCCTCCTTCATTTCCGGTTCTAGAGCATTTTCAAGCGAAGGGGACACCGGTTCGCGTGAAGAAAATGCGCCGAAACGAAGAGGCCCGGCCGCGTCTCCGCTCCTGACAGCAACCGGCGATGGCCAAGGCCACTCTGTCCTCGAAGGCGCTTGACAGGCGGAAGGCATGACGATACTAAACCGATCAGTTAATTAACTGATCGGTTTCATACGATGTCGACGGACCCGCTCAGCCTGACCTTCGCCGCTCTCGCCGACCCGACGCGCCGCGCCATTCTGGCAAGGCTGTCGCAAGGCGAAAGCTCGGTGAAGGAACTGGCCGAGCCCTTCGCGATGAGCCTTCCGGCCGTCTCCAAGCATCTGAAGGTGCTGGAGCGGGCCGGGCTGATCACGCGGGGGCGGGAAGCCCAGTGGCGACCCTGCCGGCTCGACCCCGGCCCGCTTCAGGACGTTTCGGAATGGCTGGAGCATTACAGCCGTTTCTGGGACCAGAGCCTGAGCCGGCTGGACGAGGTCCTGCGCGAGATCAAGGTGAAACCACCCGATAAGCAGGGCGTTTGACGCCAAAGCCTTTGAAATCAGCCCGTGAGGTTTCCCATCATGCTCAAGACTGTTCTTCTCAGCCTATCCGGCGTCGTCGTGGTCGGTATCGCCGTGGTGCTGATCCTGGCCGCCCGCAAGCCCGACACCTTCCAGGTGACGCGCACGGTCACGATCAATGCACCGCCGGAGCGCGTCTATCCGCTGATCGCCGACTTCAAGGCCTGGGGCGCATGGTCGCCCTGGGAGAAGAAGGACCCGGCGATGAAGCGCACCTATGGTGGTTCTGAAACCGGCGTCGGCGCGACCTATGCCTGGTCCGGCGACAAGAATGTAGGCGAGGGCAGCATGCGCGTCGTCGAGGCCAAGGCGCCGGGCCATCTCGGGCTCAAGCTCGATTTCCTCAAGCCGTTCGAAGCCCATAACGACGTGGTCTTCGCCCTGGCGCCGCAGGGGCCGGGAACGACCGTGACCTGGACGATGACCGGCCCGACGCCGTTCATGGGCAAGATCATGCATGTCTTCATGGATATGGACCGCATGGTCGGCGGCGACTTTGAAACCGGCCTGGCTGCGATGAAGGCCGCCGCCGAGCGTTCGGCCTGAACAACCTCAATCAGAAAAACACCCAAGGGAGAGGAGACGGCCCATGCAGGTCGAAGTGCGGAAGGAACATGAGTGGCTGCAACAGCTCGTCGGTGACTGGACCGCGGAGATGACGGCCTCGATGGAGCCGGGCCAGCCGCCCAGCACCACGCAGGGCACGGAAAGCGTGCGCTCGCTCGGCGGGCTCTGGACCCTCGGCGAGGGGCAGGGCGCGTGTCCGGATGGCTCCCCCGTCACCAGCCTGATGACGCTCGGCTTCGACCCGGCGAAGGGCCGCTTCGTCGGCAGCTTCATCGCCTCGATGACGTCGATGATCTGGCACTATGACGGGAGCGCTCGCCACCGACGGCAAGTCGCTGGTCCTCGATACGGAAGGGCCGAGCATGGCCGGTGACGGCTCGATGGCGAAGTATCAGGACGTCATCACCTTCCTGTCGCCCGATCACCGCACCCTGACCTCGCGCGCCCTCGGCCCGGACGGCCAGTGGACCGAGTTCATGTCCGCCGATTACCGCCGCAAGATCTGATCGCCTTCAGATCACAACCAGGAGGAAATGCGATGAAACTCTCGACCTATCTGCTGTTCGACGGCAATTGCCGCGAAGCCTTCACCCATTACGAGAAGGTGCTCGGCGGCAAGATCCAAGCGATGATGGATCACAAGGGCACCCCGGCCGAGGAGCATGTCTCACCCGAATGGCGCGACAAGATCCTGCACGCCTGCCTCGAGATCGAGGGGCAGATGCTGATGGCCTCCGATGCCCCGCCGGACCGCAGCGACGGCCCGATGCGTTCGGTTTCGGTCAGCGTCGGCGTGAAGACGCCGGAGGAAGCGGAGCGCATCTTCGCCGGATTGTCCGAGGGCGGCGCCAAGATCACCATGCCGCTCGCCGAGACTTTCTGGTCGCCGCGCTTCGGCATGCTGGTCGACCGGTTCGGGACGAACTGGATGGTCGGCGCCGAGCAGCCGGCCGACAAGATGGATTGCGGCTAGACTCTGCCGATTTCCCGAGGAAGCACGCCGTCATCCCGGGCTTGCCCCGGGATCCATCGTAAGGCTCGTCGCTCTGGGATGGATCCCGGATCTACGCGGCTTCGCCGCTTGTCCGGGATGACGGCGCGGGTCCGGGAAAGTCAGCCGCCTCTACGAGCGCCCGCCATCCACGGACAGCACCTGCCCGCTGATCCAGCCGGCCTGCTCGCTCAGGAAGAACAGCGCCGCATTGGCGATGTCCTCCGGCGTGCCGAGGCGGCGGGTGTGGATGCTCTCGACGAGGCGCTTCTGACCTTCCGCTCCGTAGCTCTGCCATTGCCGCTCGGTCGCGGGGTTGGAGCGCACGAAGCCCGGCGCGACCGAATTCACGGTGATGCCGTGCGGACCGAATTCCCAGGCGAGCTGCCTGGTCAGCCCGACCAGCGCGTGCTTGGCGCTGGCATAGGCCTGGATGCCGGTGAGGCTCGGCCGCAATCCCGCGCCCGACGAGATGGTGACGATCCGGCCATAGCCGGCTTGCTTCATCACCGGCGCCGCCGCTTGCGCCAGGAAGAAGGCGGCATCGACATTGGCGGCGAAGATCACCCGCCAATCCCCTTCGGAAATGTCCTCGATCGCCCGGCCGACCTGCCCGCGCACACCGCCGGCCGCATGGACCAGGAGGTCGAGCCGGCCATCGGCGCCGACGATGTCGCGGATCAGAGCCTGCGCCGCTTCGGCCGAGCCGAGATCGGCGGCATGACCGGTCGCATTGATCTCCTGCGCCGCCGCCTTCACGCCGGCAGCATCGATATCGGCGAGATGGACGCGGGCACCGGCTTCCGCCAGCGCGGCCGCAATGGCGCGCCCGATTCCCTGCGCCGCGCCGGTGACGAGGGCTACGCGGCCGTCGAAGCGAATCTGCATCGGTCGATCAATACCTTCAGCGTCTCGAAGGCCATTGGACGGCGGCCTTCCTCGATGTCGTGAACGAGGGCGACCAGCGTTTCCAGCGCCGGCGTCGCGGTGCCGACCTCGCGGCCGAGGTTCGCGATGACGCCGATCTGCGGATCGACCTCGGTCCTGCGCTTGCGTACGGCAAGGTCGCGCCAGATGCCGGAATGGGTCTTCGCCGTCTGCGAGGTGTAATCGGCAAGCCAGCGGATCGTCTCGATCTGCGGTCCCTCCGGCTTGCCGGGCGCGAAGACCATCGGGTCGAACGCGCCGAAGCCGAGCGAGGTCACGCCACGCTTGGCCGCCACTGCCCCGACCTCGCGGCCGAGCGCGAGCCAGACCGGCAGGCGCTCGGGATCGGCGAAGTTCGCCGACATCGAATCGTCGGTCAGGGCCGTGGCGAACAGCATCGCACCATAGGCGAGCTTGCCCCAGAGATAGCCGAAGATGTTATCGGTCAGGATCGCGTCGGGCTCGACGAGCTTGAGCAAGCGGTGCATCTCGGCCGCGCGTTCGCTGATCGAGCCGTCCAGTTCGCCCACGACCACGGCGCCGCGATTGCCGTAGAGAATCTCGCCCGGCCCGAGCCAGTCCGCGCCGAAATTGACGAAGCAGCCCATGGTGCGCCGCTCGCCGACCGCCTTGGCGATGGCGAGCTCGTTGAGTCCGTTCTGGGCGGAGAGGACGAAGCCATCCTCGGCCAGATGCGGAACCAGAGCCGCGAGCGCCGCCTCAGTGGCTCCGGCCTTCACCGCGAGAACGATGCGGCTGTAGCGGCCGGTCAGCTCGGTCGGCGTCGCGGCCGGAACGACCTGCGTGAATTCCTCGACCGGGCCGGAGACGGCGAGGCCGTTGGTCCGGCAGGCTTCGACATGCTCCGCGACGATGTCGACCAGCAGCACTGGCACCCCGGCGCGCGCCCAATAGGCGCCGAGCGTGCCGCCGATGGCTCCCGCGCCCCAGATCAGGATCGGTTCGCTCATGCCGGCCGCCTCACGCCTGCCCGGCCATCTCGACATCGCCGTGGGTGGCGACATGGATCAGCCCGTCCGGGGTCACCCATCCCCGATACATGCCTGCGGTGTTGTAGGGCGCAACGACCGTGCCGTCCGCACCGACCGCGACGAGCCCGGCGCCGATCTTGTGCTCGGAAAGCTCGGCGAGCATGGCCTGCGTCGCCGCCTCGAGCGAGAGGCCCTTATAGGCGATCAGCGATGCGATCTCATGCCCGACGCAGTAGCGCATGAAGTACTCGCCCTTGCCGGTGCCCGAGACGGCGCAGCGGCCGTCGCGCGCATAGGTGCCGGCGCCGATGATCGGGGAATCGCCGACGCGCCCGGCCGGCTTGTTGGTGTAGCCCCCGGTCGAGGTCGCGGCGGCCAGATGCCCTTGCGCATCGCAGGCCACGCCGCCGACCGTGCCGTGCTTCTCCGCCTCGCTCGCCTCGGCGGCCGTGCCGACGATCTCGCGGATCTTCATCGAGGCGAGGTTCTTGCGACGTCGCTCGGTCGAGAAATGCTCGTTCTCGACGGTGTCGATGCCTTCATGCTCGGCGAAGTCGTCGGCCGCCGGGCCGGCCAGCAAAAGCGGGTCGCCGCGCAGCATCAGCGCCTTGGCGGCTGTGATGGGATTGCGAATGCGCTTGGCGGCGCAGATCGCGCCGGCGGCCAGCGTCGCCCCGTCCATGATCGAGGCGTCGAGCTCGTGCTCGCCATCGGTGTTGAAGGCGGAGCCATGGCCGGCATTGAAATGCGGTGAATTCTCCATCACCCGCACCGCAGCCTCGACGGCCTCGACCGCGGCTCCACCCTTGACCAGGATCGCCCAGCCGGCCCGCAGCGCGGAGGCGAGGTCGGCGCGGGCCTGGGCCCATTCGGCCTCGGTCATCTCGATCTTCGGCAGCGTGCCGCAGCCGCCATGGATGGCTAGCGCGAGGGTCATATGATTGTTCCGATCGGTGGTCGTTTGCGAGGCGGGCCGTCCGTCATGCTCGCCCTTGTGGCGAGCATCCACGTCTTGAACACCGAACCTGGTCATCAAGCGAAGATGTGGATGGCCGGGACAGGCCCGACCATGACGCGAAGGCGGTCGCGTTACTTCTTGGCGGGCTTGATGTCCATCGCCAGCGTGTCCTCGTCGACGCGCGGGCTGATCGTCACCTTGTCCTTCTGCATCGCCCAGGCCGAGCCCACGGCGGTGATCGGCAGGCGCGGCCGGTCCTTGGCGACGATCGCCGCGACGTCGGACAGCATCTGGTTGCGCTTGGCCTCGTCCATCTCGATGCCGGCGTCCTCGATCAGCTTGTCGACCTGGGGATTGGCGTAGTTCTGCACGTTGAAGGCGCCGAGCTTCTTGGCCGGATCGTTGGAGTGCACCAGCGAGGAGAGGGTGTAGTTCGCCTCGCCCGTCAGCGTGCCCCAGCCGGACATCGACATCGAGAAGTCGCCGCGCAGTCGGGCCGGGAAGAACACCGCGCCCGGCTGGGCGTTGGCGTTCACCTCGACGCCAATGCGCGCCAGCATCTGCGCGATCGAGGTGCCGACCTGCCGGTCCCCCGGCAGGCGGTCATTGGTGAAGGAGAAGGTGATCTTGAAGCCGTTGGGGTAACCGGCCTCCTCCATCAGCTTCTTCGCCTTGGCGATGTCGGGCTTGGTCGCCGGCAGGCTCTTGTTGAAACCGGCGATGGTCGGCGTCACCAGCTGGTTCGCCGGCGAACCGAGGCCCTCCATCGCGATCTCGGCCAGCGCCGGCCGGTCGATGGCGATGTCGATCGCCTCGCGGACCTTCACGTCCTGCAGGGGGTTCTTGGGCAGGGCTGAGCCGTCCTTGGCGCTGATCTGCGGGGACTTGTCCCGCATGTCGAGCTCCATGTTGAAAAGATAGACACTCTCGACCGTGGCGACGTTGAGCTTGGCGTCGCGCTTCAGCGTCGGCACGTCGGAGGCCGGCGCGCGCACGATGATGTCGACCTGGCCGGCCTTGAGCTGCGCGACGCGGGCGGCGTCGTTCGGCAGCTCCTTGCGCACGACCTTGGCCCAGGGCTCCTTTGGGCCCCAGTAGCCGTCGAAACGATCCAGAACCATCTGGTCCTTCGGCGTCCAGGAGACGAATTTGTAGGGGCCGGTTCCAACAGCCGCCTTGCCGGAGTTGAACGCCTCGTTGGCATTGTCCTTGGTCAGGCCGGCGGCGGCCTTGTGCGAGACGATGAAGAGCCGGATGAAGTCGTTGGGCAGGTTCGGCGCGGGCCCGTCCGTGACGATATGGACCGTCAGCGGGTCGACGATCTTCACCTCCTTGACGCGGCGGACATAGATCGTCGTCGGGTTCGGCCCGGCGACGACCGGAATGCGCTCGATCGAGAATTTCACGTCCTCGGCGGTGAAGTCCGAGCCGTCATGGAACTTGACGCCCGGGCGCAGCTTGAACTCCCAAACCGTCGGCTCGATCGTCTTCCAGCTCAGCGCGAGGCGCGGCTCGATCTGCAGCTGGTCGCCGGACCAGGTCAACGTGTCGAAGACATGCTTCAGCGCTTCGGCATGGGTGCCGGTCGCGGTGAAATGCGGGTCGATCGATTCCGGTCCGGCGCGCACGCCGATCGTCAACGTCTGGGCGAGCGCTCCGGTGGAGACGGTGGCGCCGAGCAGGGCGGCGAAGGCCGCGAGGCGGAAGGTGCGGGCCAGCTTCATGATGAGGTCCCCTCTTGTTCGAGTTCGTTGGGCCATGCAGGAGAGGCGATGACGAGCTTGTCCATCAGCATGCAAAGCTGTTGCTGCTCGTCCTCGCTGAGGCCGGAGAGCATCGTGCTCTGGTGCTGCACCATCAGCGGCATGGTCTCGTCAAAGATCTTGCGGCCGGCGGCCGTGAGGTGAAGCACGTAGCTCCGCAGATCCTTCGGATCGGATTCACGCTTGAGCAGGCGCCTCTGCAGCAGCTTCTGCACGGCGCGCGACAGCGTGTTCTTGGGCAGGCCGGAGGAGGCCACGATGTTCTTGGCCGCGACGCCCTCCCGCAATCCGACGGCATAGAGCGCGACGAATTCCGGGCGCACCAGGCCGTAGCGGGTCTCGATCCAGCGATAGACCGGATCATTGAAGCGGAAGGCGACGAAGTTCAGTCGGAAGGAGAGCCAGCAGGGATTGTCCCAGAGCTTCGTCACGGTCAGGGGATCGAGCTCCGCGAACGCGGCCTCGCGTTCCGGGTCGACACGCGAAAGAGAGGTGGGCGAGCGCCGCATGGGAAATATCTCCCGGTCAATTTAGTTCCAAATGGAACTTGACGCTCTCGAATGCCAGAGTCAAGGATGGCTTCGGCCTCTGGCCGCAAGGTTTCCTGGCTCGCCGCAGCGACGCGGGATCGCTTGCTCCGACTCTCTACCGCTTGAACGAACGAAGCAAGGATTGCGCCGTGCGTGTCGCCGATTTGAACTGGATGCAGATCGAAGCCCAGGCTCGGCGTGACGACCGTTGCGTCCTGCCGCTCGGCAGCGTCGAGCAGCACGCCTATCTCAGCCTTGCGACCGACGTGATCCTGTCCGAGCGGGTGGCGCTGGAGGCGGCCGAACCGCTCGGCATCCCCGTCTTCCCGGTTCTGGCCTATGGCATGACGCCCGGCTTCCTCGATTTTCCAGGCAGCATCTCGCTCAGGCTCAGCACCTATACGGCGCTGCTCGGCGATCTGTTCGATGGCTTCTATCGCTCGGGTTTTCGCCGGATCGTGCTGGTCAATGGCCATGGTGGCAACTCGCCGGCGCTGAATTTCGCGACCGAATGGCTCGGCCAGCATCCGGATGCGAGCGTGCGGGTGCACAACTGGTGGGCGGCGCCGCAGTTTCAGGCGGCGGTCAAGGCGGTCGATCCGGCCGCCTCCCACGCATCCTGGATGGAGAACTTCCCCTGGACGCGCCTTGCTGGCGTCGCGATGCCCGATACGGCGAAGCCGCCCTTCAATCCGGCTCAATATCAGGCCGCAGCCCCGGCGAAGCGGCGCGAAATCCTCGGCGACGGCAACTTCCACGGTCTCTACCAGCGGCCGGACGAGGAGATGCTGAAGCTCTGGCAGGTCGGCGTCGAGGAGACGCGCGCGGCGATGGTGGAGGACTGGCCGTGAGGCCGCGCCGAAGGCTTCACCCATGCTAGGCCATGTCGCCGTCCGCCTCGCCCAGGCGCTCGTCGTCATGCTCGTCATGTCGGTGCTGGTCTTCGTCGGCGTCTATGCGATCGGCAACCCGATCGATGTACTGATCGGCCCCGACGTCAGTCAGGAACTGCGCCTCCAGACCATCGCTCATTACGGGCTCGACCGGCCGCTCTGGGAACAGTACCTCACCTTCCTCGGCCGCGTGCTGCATGGCGATTTCGGCCGCTCCTTCGTTTTCGGCATGCCGGTGATGGACCTGATCCTGTCGCGCCTGCCGGCGACGCTGGAGCTCACGCTTGCCGCGGTCTGTGGCGCCGCGCTGATCGGCATACCCGCGGGAATCTATGCCGGCTACAGACCGGACAGCGTCGCCTCGAAGCTGATCATGACGGTCTCGATCCTCGGCTTCTCCGTGCCGACCTTCTGGATCGGCCTGGTGCTGATCATGGCTTTCGCGGTCGAGCTGCAATGGCTGCCTGCCGGCGGGCGCGGCGAGACCGTCTCGATCTTCGGCGTCGAATGGAGCTTCCTGACCCTGAACGGGCTCAGCCATCTGCTGCTGCCGGCGCTGAATCTTGCCTTCTTCAAGCTCGCCTTGATGACGCGCCTCGCCCGCGCCGGAACCCGCGAGACCATGCTCTCGGATACGGTGAAGTTCGCCCGTGCGGCCGGTCTCTCGGAATGGACGGTCCTGCGCCGTCATGTGCTCAGGCTGATCGCGATCCCGCTCGTCACAGTCTTCGGCCTCGAATTCGGCTCGACGCTCGCCTTCGCCGTCGTCACGGAGACGATCTTCTCCTGGCCCGGCATCGGCAAGCTCATCATCGACTCCATCCAGTCGCTCGACCGGCCGGTGATGGTCGCCTATCTCATGCTCGTCGCCTTCGTCTTCATCACCATCAACTTCCTCGTCGACCTCGCCTATGTCGGGCTCGATCCGCGGCTGCGGAAAGGAGGCGCGCGATGAAGGACGCGTCTCCCGCCGCCCGCTTCTGGGCCGAGTTCCGCGAGAGCAAGGCCGCGGTCGCGGCGCTCGCCGTGGTCGTGCTGATGGTCGGCATCGCCGTGCTGGCGCCGCTCGTCGCGCCGCAGGACCCCTACGACCTCGCCAACCTCACCCTCTCCGATGCGCGCCGCCCGCCCGGCTATGTCGGCGAAGGCGGCTACACCCATTGGCTCGGCACGGATGCGCAGGGGCGCGACCTGCTTTCGGCGATCCTCTACGGCCTGCGCATCTCCCTGCAGATGGGGCTGGTCGCCGGCGGGCTCGCCTTCGTGCTCGGCGTCTCGCTCGGTATCGGCGCGGCTTATGTCGGCGGGCGCTGGGAAGCCTTCATCATGCGCGTCATCGACCTACAGCTCGCCTTCCCGGCGATCCTGCTGGCGCTGGTGCTCTCCGCGCTGCTCGGTCAGGGCAAGATGCAACTCATCGCCGCGCTGGCCGCCGCGCAATACGCCTATTTCGCCCGAACGGCCCATGGCGCGGCCTCCGCCGAGCGCGGCAAGGATTATGTCGAGGCGGTGCTGTCGACGCCGCTGCCGGGCTGGCGCGTGATCCTGCGTCACATCTTCCCGAACTGCCTGCCGCCACTGATCGTGGTCGCGACCGTGCAGGTGGCCAATGCCATCGCGCTGGAGGCGACGCTGTCCTTCCTCGGCGTCGGCCTGCCGGTGACGGAGCCCTCGCTCGGCATGCTCATCGCCAACGGCTTCCAATACATGCTGTCCGGCCGCTACTGGATCTCGATTTATCCCGGCATCGCCCTGATCGTCCTGATCGTCGCCATCAATCTCGTCGGTGACCGCATCCGCGACCAGGTCAATCCGAGGCTGAAGCGATGAGCGAAGCGCTTCTCCTTCAGGTCAGCGATCTCGCCACCCAGTTCCACACCCGGGCCGGCGTGGTGAAGGCGGTCGATGGCGTCTCCTTCGCGCTGAAGCGTGGCGAGGTGATGGGTCTCGTCGGCGAGTCCGGCTCCGGCAAGAGCATCACAGGCTTCTCGATCATCGGGCTGATCGACCCGCCCGGCCGCGTCGAGGGCGGTTCGGTGAAACTGGAGGGGCGCGAACTCGTCGGGCTGTCCCCTTCGGAGCTGCGCAAGATCCGCGGCAAGCAGATCTCGATGGTCTTCCAGGACCCGATGATGACGCTGAACCCGATGCTGACCATCGGCGTGCAGATCAGGCTCGCTCTGGAAGCCCACGAGGCGGTTTCGGGCGCCGAGGCGCGCCGTCGCGCGGTGGCCGCACTGGCGCAGGTCCGCATTCCCGATGCCGAGGGCAAGGTCGATTTCTATCCGCACCAGTTTTCCGGCGGCATGCGCCAGCGCGTCGCCATCGCGATTGCGCTGCTGCACCGGCCGAAGCTGATCATCTGCGACGAGCCGACCACCGCGCTCGATGTCTCCGTCCAGGCCGAGATTCTCGCGGAGATGAAGGAGCTGGTCGCCGAGCTCGGCACGGCGCTGATCTGGATCAGCCACGACCTCGCCGTCGTCGCCTCGCTCGCCGACCATGTCTGCGTCATGCGCCACGGCAGGATCGTCGAGGCCGGCCCGACGCTCGACGTGCTGACGCATCCGCAGCATCCCTATACGCGTGGGCTGCTCGACGCGCTGCCCTCTCGCTCCGAGCCCGGCGCGCTGCTGGCCGGCGGCGCCGGCTCCGACGTAGCTCCGCCGCCGCGCATGGCGAAGGATGCAGCGCCGCCGGCGAGGGACGCGGCGCACTATGTTCGCATCGAGCATGTCGCCAAGCGCTTCGAGCAGACGCCCGGGCTGTTCCGCAAGCTGGCGCAGAAGGCCGGCTTCTCCAGAGCGCCTGTCGCGGTGCAGGCGGTCGACGACGTCACGCTGGTCCTGAGGCGCGGCGAGGCGCTCGGCCTCGTCGGCGAATCCGGCTCCGGCAAGTCGACACTTGGGCGCGTGGCGGCCGGCATCTATGCGCCCGATACCGGCCGCGTCGCGATCGACGATGCTCCGGTGATGAGCGCGGGCACGCATCCTCACAAGATCACGACGCGCGTCCAGACCATCTTTCAGGACCCTTTCGCCTCGCTCAATCCGCGCATGACGGTCGGCGATTCCATTGCCGAGGGGCCGCTGACGCATGGGCTGATCGGGCGCGGGCAGGCCAAGGAGTATGTCCGTCAGTGGTTGGCGGCGGTCGGGCTCGATCCGGCCTTCGCCGTCCGCTATCCGCATCAGTTCTCGGGCGGCCAGCGCCAGCGCGTCGCCATAGCCCGCGCGCTCGCGATGCAGCCGGACGTCGTGGTTTGCGACGAGCCGGTCGCCTCGCTCGACGTTTCCATCCAGGCGCAGATCATCAACCTGCTGATACGGCTCAGGCAGGAACTCGACCTGACGCTGATCTTCATCTCGCACGACCTCTCGGTCGTCCGCCATCTCTGCGACCGCGTCGCGATCATGTATCGCGGGAAGATCGTCGAGAGCGGCCCGGCCAGCGATGTCTACGACAACCCGCAGCACGATTATACGAAGAGGCTGTTGGCGGCTGTGCCGGTGCTGCCGGTGGCGTGAGCCGTCGTCGTTTCGGAAATACGCGCCGTCATCCCGGACAAGCGGCGTAGCCGCGCAGATCCGGGATCCATCGCAGGGCGTCGGAGCCCCATGATGGATCCCGGCGCTACGCTTCGCTTCGGCCAGGATGCCGGCGCAAATGTCATTGTCCGTCGAGAGAATTTGAGAAGGAGCGATCCATGTCCGAATCCGAACTCCTGCCCTGGCAATGGCCGGAAGAGGTCTGGCGCGGCAAGGTCGAGCGCGTGCGCGCCGGCCGCAACCTCAAGCCCGCCAGATGGAAGAACGGCGCCCGCTGCGCCGTAGCGCTCTCCTTCGACGTCGACCACGAGACCAACGAACTGCGCGACGGCGGCAAATCGGTCGGGCGTCTCTCCTGGGGGCAGTACGGCAATCGCGTCGGCATCCCGCGCATTCTGGACCTGTTGAAGAAACAGGACATCCAGGCGAGCTTCTTCGTGCCGGCCGTCACGGCGCTGCTCTATCCCGATGAGCAGCGCCGCATCGTCGGCGAAGGCCATGAGATCGGCCTCCATGGCTGGATTCACGAGGTGAACACGGCGGTGCCGCCGGCGGATGAGCGCGAACTGCACCTGCGCTCGGCCGATACGCTGGAAAAGATCACCGGCGTCAGGCCGGTCGGCATGCGCACACCGTCCTGGGATTTCTCGGAGGTGACGCTCGCCGTCGAGCGTGAGCTTGGCCTGCTCTACGATTCCTCGCTCTTCGCAGACGACGACCCCTACGAGATCGTCGAGAAGGGCGAGGCGACCGGTATGGTCGAATTGCCGGTCGAGTGGATTCGCGACGACGCGGTCTACTTCAACATGAACCGCTTTCAGGCGCTTCGGCCCTATACGCCACCCGAAGCGGTCTTCGATATCTTCCGCCGCGAATTCGAGGGAGCTTATGCCGATGGCGGGCTCTTTCTGCTGACCATGCATCCGCATGTCATCACCTATCGCTCGCGCCTCTGGATCCTCGAGGAGCTGATCCAGCTCGCCAAGGCGAAGGGCGATTGCTGGTTCGCGAGCCATGCCGAGATCGCGGCCTATGTGAAGGCGCAGGCTGGTCTCTGAGGCCTGCAAGGCCGGAACCATTGCCCGATTCTCGCCGTTTTCGCTTCATCGCGGGTTCAGGCCGCCAACGGCCTGATACCCCCAAGTTGAAACGAATGACGGGAATTGTAATGCGCACGAAAAGCTGGTTGCTGGTCGGGACCGTCCTGCCTGCCCTCGTCCTTTCGCAGGCCGGACAAGCCTTCGCTCAAGCCGGGCTGCAACTCGTCCAGGCCCCGGCTCCCGGCGACGAAGAGCCCGGGCGCGGGCCGCGCCAGCGGCCGCAGGAGCCGCGTCCACCGGGAGCGCAGCCGGGCCAGCGCGGGCCGGAGCGCCCAGCGGTTCCCGGCGCGCCTCAAGCGCCGCGCCCGCCGCAGCCGCCCGCCATCCCCGCGCCGCCGCCACCCGCCGCTCCCCAGCCGCGCGCCGAGCCGCCGGCCGCCCGTCCGCAGCCGCAACGCCCGGCCATGCCGAGCGAGGCTCCGGCGCAGCCGCGTCCCGCCCCGAACATGGCGCCCGCACCCGGCCAGCCTCCGGCAGCGCGCCCGACGCCACCGCGACCGCCGGCCGAACCTACCGTGCCGACGCCGCCGCGCGCCGCGCCTTCCCAGCCGCCTGCACCGCCGGCCTCCGCTCCTGGCGCACAGCCCGGCCAGCGCCCGCAAGCGGCTCCGCCTCCTGCTCCCGCCCAGCCGGGCTCCCCGCCATCGGCCGTTCCGCGCGGTGGCCCGGCCGTGCCTCCCTCGGCAGCTCCATCTCAGCCTCGTCCTCCGGCGGCTGCGCCGCAGCCCGGCACCGCACCCTCCGCTCCCGCCGGGCAGCCGCGCCCGACGCCGGGAACGCCGCCGGCTGCCGCTCCCGCGCCGGCTCAGCCGGGTGCCGGAGCTGCGCCTTCGGCCGTTCCGCGTGGCGGCCCGGCCGTGCCACCCTCGGCTGCGCCGCCCCAAGCCCGTCCGCCGGCCGCAGCACCGCAGCCCGTGGCGCCTCCGGCCGCAGCGCCCGGCGGTCCCGCCGCCCCTGCGCAACCGGGCGCAACCGCTCCGACTCCGCCCGCGGGTGCGGCTCCGGTTCAGCCGCCGCGCCCCGCTCCGGGAGCGCCTCCGGCGGCGGCTCCGGGTGCTCCGGCCCAGCCCGGCGCCACAGCCCCGATTCCGCCCGCTGGTGCCGCGCCGGGACGTCCCGCGCCCGGAGCGCCGCCATCCGCTGCACAACCGGGTGTTGCTCCCGCCCCTGTTCAGCCCGGCATTGCTCCAGGTCAGCCGCCCGCCGGTGGGGCTTTCCCGACTCAGCCGCCCCAGCGCGAAGGTCGTCGCGGCGGCATCTCGCCCGGCGTCGCAGGTGCGATCGGCCTCGGCGCCGGCGTCATCGGCGGCATCATGGCGACGCAGGGCGCGCAGCGCTTCGAGGATATCCGCAGCCGCCGCGAGGAGCGCCGCGAGGGTGACGTCACCATCATCCGCGAGCCCGGCCGCACCATCATCCGCGACGATGACGGCCGCGCCATCATCCGCCGCGACGAGGATCAGCGTTTCCGCGATCTCGGTTGGCAGGGCCGCTCCGAGCGCCGCGGCGACGAGAACCGCATGGTCTTCGAGCGCCCCGACGGCACGCGCATCGTCACCGTCACGGACGAGGAGGGCCGTCTGATCCGCCGCACCCGCATCGACCGCGACAATCGCGAGGTGATCATCATCGACAACACGCTGCGCGACCGTCCCGGCCGTTTCGCCGACGATGTCGTCGTGCTGCCGGCGCCGCCGCTGCCGATCCCGCGCGAGCGCTATATCGTCGATGCCGATCAGGCCGACGAGGCGCTGATCTACGAGACGATCACGGCGCCGCCGATCGCCGCGATCCCGCGTCGCTACACGCTGGACGAGGTCCGCTACTCGCCGGATCTGCGCGCCCGCATGCGCAGCGTCGACATCGACACGATCACCTTCGACACCGGTTCCTGGCAGATCGCGCCCGAACAGGCGCAGCGCCTGTCCGTGATCGCGGACTCCGTCCGGCGCGCCCTGCAGCGCGCGCCCAACGAGGTCTTCCTCGTCGAGGGACATACCGACGCCGTCGGCGCCGATGTCGATAATCTCTCGCTCTCGGATCGCCGCGCGCAGTCCGTCGCCGAGATCCTGACGCGCGATTTCCAGATCCCGCCGGAGAACCTGACGACGCAGGGCTATGGCGAGCAGTATCTGAAGATCAACACGCAGGACGCGGCACGCGAGAACCGGCGCGTGACGCTGCGGCGCATCACGCCGCTGCTCAGCGGCCAGAACCAGTGACGATGGGAACGGGGCTGCTCGACGAGCGGCCCCGTTCTTACCTGGACGCAGGGAACTGCCGCCTTCTGCGGCGGTTTCATCTCCCGGAGGACAAGCCGAAGGGAGGTTCAGTCATGAAAAAGCTTGATCTGGTGATGCCGGCCTGATGATGGCGGGCTCGTTTGCGGCGCTTCCGGCACTGGCTCAGAGTGCTCCTGCCGCCGTGAAGCAGCGGGCGCCGGGTGTGCCGCTGGCTCCTCGCGCAGGCGAGGCCGTTCGCGCGCCAGCCAGTGAGAGGCCCGTGCCGCGCACGGAAATCCGCGCCCCGCGCGACGACCGCGCACAGGCGGCGCCGCAGCCAAATCGCGACCCGCCGATGCCGCGCCCGGTGCCGTCGATCAGCGCGCCCTGAGCGGGGCCGTTCAGGATTTGGCAAGGTCGGCGAACTAGCGTCGCCGTATGAGCGACGCCGTTTCCCTTGCCCGCAGCATCGTCACGATGCAGACCGCCTCGACGCAGCACGCACTGTCCGTCGAGATGATCAAACAGAACGCGCAGGCCGATCAGGGCCTCGTCGCCATGCTCCAGCAGAGCGTCGAACAGATACAGGCGACGCTTCCGGCCGGGCAGGGCGCCCTGGTCGACCTGACGGCCTGATCCACTTCCATCCTCCAATCGTTCGTCACGCAGCCCGTTGCCAAGCGGCGGCGCTACGCCTAACCTCGGTGCTGTTCCGAGGGGTGCTCGCAAGAGCTGAGATGGCCTGACCGCCGAACCCATCGAACCTGATCCGGGTCATACCGGCGGAGGGACTGGAACGCGGGTTAGAGTCGAATCGTGCCCGCAGACAGCGACTGGACCGCTTTCAAGCCCGGATCTCCTGACCTGTATCAAGGAGGAGATCCTCATGAATGCCCACACCAAAACCCTGAAGAACAGCGTCAAGGCCGCGCCGCAAAGTGTGACGACCGGCCCGATCATCGGTTCGCGCAAGATCTATGTCGCGCCGCCGGATCATCCGGAGATGCGCGTGCCCTTTCGCGAGGTCATGCTGACCACCGATGCCGAGCCGCCGGTGCGGATCTACGATCCCTCCGGCCCGTTCACCGAGACCGACGCCCGAATCGACCTGAATGCCGGCCTGGCCCAGCCGCGCCGCGCTTGGCTCGATGCGCGCGGCTTCCAGACCGTGCCCGGCCGCACAGTCACGGCCGCCGATAACGGCCATATCAGCGAGGCGCAGCTCGTTCCCGCCTGCCCGGCCGCGCGCCCGATCCTCGAGGCGAAGCCGGGCCAGATGACGACGCAATACGAGTTCGCGAAGGCCGGCATCGTCACGCCCGAGATGATCTATGTCGCCCATCGCGAGAATCTCGGCCGCGCCGCCATGCTGGAAGGTGCCAGGGAGCGCCATGCCGATGGCGAGAGCTTCGGCGCCTCGGTGCCGGAATTCGTCACGCCCGAATTCGTCCGCGAGGAGATCGCGCGCGGCCGCGCCATCATCCCGGCCAACATCAACCACCCCGAGCTGGAGCCGATAGCGATCGGCCGCAACTTCCTGGTCAAGATCAACGCCAATATCGGCAATTCCGCCGTGACCTCGGGCGCGGCCGAGGAGGTCGAGAAGCTGGTCTGGGCGATACGCTGGGGCGCCGACACCGTCATGGACCTGTCGACCGGCCGCAACATCCACAACATCCGCTCCTGGATCCTGCGCAATTCGCCGGTCCCCATCGGCACGGTGCCGATCTATCAGGCGCTGGAGAAGGTCGGCGGCGATCCGATCAAGCTCGACTGGGAGGTGTTCAAGGACACGCTGGTCGAGCAGGCCGAGCAGGGCGTCGACTACTTCACCATCCACGCCGGCGTGAGATTGCCCTATGTTCCGCTGACGGCATCCCGCGTCACCGGCATCGTCTCGCGCGGCGGCTCGATCATGGCGCGCTGGTGCCTGGCGCATCACCGCGAGAGCTTCCTCTACGAGCGTTTCGACGAGATCTGCGAGATCATGCGCAAATACGACGTCTCGTTCTCGCTCGGCGACGGATTGCGCCCCGGTTCGATCGCCGACGCCAACGACCGCGCCCAGTTCGCCGAGCTGGAGACGCTGGGCGAGCTCACCAAGATCGCCTGGGACAAGGGCTGTCAGGTCATGATCGAGGGCCCCGGCCACGTGCCGATGCACAAGATCAAGGAGAACATGGACAAGCAGCTCCGTGAATGCGGCGAGGCGCCCTTCTACACGCTGGGACCGCTGACCACCGATATCGCGCCGGGCTACGACCACATCACCTCCGGCATCGGCGCGGCGATGATCGGCTGGTATGGCTGCGCCATGCTCTGCTACGTCACGCCGAAGGAGCATCTCGGCCTGCCCGACCGCGACGACGTCAAGACCGGCGTCATCACCTATCGGATCGCGGCGCACGCCGCCGACCTCGCCAAGGGCCATCCGGCCGCGAAGATCAGGGACGATGCGCTCTCCCGCGCCCGCTTCGACTTCCGCTGGGAGGACCAGTTCAATCTCGCGCTTGATCCCGACACGGCGCGCGCCTACCACGACGAGACCTTGCCGAAGGACGCTCATAAGGTCGCGCATTTCTGCTCGATGTGCGGGCCGAAGTTCTGCTCGATGAAGATCACGCAGGACCTGCGCGCCGAGGTTCTGGCGATGAGCGACAATGAGCGCGCCAATCTCGAAGCGATGGCAGCAGACGGCATGGCCGCCAAGTCGAAGGAATTCCTCGACAAGGGCGGCAGCATCTATCTACCAGCGGCGGAATGAGCAGCGAGAACGATAGTCTCGACGCGGCGCAGGTCGCGTCGATCCTCGCGCGGGTGGCCAAGCGCCGCCCGCGCATCCATTGCCTGACCAATACGGTGGCGCAGAACGTCACCGCCAACATGCTGCTCGCCTTCGGGGCCGTGCCCTCGATGGCCGGTCATCCCGACGAGGTCGCGGCCGTCGCCGCCGGGGCCGGCGCGATCCTGATCAATCTCGGCACGATCAGCCCGGAGGGCGAGCGCGCCATCCCAAAGCTCGTCGGTGTCGCGCGCGAACGCGGCATCCCTCTCGTGCTCGACCCCGTTTTCGTCGAGCTGTCGCCGCTCAGACTGGGTTTGGCCGAGGCGATCCTGCGCTTGCCGGGCGTCACCGTGCGTGGCAACGCCACGGAAATGGCGGCGCTCGATGCCGTCATGCGGCGGGCGGATGACGTCCTGCGCGTGACGACAGGCAAGGTCGACCGCATCGAGGGCGATGGGCGCAGCTTCTCGATCGGCCATGGCCATGAATTGATGACGAAAGTCACGGGGCTCGGCTGCGCATCGAGCGCGCTGGTCGCCGCCTGCCGGGCGGTCGAGCCGGATGCCGCCGTCGCGGCAGCCGCCGCGCTGACGGCTTATGGGATCGCGGGCGAAGTCGCCGCCGAACGCGCGGCTGGACCGGGCAGCTTCGCGATGCTTCTGATCGACGCTCTCGCCGGGCTCGACGAAGCGACATTGGCCAAGCGGATGGGCCGGGACCCTACTGCGTCGGCGTGAGCGAGAGCGGCGCCGGCCTCGGCGTTGCCGGGCGCGGCTTCGGCTTGGCGGCCGGCTTGGGCTCGGTGTTGAGGCCGAGGCGGGCACGCAGCCCGGCGGCGCGCGCCTCGGTGATCCGCGCTGCGCAGAACCCCACCTGACCCTCGCGCTGGAAATCGCGGCAGATCATCTCGCGCTCGGCCGAGAAGCCCGCCTGCTCGCGGGCGATCGTGCGCTGCTCGACCGCGTCGGACTTCGCGGTCAACGTCTTGTAGCCTTCGCGGACGGCTCGCTCGGCCGCACCGCGGGCCCGTTCGATCTCCTTGGCCTGGGCGGCGGCTGTGCGCGCGTCCGGCCCCCACAGGCCACGCGGGTCGATGCGGCATTGCGCGGCCTCGACGACGCAGGGCTCCGTCGGCTCCACGACGAGGAAGGCGCCGTCGAGCACATCGAAGACGATCGGGCAGATCGGAGCTTCCAACCGATAGCGCGGCACCCCGGCCGGACGGCCCAATGCCGTGACCGGAACCGGATTTTCGCCGAAGGAAACGGCGCAGGGCTCGACCAGATTGGCGGGCTGGAAGCCGTCGAGATTGAGCTTCATCCCGAATCCGCCTGCCGTTTTGGTGAAGATCGCCTCGCCGTGATGGCCGTTGCGATGCAGGACCTTGCCGAGGATCGCATCCTCGCCGGCGATCTTGATCGCCGGCATGCTCTGCGGGCGCGGCTGGGCGGGCGCCCCCGATTGCGGCGGGGCCGCCTGTTGCGCGCCCGGTGCATTGAACGGCTGCGCGCCCGGCAATTGCAGGGGCTGCGCCTGCGCACAGGCGGTCATCGCGGCTAAAGCAGCCGCCAAAGCGAGGATGAGGCGCGTCGATCGGCTCATGGCTGTCCATGCGCTAACGGAACGGCCTTCCTGCATGAAGGGCGGCATCGGGATGCGCAAGGGCGGCGAGGCCACAGTCGCGCCTGAAAGCACGAATCCGGCCGCAAAGCCCGAAATCCCCGTTTCTTATTCGGCTCGCCTGTCTTGCAAGGGTGGGAACACCCTCACTATATACGCCGCCAAGGGGCGGTTTAACCACCGTCAAACGTGGAATGCCGGTTCGTTCGCCGCTGAAGCGGGGGCGGTCCGGTCCATGGGCCGGCAGGTGACGGGAATGCGTCGCCGGCCGGCGATCTGCTCAATCGAAAGGGATCCCATCCATGGGTAAAGTCATTGGTATCGACCTCGGCACGACCAACAGCTGCGTTGCAGTGATGGAAGGCACCACGCCGAAGGTCATCGAGAATTCGGAAGGCGCGCGCACCACGCCCTCCATCGTCGCCATCACGGATGACGGCGAACGCCTTGTCGGCCAGCCGGCCAAGCGCCAGGCCGTCACCAATCCGGAGCGCACCTTCTTCGCGATCAAGCGCCTCATCGGCCGGACCTTCGAGGATCCGATGACGCAGAAGGATCTCTCGCTCGTTCCCTACAAGATCAAGAAGGCTTCCTCGGGCGATGCCTGGGTCGAGGCTGACGGCAAGGACTATTCGCCGTCGCAGATTTCGGCCTTCACCCTGACCAAGATGAAGGAGACGGCGGAGGCCTATCTCGGCCAGCCCGTCACTCAGGCCGTCATCACGGTTCCCGCCTATTTCAACGACGCCCAGCGCCAGGCGACGAAGGATGCCGGCCGCATCGCCGGCCTCGAGGTGCTCAGAATCATCAACGAGCCGACGGCGGCCGCGCTCGCCTACGGCCTCGACAAGAAGCAGGCCGGCACCATCGCGGTCTATGACCTCGGCGGCGGCACCTTCGACGTCTCGATCCTCGAGATCGGCGACGGCGTCTTCGAGGTGAAGTCGACCAATGGCGACACCTTCCTCGGCGGCGAGGATTTCGACATGCGCCTCGTCGAGTATCTCGCGGACGAGTTCAAGCGCGAGCAGGGCATCGACCTGAAGAAGGACAAACTCGCGCTCCAGCGCCTGAAGGAAGCCGCCGAGAAGGCCAAGATCGAGCTCTCGACCACGGCCCAGACCGAGATCAACCTGCCCTACATCACGGCCGATGCCTCGGGTCCGAAGCACCTCGCCATCAAGCTCTCGCGCGCCAAGTTCGAGAGCCTGGTCGACGACCTGATCCAGCGCACCATCGAGCCCTGCAAGAAGGCGCTCAAGGATGCCGGCCTGTCGGCGGGCCAGATCGACGAGGTCGTCCTCGTCGGCGGCATGACCCGCATGCCGAAGGTCCAGGAGGTCGTGAAGCAGTTCTTCGGCAAGGAGCCGCACAAGGGCGTCAATCCTGACGAGGTCGTCGCCATCGGCGCCGCGGTTCAGGCCGGCGTGCTGCAGGGCGACGTCAAGGACGTGCTGCTGCTCGACGTGACCCCGCTCTCGCTCGGCATCGAGACGCTGGGCGGCGTGTTCACCCGCCTGATCGACCGCAACACCACGATCCCGACCAAGAAGAGCCAGGTCTTCTCCACCGCCGAGGACAACCAAAACGCGGTGACGATCCGGGTCTTCCAGGGCGAGCGCGAGATGGCGGCCGACAACAAGCTGCTCGGGCAGTTCGACCTGATGGGCATTCCGCCGTCCCCGCGCGGCATGCCGCAGATCGAGGTGACCTTCGACATCGACGCCAACGGCATCGTCTCGGTGACGGCGAAGGACAAGGCCACCAATAAGGAGCAGCAGATCAAGATCCAGGCTTCGGGCGGTCTCAGCGAGGCCGACATCCAGAAGATGGTGAAGGATGCGGAGGCCAACGCCTCCGAGGACAAGAAGCGCCGCGAGCTGGTCGAGGCGAAGAACCAGGGCGAGAGCCTTGTGCATTCGACCGAGAAGTCGCTGAAGGATTATGGCGACAAGGTTTCGGAAGCCGACAAGGCGGCGATCGAGACCGCGGCCGAGGCGCTCAAGACTGCCCTGACCGGCGAGGATCCCGAGGCCATCCAGGCGCGCACCAACGAGCTGATGCAGGCTTCGATGAAGCTCGGCGAGGCGATGTATGCCGCCAGCCAGGCCGAAGGCGCCGCTGCCGAAGGCGAGACGACCGAGGAAGCCAAGAAGGACGACGTCATCGACGCCGACTTCAAGGACGTCTCGGACGACAAGAAGAAGAGCGCGTAACCGGCGCTCGCCTTCTCCTGGGACGTCATGGCCGGGCTTGACCCGGCCATCTCGTTACGAGAAGGCATCGCGAAGAAAAACGCTTTCCTGCCGGAGATGGCCGGGTCAAGCCCGGCCATGACGCATGAGGCGGCGAAGGGGCTGTTCGATCGATGTCGAAACGCGATTACTACGAGATCCTTGGCGTCAGCCGGACCGTGACGGAAATCGAGCTGAAGGGCTCCTTCCGCAAGCTCGCGATGCAGCATCACCCCGACAAGAATCCCGGCGACAAGGAAGCCGAGATCAAGTTCAAGGAAATCAACGAGGCCTATCAGGTCCTCTCCGACGGCCAGAAACGCGCCGCCTATGACCGCTTCGGCCATCAGGCCTTCGAGAATGGCGGCGGCGCCGGCGGCAATGCCGATTTCTCCGACTTCATGTCGGACATCTTCGATTCCTTCTTCGGCGATGCCCGTCGCGGCGGGCCGCGCAGCGCCAATGGCCGCGAGCGTGGCGCCGATCTGCGCTACAATCTCGAGATCGGGCTGGAGGACGCCTTCACCGGCAAGAACGCCTCGATCCGCGTGCCGACCTCGGTCTCGTGCGAGGCCTGTTCGGGCACGGGCGCCAAGCCGGGCTCGAAGTCGCGGCAATGCCCGACCTGCGGTGGCCATGGCCGGGTGCGCGCCAATCAGGGCTTCTTCTCGGTCGAGCGGACCTGCCCGACCTGCTCGGGCCGCGGCGAGATCATCGACGACCCCTGCAAGAACTGCCAGGGCGCGGGCCGCGTCACGCGCGAGCGCACGCTTGCGGTCAACATCCCCGCGGGCGTCGAGGACGGCACGCGCATCCGTCTTGCCGGCGAGGGCGAGGCCGGCCTGCGCGGCGGGCCGGCGGGCGACCTCTACATCTTCCTCTCGATCAAGCCGCACGCGATCTTCCAGCGCGACGGCGCCGACCTGTTCTGCCGCGTGCCGATCGGGCTGGTTTCGGCCGCGCTCGGCGGCGAGATCGAGGTGCCCACGCTTTCGGGCGAACAGGCGCGGGTGAAGATCCCCGAGGGCACCCAGACGGGCAAGCAGTTCCGCTTGAAGGCCAAAGGCATGAGCGTGCTGCGCTCGCGCGAGGTCGGCGACCTCTACATCCAGGTCGTGGTCGAGACGCCGCAGAAGCTCACAGTGCGCCAGCGGGAATTGCTCGAGGAGTTCGAGCGCGAGAGCTCGCACAACAACCACCCGGAGACGGCCGGCTTCTTCGGCCGGGTGAAGGACTTTCTCGGCGGTCTCGGCGGCACGGCCTGACCGGCACCCGGGCATAGATACAAAAAGGGCCGCCTTTCGGCGGCCCTTTGCGTTTTGAGGCCGGTGCCTCAGACCTTGTCGACGGCCTTCTTGACGGCGTCCTTGCCCTTGCCGATCGCCTGCTGGGCTTCGCCCTTCAGCTCCTGCGCGGCGCCCTCGGCTTCCAGGTCCGGCTTGTTGAACGCCTTGCCGGCGGCCTGCTTGACGTTGCCGGTGGCCTCGTTGGCCATACCCTTGATCTTGTCGGTCGTGCTGCCCATTGCGAAGCTCCTCTTGGTTCCGGTGCGACATCCGTCGCGTCGGGTAAGGAACGGAGCCTGGGCTGAAAGGTTCCGGGCGATCATGCCGTTCCGCTGCCGCTTGCGGCGAGGGCATGCAGCGCCTCGGCCGTGGCGGTATCGGCCGGGAAGAAGGTTTCGAGCGCGAGCTCCGAAAGCGTGATGTCGACCGGTGTCCCGAACACCGTGGTCGTCGATATCAGCGAGAGCACGGTGTCGCCGAGCCGCAGCTGCATGGGCACGACGATGCCGGCTTCGGCTTCGGGCTCATGGCGCGCCTTCGTCGCCTGGCTCGGATGCGGGTACTCCGAAAGCTCGCTCAGCAGGGCGCCCAGCGTGCCGTCTGCCGTCGATCGGACCTGCTGGCGCAGCCGGGCCAACAAATGTGCGCGCCATTCGCCGAGATTGAGGATGAAGGGCGCGAGTCCGTCCGGGTGCAGCGACAAGCGCAGCACATTGACCGGCGGCCGCAGCAGCTCCGCATCGGCGACGAGGCTGAGCAGGCGGGTAACCGCGCCGTTCGCCGCGAGCAGCGTCCAGTGCCGGTCGATCGCGATTGCCGGATAGGGCTCATGGCCCTTGAGGATGAGGTCGATCGCGCCCTTCGCCGCTTTCAGCGACGGGGCTTCCAGCGGGCGCGCCAGATAGACCGGCGCATAGCCGGCGGCCAGCAGCAGCGCGTTGCGTTCGCGCAGCGGGACAGCGAGGTGCTCTGCGAGCAGCAGCACCATCTCGCGGCTCGGGCGCGAGCGGCCGCTCTCGATGAAGCTCAGATGCTTCTGCGAGATCTCGGCCTCGAGCGCGAGGTCGAGTTGGCTGAAGCGGCGCAGCTGCCGCCAGTCGCGGAGCAGGGCGCCGATGGAGGGGGCGTGATGCATGGTCATGGCAGGCAAGCTAGCGATCCCGGCGGACCGTTCCAATTACCTCCCGCTTAATCGACGCGTCCCCGCGAACCCGTCAGCATTCTCCGCATCGACAACGGGCTTTCCGCCCAACAAGCCGCAAGGAGAAATGCCATGTCGCTCATCCAGTCCTCGCCGTTCCTGCGCAACGCTCTCGCGCTCGATGCCGCTGCCTGCGCCGGCATGGCTCTGCTGCTCGCCACCGCCGCCGGCCCGCTTGCCGCGCCGCTCGGCCTGCCGGAAGGCTTCCTGCGCGGGGCCGGCCTCATGCTGCTGCCCTGCGCGGCGCTGCTCGGCTTCCTCGCTAGTCGCAAGCTCCTGCCGCGCCTCGTGGTTTATGCGGTCATCGGCGGCAACCTCGTCTGGATAGCCGACAGCATCGCGATCCTGCTGTTGGGCTGGTTCGCGCCGACGGGGCTCGGCATCGCCTTCGTGCTGGCGCAGGCAGCCGCCGTTGCCATCGTCACCGAGCTCGAAGTGATCGGCTTTAAGCGCTCGCCGGCGCAGGCCGCGATAGCGCTGGGCGCGGATGGCGCGGGCCTGCGCTAGGCCTGTCACGCGGCCGCCGCATGGTTCCCGGCCGGCGGATTCCGATCTTGTCAGCGGGGCCGTTCCACGCGCCAGAGCGTGGCATCATGGGCAACAAGGGGGGCGACCTCTTCGTGGTCACCGAACGACGGCGTCGACGATTCCTCCGGCGAGACCCGGTGCTCCGCCTTCGGCCCGCCTCGGCGCTGAGCGTCGGAAAACAAAAAGCCCCGGATGCACGCATCCGGGGCAGTTGCCTGGCTATATGACTGGAGAGCCAGGTGGGGAGGAGACGGTCACCAGCCGGCGAGAACGGCGCCCTTGAAGCGCTCGGCGACGAAGGCCTTGATCTCGGGCGTGTGATAGCTTTCGAGCAGCGTCTTGACCCACGGCTTGTCCTTGTCGGCGCTGCGGATGGCGATCAGGTTGACATACGGGCCCTTGGCATCCTCGCGCAGGATGGCCGAGGCCGGGTCGATCTTGGCATCGACCGCGTAGTTGGTGTTGATCGCGGCGGCGGCGACGTCGGCCAGCGAACGCGGGGTCTGGGCAGCCTCGATCTCGATGATCTTGAGCTTCTTCGGGTTCCCGACGATGTCGGCCACGGTCGGCTTGAAGCCGACGCCGTCCTTCAGCTTGATGATGCCCTTGTCCTGCAGCAGCAGCAGCGAGCGCCCGCCATTGGTCGGGTCGTTCTGGATCGCGACGGTCGAGCCATCCGGCACCTCGGACCAGTTCTTGTATTTCGACGAATAGATGCCGAGCGGGAAGTTCACTGTCAGCCCGACGCTCTCGATCTTGAAGCCGCGGTCCTTCACCTGGTTGTCGAGATAGGGCTGGTTCTGGAAGGAATTGGCCTCCAGCTCGCCGGCGTCGAGCGCCTGGTTTGGCACGACATAGTCGGAGAACTCGATGATCTTGAGGTCGATACCCTTCTTGGCGATGAGGGGCTTCACCTTTTCGAGGATTTCGGCATGCGGGCCGGGCGAGACGCCGATGCGCACGACCTGATTCTGCTGGGCCAGCGCCGGGCCGGCGGCAAGGGCGAGGGCAAAGCCGGCGGCAAGGGCGCTGCGGCGGCTGAGGGAGGTCGTCATGATGGTGGTTTCCTTTGACGTGAAGCGGATGGAATGTCGGGTTCAGGCGTGGCGCAGGCGCTTGTTGAGGCGGCGCGCCAGGCGGTCTCCGATGCTCTGGACGAGCTGGACGAGAACGATGAGCACGGCGACGACGGTCGCCATCACATCGGGCATGAAGCGCTGGTAGCCGTAGCGGATGCCGAGATCGCCGAGCCCACCGCCGCCGACCGCGCCGACCATGGCCGAGAAGCCGATCAGGCTGACGATGGCCAGCGTCAGGCCGAGCACGATCGCCGGGAGAGCCTCGGGCACCAGGACTTTGCGCACGATCTGGACGGGCGTGGCGCCCATGGCGCGGGCAGCCTCGACCAGACCCTGATCGACCTCGCGTATCGCGCCTTCGATCAGGCGGGCGATGAACGGCGTCGCGGCGACGGTCAGCGGCACGATCGCCGCTGCTGTGCCGATCGAGGTGCCGGCGAGCAGCCGTGTGAACGGGATGATCGCCACGACCAGGATGATGAAGGGCGTCGAGCGGGTGGCGTTGACCAGCACGCCGAGCAGGGCATTGGCGGCAGGTGCCGAGAACAGCTCGCCGCGCTTGCTGGTGGCGAGGAAGACGCCGAGCGGCAGCCCCAGCAGTGTGCCGATGCCGGCCGCTGTCGCGACCATGATCAGCGTGTCCAAAGTCGATTGCCAGATCAGGCGGATGATTTCAGGAGACATGGCCGATCACCTCCGCCTTGAGTCCCAGGCTCTTGAGGGCGCCGAGCACGGCTTCGCTCTCCGGCGCGCGCGAGGGCACCGAGACGAGCAGGCTGCCGAAGGGCTGGCCGGCGATGGCGTCGATGCGTCCCGCCAGGATGTTGACGTCGATGCCGACGATGGCGCTCAGCCGGCTGATCACGGGCGCGGTCGCGTTCTCGCCGATGAAGGTGATGCGCAGGACGAGATTGTCGCCCGGCCGTGCCTGCGAGCGGATGCGGCCCGCAAGATGCTCGGGCACCTCGACCCCGGTCACCGCTTCGACGAAGCGGGCCGTCGTCGGATGCTGAGGGTTGGTGAAGACGGAGAAGGTCTCGCCCTCCTCGACGATCCGCCCATCCTCGATCACCGCGACCCGGTCGCAGATCTCCTTGATCACCGGGATCTCATGGGTGATCAGCAGGATGGTGATGCCGAGATCGCGGTTGACCTGCTTCAGCAGGGACAGGATGGAGCGGGTCGTCTCGGGATCGAGCGCCGAGGTCGCCTCGTCGCAGAGCAGCACCTTCGGATTGGTGGCGAGCGCCCGGGCTATGCCGACGCGCTGCTTCTGCCCGCCCGACAGCTCGGCCGGATAACGCTCGCTCTTGTCGGCGAGCCCGACGAGCGCGAGCAGCCGCTCGACCTTGGTGGCGATCTGCGCGCGCGGCGTGCCGGCGATCTCCAGCGGCAGCGCGACATTGTCGAAGACCGTGCGCGAGGAGAGCAGGTTGAAGTGCTGGAAGATCATGCCGATCCGCCGCCGCTGTGCCCGCCAACCGGCCTCGGTCAGGTTCGTGACGTCCTCGCCCTCGATCAGGATGCGCCCGGCGGTGGCGCGCTCCAGCCCGTTGACCAGGCGGATCAGTGTCGACTTGCCGGCGCCGGAGCGGCCGATCACGCCGAGGATGCTGCCGGCCGGCACATCGAGATCGATGCCGGCGAGCGCGCTCACGGCCTGCTGGCCGCTGCGCCCGGCATAGGTCTTGCCGACCTGCTCGAAGCGGATGGCCGGATCGGGAACGGCGATGGGCAGGGCGCCGGCACTCAGCGTGCCGGGTCTGACGGGGGCGTTCATCATGTCCTCAGAAATGGGTATGGCAGGACCAGTGGGCGATGCCGAGCTGCTCGATCGTCACGTCGTGGATCGAACGGCGCCGGTCGTCCGCGCTCGTGGCGTCGAGCGGGTCGAAGCTGGCGGGAACGGCGCGGGCGAACCAGGCTGCCAGGGCGTTCCAGAGTGGCGACAGGAGCTGCATCTTCGCCTCACGAGGCCAGTCGAAGCGAGCTGGCGCGTCGCGGCGCGGCAAGCCGGCGGGCAGCGCTTTCCGCCGCACCCGGGCTGGCGAAGCGGCGCCCGTCCAAAGCGTGGAAAGCCGAGGAAGCGGCGATGAAGGTGAAGTCGCGCTCGTCGGCGCGGCGGCTGACGAGGCCGATCTGGGCCTCGCCGATTTCGATCACATAGGCCTGCTGGGCCGGGCGGGTCCGGCTCGAAGCGGAGTAAAACTGGGACATGGCTCTGCCTTTCGCCGCTCTTGCGGCGTTCGTCGAAACGATCGGATGGAAGCGGCCTTGCGGCCCTGCGATCTCAGCGTCGACAGCAACAGAGAGAGTGGCGGAAGCGGATTTGGCTTCGGCTCGTTTTCGCAATGGCCATGTCAGTCTCCTCGGTCTGGAGCCCACGACCCAGTCGTGGCGCTTTAGCGTTTGGTGACGCGGCGCAAGCTGCTCGCTCAAATCTCCGCGGTGCCTGGATCGCTCCAGGAACGATCTGCAATCTGGCGGTGGTCGTCCTCTTTGTCAATCGGTTCGTTCTTTTAAAGAAACTCAGGCAAGGAGAATAATCTTCTCCAATCGTATGTCCGGAGTGCGGCCTGCGGCATCGCGCGGCTTGACGGCAGGGCGGAAGCGGCGCCATTTGCCGCCATGCCGGCTCGCGCCACCCTTCTTGACCGCCTGCGCCGCTCCGGGCTCGGAGTCTGGCTCGCCGTCGCTTATGCCTGGGCGGTGCTGGCGCTGGCCCTCGCTCCTGCGCCCGCGCAGGCGGCTTTCATCGCGCAGAACGGCGCCGTCCTCTGTTCCGGCATGCCCGTTCCCGGCGATGCCGCGCCGGTTCCGCTTGGCGATCTCGTCCATTGCAAGGGCTGCCCGCTAAACCCGATCCTCGCTGGTTCGGCAGCCGATGGCGTGCCCTCGGTGGGGCGTTCC
The DNA here is from genome assembly GCF_057321085.1 of Allobosea sp. RIT-PG3_2. Classification (NCBI taxonomy): domain Bacteria; kingdom Pseudomonadati; phylum Pseudomonadota; class Alphaproteobacteria; order Hyphomicrobiales; family Alloboseaceae; genus Allobosea; species Allobosea sp. RIT-PG3_2. The sequence continues at coordinate 667,045 of NZ_JBXWCA010000002.1, read as the reverse complement.
GTCGTCAGCCTGCCCGTGCCGCTCCCGCTGGCGGAAGGCCTGGCGCATCGCTTCGCCACCGGCCTCGCGCATTCGCGCGCCCCGCCGGCCGCCTGACGTTTCTTCCCCGATCCGTCGATACGTCGCCGGCCTCACGGGGGCGGGCGACATGCAATCTGGACTGCGTCAGCGGTCCTCTCCGTTCAGGACACAAGCCATGAAGCTTTCCTATTCGCTCGCCGCGGCCGCCTTCGCGCTATCGGCCACCATCGCCTCCGCCCATGAGTTCAAGGCGGGCGCGCTCAAGATCGGTCACCCCTGGTCGCGTGCGACGCCAGCCGGCGCGAAGGTCGGCGGCGGATATCTCAGCATCGAGAACACCGGTTCGACGGCGGACCGGCTGGTCTCGGTCTCCGTTCCCTTCGCCGCCCGTGCCGAGGTTCACGAGATGGCGGTGAAGGACGGCATCATGACCATGCGCCCGCTTGAGAATGGCGTGGACGTCCCGCCCGGCGGCAAGGTCGAGTTCAAGCCCGGCGGCTACCACATCATGTTCATGGAGCTGAAGCAGCAGCTGAAGCAGGGTGAGATGATGAAGGGCACGCTGACCTTCGAGAAGGCCGGCAATGTCGATGTCGAGTTCAAGGTCGACTCGATCGCCGCCAAGGGCGGCGAGGGCGAGCACAAGGGGCATTGAGCCCGGATACATGCGCGAGATGCTCGGGCTTTGACCCGAGCATCTCTTGCCTGAGATTCTCGGGTCGCCGTGCACGGCGCCCGGGAATGACGTTCTGGCCGATCAGATCTTCGCGCGCGGATCGTGCTTCGCGATCCGGGCCAGCAGGTAATCGACCTCGGCCTTCGCGGCGGCGCTCAACGCCGCGCCCGGCTTGCGCTGGGCGTCATGCGTGAGGATGCCGCGCTTCATCATCGTGTATTTGCGCACGGCAAGGCCGACGCCCTGCTGCTGCTCGTAGCGCATCAGCGGCAGATGCGCGTCGAAGATGTCATGGGCTTCGTCACGCTTGCCGGCCTTCTGCAGCCGCACCACGTCGATCAGCAGCTCCGGGAAGGCATAGCCGGTATTGGCACCATCCGCGCCGCGCTCCATCTCGAAATCGAGGAAGAGCCCGCCATTGCCGGTCACGATCGAGATCGGCCGGAGCGAGCCTTCCGCCTGGAACTTTCGCAGCGTCGAGATCTTCTCGAGCCCCGGCCAGTCCTCGTGCTTCAGCATCACGCAGGAGGGATTGTCTTGCACGATCTTGCGGATCACCGCCGGCGTCATCACCACCGACAGTGTCAGCGGATAGTCCTGGATGACGAAGGGGATGTCGGTCCCGATCGCCTCGACGGCCTGCGCGTAGTAGCCGGTGATCTGGTCGTCGGTCCGCAGGGACGGGGGCGGCGCGATCATCACGCCGCCGGCGCCGAGATCCATCACCTGTCGCGCGAGCGAGCGCATCGCGGCGAAGCCCGGCGCGGAGACGCCGACGATGATGGGCTTGCCGCCCATCTTCGCGACGGCGCGCTTGACCAGCCCGATCGATTCCTCCGGCTCCAGCTTCGGCGCCTCGCCCATGATGCCGAGCACGGTAACGCCGTCCGAGCCGATGCCGTGATAGAACTCGAACAGCCGGTCGGCCGAGGTCCAGTCGATGCTGCCGTCCGGGTTGAACGGCGTCGGCGCGATCGGGAAGACGCCGCTGGCGTCGGGTGTCAGGCGCATGATGCGCTCCTTGTCGTACGGTCGGGTCAGACGATGCGGGTGCGGACGGTGCCGACGCCGGCGATCTCGCCTTCCAGCACATCGCCCCTGCCGACCGCCGCGACGCCTTCCGGCGTACCCGTGAAGATCAGGTCGCCCGGCTTCAGCTCGACCAGCCCGGAGAGATAGGCGATCGTCTCCTCGACGTTCCAGATCTGCTTGGCGAGGTCGGAGGTCTGGCGCACGACGCCGTTGACGGTCAGTTCGATCTTGCCGGCGCTGGGATGGCCGGCATGGCTCGCCGGCACGATCTCGCCGATCGGGCCCGAGAGATCGAAGCCCTTGGCCATGTCCCAGGGACGCCCTGCCTTCTTGGCGGCGGCCTGCAGGTCACGGCGCGTCATGTCGAGCCCGGCTGCGTAGCCGTAGACATGGGCGAGCGCCTCGGATTCCGGGATGTCCCTGCCGCCGGTGCCGATCGCCACGACCAGCTCCATCTCGTGGTGGAGGTCCTTGGTCTTGCTCGGATAGGGCATGTCGGCGCCGTTGATCAGCAGCGCGTCGGCCGGCTTGGTGAAGAAGAACGGGTCCTCGCGATCGGGATCATGGCCCATTTCGCGGGCGTGCTCGGCATAATTGCGGCCGACGCAGAAGATGCGCCGCACCGGAAAGGAACCGCCCCCCGCGACCGGAACGGCCGTGACGGCCGGCGGATCGATCACATAATTGCTCATCGGGCAGCTCCCTCTTGCTCGCTTGCGCCGTTCATGCGGGAGCCGCGCGCCGACCGCAAGCGACTTGCGGCCTCACCAGGGCTGCGCGGGCGGCATTGCAGACCGCTCTTCGCATGCGCGGCAGAGTTTGTGCGGCGCGTCGTTGCAACCGTGACGATTTGCCTCCTACACTGCCTGACCGGACCGGTGCCGGTGGTCTTATGGAAGGAGTGACATGTGAGTACGGGAACCGTGAAGTGGTTCAATGAGACCAAGGGTTACGGCTTCATCACGCCGGACGAGGGCGGGAGCGACATCTTCGTCCATGTCAGCGCGGTGACGCGTGCGGGGCTGCGTGGGCTGAATGAAGGCCAGAAGATCAGCTACGACCTCGAGCCCGATCGCAAGACCGGCAAGAGCGCTGCGGTGAACCTGAAGGTCGCGTAGGACACGCGCGCGACAGCGGGAAGGCGAACGGCGGCACCCTTCCCGAGCCACAGCGAATCTCTTTCGCTCACGAGCGGATTGAAGACGATTCCAGGCATGCCCGTCGCCGCTGGCGGCGGAACCGAGGGCAGGCTCCTCAGGAGCGGCCCGGCGCCGGATGGAACAGCCGGCCTTTTTCCACGATCAGCACGGTGACGAGCGCCGCAAGGCCGCAAAGCGCGAAGCCCAGCGTGATCGGGACGACCGTGCCGTTGAAGTGCTGGCCGATATAGAAGCCCAGCAGCGCCCCGATGACGGTGGTGACGAAGCCCTGCACCGAGGATGCCGTGCCCGCGACATGGCCGAGCGGCTCCATCGCCATGGCGCCGAAATTCGGGCCGATCAGGCCGAAGCAGAACATGGCGCCGCCCTGGAAGATCGCGAAGCTCCACAGCGATTCATAGCCGTTGAGGGCGACGAGCGCATGCGCGCCGGTCAGCGCGATATAGCCGAGCAGTGCCGCATGCGAGACGCGGCGCATGCCGAGCCGGCCGACGATGCGCGAATTAAGCAGGGACGAAGCGGCCATGAACATCGCGATCATCGCGAAGATCGTGGTGAACAGCTCCGGCGCGTGGAAGACGTCGACGAAGACCTGCTGGGCCGAGTTGATGAAGCCGAACAGCCCGCCGAGGACGAAGGCCATGGCCAGCATGTAGCCGACGCCGATACGGCTCGTCAGCGTGCTGCGGAAGGCGGCGGCGACGCTTGCGAACGCGATCGGCTTGCGGTCCTCCGGGTGCTGGGTCTCCGGCAGCTTCACCGCGACCCAGAGCAGCACGGTGGCACCGAAGGCGGTCAGCACGCCGAAGATCCAGCGCCAGGGCGCGATCCAGAGGATCGCCTGGCCGATCGAGGGCGCCAGGATCGGCACGGCCAGGAAGACGATCATCGCCAGCGACATGACGCGCGCCATGTCGCGGCCGGAATAGCAATCGCGCACGATCGAGACGACCAGCACGCGCGTCGCTGCCGCGCCGACGCCTTGCACGACACGCGCGACCATCATCGCCTCGAACGAGCCGGCGAAGGCTGCGGCGATGCTGGCGAGGACATAGATCACGAGCCCGATGATCAGCACCGGGCGGCGGCCATAGCGATCCGAGATCGTGCCGTAGAAGATCTGCGAGATGCCGAAGCCGAGCAGATAGGCGGTGATGATCCACTGCCGCTGGTTGGCCTCGGCGATGCCGAGCGCCTCGGCCATCTGCGGCAGGGCCGGCAGCATCGAGTCGATGGCGAGCGCATTCGTCGCCATCAGCGCGGCCGCGAGGCCTACGAAAGGATAGAAGCCCATGCCGTGGCGCGGCCGGGCAATGACGGACATGTCGTTCATGGTGATCGCGAAAGTTGCTGTAGGGCCCGGCGGCTGCAACCGGGCGGCAGCGGCGGACCATCGAACCGCAGAATTAGACGCGCCGGCAGGCTGCGGCAACCCGCCTTGCCGGCCAGGAGCCATGCACCGGGCGCGATTCCGGCTCAGTCCGCCTTCTTCTGCATTTCGGCCATCAGCGCGTTGTCGATCTCGTCGGCCCGCCGTGCGGCCGGCCGACCGGACAGTCGCGCGCCATAGGCTTCGAAGGCCGGCCGCTTCTCGATCGTTCCGAACTGCAGACCCCAGAGTATCTGTGCGCCGACATAGACGTCGGCGGCGCTAAAGCGGTCGCCGAGCAGATATTCGCCCTGGCTGACGGCCTGTTCGAGCGTATCCATCACGTCGCCGAAGGTGCCGTAGCCCATCGATCGCGCCCGTTCCGGCGGGACTTCGAAACCGAAGGCCTTGTTGCTGACGGCGGCCTCGATCGGGCCGGCGGCGAAGAACAGCCAGCGATAATAGGGGCCGCGCAACCGGCTGTCGGCCTCGGGGGCGAGCCCGGCTTGCGGGAAGGCATCGGCGAGATAGGCGCAGATCGCCGCGCATTCCGTGACGACGGTGTCGCCATGCACCAGCGTCGGCACCTTGCCCATGGGATTGATCGCCTTGTAGTCCGCGCTCTTCATCGGCGCGCCGAAGCCGACGATCTCGGCGCGGTAGGGCTGGCCGATCTCCTCCACCATCCAGCGCGCGATGCGGCCGCGCGACATCGGGTTCGTGTACAGGACGAGTTCATCCGTCATGAGCTTTGTCTCCCTGGAGCTCCAGCTTCGCTCTATCCTGCGATAGTGTCGCGACGCTGTCAGGAGCCGATTGCCTGACGCCGGAAGATCGAACTGCTATCCTCGCCGCAGAGCGGGGTGGGAGCATGAACGAATCACAGGCGTTGCGCGGCGTATCCCTCGGTGACGGGCGGATGGCGATCGAAGGGATGTCGGCCCGCTATGTCCAGGGCGCCACCCGCCGTTTTCGGCTGACGGCTTCCGGGCTAAGCTTCGTCGGGGGCTATGACAGCCGCGATGGGCGGATCGAGGACGGCCAGCGCCTCCTGGCCGAGGCTCATGTCGAAGGCGGCGCACTGCGGCGCGCCGGAGTCGAGGGCGAGGCCGGTGTGATCGGCCTGACCTTGCGTCCGCTATCCACGACCGGAGAGCAGACGCGGCTGCTGCTGCTGCTGGGCTATCGCGAGCAGGACGGCGAAACGCTGCCTTTCGCCGAGGCGTTTCTCGCGCCGGCCGTCTTCGAGGCCCTCAAGGCGGACATGCTGGCGGGGCTCGCTCGGCACATGACTCTCAGCGCCACGACGAACCTCTGGATACGGGAAGACGACCGCGATCTGGCGGAGGCAAGCCCGATCGACTGGCATCTCGCCTCCGGCACCGAGGAAGGTGCCGTGGCTCCGGCCCGCGGCTTCATCGAGAGCATCGAATGGCGGCCGCACGCCTCTCCCGCGCCGAACGACGAGGCGGCCCTCGCGATCCTCCCGGCAGCCGTTCACGACGAGGAGGCGGAGGAGGATTGGCGGGAAAGCAGCGCCGAGCAGCTGCGCAAGATCAACTGGAGCTTCAAGCAGCTCCTGCTGCTGCTCGCCTTCCTGATGATCATCATCGCGGTGAAGTAGCCGTTCGCCTCACGGCTCGTGGCGGCGAATGCGGCGGATGATCTCGTTCAGCGCCAGCAGGGCCAACGCCAGGATGAAGGGCAGGACGTAGTAGATCACGCGGAAGATCAGAAGCGCCCCGAGCACATGCTCGTAGGGGAAGCGGTTGAGCGCGACGAGGATCGTCGCCTCGAACACGCCGAGCCCGCCCGGCGCATGGCTGGCGATGCCGATCAGGCAGGCGAAGATGTAGGCGGCGAGGAAGGTCGGATAGTCGAGGTTGTAGCCGCCCGGCAGCAGCACGAACAGCACGGCAGCGGCAGCGCAGACCTCGCAGGCGCCGAGCGCCATCTGCCCGAGCGTGGTGCCCAGCCCCGGCAGGTGCAGGTTCCAGCCCCTGACGCGCAGGGTCCGATCGTCCGTCGCGATCCAACCGAGATAGCCGAGGATGCCGAGCCCGACGGCGCCGCCGACGACCTGGACCACGAGCGGCGAGGTCCGCGCCAGCATCGCGATCGAATCGGCGGAATAGACCAGGCTGGCGCAGAGGATGGCACCGAGGCCGAGCCAGAAGGTCAGCCCGGCGATCACCGTCAGGCTCGCGACCTCGGATGCCCGCACCCCTTTTGGCGAGTAGATCCAGTAGCGCACCGTGCCGCCGGTCACGATCGGGAAGCCGAGTGTGAAGGAGACCGAATAGCTGGTGAAGGAGGCGAGCGCCGTGGTGCGGTAGGGGATCGAGAGCCCGAGCCGTCGCAACGCCAGCGCGTCGTAGCCGGTAAGCAGCAGATAGCTCAGCGCGGTGAAGGCGGCTGCGAGCCCGAGCTGGCGCAGGCTGGCATTGGCGAAGGCGCCGGCGAGCTGGCCCGGCTCCATCTGGCTGATGATGTGCCAGAGCACGACGAGCGAGGCGCCGAAGATGACGATGCTCGCCAGCGGGCCGAGCCACCACCAGCGGCTGCGCTTGCGCAGGGGCATTCCTGGCTCGTGCGGGCCGAACGACATGCGCTCTCTGGGTTGCGCGCTGCTGCCGGGTCGCGGCGGCGCGGTGGATTGGCGAGAGGGCGCGGCCGCGCCCCGGTCCGAGAGATAGCGCGTCGGTGGCGATGCACAAGCCGGTGTGGCGAATGAGCCCTATGAGGGAACCATCGTGGGTGCTTTGCCCTACGTGGTGCGCCGATACCAGAAGGCATCGGCCACGCGCTCCATGCCGACGCTCTCGTAGAAACCGACCGCCTCGGGCACGGATGCCAGCATGAGCGCGACCTGCGGGCCAAGCTGCCGGCGCGTTTCGTCGAGCAGGCCGCGCCCGACGCCCTGCCCCTGCGTGCGAGGGCTCACCGCCAGGTCCGAGAGATAGCAGCACCAGCAGAAATCCGTGACGCAGCGCGCGACGCCGAGGAGTTCGCCTTGCGGCCCGTCGAGACGCGCGGTGACGACCAGATCGGCCGCCGACAGCATCGCCTGAAGCCGGGCTTCGTCCTCGATCGGTCGGATCGCGCCGAGGCCGGACTCGATGAGCAGCTGCATGAACGCGGCGACCGGGAGGTCCGGTTCGCGGGCGTAGAAGACCCGCCTGGGCTGATCCATGACTTTCCTCCCGGCCTTCGGCGTGGACAAGCAGATGTCCGCCCCGCGTGCTGTCGCCTCAAGCCGTCTTGCGGAAGATACGCAGCGTCTTGAAGCTCGGGAGTTCCTCGACCGGCATCTCGCTGGCCCACTCCGCGATGATCGGTTCCGCCGCGCCATAGGCGAAGGAGCCCTTGTAGAACAGGATGTGGCCACCCTCGTCCGTCTGCTGCGTGAAGAGATCCATCACCTCGCGGTCGGTCAGCGCGCCATAGGCATCGTTCGCCGCGCTGCGGAATTCGCAGGAATGGAACAGGGTCACGATGTCGAACCGCGGCAGGAGCTTGGCATTGCTGGTGTAGATATCGCCGAAATAGGCCGAGTAAGTCTTGGTGACGGTTGGGTTCTCGGTCGCGAGCGCGATGAACGCCTCGTATTCCTTCGGCGCTGCGGTGATCCCGAGCACCGTGTTGTCGAGATGCGGCTCGGCGCAGCGCAGGCCGACATAGTGATGCCCGCCCGTGCCGAAATGGTAGATGCGCTTGCCGCTCAGGCCTTCCGTCTCGAGCCATTCGACCAGATGCACGTCGCAGGGGCACTGCTCGACCTCGAGGCCCCAGAAGGCATCCCAGATATTCATCTTCACGGCGGTTCTCCTCGTTGTTGCCGGTGTTTTTTGATCTGCTGCCGCCCGCTACAGGGCTGCGACGGGTTCGGCCGGCCGAGACTCGGCAAAGCCGTCGCGCTCGACGATGCGGGCGACGCCGCCGATCCGGCGCAGCACGATCCGATGGGTGGCGATCTCGCCGAAGCCGGGCGATTGTCCGAAGGCGACGATCACGGCTTCGGGCAGCGCCGCACGCAATTCGGCAAGCAGGTCGAGCGCCGCCTCGGCTTCGAGGGCATTCGTCGCTTCGTCGAGCAGCACCACCTCGCAGCCGCCGAGCTCGGCGCGCGCCAAGGCGAGCCGCTGACGGTCGCCTCTCGTCAAGGCCCTGTTCCAGTCGTCCTCGCCGTCGAGCCGGGAGGTCAGTGTCGCCAGGCCGTAGCGGCGCAGCGCGGCGGCGACATCCGGCGCCGGGCGCGGCCGGTCGCCCTGCAGGAGATGGCGCAGGCTCGTTCGCGGCAGCTGCAGATGCTGGGGCACCACGGCGACGCGGGCGCCGCGGGGCAATGCGATCATCCCTTCCCCCTGCTGCCAGAGACCCGCGATCGCCTGCAGCAGCGTGTTCTTGGCAAAGCCGGCGTCGCCGACGACATGGAGCGTCGCGCCGGCCGGCAACGCGAAATCGATTCCGGCGGCGAGCGGCAGGCCGGTGCCGTCGTGCAAGGTCACGTCCTGGAGACGCAGGACGTGATCCGGAGCGTGCGCGATGACGAGGCTCTGCACCGGCGGGCGGAACTCGATCTCGGCCAGCGCATCGGCCAGTTCATTGACGCGCCGGGCGGCGGCGAGCCACTCCGCGATGCGCATGAAGTTGTCGAGCAGCCAGTTGCAGGCGTTCTGCACGGCGACGAAGGCGGCCGCGACCTGCACGACGCCGCCGAGCGTCATCTCGCCGCCGAGGTATTTCGGCGCCGCCAGCAGCAGCGGCACCACCGGGACGAGCGCGCCGCTGCCATTCGTGATCCAGGTCAGGCGCGCCCGCTGCCGGATCATCGCCAGCCAGCGCCGCACCAGGACCTCGTGACTGCGCGCGACGGCGTGGCGCTCGCCGGCTTCGGTCCGGGCGAGCGCGATGGCTTCGCCATGATCGCGGATGCGCATCAGGGCGAAGCGCAGGCCCGCCTCGCTCTCGTTGCGCGCGGCAATGAGGCCCGGCAGGCGCCGCCCGACGGTCGTCACCAGCGCCGAGACGATCACGGCGTAGAGGATGGCGGCCAGCACGAGATAGGCGGGGATCGCGACGCTGCTTTCGCCCCAGGACAGGTTCAGGCTGCCGCCGATCTCCCAGAGAATTTCGATGAAGATCGCGATGGTGATGACGGAGGAAAGCAGGCCGATCGCGAAATCCACCACCGGCTCCGTCGCCCAGCGGACGTCGTCGGCGATGCGGTATTCGGGGTTGGCAGGTTCGGTGCCGGTGAGCCCGAGCCGGAAAAAGCGCCGCTCGCCGACCCAGCCATCGGCCAGCCGCGCGGTGAGCCATTGCCGCCAGTGCACCTGGAACGTCTCGCGCGCCCGCAGGATCACGACGCCGAGCCCCGCCACGACGAAGACAAGCACCGGAAACACGCCCATCGCGACCAGGGCGCTGTGGCCGTCCTTGCGCTCCAGCGCGTCGAAGAACCAGCCGTTCCAGCGGTTGATCGTGACATTGGCGAAGACGGACAGGATGATCCCGGCCGCCAGCAGCAACGTCCAGAACCATGCGCGGCCGGCGCTCTCGCCGCGCCAGAAATGACGCGTCAGGCGGGCGAAACGGATCGCCACCTGCCGGTCTCCGGGCACGGTCGCTCTCTCGCCTGCCATTTCGTCGGGCGTCAGCACGGTTTCGATCGTTCCCCCGGGGCCGGTTTTCCGGTCTCCCACGGTGAGAAGCTGATCGGGCGAAAATGAACTCAGGCTGAACGGAGTCGGTGGGCGGGCTGACCTCGCACTCTGTCGATGTCCGGCGATGGAGATGGCATGGTGAACCACCTGTCATTCCGGGGTGCCGCGAAGCGGCGAGCCCGGAACCCAGAACCCGTGCGGTTTCCCAAAGCCAGCGCCTCACAATGACGCGCATCGTTTCTGGGTTCCGGGCTCAGGCCTTTCGGCCTGCCCCGGAATGATGGCGAAGGAGTCGCGACGACGATGCCGCCTTGTCGGCAGCCTCGAACGGTCCGGCTCAGGTTGTCACATGCCCGGTGTCAGCCGCCGATGTTGAAGGAGGCCAGTGCCGCCATGTTGACGATGTCGGAGTCCTTGGCGCCGAGCGGCACGATCTGCACGGGCTTGTCGAGGCCCACGATCAGCGGGCCGATCACGGTCGCGCCGCCGAGTTCCTGCAGCAGCTTGGTCGAGATCGAGGCCGAGTGGAACGCCGGCATCACCAGCACGTTCGCCGGCCCGGAGAGGCGGCAGAACGGGTATTGGCCCATGATCTCGCGGTTGAGCGCGACATCCGCCGCCATCTCGCCGTCATACTCGAAATCGACGCGCTGGTTGTCGAGGATCGCGACGGCCTGGCGCACCTTCTCGGAGCGCTCGCCGGCCGGATGGCCGAAGGTCGAGAAGGCGAGCATCGCGACCTTGGGCTCGTAGCCGAGCCTGCGGGCGACGCCGGCGGCTTCGATCGCGATCTCCGAAAGCTGCTGCGCCGTCGGCATCTCGGTGATCGCGGTGTCGGCGACGAGCACGGTCCGGTCGCGCGAGATCACGATCGAGACGCCGATCAGCCGATGCCCCGGCTTCTCGTCGATGACGCGGCGGACCTCCTCCAGCGCGATCGAATAGTTGCGGGTGACGCCGGTCACCATCGCATCGGCATCGCCTAGCGCCACCATCGCCGCGGCGAAATGGTTGCGGTCCTGGTTGATCAGGCGCTGGCAGTCGCGGAAGAGATAGCCCTGCCGCTGCAGCCGCTCGTAGAGATATTGGGCATAGGCGGAATTGCGGTGCGAGAGCCGGGCATTCTGCACCGTGATGCCCTTGGCCTCGAGATCGACGCCGAGGAAGGTCGCAGCCTCATAGATGCGTTCCTCGCGGCCGACGAGAATGGCCTGGCCGAGGCCCTGTCCGACGAAGGACGCCGCCGCGCGGATGACCTGTTCCTCCTCGCCCTCGGCGAAGACGACGCGCTTGGGATAGCGCCGCACGCGCTCGAAGATGCGGTTGAGCGTGCCCGCGATCGGGTCGCGCCGCGCCGAAAGCTGGGCCTTGTAGGCGGCGGTGTCGACGATCGGCTTGCCGGCGACGCCGGATTCCATCGCCGCCTTGGCGACCGCCATCGGCACGACATGGATGAGGCGCGGGTCGAAGGGCACGGGGATGATGTAGTCCTTGCCGTAGCGCGGGCGCGCGCCCTGATAGGCGGCGGCGACCTCGTCGGGCACGTCCTCTCGGGCCAGTGCCGCCAGCGATTCGGCCGCCGCGATCTTCATCTCCATGTTGATCGTGGTCGCCCGCACGTCGAGCGCGCCGCGGAAGATGAAGGGGAAGCCGAGGACGTTGTTGACCTGGTTGGGATAGTCCGAGCGGCCGGTCGCCATGATGGCGTCGTCGCGGATGGCGTGGACCTCCTCGGGCGTGATCTCCGGGTCAGGATTCGCCATGGCGAAAATGATCGGATTAGCCGCCATCGAGGCGACCATCTCCGGGGTCACCGCGCCCTTCTGCGACAGCCCGAAGAAGGCATCGGCGCCGTCAAGCGCCTGCGCCAGCGTGCGCCGGTCGGTGATCGCCGCATGGGCCGACTTCCACTGGTTCATGCCCTCGGTGCGGCCCTGGTAGATCACGCCCTTGGTGTCGCAGAGGATCACGTTGTCGGGCTTGAAGCCCATGGCCTTCAGCAATTCGATGCAGGCGATGGCGGCCGCTCCCGCGCCGTTGATGACGAGCCGGGTCGACTTGATGTCGCGGCCGGTCAGGTCGAGCGCGTTGATCAGGCCGGCGGCAGCGATGATCGCGGTGCCGTGCTGGTCGTCGTGGAAGACCGGGATGTCCATCAGCTCGCGCAGGCGCTGCTCGATGATGAAGCACTCGGGCGCCTTGATATCCTCGAGATTGATGCCGCCGAAGGATGGGCCGAGATAGCGCACGGCGTCGATGAACTTGTCCGGATCCTCGGTGTCGACCTCGAGATCGATCGAGTCGACATCGGCGAAGCGCTTGAACAGGACGGACTTGCCCTCCATCACCGGCTTCGAGGCGAGCGCGCCGAGATTGCCGAGGCCGAGGATCGCGGTGCCGTTCGAGATCACCGCGACGAGGTTCGAGCGCGTGGTGTAGTCATAGGCGCGAGACGGGTCCTCGGCGATCGCCAGCACCGGCACGGCCACGCCCGGCGAATAGGCGAGCGAGAGATCCCGCTGCGTCGCCATCGGCTTGGTCGGAACGATTTCCAGCTTGCCCGGCCGCCCCTGCGAGTGGAACAGCAGCGCCTCCTGGTCCGTGAAGGTGGGACGGGGTCTCTTGGTCGTCGGGCGATCGGTCATCGAAGCGTCTTTTCTTGTGCGTTTCCTCGGGGGGAGCTGACCATACGGCGCGGCGCCCGCAGACCACAAGCGGTGACGGCTTCGCGCAACCTTTGCCGAGGAGCGATCCGCCTGACGCCGGCGGCGGCTAGAAGCGGCTGCGCACGCTGCGGACAAAGTCGCCGACATAGCGGTCGAGCGCTTCGGCCTGTTCGTCGACCTTGCGGGCGGCGCCCGCCACGCCGACGGCGGCATCGCCGGTGACGCGCACTTCGGCCCCGACGGCGCCGACATTGGTGGTGACGGCATCGGCGCTGAGGGCCACGGCCTGGGCATCCACCGCGATGGTCGAGGCGATGTCGGCCTGGCGGCTGACGACGGAGGCGATTGCCCCCGAGGTCCGCTCGATGGTCGTCATCGTGTCCTCGATATGGGCCACGGCCTCGAAGGCGGTGGCGGCGGCCCCGCGGATATCGGCCAGCGTCGCCGCGATGTCGCGCGTCGCCTTCTGCGTCTGTTCCGCGAGCGTCTTGACCTCGCCTGCCACGACCGCGAAGCCCCGGCCTGCCGCGCCGGCCCGGGCGGCCTCGATCGTGGCGTTCAGCGCCAGCAGGTTGGTCCGGGCTGCGATCTCCTCGATGAAATCGAGCACGGCCCGCACCTTGTCGGCGGCCTCGGTCAGCCCGGCCACGTCGCTTCGCGTGCTGCGGACATAGCTGGCTGCCGCGCGCACCGTCTCGTCGGCATGGCTGGTCTGGCGGGTGAGCTCCCGGATCGAGGCCCCGATCTCCTCCGCCGCGATGGCGACACTGCCGACCCGCCGCGAGGCGCTCTCCGCTTCCCGGGTCACGCCTTCGGCACGCAAGGTCGTCTTGCTGGCGCTTTCCACCATCTGGGCGGCGGCATCGTGCATGCCCCGCATCGAGGCCCCGACATCGGCGAGCGCCTTGCCGACGGTGCGTTCCAGATCGCCGGCGAGTTCGTCGAGGGCCGTCTTGCGCAGCGTCTCGATCTCGTCGCGCCGGACTTCCAGCGTCTTCTCGGCGGTGATGTCGAGCAGGATGCCGTCCCAGACCAGGGTGCCGTCGGCGAGCCTGCGCTTGGTCGATTCGCTGCGCAGCCAGACGACGCCGCCGCCCGGCGCATGATAGCGGCCTTCGAAGCGCCAGAGCGCCTCGCCGGCATGCTGCTCGCGTCGCAACTGCTCGAAGCGGGCGCGATCCTCGGGAAAGAGCTTGCCGAGCCAGATCTCGGGGTCGCGTTCGACGTCCTCTTTCGTGATGCCGAGCGCCTTGTCGATGGAAAAGGACGCGAACCGGTATGACAGCATGCCGTCCGGCCGCACGATGCGCTGATACAGCGTACCGGGCGCGCGTTTGATCAAGGTCCGCAAGCGATAGGCGGTTTCGCGGCGGTCGTTGTCATGGATCACGACGATGCCGGTGAGGATGATGCCGACCGTGCTGACGAGGATCATGGCGGGGACGGCCTCGCGCAGGAAGCGCTCGCCCGCATCGCCGGGAATGAAGGGGGCCGAGGCCAGCAGGCAGACCGCGTCGAGCGAACTCAGCAGGATCATGTCGCGCGCCATCAGAGGGCGCCGGCGCTTGACCAGCCAGATCGAGAAGCCGATCCCGATCAGCATGCGCAGCACGATGCCGCTGATGCCGGTCGCCATGCCGACGCCGCCGGTCATGAAGCGCACGGCGACCAGCGGCACGGCGGTCAGCACGGCGGCCCATGGCCCACCGATGGGCCCCGCCAGGATGGCGAAGGTATTGCGCGAATCGATCAGCAGACCGGGCTGGATCTCGACCGGGTTCGCCATGCTGACGAGCGCGCCGCCTGCGAACAGCAGCCCCACGGCGCAGGGCCGCAGCCAGTCCCGCCCGACGAACCAGGGCGCGATCACCGTGAGCACCAGCCCGGCGAACAGCAGGAAGAACAGGCTTTGGACGAGATTGATCAGCAAGATGGCGGCCTTCCGCCGGATTCGGCCGATCGACCTTGCTTTCAATTGTTGAAAGCCGTCCTAACGGATGGTCTTGACGCTACTTTTTGCTAGCGTGCCGGCCGATGCGCCACAGCTCTCCCAACGAAGTCGCCCGTTCGACCGTGCCAGCCGCTCCTGCCGAGCGGGTGACGCCGATGATGGCGCAGTACGTCGAGATCAAGGCTGCCAATCCCGATTGCCTGCTGTTCTACAGGATGGGCGATTTCTACGAGCTGTTCTTCCGCGATGCGGAGATCGCCTCGCGTACGCTCGGCATCGTGTTGACCAAGCGTGGCAAACACCAGGGCGACGACATTCCGATGTGCGGCGTGCCCGTCGAGCGCGCCGACGACTACCTCCAGCGCCTGATCGCCGCCGGCCACCGCGTCGCGGTCTGCGAACAGACTGAGGACCCGGCCGAGGCGAAGAAGCGCGGCGCCAAGTCGGTGGTGAAGCGCGATGTGGTGCGTCTCGTCACCCCCGGCACCATCACCGAGGAGCGGCTGCTCGATCCCGGTCGCGCCAGCCTGCTCGTCGCCGTGGCGCGCCGCAAGACCGGCGAGGCGGCGGCGGTCTACGGGCTGGCGGCGATCGACATTTCGACCGGCCGCTTCACCGTGATGGAGACGCCGCAGGAGCGGCTCGCCATCGAGTTCTCGCGATTGGAGCCGCGCGAGATCGTCTGCCCCGACGCGATCCATGACGATCCCGAGCTGAAGGATTTCTGGCGCGAGATCACGATCCCGGTGACGCCGCTGGCGCGCGACGGACTCGATGCCGCCTCCGCCGAGCGCCGCCTCAAGGAGTTCTTCGGCGTCGCCACGCTCGATGCCTTCGGCGCCTTCAGCCGGGCCGAGATCGCGGCTGCGGGCGCCGCACTCGCCTATGTCGAGCGCACCCAGCTCGGCGCGCGCCCTCCGCTATCGGCCCCGGTGCGCGATTCCGGCTCGGCGACGATGCTGATCGACGCGGCCACCCGAGCCAATCTCGAATTGACGCGCACGCTCGGCGGCGACCGCCAGGGTAGCCTGCTTGCTACCATCGACCGCACGGTGACGCCCGGCGGCGCGCGCCTGCTGGCCGAGCGGCTGGCGGGGCCGCTGACCGATCCGGCTGCCATCGCGGCGCGTCATGACGCGGTCGCGCTCCTGGTGACCGACGCGGGCCTTCGCGAGGATCTGCGCCGGGCCCTGGAGAAGGTGCCGGACGCCGCCCGCGCGCTGGCGCGGTTATCGCTCGACCGTGGCGGCCCGCGCGATCTCGCGGCGCTCGGCGCCGGGCTCGACGCCGCCCGTGCGATCGCTGGCCTGCTGATCCAGCGCGCCGATCTGCCGGAGGAGCTGAATCGGGCCATGCGGGCGCTCGGTGAAAGCGATCCCGATCTTCCCGTCCGGTTAAGCGAGACGCTGGCAGAGGAGCTCCCGCTCAACCGCCGCGACGGCCGCTTCGTGCGCGAAGGGCATGATGCCGGTCTCGACGAGCTGCGCCTGCTCCAGGTCGATTCGCGCAAGGTCATCGCCCAGCTTCAGGCGCGCTATGCCGCCGAGACCGGCTGTCGCACTCTGCGCATCAAGCACAACGCCATGCTCGGCTATTTCGTCGAGGTGCCCCAGGCGATGGGCGAGGAGTTCCTGAGGGAGTCCTGGCGCGCGACCTTCGTGCATCGCCAGACCATGTCGGACGTGATGCGGTTCTCCTCGGTCGAGCTCGGCGAGCTCGAAGCGAAGATCGCCTCCGCCGCCGACCGGGCGCTCAAGCTCGAACTCGGTATCTTCTCGCAGCTGACCGAAGCCGTCCTGGCCCAGGCCGAGCCGATCAAGGCCGTTGCCCTGGCGCTGGCCGAGCTCGATGTCGCCGCCGCGCTCGCCGATCTCGCTTCGCGCGAAGGCTGGAGCCGTCCGCATGTCGATGGCGGCGTCGCCTTCACCATCGAGGGCGGCCGCCACCCCGTCGTCGAGGCGGCGCTGAAGCGCGACGGCAAGCCCTTCGTCGCCAACGACACCGAATTGTCGCCGCCCACTGCCGATACCAAAGGTGGCCGCATCTGCCTGATCACCGGCCCGAACATGGCCGGTAAATCGACTTTCCTGCGCCAGAACGCGCTGATTGCCGTTCTCGCCCAGATGGGTTCCTTCGTGCCGGCGACGCAGGCCCGTATCGGCGTCGTCGACCGGCTGTTCTCGCGCGTCGGCGCCGCCGACGATCTGGCGCGCGGGCGTTCGACCTTCATGGTGGAGATGGTCGAGACCGCCGCGATCCTGAACCAGGCCGGCCCGCGCGCGCTCGTCATCCTCGACGAGATCGGGCGGGGCACCGCGACCTTCGACGGCCTCTCCATCGCCTGGGCCGCGATCGAGCACCTGCACGAGATCAATCGCTGCCGCAGCCTGTTCGCCACCCACTACCATGAGCTGACGGCGCTCGGAGACCGGCTCGACCGCGTCGCCAACGCGACGGTCCGCGTCACCGAGTGGAAGGGCGAAGTCGTCTTCCTGCACGAGGTCGTGCCGGGCGCGGCCGATCGCTCCTACGGCATCCAGGTCGCCAAGCTCGCCGGCCTGCCACCGGCCGTGGTCGAACGTGCCCGCGCCATCCTCGGCGAGCTCGAGAAGACCGAGCGCGAAAAGCCGGTCGCCTCGCTGGTCGACGACCTCCCGCTCTTCGCCGCGCCGCTGCGACGCCCGGCTTCGGTTGTCACGGAAGACCAGCCCGACGGGCTGCGTGAGACGCTGGCCGGGATCGACCCGGACGAGATGACCCCACGCGAGGCGCTGGAAGCGCTCTACCGGCTGAAGCGGCTCAGCTGAGGTTCTCGGCTACCCCAGCCGCTTGATGCTGGTGATCGCGCCGAAGCTCTTGTCGCGAATGCGGTCGCGCGCTTCCTTCAGCGGCTCGCGGTGCACGGTCATCGTATAGCCGTTGGCATGCAGGAGCGTGTCCGGGTCGGTCAGGATGCCGACATGGCCCTTCCAGAAGACGAGATCGCCGCGCTGCAGCCCCGACAGGTCTTCGTCGAACGCAACAGCGCGGCCGAGCGCCGCCTCCAGCATGTCGGAGTCACGCGGCGAGGCGACACCCGCCGCCGCGAGCGCGAGCTGCGTCAGTCCGGAGCAGTCGAGCCCCAAGCTGGTCTTGCCGCCCCAGAGGTAGGGCACGCCGAGGAAGCGCTCGGCGACTGCGATGAAATCGCGCTCGTGCCGGTCCTGCGGGGCGAGGTGCTTGGCGAAGATATGCCCGCCATTGGCCAGCACGGCGAAATCGCCGTTCATCGCAGCGACGACGACGCCCGCATTCAGCGAGAGCATGGCGAGCGGCGCCAGTTTGATCGAGGGGCCCGGATAGACGAAGGTCCGCAACGCCGTGACGCGATGCGTCGGCGCCGGTTGGTCCGCCCGCAGCGCGTCGTCCGGCAGGTAGCCGACATAGCCATCGCCCGCGAGCTGGACCCAGGCCCAGCCTTCCTCCTGCTCATAGACCTGCACGAGTTCGCCGGCGAGCGCCTCGGTGTCGAGCGGCGCGTCCGGGCGCGGCTCGCGCCGGAGCGGCGCTGAAGGCACGATCACGCGCATCGCCTGCGGGTCGACGAAGCGTGGGGCCTCGACCTGCCCGGCCAGATGGCGGGCGGCGAGGTCGGGGCGAAAGGGTGTGATGCGGCGGTCGAGAATCGTGGTCATATCGGCAATCTAGGGTGCTCCTGCTTGTCAGGGAACCACGTCATTCTCGGGCGGAGCGAAGCGTAGACCCGAGAATCTCGGGCAGGATGAGGTTCGAGGAGCGTCCTTTGGCGAGAGATGCTCGGGTCAAGCCCGAGCATGACGGGTAGCTTGCAATCAGCTTCCGCCGATCTCCTTCGCATGCTCGGTCACCAGATCGGCAAGCCTCTCGACCGCGAGTGCACCGGCTACGGTGCGCTGGATCACGACATTACGGCGGTCTGCCTCGTCGCGCTTGCGGGTCAGCAGGCCGAGTTTTCCGAGTGTATCGAGCGCGCGGGTGATCACCGGCTTGGTCACGCCGAGCTGCTTGGCTAGCCCCCGCACCGTATGCGGCGGCAGTTCGAGGTAGACCGTCAGCAGGATCGCGGTCTGGCGCGCCGAGAGATCGGCCTCGCTGTCCCGCACCAGATCGAGATGAACCTGCCGCCACAGTTTGAGCGCCTGCGAAGGCTTGATCTCCAAGGGCATGAAGGCACGGTTCCCGATCGTTACGGGTCCGTATCATTATCCTGTGGCTGCCCCTGTGCAATCGACTTCGCCGATCAGCCTTAACCGCGCGGGTAAAGCTGCTTGACCAGCGCATGGATCAGCCTCGCGCCCTGGCATTCTCCACCCTCGGGACGCCCCGGTTTGGCCGAAGGATTCCAGGCGTAGATGTCGAAATGCGCATAGGATTGCGTCTTCTCGACGAAACGGTTGAGGAAGAGCGCCGCCGTGACCGAGCCCGCCATTCCGCCGCTGGAGACATGGTTTACATCGGCGATCTTGGAATCGAGCAGGCCATCGTAAGGGCGCCAGAGCGGCAGCCGCCAGGCCGGGTCGTTCACCGCCATGCCGATCCGCGCGATTTCCGCCGCGAGTCCGTCGTCATGGGTGTAGAACGGCGGCAGCTCCGGCCCGAGCGCGGTGCGCGCCGCGCCGGTCAGCGTGGCGAAATCCACCAGCAGCTCCGGCGTTTCCTCATCGGCGAGCGCAAGTGCATCGGCCAGGATCAGGCGGCCTTCCGCATCGGTGTTGCCGATCTCGACGGAAAGCCCCTTGCGGCTCGACAGCACGTCGCCGGGGCGGAAGGCATTCCCGGAGACGGCGTTCTCGACAGTCGGCACCAGCAGCCGCAGCCGCACCGGCAGCTTCGCCAGCATGATCATCCGCGCCGTCGCGATCGCCGCCGCCGCGCCGCCCATATCCTTCTTCATCAGCAGCATCGAGGCATCGGGCTTGAGGTTGAGCCCGCCCGTGTCGAAGGCGACGCCCTTGCCGACGAGCGTGACCTTGGGATGGGCCGGGTCGCCCCAGACCAGATCGACGAGGCGCGGCGCGCGCGACGAGGCGCGGCCGACGGCATGGATCATCGGGAAGTTGCGTGCCAGCAGATCGTCCCCGACGATGCTCGTGACGCCCGCGCCGCATTCGGCCGAGAGCCCGCGGATCGCCGCTTCGATCTCGCCGGGCCCCAATTCATTGGCCGGTGTGTTGACGAGATCGCGCGCCAGCATGGCCGATTCAGCGATCAGGCTGATCTCCTCGCCGTCGACGCCATCGGGCAGCGAGAGGCGGGCACGCGGCGGGTTCGGCTTGCGATAGCGGTCGAAGCGATAGCCCTGCAGCAGCCAGCCGAGCGCGGCCAGGGCCGCATCGTCGATCTCGCCTTCTAGCGCATAGTCGCCGGCCGGCAGAAGGGTCGACAGGCGTCCGGGCGCGAAGGGGTCGCGCCGGCGTGCTCCGGTCTCGACACCTAGGACAACGGCGGCGAGCGCGCCTTGCGAATCCGGGAGGACGCAATGTTGGCCGGAGCGGGCCGCAAAGCCTTGCGCCGACGCGAAGTTGCGATGAGCCGGCGAAATCCGCCCCTGCAGCGCAGGCCATGTCTCGGCGGACACCACATGAACCGGAATGGCAGCGTCGGAGGCGGAAGTGAGAAGAGCGTTCACGGGCCGATCGATCGGTTCTGGGGCAGGGGCGGATGCCGGAATTAAGAATGCATTAGGGTTAACGCTTTATCACCGGAGGACCAGAAGAACCCAGTTCGACGACGTTGTCGCAAGGCGATCCGGCCCATGATTCCAATGAAGCTCGCCTCCGACCTGCCGATCGTTTCCGCCCGGCGCCGCGGCCTCGCGGTCGCAGTCTGTCTCGCCGCGATCGCCCTGGCGGGCTGTCAGGGCCGCGGCGGCCTCGGAGACGTCACGGGCTCGATCGGACGCAGCCAGGCTAGCCAGCCCCGCACCGCGTCCGACTGGCAGGCCGAGCGCGAGAGCTGGGGGAAGCGCTACGACGCCAATCCGAAGGACCGCAATGCCGCCTTGAATTACGCGCGCGCCCTGCGGGCTCTTGAGCAGAATGCGCAGGCACTGGCCGTGCTCCAGAACGCCGTGCTGGTCTTCCAGGATGACCGCGAGCTGCTCGGCGCCTATGGCCGCTCGCTCGCCGATAACGGCCGATTGAGGGAGGCTGACGACGTGCTGTCCCGCGCCCATTCGCCAGAGCGGCCCGATTGGCGGATACTCTCGGCGCAAGGCACTGTCGCCGATCAACTCGGCGAGCACGAGCGTGCCCAGCAGATCTATCAGGCCGCCCTCAGACTGGCGCCTAACGAGTCGACCGTGATGTCGAATTATGGCTTGTCGCTCGCCCTGTCCCGCAAGTTGCCGGAAGCCGAGCGTGTTCTCACGGAGGCTGCGGCTTCGGAAGGGGCCGATGCGCGGGTGCGCCAGAATCTGGTCCTCGTCCTCGGCCTGCAGGGACGCTTCACCGAAGCCGAGGCGATGGCGCGGCGCGACCAGAGCCCTGCGGAGGCGGCCGCCACGATCGCCTATCTGAAACGCAGCGTCAGCCAGCAGAACAGCTGGGACCTGCTGAAAGGCGCGAAGGGTCGGGCGCAGCCTGCCGGCAAGTCTCCGCAGGCGCCGAATGGCTCGGCCGATATGGGTGCCCGCGGCTGAAGCCGAGTCGACGAGGCCTACGGCGCCCGTCAGCTTAAGCTACAGAGTGAATTCCGGAAGGCTGGCTCCCAACCTGTTCGCGCAACCGCCGGCACGTTCCACGCGATTAATCTGTCGATTGCGTCCGGGACTTCCGCATAGCGGCGATCTGCGATGACGCGCTATCGCTCGGGCGAAGTCACTTCCAGCCGAAGACCTGCACCAGCGCAGGAAACATGATGATGACGAAGAGCACTGGCAGGAAGAACAGGATCATCGGCACCGTCAGCTTCGGCGGCAGTGAGGCGGCCTTCTTCTCGGCGGCGTTCATGCGCTGATCGCGGCTTTCCTGCGCTAGCGTGCGGAGCGCCGTGCCTAGCGGCGTGCCGTAGCGTTCGGCCTGGATCAATGCCGTCGAGACCGATTTGACGCTTTCGAGCCCGGTCCGCATCGCGAGGTTCTCATAGGCGATTCTGCGGTCGGTCAGGTATGAGAGCTCCGCCGTGCACAGTGCGAATTCCTCGGCCAGCGGCACGGACTGGCTGCCGATCTCACCGGCGACCTTGCGGAAGGCCTGCTCGATCGACATGCCGGACTCCACGCAGATCAGCAGCAGGTCGAGCGCGTCCGGAAAAGCCAGGCGCATCGAGAGCTGTCGCTTGCTGATCTGGTTGGAGAGGAAGATTTCGGGAGCCTTGATGCCGATATAGGCGCCGCCGATCGCGATCCCGATCTTCATGAACAGCGACTGGCCGAAATCATTGATGGCGAAGAGATAGAATAGCGTGAACAAGAAAGCGCCGACCGGGACGGCGAGACGGAAGAACAGGAAGGCGATTTCCGCTTGGGGCCCACGGTAGCCCGCCATGGCGAGTTGCTTCTTGGCACTCTCAGTGCCGAGCCAGTCGCCGAGCTTGAACTGCTCGACGATGCGCCGCATGTAAGCCTTCGGCTCCTGGCGCAGGTTCACCTTTTCGCTCTGGCGGTTGAGGCGCTCACGCTCGCGCGCCCGGATTTTCTCGCGTTCGGTCGCGACATTCTTCATGCGCTTCTGGAGGGTGTTTCCCTCCGTCAGGGGGATCGCGACGGTCAGCACCGTGGCGACGGCCGCGACGGCGGCCAGCAGTGCCAGCATGAATTGCGGATCGACGAGCTTGTCGGCGATTTGCGAGATCATGGACGCACCTCAGATCTCGAAATTGATCATCTTGCGCATGATCAGGACCCCGATCATCATCCAGATGCCGCAGCAGACGAGGGCGAGCTTGCCCGCCTGGGTGAGCCACAGCAGCTCGATGTATCTCGGGGTGGACAGGTAGACGAGGACAGCGACGCTCGGGGGCAGGGCGGCGATGATGCCGGCGGATGCCTTGGCTTCCATCGAAACGGCCTGGATCTTGTCGCGCATCTTGCGCCGCTCGCGCAGCACGCGCGAGAGGTTCGCCAGCGTCTCGGACAGGTTGCCGCCGGTCTTCTGCTGGATTGCGACGACGATTGCGAAGAAGCTAGCTTCCGCGCAGGGCATCCGCTCGGGGAGCTTTGCGACGGCCTCGGGGAGCGGCAGGCCGAGCGTCTGGGTCTCGATGATCTGCCTGAATTCGCCCTTGACGGGGTCGCTCGCTTCGGAAGCGATGATGCGCAAGCAGTCATTGACGGGAAGGCCCGCCTTGATGCCGCGCACGATCACATCGAGCGCGTTTGGAAACTCGATGCCGAACCGCTTCAGGCGCCTGGTCTTGCTATGCTTCAAGAACCAGTCCGGGAGCCCCAGCGCCCCGATGAAGAGACCTGCGCCGCCGAGAATCGCATTGCCGCTCAGTACCCACAGAACCAGCCCGGTAACGACCGCGGTCGCCGCGCTGACCACGTAGTATTTCTGACGGGTCCAGTTTAAGCCCGCCTGGCCGATGCGTTGTTCGAGCGTCAGCTTGTGGCGCGCGCTCTCGCGGCTCTCGATGTCCTTGAGACTCTGCGCGACTTGCCCGCGCTTCGCCCTGGCCTGCGCCTCCCGGTCGATGCTGCGTATCGTGCTTGGACCGGCGAAGTCCTTGCGCCGTTTCTCGGCCCGGTTTTCGCCGCTCAGCATAGGATAGAGCAGGGCATAGGCGACGCCGCCAACGGCGAGCATGGCCAATGCGGCGACAGCGAGCGTGCTCGAGTTCATGTGCGGGCTCCCGACAAGGGCCTCCGTTCAGGCTGCATGACCTTCGCCGACCTGTTCCATCTGATCGAGGGCGGCCGCGAGGCGTTGCTCCTCGCCGAAATAGCGTGCTCGTTCCCAGAAGCGCGGCCGGCCGATGCCGGTCGAGCGGTGGCGACCCATCAGCTTGCCGGAGGCGTCCTCGCCGAGCACGTCGTAGACCATGAGATCCTGCGTCGTGATCACATCGCCTTCCATGCCCATCACCTCGGTGATGTGCGTGATGCGGCGCGAGCCATCGCGCATGCGCTGCGCCTGGATGATCACGTCGATCGAGGAGCAGACCATCTCGCGCAAAGTCTTCGACGGCAGCGAGAAGCCGCCCATCGTGATCATGGACTCGATACGGCTGAGGCACTCGCGCGGCGTATTGGCATGCAGCGTGCCCATCGAGCCGTCATGGCCGGTGTTCATGGCCTGGAGCAGGTCGAAGGCTTCCGGTCCGCGCACCTCGCCGACGATGATACGCTCGGGCCGCATGCGCAGGCAGTTCTTGACGAGGTCGCGCATCGTCACTGCACCGGTGCCCTCCAGGTTGGGCGGGCGCGTCTCGAGACGCACCACATGCGGCTGCTGCAGCTGGAGTTCGGCGGCGTCTTCGCAAGTGATGACGCGCTCGTCATGGTCGATGTAGTTGGTCAGGCAGTTCAGCAGTGTGGTCTTGCCGGAGCCCGTACCGCCGGAGATCACGATGTTGCAGCGGACGCGGCCGATGATCTTCAGGATCTCCGCGCCGGCCGGCGAGATCGCCCCGAACTTGGTGATCTGGTCGAGCGTCAGCTTGTCCTTCCTGAATTTGCGGATCGTCAGGGCGGGCCCGTCGATGGCGAGCGGCGGCGCGATCACGTTGACGCGCGAGCCGTCGGCGAGGCGCGCGTCGCAGATCGGCGAGCTTTCATCGACGCGCCGCCCGACCTGGCTGACGATGCGCTGGCAGATGTTCATCAGCTGCGCATTGTCGCGGAAGCGGATGTTGGTGAGTTGGATCTTGCCGCCCGTCTCGATGAAGGTCCTGCCCGCGCCGTTGACCATGATATCGGCGATGTCGTCGCGCGCCAGCAAGGGTTCGAGCGGACCGTAACCGAGGACGTCGTTGCAGATGTCGTCGAGCAGTTCCTCCTGCTCGGCGATCGAAAGCACGACGTTCTTCAGCGAGATGATCTCGTTGATGATGTCGCGGATTTCCTCCCGCGCCGATTCGGAGTCGAGCTTCGCGAGCTGCGACAGATCGATGGCCTCGATCAGCGCCCCGAAGATCATGCTCTTCATCTGATAGTATTCTTCGGACCGCGTCGGCGCCTCGACCGGCGCGGCCTTGCGTTCCTCGGCGCCGGGCTGGATTTGTTCCAGCTTGCGCGGCGCCGGTTGCAGAGCCGCAGGGCTCTTCGCGCTCAGGGACGGCGCGACGGTCGCGCCCGCGGATCGCTTCCCGAACATCTCAGCACACTCCCGCACGCGCCGCTTCGGCGCGCGCATGCTCGACTGCCTGGCCTGATCTCCCGGCTGGCTTTCCGTCTGGCCGGTCCACCGTCATCAAGAGGCCTTGCGGCGTTTCAGCTTCGAGACGAGCGGCTCGAACAGGCTGCGCCGGCTGCGCTTGGCTTCGCCGCGGCCGGTCAGCGCGCTTGCGATCTGCGTGAAAGCTTCGCTCGCCTTGCTGCCCGCCTGGACCTCGGCGATCATCTGGCCGTTGTTGGCGGCCGTGCCGAAGAGCTGCGCGTCGAAGGGGATCGTGCAGAGAACGTCGATGCCGAGTGCCTTGGCGAACTCGCTGGCATTGATCTCCGGCCGCTTGGGCACGCCGACCTTGTTCAGCACGAGACGGGCGACCGCATCGTTGGGCCGGGTGGCGCGGGACAGATCGACGATGTTCTTGGCGTTGCGCAGGGATGCGAGCTCTGGCTCGGCCACCACCACGATCTCGTCGGCGCTGATGAGAGTCCGCTTGACCCAGCTGCTCCACTGGTGCGGCACGTCGAGGACGATGCAGGGGACGCTGGCGCGCAGCAGCTCCAGCAACTGCTCCAGGGCGTCTTCGTCAAGATCGATGGTCCGGTCGAGGACCGCCGGCGCCGCGAGGAGGGCGAGATTGTCGCTGCAGCGCGACAGGAGCCTGTCGAGCAGGTTGGCGTCGAGGCGCTCGGGCGCGAACACCGCTTCCGCGATCCCCTGGGGCGGATCTTGATTGAAGTTGAGACCGGCCGTGCCCCAGGCGATGTCGAGATCGACGACCACCGTGGAGGCATCGAGATTGCGCGCGATCGCCCAAGACATGTTGTGTGCGATGGTCGAGGAGCCGACACCGCCCTTGGCGCCGACCACCGCGATGACCCGGCCGAGATTGCGCGCTTCCGGCGTGATATAGAGCTCTGAGAGCGTGCGCAGCAGATCGAGCGTCCCAAGCGGTGCGATCAGGTATTCGCTGATGCCGCGGCGCAGCAGGTCGCGATAGAGCTGCACGTCGTTGACATGGCCGATCACCACGACCTTCGTGCCGGGATCGCAGCTTTCCGACAGCATATCGAGATGCGCGATCAGGGTCGCCGGGTCCGACACGGTCTCGACCACGATGACGTTCGGCGTCGGTGCCGTTCGGAAGGTCTCGACGGCTGCGGCTGGTCCGCCCATCTGGATGCGGGCATGGGTCTTGTCCATGCGCCGGTCGGCGACCGCCGCCTGCATCGTCGCGGCGACGGCCGGTGTCTCGCAAAAGGCCTGCAGCGTGATGCGCGGCAGCGGCGCGATGGTCTCTTCGTTCGCCTCGGGCGCCGGTGTTTCGTTCGTCATGGGCTGCATTAGCTGCCGCCTCCCACCGTCGCATTGATCTGTGGTGTCTGCTGGCGATACTGCGTCGAGGGATCCTTGCCTTCGCGAATCTTGGCGATGGCACCCATACGCTTGACGATGTCGGGGCGGCCTTCGTCGCGAGCCCTGACCAGGTCGATTGGATCCGCGACCTGGGCCGCCAGCGTGGCCTGAGAAGAACAGCCGAGGTTCCAGTATGGCTCGTTGGATGCCGAGAACTTGAAGTCGGAGCTGCCGAGATCGGTCGGCCACTGCCCGCACTGGTGCGGCACGACGGCCTGGAGCGACGCGAAGCTGAGGCGGATCGGCGACGCGAGGCCTGGATCCTGGATTGGATAGCTGCGAACGCTCAGAGCATTCGGCGATACGCCATTGCGGGCCAAGGTCGCGCGGATACCGCTGAGCGTGTCATGCGTCGCCCCCTCGCGGCGCGAGCCCTTTGGAACCTCCGCGACGAGGCCGCCCTTTCCGGACCTCCGGTATTCCCGGGCGAAACCCGCGACATCCTCGGCCTGACGGCTGTCGAGCGAGCCCCCTGCGCGGCCGACGAAGACGTCGAGCGAGCGGGGCGCATCGCGCAGCACGATCGGATGTCGTTCCCGGGTATCCACTGGCGCAATGGAAGGCGGATCTGCCTGCGCGCCCTTGCCGGCGCATCCGCCGGCGAGCGCACCGAAAGCCAATGCAAAGGCCAGAAGGCGCGGGGCGATGGCTCTCTCCTGGAAGGGAACCGTCATGGTCGGGCGATCCATCATGATGCTATCCATTCGGTTCGCTTAGTCGGCAATGAAGCCGACGCGGCCCTTGTACGCCTGTGGGATCGGGCCGCCGCCGCTGCCGTAGAGCTTGTTGAGGCGTCCGAGCAGGATGGCCTGGGCATCGTGGGATTCCACGAAGCCGTCATCGGGGCGCTGGACCTCGTTCGGCTGCATCGGCTTGGCGATGTAGGGAGTGGCCGTGATCATCAGCTCGGTTTCCTCGCGCTGATAGTCGCGCGAGCGGAACAGCACCCCGATGATCGGCAGGTTCATGAGCCCAGGTAGGCCGTTGAGCGATGACTTGGAGACGCGCTGGATCAGGCCTGCGGTGGCCAGCGTGCCACCGGATGGCAATTCAACGGTCGTGTCGGATTTGCGCACGCGGAACGCCGGGACAGTGACGGTGGGCTGGCCGGCTCCGCCCTGGAGCACGATCTGGTTCTCGAAGTCGAGCTCGGTGACCTCGGTCGCGATGCGCATGCTGATCTTGTTGGCCGAGAGCACGATCGGCGTGAAGTTGAGGGCGACGCCGATCGGCTTGTATTGGACGCCAAGCGTGCAGACGGCCTTGGCCGGGTCACAGGTATAGCCGGTCGGAACAGGGACTTCGCCACCTGCCGTGAACTTGGCGCTCTCGCCGGAGATCGCGGTGACGTTTGGTTCGGCCAGGACGCGGGCGAGGCCCGCCCGCTCGAGGGCTCGCAGGGTGAAGTTCTGCGAATTGCCGATGCCGGCTCCGATCGCCGTGGCGGATAGCGCCTGAGGAGACAGCGAAAAGGGGTTGTCGATGCTCGGCGTGATCGAGAACTTGCCCAGCTTCCACTCGCCGGTCGAGTTGATGCCGAGCTGCTTGATCGCCTTGCGCGAGACCTCGGACACCGTCACCTTGACCATGACCTGGTCGCGGTCGCGGATCGTCAGCGAGTTGATGACGGCGCCCTTGGAGGCGTTCTTGTCGGAGACTCCGACGAAGGCATTGGCGATGTCGACGGCCTGCGTCGCTTCGGACGCGTTGGGCACGGTCCCGACCAGTAGGATCGAGTCGCCTGCGGGCTTGATCTCGATCTGCGAATTCGGCAGCGCGGTGCGTAGCGTCTGGCGCAGGACATTGAGGTCCCGCCCGACATTGATCTCGAGGGCGGTGATCTGGCGGCCGTCGCCGTCCATCACGAACATCGAGGTCGCCCCGTCGGCGATGCCGATGATGAAAAGCTTGCGTGCGGTCCGGACCACCGCATTTGCGACCTTCGGGTTCGCGACGAACACTTCCTTGGCGTCTCGTGGCAGTTCGACGATCAGAGAACGGCCGATCGAAAGGTCGAGCTTGCGTGAAATCGCGTGCTCGCTCGCGCCGACATTGAGCACCGGAGCGGCATCTCTGCCGGTCGACTGTGCGTTGGCGCTGCCGGCCAGCAGAACGAGCGCGAGAGCCGTCGCGAGGCGAAGAGAGCATCTGGTCATGGCTTCACGCTCTTCGAGGTGACACCGTAGCGCACCAGGGTCATGGAATTGTCGGCCGAGGCTGGCGGTGCCGGTTCATTCGCGTCCTTCAGGCTGCGCAGCGCCAGCGAGAGCGTCCCGGTCTTCTGCGCCTGGATCAGGATCTCGACCTGCCCGGGATCGACTTCGAGCGTCGCGGTCTCGCCGACCACGACCTTCTCGCCGTTGCGCTCCTGCACGTTCTGGCCGATCGCCAGAGTCCTGATGTTGCGCAAGATGGTTTCGCTGACCTGGGCTTCGCCGCGACCGGAGGTGGATTCGCCGCGCCAGGTGGAGACAACGTCGACGCGATCGTTGGGAAGGATGAAACCGCCTGCGGTACTGGCGCCGCGGCTATCGGTGCTGATGGCCACCGCGCGCATTCCGGACGGCAACACGGCCGAGAGGAAGCCTGTCCCGTCGGTCCTGATCAGCTTCTCGCGCCGGATTGGCTCGGCACCGAGAATGGCGTAGCGCGCCAACTGGCCGATGATCTCCTTCTCGGCTTCGGGCGCTTCATCCTTGCGGATGATTCCGTTCGGCACGCTGGCCAGCGGCCAGTTCAGCCAGCGCAGATCGTTGGCCGCTACTGTGTTGCCGATCGGGATGTCGGTTGCCGCGACGAGCACGGGCACGGTTGGCGCCTGCTCGACCTTGGCCACCGGCGCCGGAGCCTGCGACGGCTGCTGCACGAGGAGAGCGGCGCCCAGGCCCGCGGCCAGTGCGATCACGAGAATGATGATGCGTGCGGGACTCATCGGCGTCCGATCCTCAGCCAGGCGGAGCCGGCTCATGTCCTGGATCGTCGTCGTGAAACGTCAACTTATGGTTAATCGGACGTATATTTTTTGATGAGGTATGACGTAAGGTCGCCGTATGCCGTCAGACGCCGACTGCGGCGCGCCAGATTGCGGTCTCCGGCAGGATGAGCAAGGCGGTGAAGGCGAGAGCGATGCCGTAGGGAACGCCCTCCTTCGGCGCGTGCAGGCGCTGTGCCCAGCCCCAGTTGGCAGCCATCGAAGGAAGAGGATGCGAGCGCAAATGCAAGATCAGCAGCGTCAGCAATCCGCCGGCGAAGCTGGAAAAGACGAGATACGGCATCAACTCGTCGAAGCCGAACCACAGGGCAGTCGCTGCCGCGAGCTTGGCATCGCCCCCGCCGATCCAGCCCGCGGCGAATAGGCCGAAGGCGCCGACGAGCACCAGCATGCCGGCTGCCAGATGCCAGGCGATGTCGTTGAGGCTGAGGCCCAGCAGCGCGGCGCAAAGCGCGAAGGAAATGACCAGGGAGAGGCAAAGCCGGTTCGAGATCGTCATCGAGACGAGATCGCTCGCTGCGGCATAGGCCATGGCGAAAGGAAACACACCAAGCATAATAATCAGTGGGAGTGACATGGGCTGGTCCGATCCGAGCGAGGGTGTGACAGTCGCACGCAGGCCTCACCAAAGCCTTACGAAAACGGCGGGAATGGTCGGAGAAGTGTAAAAACGGCAGAACGCCCCGGCCATGCCGGGGCGTTCTCGGATGCGCTCGGCAACCCTGAGGGCCGCCTGTGAGAATCCTCAGGACTTCTTGATGAGGCCGCTTTCGACTTCCTGGAACCGCGCCTTCAGATTGCTGCCGATGGTCGTCCAGGTAGCGATACAAACGACGGCGATCAGGGCGGCGATCAGGCCGTACTCGATGGCGGTGGCGCCGGACTCGTCCTTGACGAAGCGAGCGAAAAGATTGGTCATGCTGAAACTCCTTACACCACGGTTTGACGGCTGCCTTCGCTCTGAAGCGGCTTCGGTCAGCGACAGGAACGACATTAGCCCGCCCCTCTTGCCGATCAGTTAAAGTGATCAAAGAATTGGGCGCTTTGAGATGATGTTTTCGCCGTGGTTAACGCCCAATTTAAAGGACGAATAGAAAGGGATTCATGCAATAAGCAAGAATTAATCTAGGTTTTTGTCGGTAAATAAGATATTTAACCGATACTGCATTCACGTTTTAGTTTGATATCAATGATCGCCCAACGAGATTTTTGGAAGGCATTCCGCTTCGTTAGGCGGAGAAAAGATCGATGAAGTCGCTGCCGTCATCGTTTTTAAGACTTGGTTCATCATTTTGCGCTTGTCTGGTGACATCGCAGAGCTTGAGGCCCGCCATGTCGACCAACCACACGCCGGAAAGGTGCCGTCGTTCCGCGCCTTGGCTGGTCGCCATGGTCTTCGTCATGGCCTGCTCGACCAGCGGTCCGGCGACGGCTGCGCCGCAGGAGAGCCAGGCCGAAAGCGTGATGGTCCTGGTTGATCATGCCAAGGTCGTGCGCTTGCCCGAGAAGGCGCAGACGGTCATCGTCGGCAATCCGGCCATCGCGGACGTGGCCGTGCAGCGCAATGGTGTCATGGTGGTCACCGGCAAGAGCTTCGGCGTGACCAACCTGATCGCATTGGACGGAACGGGCACGCTTCTGGCCGAGTCGCTGGTTCGCGTCGGCGCGGCGTCCGAGGCGGTGCTGACGGTGCAGCGGGGCATGGAGCGCGAGAGCTATTCCTGCACGCCCGTATGCCAGCCTGCTGCGCAGCTTGGTGACGCCCAGAAGTATTTCGGCGAAGTTGGAGGCCAGGCGTCGGCCCGCAACGCTCAGGCAACCGGCAATGGTGCCGCGCCCAAATAGTTGGCGTTAGCCCAACGCCAAGTGCAAGTAGTTCGTCGGAAAGCCTGGCCGTTCGATCGCGGCCGATCCTATTAGGTGTTGACGCGCGCGTAGGCGCGGGCGTGCTCGGAAGTGCTCAAGGTAAATAAAATCTTTGCCTTGCAGGCGGTGGCAGCGAAACACCCCTAACCGATCGGCAATTGTTTTGGCTTAGATATCAGCTGGTCGGAGCGACAGGCTCGGCGAGGCCAGCGAATGTTTGATCCTATGGCACCAGCGGAGCAGACCGGCACAACAGCCGGGCGGAAGGGCCGCGGCCGGCGTTCCATCATCAGGCGCTTCCAGCGTTCCGAGAACGGGGCGACGGCGATCGAGTTCGGCTTCGTTGCGTTGCCCTTCTTCATGCTGACGTGGGCTATCATCGAGACGGGGCTGATGTTCTGGACCAATCAGGTCCTGGAGGAATCGCTGTCGCAGGCGTCGCGCGCGCTGTTGACCGGCGAGTCGCGCAGCCGCTACTCGTCCAGCACTGCCTCAGTCAATGCAGCCGCATTCCGCGACGACGTCTGTGCGCGGGCGCCGATGAAACTCATCGACTGCACCAAGCTGGCTATTGATGTCAGCACCTATAGCGACTTCTCGGGGGCGAGTTCCGGTACGGCCAGCAGCAATCCTCTTGCGGGCGGCAATCTCGATACGAGCAGCTTCTCTTACCGCCAGCCCGACACCGGTCAGATCGTCGTCGTGCGGGCGGTGCTCGACTACAAGCTGCTTCTCACGAGCTGGGCGTCGAAGGATCTCGCCAACATAGGCGGCGCGGGTTCCGGTCGGCGCGGCCTCGTTGCAAGCATGACCTTCCGGGCGGAGCCGTTCGTCCCATGATGCGATCCGGAGCGACGATGAAACTCAAGAGCGTCTTCAGCCTGTGGCGCCGTTTCCGCGACGCCTCTGACGGCGTGGCGGCCATCGAGGCCGCGATCGTGCTTCCCGTGATGGCGATCGCCTATATCGGATTGGTCAACCTCTCGCAGATGGTCATGATCAATCGCAAGGTCACCCAGCTGACTTCATCTCTGAGCGATCTTACGGCGCGCCTCCAGACGATTCCGACGGCGGAAATCACCAACATCTTCAAAGCGTCTGAAACGGTCCTGCTTCCCTACGACGCCAGTAAGGTCAAGATGGTCATCGCCAGTATCGTCATCGATGCCAACCGCATCGGCAAGGTCTGCTGGTCGAGCAGCTATCCGGAGGGTACCGCCGCACCCAAGCGCGGCGACACCGTGACCGTGCCCGAAAGTGCGCGGATCGCCAGCACCTCGGTAATCTTGGCGCGAGCGAGCTACGAATTCACGCCGTTGATCGGGAACGGCCTTTTCAGCAAGGTCACGCTCGGCGACAATCCGATCTATACGCGGCCGCGCAATGGCAAGGCGGATGGCGATAACAGCATCGAGCAGATCGTGCGCGCCGACGTGAAGGGTTGCCCCAA
The DNA here is from genome assembly GCF_057321085.1 of Allobosea sp. RIT-PG3_2. NCBI lineage: Bacteria > Pseudomonadati > Pseudomonadota > Alphaproteobacteria > Hyphomicrobiales > Alloboseaceae > Allobosea > Allobosea sp. RIT-PG3_2. The sequence goes on along the minus strand of NZ_JBXWCA010000002.1, from coordinate 634,491 downwards.
GTTCACCTGAGCGGGGCGAGACACGTTCGGGACCCGTTGCCGGCCTCGGCCGCCGCCTTTCAACCCCGCAGCACCATTCGCCCCGTCTGGACCTCGTAGCCCTGCAGCTTGCTGAGGAACGAGTTGCCCAGCAGGCTCATCGAGAGGGCGCGCTCGGGCAGCACGACGGCGTCGACATTGCGCACGACGATGTCGCCGAGCCGGATTTCGCGCAGCACCGTGCGATAGCCCGTGACGGTGCCGTTTGCCGTGCTCAGCATCATCTTGCGCGCATTGGTGTCCGACTTGATGCCCAGCGCCTGGGCATCGGCCGCGGTCAGCGCGACGATGCTGGCGCCTGTGTCAACCATCATCTTGATCCGGTAGTTCTCGACGCTCGGATGAACGATGTAGTGCCCCCGATAATCGGCGGATACGGCGAGCGTCACGGGCTGGCGCGGCCCAGGGATGGGCCTTTCCGCTGAGGCGACGGCTACCACCGGCGCCGCGCCTTCACTGCGTTGCGCGAGCCATTGCGTATAACCGAGCGAGCCGACAATGGCGAAGCCGGCCATGCCCAGCGCCCATATAGAGGGATGCGATGTCACGGCCTTCCCCAGCCTGATCCAGGCCGTCATCATCGGGCCGGTCCCCTGACGAAGGGTGAAGAGGGTCTCCGCGATTGTCTGCAACGGCGGCGCACCAGACGCAGATCGTCTGCAGGCTTAATCCACGCTTACCAGCATGTCGTTCTGCCAGCCCGTGTCGCTGCCGCAATCGGGCAGGCGAGAGCGATTACCCGGTGAGTCCGTCCGCGAGACGCCTGATGCCGGCGATGAAGGCGTCCTCGGGTGTTGTAAGCCTGACCGTAAGGCCTGCCGCTTCCAGCGCGGCGCCATAGCTCTCGGCCAACGCACCGTCGGCGACGAGGTGGATCTCTTCCCGCCGCCCGAACAGCGACTGCGCTCCTGAGATCTCCTGCCCGACCAGCAGCGCCGATAGATAGGGACCGACCTCGCCGCCGCGCATCCGGCCGGCAAGGACCTCGGTGCGGGCGGCGAAAGCGGTGTTGAGCAGGCCGCCGGTACGTTGTGCGCCTGCCCGGCCGCGAGTCGCTCCGTTTGAAGCATCCTCACCCGACGGTTCCTCCGCGAGGCGGCCCAGGATCGAGCCGTTACGCAGCAGTCCGTAGACCTCTCCGGTCATGAAGCTGGCGAAGCGGACGATGCGCCCGTCCCTGATCTCGGCCCATTTCGAATGGGTTCCCGGCAGGCAGGCGATGCCGTTTTCCAGGCCGAGCCCGACGATCAGCGTCTCCTCGCCGCGCATCACGTCGAAGGCGCCCTCGTCGCAGCTCAGGCCCGGCAGGATGGTGGCCGTGGTGTGATCGTCGAGCGCTGCGCGGATCGAAGCTGCCGCGATCTCGTCAGGAGAGGCCGGGCAGGCGACATAGGGCGCCTCGATCCAGCCATTGCGGCTGCCGACCATGCCGGCGAGCACGATGGCCGCATCGGGCGCGGCGCGCCGGAAATCGCCAGCCAGCGTCTCGAATGCGGCGGGATAGCCGCCAGCCGGCACGGACTGGATGCCCTGATCGGCGATGCGCCGCTGCAGCACCGCGCCCGTTTCCGAGATCAGGAAGGCGCGCGCGCGGGTCGTACCCCAGTCGAGCGCGATCAAAGGTTTGGGCATGGCAGACTCCGGCAATGGCGCGCGACTGTCACTGCCGTACCGGACATGGTCAAGGCGCGCCGGCTTGTGCCCGCCCTGCAATCGCGGCAACGCTGCGGTTCGACGGGAACGAACGAATCGGACGAGCGCGATGCTGCAACTGCAAGCCGGCGGCCTGGAAGCCGTGGTCATACCGGAGATCGGGGGCATCGTCTCGCGGCTCGTCTGGACCGGCCCGGATGGGCGCCGGCATGATGTGCTGCATCCGCCGGCTGATCGGACGGCCTCGACCGCTTCTCCGAACTTCTTCGGCAGCTGGGCGATGCTGCCCTTCGCCAACCGGGCCTTCGGAAGCGTGGTGGACGACGGCGAAACCCGTTTTCAGGTTCCCGCCAACGATCCGTCAGGCACCATCCATGGCTTCGGCTGGCAGGCCGCCTGGGAGGTTCTGCGGTATGACCGCGGTCATACCGTCATCGAGCATCGGCGCATCGACGGTCCCGACCGCTATCGCTACCGTGCCCGGCAGGAAGTCATACTGGACGAAGCCGGTATGACCATTCGCCTGTCGATCACGAACGAGGCCGAGACGGCGCTACCGTTCGGGATCGGCCATCATCCCTGGTTTCCGTGCGCGGCCGATACGCGCCTGACCATGCGGGCAGCCGGCGCGCTGGTCTTCGGCGAAGCCTTTCGGGCGATCGGGCAGGAAGCTTTCACCCAGGGCGGCCCTTACGCCGATGCGCGGCCGTTCCGCTCCGATACGGTGACGGCCTGGAGCTTTTTCGACTGGGACGGCAGCGCTCGGATCGAGACGCCCTCGACCGGCCTCGCCATCACGCTGACGGCGAGCGACAGCCTGAACTGCCCGGTGGTCTGGTCGCCACCCGGGGCCGACTTCCTCTGCGTCGAGCCGCAGAGCCACGCCATCGGCGCGCCGAGCGAGCCGGCCGCGCGGGCGGCCGCGCCGCTGAAGCGGCTGGCGCCCGGTGAGACGCTGGAAGGCTGGCTCAGGATCGCGCCGGAAGCGATCTAGCGTCTGACGTCGATCTCAGCGCCAGCCATAGCCATAGCCGCTCGGGTAATAGGGCTGGTAGCCATAGGCATTAGCCGGCAGCGCGGGCCGCAGCAGGATCTGGCCGCGCGCCGCTTCCCAGCCATTGGACCGCCCTTGCTGGGCGATCGTGCTGTCCTGATGCCGCGGCTTGGCCTTGGCGATCTGTGCCTTGGTGCCGCTGCTGTTCGCGATCTTGTGCTTGGTCGGTGCTGTGTTGGCAAACCTGGCCTTCGAGCCGCCGGACGCCTTGGCGAAGCGCGAGAGATTGTCGGTCGCGGCCCCGTTCAGCGCGATCCGGGTCTGGCCGGCGCCATGCTTCTTCACCAGCGCAAACAGCTTGGCGGCATTGGCGGGGTGCAGGCGGATGCAGCCATGAGAGGCCGGGCGGCCGAGCGCGCCGACGGCCGTCGTGCCATGGATCGCGTAGCCGCCGCGGAAGAACACAGCGTAGGGCATCGCGCCGCCATATTTGCGCGAATACCAGTTCTTTTCGAGCCGGGTCGGGCGGTACTGGCCGTTCGGCGAGCGGAACCCCTTGCGGCCGGAGGAGATCTTCCAGTCGTAGATTTCACCGTCGGTGGTGGCGACCGTCATCCGCTGGGCGGCGATGTCCACTCTCACATCGACGCCGGCTTGCGCCTTGGCGGCGCCGAAGACGGACATGAACAAAACGGCCAGGATGCCGAGAACACGACGCATCGCCCAAACTCCGAAGACGCAACTGCTGAGCGGGCGTTGGTGAGGCTCTGACGGCCGTCGCCCTTGACTCTAGGAAAGCGCGGGCGCCGCGGCCTGTAAAGCGCGAAGGTGGATCGTGGTTTCCAGCGCAGATCAAATCATCGGCAACGCATGGGGCTTGCGGCCGAGCGGGAAGGCGGCGTCGATCCGCGCGATCTCGGTTTCCGAGAGGGCAAGACGCAGCGCCCCGGCATTGTCCTCGACATGGCCGACCTTGCCCGCTTTCGGGATCGCGAAGAGGCTCGCACGCCGCGTCAGGAAGGCGAGCGCGACCTGCCGGGGAGACGCGTCATGCGCCGCGGCGATCTCGGCGAGGATCTTGCCCTGCGCGCTGCCGGGGGCCGGAAAGTCGTCGTGCCCGAAGGGGCTGTAGGCGGTGACGGCGATGCCGTTGCGCTCGCACCACGGGATCACCGCATGCTCTATGGCCCGCTCGCGCAGATGGTAGAGCACCTGGTTGCAGGCGATCCTGCCTTTGCCGGCAGCCGCCAGCGCCTCGTCGAGATCGTCCTCGTCGAAATTGCTGACGCCCCAGGACAGGATCTTGCCCTCCTGCTTCAGCGCCTCGAAGGCGGCGAAGGTCTCGGCCAGCGGATGTGGCCCGCGCCAGTGCAGCAGGTAGCAGTCGAGCCGGTCGGTCCTCAGATGCTTCAGCGAGCGCTCGCAGGCGGCGCGAGCGCTCTGCCGCGAGGCGTTGTGCGGCAGTACCTTCGAGACGAGGAAGACCTCGTCGCGTCGCCCAGTGATGGCTTCGCCGATCAGCGCCTCGGAGCGGCCGTCGCCATACATCTCGGCAGTGTCGATATGGCCAAGTCCGAGATCGAGCCCGCGCCGGAACGCGGCAATGGCCTCGCGCCGGTCGCCCTGCTCGCTGTACCAGCTGCCCTGGCCGATCGCGGATACGGCCGGCCCGCCGGCTCCGAAGTTGCGTTGCATGCCGCTCTCCCCGTCGTCTCAGTCGACCTCGACCTTGAACTGCGCATGCCGGATCTCGCCGTCGCTGTAGCGCACACGCACTCCGAAGCGGTCCGGTCCACGATAGTTCCGGCGTGACGTGTATTCGAAGGCGAGCGAGGGGCCGATCTTGCCGTCGCAGTGCTGATGGTCGCCGGGCCCGTATTCGGCCTTGGCGTTCCGCTTGGCCATGCGCACCTTGCCGTGCCGGGGCGGCTCGGTCAGGACGGCCGTGGGCGGCTTCACCGGCCGGCAGCTTGTGTCCATCGTCATATAGGTCTGCTGCAGGAAAGTCGGCTTGCCGGCCGCGACGCGCTCGGCGCCTTCGGCTGCCGGCGGGGCTGGATCACCGGAGGTGACGCAGCCGCCGAGCATTCCGCACATCAGCGTCGCGGCGAGAACGGTCAGTCCGGGAACTGGCATGGCTTTCCCCGCCTCCATGATCGTATTCCGCCGGCCGCTGTTCAGGTCGGCGGCGTGCCGTTGGCCGAGAGCACCTCGCCGGCGAGATAAAGCGAGCCGCAGATCAGGATGCGCGGCGGCGCCGGCCAGTCGCGGCCCGCGATCGTCCGCAGCGCCTGCTCGACCGAGCCTGAAACCTCCGCAGCAAGACCGGCATTGCGGGCCGCTTCGGCCACCTCTTCCGCCGGGCGTGCGGCCAGCGAGTTCTGGATCGGCACGGCATAGAGCGCCTGCGCCAGCCCCTTGAAATGGCCGAGCGTCGCGGCGGCGTCCTTGGTCGAGAGCAGGCCCGCGATCATCACCAAAGGCGCAGGGTTGCGGTCGGCGAGATCGGCCATGGCCTGGGCCAGCACGCGTCCGCCATCCGGGTTGTGGCCGCCATCGAGCCAGAGTTCGGCCCGCTCGGGCATGATCCCGACGAGGTGCCCGCGAGCCAGCCGCTGCAGCCGCGCCGGCCAGTCGGCGTTGCGCATGCCCTCCTCGAAGGCGCGCGCCGGCAGGCCGCCATAGCCGGCCGCCCGCAGCGCCGCGATCGCGGTGCCGGCATTGATGTGCTGATGGCGCCCGGCCAGGCGCGGCAGCGGGAGGTCGAGCAGTCCGTCGCCATCCTCGTAGACCAGCCGCCCGCCGGCCTCGTGGACGTTGAAATCCTGCGCGCCGATCAAGATTTTCGAGGCGCCGACGCGCTCGGCCGTGGCTTCGAGCACCGCCGTCGGCTCCGGCTCCTGCGGGGCGATCACCGCCGGCGCGCCCCGCTTGAAGATGCCGGCCTTCTCGGCCGCGATCTTGGTCACGGTGTCGCCGAGATACTCGGCATGGTCGAGCGAGACCGGCGTCACCACGGTGCAGGCGGGATGGGCGATGACATTGGTCGCGTCGAAGCGGCCGCCGAGCCCGACTTCGAGCAGCACGACATCCGCTTCATGCTCTGAAAACAGCAGCACGGCCGCCGCAGCCGTGATCTCGAAGAAGGTGATGGCATCGCCGGCATTGATGCGCTCGCAGCGCTCCAACGCTTCGACCAGCACCGCCTCGTCGACGAAACGGCCGCCGCCGGGCGCGCCGATGCGGATGCGCTCGTGGAAACGCACCAGATGCGGCGAGGTGTAGACATGGACGCGCAGGCCCGCCGCCTCGAGGATCGCCCGCATGAAGGCGATGGTCGAGCCCTTGCCGTTGGTGCCGGCGACATGGATCACCGGCGGCAGGCGTTTATGCGGGTCGCCGAGCCGCTCCAGCAGGGTCAGGATGCGGCCGAGCGAGAGGTCGATCAGCTTGGGGTGCAGCGCCATGAAGCGCGCAAGCAGCGTGTCGGAAGACCCCATGATGTGACGGCCCCCAGCCGCAAACGACCTCAGACCGCCTCGACCACCGGGCGTGCGGCCACCGCGACTTCTTCCTTCACAGGTGGCTGCTTGGTCAGCAGGCGGCCGAGCCGGGCCAGCGTCTCGGGGATCTCGCGGCGGTGGACGACCATGTCGACCATACCGTGGTCCTTGAGATATTCGGAGCGCTGGAAGCCTTCCGGCAGCTTCTCGCGGATCGTCTGCTCGATCACGCGCGGGCCGGCGAAGCCGATCAGCGCGCCCGGCTCGGCGATGTGGATGTCGCCCAGCATGGCGTAGGAGGCGGTGACGCCGCCGGTCGTCGGGTTCGTCAGCACAACGAAATAGGGCAGGCCGGCCGCGCGCAGGCGCCGCACCGCCACCGTGGTGCGCGGCAGCTGCATCAGCGAGAGGATGCCCTCTTGCATGCGCGCGCCGCCGGACGCCGCGAAGACGACATAGGGCGTCTTCTTCTCGAGCGCGGTCTCGGCGCCCTTGACGAAGGCTTCGCCGGCGGCCATGCCGAGCGAGCCGCCCATGAAGTGGAAATCCTGAGCCGCCAGCGTCATCGGCAGGCCCTTGACCCGGCCGTAGCCGATCTTGAAGGCATCCTGTGCGCCGGTCTTGGCGCGGGCGTCCTTCAGCCGGTCGACATAGCGCTTCTCGTCGCGGAACTTGAGCGGATCGACCGGCACCTCCGGCAGGGCGACGTCGAGCCACTTGCCGTCGTCGAAGGTCAGGCGCAGTCGCTCCGGCGCGGTGACACGCATATGGTGCTCGGAGCCGGGGATGACGTAGCCATTGGCCTCGACATCCTTGTGGAAGACCATCTGCCCGGAATCCGGGCACTTGATCCAGAGGTTCTCGGGGCTCTCGCGCTTGAACAGCGTCTTGATGCGCGGGCGGACGACTTCGGAAATCCAGTTCATCGGACGATTCCCTGATGGGCTTGCGGCGGGGGCTTTCTAGGCCTTGGCGCCGTCACGCCTGAAATAGGTCGGGCCTGCCGAAGGGCAAGCGACGCGACCCTTGAATGAAACCGGCCTCAGGCCGCCTTGGCCGCAGAGCGGATGCCCTGCGCGAGTTCGCTGACCAGCGAGGTGACAGCCGAAACCGTCTTTTCCGTGGCCTTGCCCTCGCTGTCGAGCGAAAGCCGGACGCGCTCGACCAGCGCAGAGCCGACGACGACGCCGTCCGCGCCCTTGGCGATGGTGGCGGCGTCGGCGGCCGTCTTGACGCCGAAGCCGACGGCGACCGGCAGGTCGGTGTGGCGCTTGATCCGAGCGACCGCGCTGCCGACCGCGCCGTAATCGGCGATGGCGCCGCCGGTCACGCCGGTCACCGAGACGTAGTAGACGAAGCCGGAGGTGTTCTGCAGCACCTTGGGCAGGCGCTTGTCGTCGGTCGTGGGCGTGGCCAGCCGGATGAAGCTGACGCCGGCCTTCAGCGCCGGCAGGCAGAGCTCCTCGTCCTCTTCCGGCGGCAGGTCGACGACGATCAGGCCGTCGATGCCGACCCGGCGCGCGTCGGCGAGGAAGGCTTCGACGCCATAGGCGTAGATCGGGTTGTAATAGCCCATCAGCACGATCGGCGTGTCATGGCCGGCCTTGCGGAAGGTTTCGACCATGGCGAGCGTCTTGCGCAGCGTCTGGCCGGCTTTGAGCGCGCGCTGTCCGGCAAGCTGGACAGGAATGCCGTCCGCCATCGGGTCGGTGAAGGGCACGCCGAGCTCGATCAGGTCGGCACCGGCTCCGGGCAGGGCCGCGAGGATCGCGCTTCCCGTCTCGAAATCGGGATCGCCGGCGGTGACGAATGTCACCAGCGCCGCCCGGCCCTCGCGGGCGCAGGCCTGGAAGCGGTTCTGGATGCGGGTCTGGCCAGTCTCTGTCATGCGCCAGCGGTTAGCATGATGAGCGCGGGCTGGCGAGTGGCTTGCGTGAGGCTCGCGCCTGCGCCACATCGGCCGGGCATGCGCGCCTTTGACACCGCCTTACCCATCGATGCCGTCCTCGGGGACCTCTCGGTCGCCCTGCGGGCGCGGCCGAACGCCGTGCTGGTCGCTCCGCCCGGCGCCGGCAAGACCACGCGCGTGCCGCTCGCCCTGCTCGACGAGCCCTGGACGAAGGACGGCAAGCTGATCGTGCTGGAACCGCGGCGGCTGGCGGCGCGCGGAGCGGCGAACCGGATGGCGCAGACGCTGGGCGAGCGCGTCGGCGATACCGTCGGCCTGCGTGTCCGGCTCGGCTCGAAGATCGGGCCGAAGACGCGCATCGAGGTCGTCACCGAGGGCGTCTTCGCCCGGATGATCCTCGACGATCCGGCGCTGGACGGCGTCGCGGCCGTGCTGTTCGACGAGTTCCACGAGCGCTCGCTCGATGCCGATTTCGGGCTGGCGCTGGCGCTCGATGCGCAGGGCGGCCTGCGCGAGGATTTGCGCATCCTCGTCATGTCCGCGACGCTCGACGGCGCGCGCGTCGCGAAACTTCTCGGCGATGCCCCGGTGATCGAAAGCGAGGGCCGCGCCTACCCCATCGAGACGCGCTATCGCGGCCGCGACCCGCTGAGGCGCATCGAGGATCAGGTCGTCGATACGATCCTGCTTGCGCTGAACGAGCAGCCTGGCTCGCAGCTCGTCTTCCTGCCGGGGCAGGGCGAGATTCGCCGCGTCGAGGAGCGCCTTCGCGAAAGGCTGCGCGATCCCGCCGTGGAGATCGCTCCGCTTTACGGCGCGCTCGACCAGCGCGATCAGGACCGTGCCGTGCTGCCAGCGCCAGCCGGCCGGCGCAAGATCGTGCTGGCCACGGCCATCGCCGAGACCTCGCTTACGATCGAGGGCGTGCGGGTGGTGATCGATTCCGGCCTCGCTCGCGTGCCCGTCTACGAGCCCGATATCGGCGTCACCCGCCTGGAGACGCGCCGCGCCAGCCGTGCCGCCGCCGATCAGCGCCGTGGCCGTGCGGGCCGCACCGAGCCCGGTGTCTGCTACCGGCTCTGGGAGGAGGCGGCGACCGGCGCGCTCGAAGCCTTCGCCCGGCCCGAAATTCTCTCGGCCGATCTGAGCCCGCTCCTGCTCGATTGCGCCGCCTGGGGGGTCGGCGATCCGACCACGCTCGCCTTCCTCGATCCGCCGCCCGCGCCTGCCCTCAAGGAAGCCCGCGCCCTGTTGGCCAGCATCGGCGCGCTCGATGCGGATGGCCGCATCACGCCGGATGGGCGGGCCCTACAGTCACTGCCGCTGCCGCCCCGGCTCGCCCGCATGGTCGTGGCTGCCGCCCGCTTCGGGCAGGCCGGTGTCGCCGCCGATCTTGCCGCCGTGCTGGTGGAGCGTGGGCTCGGAGGCGATGCCATCGATCTTGCCGAGCGGCTGGAGCGGTTCAGTCGCGAGCGTGGCGGCCGGGCCGGCGACATGCGCCGTCTCGCCGAAGGCTGGGCCCGCACGGCGGAGCGGAATGCCTCGTGCTCGGCTGGCGAGCCGCTCTCGTCCGGCCTCCTGCTCGCCTTCGCCTATCCGGACCGCGTCGCGAAGGCCCGCTCGCCGGGCTCCGGACAGTACCTGCTCGCCAATGGCCGTGGCGCGGCGCTGGAAGCCTCGCAGAGGCTGGCGCGCGAGCCCTACATCGTCGTCGCGGAGATGACGGGGGCCGCCCAGCAGGCGCGCATTATGGCCGCGGCCGCGATCTCCGAGGCCGAGATCGCAGCCCTCGTCGCCCATGGCCTCGCACCATTCGCCATCGCAGAGCGAGAGGAGGCGAATTTCGACAGGACAGCGCGCGCATTGCGCGTTCGGGCGGTGCGCCGCTACGGCGCCCTAGCCTTGTCGGAGCGCCCGCTGTCGGTCGCGGATACGCCCGAGAATGCCGAGACCCTGGCGAAGGGCATCGCTGCGCTTGGCATCGACCTCCTGCCCTGGACGAAGGCGCAGAACCAGCTGCGCGAGCGCGTTGCTTTCCTGCGCAAGGCCGAGCCCGAGGAGGACTGGCCCGATCTCTCCGACCTGGGGTTGTCACAGGAGCCTGAGATCTGGCTGGCGCCTCATATCGCCGGCCGTGCCTCACTGGCGGCGATCCAGCCCGGCGATCTCGATTCCGCTCTCGCGACCCTGCTGCCTTGGGAGATGAAGCGCCGGCTCGACGCGGAGGCGCCGACCCATTTCACCGCTCCGACCGGCTCGTCGCTTGCCGTCGACTATGCCGCCGAGGCGGGGCCGACCATTTCGGTGCGGGTGCAGGAACTCTACGGACTCGCGATTCATCCTGCTCTGGCCGGCGGGCGCGTGCCGCTGGTGCTGGAGCTGCTCTCCCCGGCGCATCGGCCGATCCAGGTCACGCGTGATCTGCCGGGCTTCTGGCGCGGATCCTGGTTGGCGGTGAAATCCGAGATGAAGGGCCGTTATCCCCGCCATCTCTGGCCCGACGACCCCGCCGCTGCGCTGCCGACGACGCGGGCCAAGCCAAGGGGGACGTGACACCCAGCGTCATTCTCGGGCGGAGCGAAGCGTAGACCCGAGAATCTCAGGCAGGACGCGGCTCTGGCGCCTCCGCTTGACGAGATGCTCGGGGCAAGCCCGAGCATGACGGTTGCTGCCGGCCTCAATTCCCCATCCGGTCGCGCCATTGCCGCTCGCCGGCGAGGCAGGTGGCGATGTTGCCGGACTGCGCCTTGTGGATGGTCGCGTCCGCCGGCGCCTCGGCGATCTCGCGCAGCAGCTTGGTCTTCGTGGCCTCGACGAACTGGCTCTTCTCGCGGATCGGAATGACGAAGGCCCCGATGCCGGTGATGACGCAGTCGCTGTAGTAGACGTCGAGGTTGTCGATGTCGAAATAGCCGGCCTGCTTCAGCATCACAGGCAGGCCGTTGATGGCGATGCCCTTGGCTCCGGCCTCGTCGCGCGCTGTGGTGACCGGGCGCCCGTCATTATTGGCGCCGTCGCCGGAGATGTCGATCACCCGCCGCATCGCCGTCACGTTCGACTGCTCGAGTAATTGCACGCCCAGGTCGATCGCTCCCGAGATCGAGGTGCGCCGCCCGCGCCGCGTCGGCGCCTCGCCGAGCTCCTCCGCAAACGCCATCGCCGCTGCCGGCCCGTCGATCACCTTCCACGGCCGAACGACGTACTGGAAACCGGTGCCCGCCCATTCGAAATAGGTCACGGCGATCTTGCCGATCGCGCCCTTGTTGATGGCGTCATGCAGCTGCTTCGAGCGGAAGGCTTCGATATAGCCGTTGCGCTGCAGGGCGAGCTCGTCGAGATCCATCGAATAGGAGACGTCGACCGCCAGAACGAGCGCGACGTCGACCTCCTCCAGCGGCGGTCCTGCCGTCTGGGCTCGAGGCAGGGCGGGGTGCCAGAGCGCCGCCGCTGCCAGACATGAGAGACCGTACAGCCAGCGCCGCATCGCCACCTCCGTCGTCCTGTCGCGAATCGGAGTGTGCGCCCGGTCGATGCGATCGCCAAGGTGGAAAACCGGCTGATCGCGCCCGTTTCGATAGCAAATGCGCGAGGAAGTGGCTTTCAGGCGGCCCGGCGGCCGTCGACGACGTCGATGGCTGCGGCAACGGCCTCCTCGACCGTCAGCGCCGAGGTGTCGAGCGTCACGGCGTCTTCCGCCGCCTTGAGCGGCGCGTCGCTGCGGCCGGAATCCCGCGCGTCGCGCCGGCGGATATCGGCGAGGATGCCGTCGAAGGTCACGGCCTCGCCACGCCCGATGAGTTCCTTGTGCCGGCGCGCGGCACGCACCTCCGGCGTCGCGGTGACGAAGAGCTTGGCGCGGGCGTCGGGGCAGATCACCGTACCGATGTCGCGTCCGTCCAGCACGGCGCCGCCGGCCCGGGCGGCGAAGCGCCGCTGCCGCGCCAGCAATCCCGCGCGCACGGCCGGCATCGCCGCGACCACGGAGGCCGCCTCGCCGATCTCGCGGCCGCGCAGCCGGTCCTCGGGAAAGGCCGTCTCGTCGAAGCTGTTGACGATCTCGCCGGCCGCCGCGGCATCGCGTATGTCGTGGCCGGCATCGAGCATGGCGCGGGCCACCATCCGGTAGAGCAGGCCGGTGTCGAGATAGGGCAGGCCGTAATGGGCCGCGAGGCGCCGCGCCAGCGTGCCCTTGCCGGAGGCGGCGGGGCCGTCGACGGCGATGACGAGCCGGCCGCGCGCCGCCGCCGCGCTCATCCGATCCGGCCTCCGAGCTGGTTCATCAGCGGGATGAAGCTCGGGAAGCTCGTGGCGATCATCAGGCCGTCATCGACCACGACCGGCTGCTGCGTCGCCAGGCCCATGACGAGGAAGCTCATCGCGATGCGGTGATCGAGATGGGTCGCGATTGGCCCGCCGCCGCGAACCGGCCCGCCGCCCGAGCCCTCGACGATCAGGTCGTCGCCCTCGATGGCGCAGATCACGCCGGCGGCCTTCAGCCCGGCCTCGACCGCGGCGAGGCGATCGGATTCCTTGACGCGCAGTTCCTGCAAGCCGCGCATCCGCGTCGTGCCGGTGGCGAACGAGGCCGCGACGGCCAGCACCGGATATTCGTCGATCATCGCAGGCGCGCGCTCTGGCGGCACCGTCACGCCCTTGAGGCTCGAAGCCCGCACGCGCAGATCGGCGACGGTCTCGCCGCCCTCATTGGCCTCGCGCTCGATGGTGATGTCGGCGCCCATCTCGAGCAAGGTCGTGAGCAGGCCCGAGCGCAGCGGGTTGGTCATCACGCTCTCGATCAGGATGTCGGAGCCGGGCACGATCAGTCCCGCCACCAGCGGGAAGGCTGCCGAGGAGGGGTCTGCTGGCACCACGATCGGCGCGGCCTGCAATTCGGGCTGGCCCTTCAGCACGATCCGCCGGCCATGCGCGCCTTCCGGCGTCACGGTGATTTCGGCTCCGAAATGAGCCAGCATCTTCTCGGTATGGTCGCGCGTCGCTTCCGCCTCGATCACCGTCGTCTCGCCGGGCGCGGCGAGGGCGGCCAGCAGCACCGCTGACTTGATCTGCGCCGAGGCGACCGGCGGGCGATAGACGATCGGGATGGCCTCCTTCGGGCCGCGCAGGGTGAGCGGCACGCGCCCGCCCTCCTGCTGCGAAACGACGACCGTGCCCATCTGCTCGAGCGGATCAAGGATGCGCCGCATCGGCCGCTTGCGCAGGGAGGCATCGCCATCGAAGGTCGTGGTGATCGGATGCGAGCCGCAGACGCCCATCATCAGACGCGAGCCCGTGCCGGCATTGCCGAAATCCAGAATCGAATCAGGCTCGCGCAGCCCGCCGACGCCAACGCCCTGCACGCGCCAGGCGCCCGGCCCGTCATGGTGGACGATCGCGCCGAGCGCCCGCGCCGCCGCAGCGGTGCGCATCACGTCCTCGCCCTCGAGCAGGCCGGTGACCCTGGTCTCGCCGATCGCCAGCAGTCCGAAGATCATCGCCCGATGCGAGATCGACTTGTCGCCGGGCACGCGGGCGCGGCCCTTGAGCGGGCCGGCGGCGCTGGCGGTGACGGGGACGGGTTCATGGTCGTGGGACACGGGATCGGGGTCTCTCGCTCGAGCCAAACGAAGTGCGCGCCCGCCCTAGCACGCTCGCGCGAGCCGCGCCAATGCGCGGTCATGACGCTGCCATGCGAGGGGGGCGAAACAGCCCCGCTCTTGCGCGCAGCCGTCGCATGGCTCAAATCAACATTTGACAGCGCCGCCCGCCCCGACTAACGGACGCGCCTGCTTTTCAGATACTGATGGTTGAAGGGTCCGACGCAGTGGCGAAACCGGAACTCGGAACGAAGCGCGTTTGCCCGGTCACGGGGCGCAAGTTCTATGATTTGAATAAAGACCCCGTCGTCTCGCCCTATACGGGGCAGGCATATCCGCGCACGATGTTCGAGCCGCAGGCCAAGGCGCCGGTCAAGCCGGAGCCTGAGGAGGAGGACGAGGCCGAGACCGCCGACAGCGCGGTCGAGCTCGTCTCGCTCGACGAAGCCGATGCCGAGACGTCCGAGAAGGAGGCCGTCGTCACGACCGAGGACGATATCGAGGTCGAGGACGACATCGGCACTGAGGATGACGACACCTTCCTCGAAGAGGATGAGGAAGGCGACGACGACGTCGCGGACCTGATCGACGGGGACATCGAGGGCGACGAGGACAACTGAGTCCGACCCTCGAAAAAAGATGACGGCAAAGCGACATTAGGCGCTTGTGTCTTCCGTCCGGGCCGCCTATAGACCGCTGCGTCGCCGGCAGGCGGCTCCGGACGGACCGCCCAAGCGGCGGAATGAAACACCGGATTTTGACGGCCGACCCCCAAACCGGCCGTCGCGCGTGGGGCCATAGCTCAGTTGGGAGAGCGCTTGAATGGCATTCAAGAGGTCGGCGGTTCGATTCCGCCTGGCTCCACCAAATCTCTCCATACTACGCTGGTACGGTTGACGTTCTCGGGCAGTTCGCTGCTACGCCGTCAGTTTCCAGATGGTTTGCGCGAACGGGTTCGGACCGAGACGCGCCGGGTCGCTTAGCCATGCGCCTTCATGATATTCGGCCGTTGCATGGCGATCTCTTCAGGCAGCGGCGTATCACTCCGAGACAGCGTTTTCATCCTTCAGTGATCGGATGAGATCTGCCGCCGCCGTCGGTGTGATCTGGGTGGTGCCGGTTGTCGCGAGCCTGCCGATCAACTGAGCGGCCCGTTCGATCGCGCAGTTCTCCGCAGCAGAAATTGCCTGCAGGAAGATGTCATGAGCCTCGTCGCAATTGGCCATGACGACCCAGAGCTCGGACCCGTAAAGCTTGATCGAAAGGCGGTCGACGAGCTCCGTCGCGCGCGCGCTCGCAGTTGGCATGTTCGCGCTCCATAGGGAGCGCCGTAGATATGGATAAGGCACAGCCTGTTCCATTTCGGCGCAACCAAGTGATCCCCCTCTTCGGTTGATCAAAAGCCGTGCCGCGGAGTGATGTGCCAGTCTCGTCCGGATTATCTGTTCCCGAAGACGGCGAGAACCGCTGCGAATCGGGCAGCCTGTGCGAGGGTAAGGGGCGCGGAACCCTCGCTGTGTCTCATCGCAGCACGACCACTTTGGTGCCGGTCCGTACGCGGCCGTAGAGATCGATGACGTCGCGATTGGTCATGCGGATGCAGCCGGATGACACTGCGGCCCCGATCGTATCGGGCTCGTTCGAGCCATGGATGCGGTAGAGGCTCGATCCCAGATAGATCGCCCGCGCGCCCAGCGGGTTGTCGATGCCGCCGGCCATGTGGCGCGGCAGGTCCGGGCGGCGTTTCAGCATCTGCGCCGGCGGCCGCCAATCCGGCCATTCGCGTTTCATCGTGACGGTCTTCGTTCCCGACCAGCTGAAGCCCTGCCGTCCGACGCCGACGCCGTAACGAAGCGCCTGCCCGCTTCCGAGCACGTAGTAGAGCCGCCGCTGGCTCGTCGAGATCACGATGGTGCCGGGCGCCTGCTTGCCGTTCCATAGCACGACCTGGCGCGGGATCGGCTGCTCGCTGAAGATATTGAGGAAATCCGCGAGGCCGCGGCTGATCGGGTTGTCGAAGGCGCGTGCGGGCGGAGCGAGAGCAAGAAGCCCGGCGACGAGAATGATGGCGCGTAGCATGATCGTCCCTACGACGCCCCCCGCCCGGATTTAGGGCGAAGTCGGAAGGGGAGGTCAAGTCAGGCATCGCGCGTGAGTGATCGCGGGCGTTGGCCTGCCGGCTGGATGTCTAGCCGATCATCCCGACCATGCCGACGACCACAGGCCCCATCAGAGGCAGCAGCACGTTCGAGATGGCATAGGTTACGGTATAGCCGATCACCGGCGTCGAATTGCCGGCGAGCGAGACCAGCGCGCTGATCGAGGGCGTGCTGCAATGCTGGCCGGCGATGGCGCCGAGCAGGATCGGCGCCTCGATCTTCAGGAGGTAGCGCCCGATATAGAGCGAGGCGAGGCCGGGCAGGGCCGAAACCAGGATCGACAGCACGGGCAGCACGAGCCCGTATTGCTTGAGCAGGGCGATGGCGTCGGGGCCGACCGAGAGGCCGACCGCGGCGATGAAGGTCGCCAATCCGAAATCCTTCATGAACTCGGCTGCCTGCGGGGGAATGCCGCCGAGCTGGGGCCGGTGCATGTGCAGCCATCCGAAGACGAGGCCCGAGACGAGCGCACCGCCGCCGGTGCCGAGCGTCAGGTTTAGTGCACCGACCTGAATCGCGACCTCGCCGAGCAGGAGGCCCGCGACCACGCCGAGGCCGAGCATGACGAAGTCCGTCGCCGATGTGGTCGGCAGCAGATGCCCGAGCTCGGGCGCCGCGCGGGTGATCGCTTCTTCCGAGCCATAGAGGGTGAGGATGTCGCCCTGTTCCAGCACCGTGCCCGGCAGGGCGGGGATGCCCTGGCCGAGGCGGCGGACATGCGAGATGAAGACGCCGCGCCGCTGCTCGTCGCTGGCCAGGCGGCGCAGGTCGCGAATCCGCAACCCGCTGACCTCGCGGCGCACCAGCACGACCTGACGTTCGACCAGTGGAACATTGTCTCCCGCCGGCATCGGCACTTCCGCGCCGAGGCGCTCGGCGATCGCGATGACCGAGCGCCGCCGGCCGATGACAAGGACGACATCCTCGGCTTCGAGCTGCATGTCCGGCGTCGCCTTGACGAAACCGGAGCCGCGCCCGACCTGCTCGATCGTGACGACGCCGTTGACGCTGTTCTCGAAGGCCCCGACGGTGCCGCCGGCGACAGGGCCGGCCCGGAAGGTGCGCGAGACGATCTCGGGCACGCCGTTTTCCTTGGCGCCGTCATCCTCGGCGCCGAGCTGCCGCGCCAGGGTGGCAGCCTCCTCCCGCAGGTTGATCCGCAGCAGCAGCGGGCCGATCTGGGTGGTGAAGACCACGATGGCGACGAGCCCGAAAAGATAGGTCACGCTATAGGCGGTCGCCATGTTGGCCTGCAGCCGGGCGATCTCCGCGGCCGGTAGGGGAAGGCGTCCGATCGCGTCCGAAGCCGTTCCCAGCACGGCCGACTCCGTTGCCGAGCCGGCGAAAAGGCCGGAAGCCGTGCCGGGATCGAGGCGGAACAGCAGCACGGCGACCGCGACCAGGGCCAGCACCGTCGCCACCTCGACGAAGGACAGGATGCCGTAGCGCAGGCCGCCGCGGATATTGTTGAAGAACTGCGGCCCCGCCGTGAAACCGAGCGCGTAGATGAACAGCGCAAAGGCGACGTTCTTCAGGTCCGGGCTGAGGGTCACGCCGAGCTGTCCGATGGCGAGGGCCACGAACAGCGTCCCGCAGACGCCGCCGATCTGGACGGGGCCGATTCGGATCTTTCCGATCAGGTAGCCCAGCGTCAGGGAGAGGAAGAGGGCGACGACCGGTTGTTCAACGAAAGACACGATGACACCCGCTCGAGACGGAAGGGTAGTCGAGATTATTCGCGGGCCGTGCAAAACTGCAAGAGCTCGCGCTGGGGTAGACGGACGTTCCAACGTGGGAAGCGATGGGCACGGCCGCTCGAAATTTCCGCGTCATGGCCCTTGCAGATATTTTAAGCTTGAAACAATATGCTCCTGCGCGAGCCACAGAAGTTTGAGGGAACCCGGCCGCGCCTCCTTTTTCGCTCGTTCGTCCCGGGAGGGCATCGATGACGACTTTCAAATTCGGCCTCGCAATCGGCTGCGCTGCGCTGGCGCTTTCCATCGCTTCCGCACAGGCGCAGGAGCCGCTCAAGATCGGCGTGGTCAGCGTGCTGACCGGGCCGGCGGCATCGCTCGGCCAGCAGGTCCGCGACGGCTTCCAGCTCGCGGTCGACAAGAACGGCGGCAAGCTCGGCGGCGTGCCGGTCAAGATCACCGTGATTGATGACGAGCTGAAGCCCGACGTCGCGGTGGACCGGGTGCGGACCTATGTCGAGACCGAGAAGCCGGCCTTCGTCGTCGGCCCGGTCTTCTCGAACATCCTCGGCGCGATCGCCAAGCCCGTCCTCGATTCCGGCGCCTTCCTGATCAGCCCGAATGCCGGCCCCTCGACCATGGCGGGCAAGGCCTGCAACAAGAACTTCTTCGTCACCTCCTACCAGAACGACCAGGTGCACGAGGTCCTCGGCAAATACGCGCAGGACCAGAACTACAAGAAAGCCTACATCATCGCGCCGAACTATCAGGCCGGTAAGGACTCGCTCGCCGGCTTCAAGCGCTACTTCAAGGGCGAGATCGTCGACGAGGTCTATGCGCCGCTGAACGCGATGGATTTCTCGGCCGACCTTGCCAAGATCGCCTCCTCCAAGCCCGACGTCGTCTTCGCCTTCCTGCCCGGTGGGCTCGGCGTCAATTTCGTCAAGCAGTGGTCGCAGGCCGGCCTGCAGGGCAAGATCCCGTTCCTCTCCGCCTTCACGGTCGATGAATCGACCCTGCCGGCGCAGCAGGACGCGGCGGTCGGGCTCTATGGCGGCATGACCTGGGCGCCCAACATGGACAATGCGCAGACCAAGGCTTTCGTCCAGGCCTATGAAGCCGCCTACAAGATCGTGCCCGGCTCCTATGCGCAGCAGGCTTATGACGCGGCGATGCTGATCGATTCCGCGGTGAAGGCCGCCGGCGGCGCCGGCAACGCCGACAAGCTGCGCGAGGCCATCAAGAAGGCCGATTTCACCTCGCTGCGCGGCAAGTTCAAGTTCAACACCAATGGCTATCCCATTCAGGACTTCTACCTCGTCAAAGTCGCCAAGCGCGCCGACGGCAAGTTCCAGACCGAGATCGCCGAGAAGGTGTTCAGCGACTACGCCGATCCGCACGCCAAGGATTGCGCGCTGAAGTGACGCAAAGCGTCATCCTCGGGCGAAGCGCAGCTTCGACCCGGGGATCTCTTCGTCACGAGATGCTCGGGTCAAGCCCGAGCATGACGTCTTATGACCGGCCCTGACGTAGGACCGCGCAATGACAACGAGCCTCCTGATCGTCCAGCTCCTCAACGGCCTCCAGTTCGGCATCCTGCTGTTCCTGGTCGCGGCCGGACTGACGCTGGTCTTCGGCGTGATGGACTTCATCAACCTCGCCCATGGCGTCCAGTACATGCTGGGCGCTTATCTCGCCGTAACCTTCGTCGGCCTGACCGGCTCCTTCATGCTCGGGCTCGTGCTCGCGCTCGCCGCCGCGCTGCTGCTCGGGCTGGCCTTCGAGTTTCTGGTCTTCCGGCATCTCTATGAGCGCGACCATCTCGACCAGGTGCTGGCGACCTTCGGGCTCATCCTTCTCCTCAACCAGGCGGTGAAGATGATCTGGGGCGCGGCGCCGCTTTCGGTGCCGGTGCCCGAATTCCTCTCCGGGAATGTCCGGCTGCTCGATGGTATCCTCTATCCGACCTATCGCTTCGCGCTGATCGGGGCAGGGCTCGGCGTCGGCGCGCTGCTCTGGTTCGTCGTCGAGAAGACGCGCACCGGTATGCTGCTCCGGGCCGGCGCCTCGAATGCGCCGATGGTTTCCGCGCTCGGCGTCGACATTCGCAAGCTGTTCATGGTGGTCTTCGCCTTCGGCACCATGCTCGCCGGCTTCGCCGGGGCGATGGCAGCGCCGATCCTCTCCGTCGAGCCCGGCATGGGCGACACCGTGCTGATCCTGGCCTTCGTCGTGATCGTCGTCGGCGGCATCGGCTCGATCCGCGGCGCCTTCGTCGGAGCGCTGATCGTCGGCCTCGTCGACACGCTCGGCCGCTCTTCCATGAACGACCTGCTCCGCTTGTTCATGGCGCCGGCCTCGGCCCGCGCGACCGGGGCGGCGCTCTCCTCCATGCTGATCTATCTGGTGATGGCGGCGGTGTTGTTCGTGCGGCCCGAGGGCCTGCTTCCCGCCAAGGGCCGCTCATGAGCGCGGTGACGACCCCGTCGATGGCCGCGCGGCCGGCGGCGCCGACCGTGCGCTGGCTGGCGCCGCTCGCCATACTCGGCCTGCTGGCGTTGCTGCCTCTGGCCACTGCGCTCGGCCTGCCCTCGCATTGGCTGACGCTGGTGACGCGGGCGATGATCTTCGCGATCGCCGCGCTCTCGCTGGACCTCATTCTCGGCATCGGCGGCCTCGTCTCCTTCGGGCACGCCGCCTTCATCGGGATCGGCGCCTATGGCGCCGGCATCCTGATCACCGAGGGGCAGACGGAGCTGCTGGTCGCGCTGCCTGTGATCCTGATCGTCTGCGGCATCTTCGCGGCAGTGACGGGCTATGTCTCGCTGCGCACGCGCGGTGTCGCCTTCATCATGATCACACTCGCCTTCGGGCAGATGGCCTTCTATTTCGCCCAGGCGCTCTCAGGCTATGGCGGCGATGACGGGCTGACGCTCAACGAGAAGAGCACGCTGCTGGGGCAGGAGATCTTCGGCAACCGCACCGGCTTCTACTATATTGCGCTCGGCACGCTGGCGTTCTGCTACTGGCTGGCCCGGCGGCTGGTCGCTTCGCGCTTCGGCCGCGTGCTGCGGGCGGCGCGCGAAAATGCCGTGCGCGTCACGGTGACCGGCTACGATGTCGACCATGTCAGGCTCGGCGCCTATGTGATCAGCGGCATGATGGCGGGGATCTCGGGCTTCCTGCTCGCCAACCAGACCGATTTCGTCAGCCCGGCCTTCATGTCCTGGCAGCGCTCGGGCGAGCTGATCTTCATGGTGGTGCTCGGCGGCGTCGGCTCACTCTATGGCGCGATCGTCGGTGCGATAGCGCTCCTGGCCGTGGAGGATGTGCTCTCCGGGCTGACGCAGAACTGGAAGGCGATCTTCGGCCCGTTGATCGTGCTCTTCGTGCTGTTCACCCGCGGTGGCATCGCCGGCCTCATGGTCAAGCTTCGGGGGAGCCGCGATGGCTGAGCCGGCGCTCGCAATCAAGGGGCTCGCGAAGTCCTTCGGAGCGCTCAAGGTCACCAACGGGGTCGACCTTTCGATCGCGCCGGGCGAGCTGCACGCCCTGATCGGCCCAAACGGCGCCGGCAAGACGACGCTCGTCCATCAGATTTCCGGGACGCTGCGGCCCGATTCCGGCACGATCCTGTTCGGCGGCACGGATGTCACCCGCCTGCCGCCGCAGAAGCGGGCGCGAGCGGGTCTTGCCCGCACCTTCCAGATCACCTCGACCATCGCCTCGCTCTCGGCGCTGGAGAACGTCGCGCTCGGCGTGCAGGCCCGCAGCAGCCATCCGCTCTCGCTGTTCCGGGACGCTGCGCGGGATCAGGCGCTCAACGCGCCCGCCTGGGAAGCGCTCGAGGCGGTCGGCCTCGCCGGACGCGCCCATGCTCCGGCCGGAAGCCTCTCCCATGGCGAGAAGCGCGCGCTCGAGATTGCGATGGCGCTGACCCTGCAGCCGAAGCTCATCCTGCTCGACGAGCCTTTGGCCGGTGTCGGCCATGAGGAGGGCGAGCGCCTGATCGCCCTGTTGAAGAGCCTGAAGGGCCGCTTCGCCATGCTCTTGGTCGAGCATGACATGAGCGCCGTCTTCGCGCTGGCCGACCGCGTCACCGTGCTGGTTTATGGCGGCGTCATCGCCACGGGCGAGCCGGCGGCGGTCAGGGCCGATCCGGCCGTGCGGCAGGCCTATCTCGGCGAGGAGGGCTAGCGATGCTCAGCGTCGAAGGGCTCGATGCCGGTTATGGCGAGGCGCAGATCCTGTTCGGGGTCGACCTCACCGTCGGCGAAGGCGAGGTGGTGACCCTGCTCGGCCGCAACGGCATGGGCAAGACCACGACGGTGCGCGCCATCATGGGGCTCTTGCCGGCGAAGGCAGGCCGCATCGCCTTCGGCGGCCGCGACCTCACCGGCTCGGCCCCCTTCCGGATCGCCCAGGCCGGCATCGGCCTCGTGCCGGAGGGGCGCCAGATCTTCCCGACGCTCTCGGTCGAGGAGAACCTGATCGCGACCGCCGCGGACCGCTCCGGCAAGAAGCGCTGGGACCTCGAACGCATCTACGCCTTCTTCCCTCGCCTGCGCGAAAGGCGGGAGAACCGCGGCAACCAGCTCTCCGGAGGCGAGCAGCAGATGCTCGCGATCGGCCGGGCGCTGATGACCAATCCGCGATTGACCATCCTCGACGAGGCGACGGAGGGGCTCGCTCCCCTGATCCGCGAGGAGATCTGGAACTGCCTGACGGCGCTGAAGGCAGAAGGAGAATCGATCCTCGTCATCGACAAGAATGTCGACGCGCTCGTCAGGATCGCCGATCGCCATGTCGTGCTGGAGAAGGGCCGCGTCGTCTGGCGCGGCACCAGTGCGGAACTGCGCAGCGACGGCGCCGTCAAGGATCGCTTCCTGCACTTCTGAAGGCTAAGGACAATCGAGGTTTCGTTCCTTTGGATATCCCACCCGCGCCGTCATTCCGGCCAAGCGGCCACAGCCGCGCAGAGCCGGGATACATCGAAGGGCGACGGCGCTCGACGATGGATCCGGGATCTGCGCTTCGCTGTGTCCGGGATGACGATGTGCTCTACGATCAGCAAACGCCAACAGAGAGGAAATACTCATGAAACCGCTGACAGCCGGCGTGACCCGCGCCAATGAAGGCCTCGACGGGATTTCCTGGAGCATCCTCGGCCAGACCTATGTTCCCAAGACCCTGTCGGAAGATAGTTTCTCCTGGCATGCGACCCTGCCGCCCGGCACCTTCGTGCCGCCCCATATCCACACGACGCAGGACGAGTTCATCTACATGCTGGAGGGTCGGCTCGACCTCGTCCTTGACGGGCAGGAGAGCTTCGCCACCGCCGGGGACCTGATCCGCCTGCCGCGCAATGTCCCGCACGGCCTGTTCAACAAGAGCGATTCGACGGTGAAGTGCCTGTTCTGGGTCTCGCCGACGGCGCGGCTCTACGATCTGTTCTGGGGCCTCCATTCCCTGGCCGAGCAGAAGCCCGCCGATGTCGTCGCGCTTGCGGCCAGGCACGAGGTCGACTTCCTGCCGCCGCCGCCCGAAGGTGCCTGAGCGGGCGCGGATTGCGCCGGCGTCGCTTGACGGGCGCCGGCTCACACCTCCGCATTAAGGATAATCGATCGTTAAGCGTGAAAACCTGCCCTCGCTTTGTTTAATAGGGTCCACAACCTTGGGTCGTATTGTTCGGGAGCAGTTGTCATGGATATCGAACGTCGCCGCTTGCTGCGCCAGCGCACGCTGCTTGGCGGTGTCGTTGCCTTCAACGGCCGGCGCTCGACCCTGGATTGCACGATCCGCAACTTGTCCGATCACGGCGCGCTGATGATCCTGTCGGACGCGGTCGCGCTGCCGGAGGCGTTCGATATCGAGATCCCGTCGCGGCAGCGCCAGTATCCCGCGCGCCTGAAATGGCGAAACGGCAATCGGATCGGCATCGCTTTCGCCGACCCGGCTGATGTCGTGCCGCTCGACCTGATGCGCCAGCTCAAAGCGTGCGAGACCGCCAATGCGCGGCTGAAAACACGCATTCGTCAACTGACCGAGGCGGGCTGATCAGCCCTTCCGCGCTGCGAGCTGCTCGGCCGAGAAATCTGCTTTGCCGGCATAGGACTTCACGATCTGCTCGCGTTTGGCATAGCCGAGCACGCGCTCGACATCGTCGAAGCCGTTCGGCGCCAGCGCTTCCACGGCGTCGATGACGCGCTCGGGACCGCCGACCCGGTTCATCGCGACCACCTCGGCCGTCGCCGGCAGTCGCTGAGACTCATAGGCCGCGAGCGCCTGGCGCGGATGTTCAGCCTTCGCCAGCCAGTCGGCAAGGCAGCGCGCATCGAGGATTGCCTGCGAGGCGCCGTTCGAGCCGACCGGATACATCGGATGGGCGGCGTCGCCGAGCAGCGTGACGCGGCCATGGGTCCAGCGCGGCAGCGGGTCGCGGTCGCACATCGGGTATTCCCAGAAGGTCGAGGTCGCCCGGATCAGCCCGAGGATATCGACATCGGGCACGCTGAAGCGGCGCGCGAAGGGCAGCACGTCCTCGAGGCGGCCGGGCTTCGACCAGGCTTCCTTAGGCGGCGGCCGTTCTGGATCGCCGTTCCGGATGTTGACCACCCAGTTGGTCAGGCGCGTCTGCGGCGTTGCCCCCTTGCCGATCGGATAGAGCACCAGCTTGCCGGCCATGCCGCCGGCGATGATCATACTCTCGCCGTCGAGGAACACCGGCCAGTCGCAGGCGCCGCGCCACATCTGGACTCCTTGCCAGCATGGCGAGCCCTGGTTCGGGAAATAGAAGGCCCGCACGGCCGAATGGATGCCGTCGGCGCCGATCAGGATATCGCCGCGCGCCGTCTCGCCGGCACCGCCGAAGCGAGCATCGTTGAAATGCGCGGTGACGCCGCCTTCGTCCTGCACGAAGCCGAGCAGCCGGCGGCCGGTGCGGATCGCATCCTCGCCGAGACGCTCAGCCGCCGCATCGCGGATGACGCGTTGGAGCCGGCCGCGATGGATCGAGAACTGCGGCACCGGCGCCCCAGCATGCAACCCGCGCGGCTCGCGCCAGACCGCCTGCCCGAAGCGGTTCATGTAGACGAGCTCGCGCGTGCGGATGCCGACCTCGTCGAGCGCCGGCAGCAAGCCGAGCTCGGCGAGTTCGCGGATCGCGTGTGGCAGCGTGTTGATTCCGACGCCGACTTCGCGAATCTCGCTGGCCTGCTCATAAACCGTGGCGGCTATCCCTCTGGCATGAAGCGTCAGCGCCAGCGTCAATCCGCCGATGCCGCCACCAACGATGATAACCCGCATATGCCCGTTCCCCAGGGTCTAATATTTTAAGTTTGAAATATCTCCGTTTGCGTTGTCAATCGCCGAATGGCGGCCGCGCCGGAAAGCCCTCGCAGTTGAAATCGGCGGGCAGGTTCCCCACCTGCCTTGCCCGATGTTCAGTCACTGCAGGAGCCGATGACCCCGCCCACCCGCAAGCGCGCGCTGTTGCTGCGCAATCCCAAGGCCAGGCGCGGCCAGGAGTCGATCGATCCGATTCTCCAGCGGCTGGAAGCGGGTGGGCTCGACGTCGCCGTCGAGACCTTCGAGGCCTTGCCGGAGATCGCGCGCGACATCGTCCGCCTGCGCGACAGGGCCGATCTCGTCATCGTCTGCGGCGGCGACGGCTCGGTGTCCTCGGCGGCGCTGGCCGCCATGGAAAGCGGCCTGCCGCTCGGCATCATGCCGATGGGAACGGCGAACGATCTGGCGCGCACGCTGGACATCCCGATGGACCTTCCAGCCGCCGCCGATGTGATCGCGCGCGGCGCGACGCGCCTCGTCGATGTCGGCACGGTCAATGGCCATGCCTTCTTCAACGTTGCGAGTATCGGGCTGAGCAGCGAGCTCGCGCAAAGCCTCGATCCGGCGCTGAAGAAGCGTTTCGGCAGGCTTGGCTACGCGGTGGCGGCCATGAAGGTGCTGACCCGCGCCTCGCATTTCAGTGCGAAGATCACCGAGAAGGGGCGGACCACCGAGGTCGAGACCTACCAGATCGCGGTCGGCAACGGCCGTCATTATGGCGGCGGCAATGTGGTCGAGGAAACGGCTGAGATCGATGACGGGCATCTCGATCTCTACAGCCTGGAGATGAAGAACCTCTGGAAGCTCGCGCTGATGCTGCGCTCGTTTCGCTCCGGCACCCATGGCGCCTGGCAGGAGGTCCGCACCGCGCGCTGCGTCGAATTCGAGATCGAGACGAAGCGGCCGATGCCGGTGAACACCGATGGCGAGATCGTCACGGCGACGCCGGCGCATTTCAAGGTCCACCCGCAGGCGATCTCGATCTTTGCGCCGGTCGGCGGCGCACTGCCCGGAACGAACCGTCCTTCGCTGTATCACCGCTGATCGCGTCGAACCTTTCATGTTTGAGGATTGCATCCTCCGATCCGGCCTGTTAAACGTTTCACAGAAAAACGTTTAACAGGCGATCGCGGGATGGCTGCCAAGCGCATCACGATCAAGGAAGTCGCAGCGCGGGCGGGCGTCTCGATCGCGACGGTCTCGAACGTCTTCAGCGGCCGCAAACCGGTCAACGCCGACCTGCAGGAGCGGGTGAAGGCGGCCGCGCGCGAATTGTCCTATCAGGTCGACCGCGCCGCATCGCAGCTGCGTTCGGGCCAGGCCCGCGTGGTCGGCGTACTCGTTCCCGATCTCGACGACGTCTTCTTCACCTCTCTGGTCTCCCAGCTCGAGGTGATGGCGCAGAAGGATGGCTACGACATCATCGTCTCAAGCTCGCGCGACGATCTGGGGCTGGAGCAGTCGCGGCTGCGCGCCTTGCTGGCCTGGAGGCCATCGGGGCTGATCGCCGTGCCCTGCTCGGACGCGGTCCCCGAGATCCTGCTCGGAGAGATCGGCCGGCTGCCCATGGTCTTCGCCGACCGCGTCGCTCCCGAAGGGTCGGTCGTCGATACGGTGGCGATCGACAATCGCGAAGCGGGCGAGATCGCCGCCCGGCACCTGCTGGCCAAGGGGCATCGCGACATTGTCGTCGCCGCCTCCAGCATCGGCATCTCCCCGATCCGCGAGCGTGTCGGTGGCGCCTGCGAGCTGATCCGGGCGACGCTCGGCCGCGAGCCGACCGTCATCGAACTCGGTTCCAATGCCGATCGAGGCGCCGGCATCTTCCTGCACTGGCTCGAGCGGCACCCGCAGCCGAGCGCCGTCATCGCGCTGACCAACGTCACGACGCTGAGCACCTTGTCGGCTCTGGCGCGGCTGCGGATCGACATACCCAATCCTGTCTCCGTCGTCGGCTTCGACGATTATCCCTGGATGAGCGCCCGGAAGACCGGCCTCACCGCGATCCGCCAGCCGATCGCGGAGATCGCCGAGGCCGCCTGGCGGCGCCTGCGAGGACGCATGTCGGGCGACCATGCCGCGCCCGAACACATCGTCCTGCAGACCAGCCTGCAGGCCCGCGACTCCGTCCGCGATCTCGCACCCGGCAAGGCGGATGGCCGCGATGCCCCCGACCTCGAACCGCTGCTGAACCCGGAGATGCCAACCGCTTCGCCCAAGGCCGTGCACTGACAGATCACCGGGCCGACAGAGCCCGGATCGAAAGAAGTCCTGGAGGAAAGAGTGCAGCTTCAAAGAACGGCACGGATACTGCCGCTGCTCGCGCCGGTACACCTGCTCATCCTGAGCGTGATCGTGCTGCCGTCGTTCTATGTGATGTGGCTCAGCCTGAACACGTCGAGCTTCGGCCAGGCGCCGAGCTTCGTCGGCTTGCAGAACTATTGGCGGGTTCTCTCCGACCCGGCCTTCCACGGCGCGCTGCTGAACACCGTCATTCTCGTCGTCGTGGCCGTCCATCTGGAGCTTGCCGTCGGGCTCGGCATGGCGTTGCTTTTTGCGAGCGGCCTGCCGTTCCGCCGGTTCCTGCTCGTCGCCGTGCTCGCCCCCTATGCCGTCAGCGAAGTCACGGCCGTGGTGATGTGGCGCTTCCTGTTCGATCCCGATGCCGGCCCGGTCACGCTGGCCTTGCGGGCGCTCAGCCTGCCGACGCTCGACTGGTCGTTCGAGCCCTCGCACGCGATGATCCTGATCGGTCTCCTGACCGTGTGGCTGCACCTGCCCTTCACTTTCATCATCGTCTACGCGGCGCGGCTCGCCATCCCCGCCGAACTCTACGAGGCCGCTCGCATCGACGGCGCGACGCGCTGGCAGGCCTTCCGGCGCGTAACGCTGCCGCTGCTTGGCCCTGCCATGCTGATCGCGCTGCTCTTCCGCTACATCTTCGCCTTCCGCCTGTTCTCGGAAGCGTGGCTGCTGACCAAGGGCGGCCCGGCGCGCTCGACCGAGGTGGTCGCGATCTATCTCTATCAGGAGGCCTTCAGCTTCAACGCTTTCGGCCCGGCCGCCGCCACCGCCTGGATCATGGTGCTGGTGTCGCTCCTGCTCGCCGGCGCCTATGTCTTCCTGCTCAGGCGGGGAGGGCTCGCCCATGCGCACTGAGCGCCTTCTCATCGGGGCGGGCAAGGCATTCGCCGTCGTCGCGATCCTGTTCTGGTCGCTGTTCCCGATCCTCTTCATCGCGATGTCGTCGCTGAAGCCGGGGCAGGACATCTTCGCCGTGCCACCGAAATGGCTCTTCATGCCGACGCTGAAGCACTACACCGAGCTCTGGCGCTCCTGGGGCGTGTTCTTCGACGGCCTTTTGAACAGCCTCCTGATCACGGTCGGCGCGACGCTGCTCGCCATCGTCGCCAGCGCCTGCGCCGGTTACGTCTATTCACGGAACTCCGGGCGCTGGCTCGGCGCGAGCCTGCTCGGGCTGATCGTCATCAGGCTGATCCCGCCGATCGTGGTGACGCTGCCGCTGTTCCCGATCGTCAACGCGCTCGGCCTCAGCGACACCCATCTCGTCCTGATCCTGCTCTACGCGACCTTCTTCGTCTCGCTCGGCACGGTGCTGATGCGCACCTTCATGGACCAGATTCCGCGCGAGCTCGACGAGGCCGCCTCCATCGACGGCGCCAGCCGCATGACCATCCTGCGCAAGGTCATCGCGCCGCTGGCGATGCCGGGCGTGCTCGCCGTCGCGGTCTTCGTGATCGTCTTCTCCTGGAACGAGTTCCTCTTCGCCTTCATCTTCACCGCGACGCGGGCCAAGACCGCGCCGCTGGTGATCTCGGAGATGATCGGCTCCATCGACGGCGTCGACTGGGGGATCCTCTTCGCCGCCTCGACGGTGCAGCTCGTGCCCGTCCTGCTCTTCGTCGTCTTCATGAACCGCTACCTCGTGGCCGGCCTCACCGCCGGCTCAACGAAGGGGTAGCCAACCACGAGAGGGAGGAAGCCATGCCGAAGACATCCGCAACAGAGGTGACCCGCCGCAGCTTCATGGCCGGAGCGGCAGGCGCCGCCGCCGCGCTCGCCGCAAGTCCAGGCTTCGCCGCGGGCAAGACGCTGAACGTGCTCAGTCACAAGGTCCACCAGACCGTGCTGGGCACCGGCGACGGCGACCTGATGGCGGGCTGGCGCAAGGCCAACGACGCCGAGATCGCCTTCACCACCTTCGACTCCAACCCGCTGCAGGACCGGCTCTTCCGGGAGGCCAGCCTGAAGGAGACCGAATACGGCGTCGGCTATCTCATCGACAACCGGCCGACCTCGCAGATCGCCGCACTGTTCGAGCCGCTCGACGCCTATCAGAAGCAGGATGCGATCGAGGATTTCGGCGATATCGCGCCCGGCCTCGTGCAGGGCATGACGGTCGACGGCAAGCTGATAGGCATCCCCGTCCGCCACGCCACGCAGGGGCTGTTCTACAACGAGGCGCTGCTGGAGGAGGCCGGCATCACCGCGCCGCCGACGACGCTGGAAGAGCTGATCGAGCAGGCGAAGAAGACGACCTTCACCTCCAAGGCCGGCACCCCGGTCACCGGCATGGTGCTGGCGAGCGATCTCGCCGTCTTCCCGGTGATGTTCGCCCGCGCCTATGGCGGCGACTTCGTCAGCCCCGACCTCAAGCTGGTGCCGAACCGCGAGGCGATGGAGAGCGGGCTCGCCGCATTGCGCGCCATGTTCGAGGCGGGCAGCCTGCCGCGCAGCTACGCGACGACCAAGAACGACGACCAGGTCACCTGGCTGCAGCAAGGCCGTGCCGCCTTCACCGTGCTGCCCTTCGCGCGCGGAGCACAGCTCAACAATGCCGAGCAGAGCAAGTTCCCCGGCAAGATCAAGGCGGTCGAGTTTCCCGGCTCGGCTACGATCAAGGGCAAGGTGCCGATGGCCTCGGTCGTCGAGGCCTGGGCGATGTCGATCCCGAAGAATGCCAAGGACAAGGCTCTGGCCTGGAGCTTCATTAAGGAGGTGTCGAGCAAGCGCGTCACGCTCGGCATGGCCATCAATGGCAACGGCCCGGTGCGCGTCTCGACCTATGCCGATGAAGGGCTGAAGGCCAAGAACCCGCTTGCTGCCGTTGAGGCGAAGGTGCTGGCGACGGCGCGCGGCGCCTTCCCGCCCTTCCCCGAAGCCGCGCGCGCCCAGGCGACCTTCCTCGAGGAAGTCCAGCTCGCCGTGCTCGGCCGCAAGCCCGTCAAGGACGCGGTCTCCGCCATCATCGAGCGCGTCAAGCCGATGATGCCCGCCTGATCACGCCACAAGGCTGCGGGGCGGGCAGCTCCGCAGCCGACCTGCTGAACTCGTTCCACCTGAAGGACCTCTGCCATGTCGACCGCATCGACCCGCTTCATCGAGGAGCCGGCACGCTCCATTCCCGTCTCGGCCGAGTACGACGTGCTCGTCGTCGGCGGCGGGCCGTCCGGCATCACGGCGGCACTGGCCGCGGTCGAGGATGGCCTGCGCGTCGGGCTCATCGAAAGCCGCAGCTTCGTCGGGGGCAACATGACGATCGGCCTGCCGGTGCTCGGCTTCCTCGGCCAGAAGGGCAACCAGATCATCGACGGCCTGCCGCAGAAGTTCATCGAGCGGCTCCGCAAGGAGCGTGACGGTGCCAGCGAGCACCGGCCCTGCCCGCTGCATATGGGCATTACACTGGTCGAGCCCGAGGCGGTGAAGACCGTGGCGCTGGAGATGCTGACGGAAGCCGGCGTCGACGTGCTGTTCTACACCTTCTTTGCCGGCGCACTGGTCGAGAACGACACGATCCGCGGCGTCATCACCGAGAGCAAGAGCGGCCGTACCGCGATCCTCGCCAAGGTCGTGATCGATTGCAGCGGCGATGCCGATGTCGCCTACAGCGCCGGCGTGCCGACCGAGAAGGGGAATGCGGAGGGCGGCATGCAGCCGCCGACGCTGATGTTCTGCCTCGCCGGCGTCGATACCGACGCGCTGCGGATGAGCATAGCCAACGCCCCGCCCGAGGCGCGCACCTACCTGACCGACTTCATTCCGGCGGAGTATTTCGGCCAGAACCGGCAGTTCATCGTCGTCGGCATGCGCGAGCTCATGGCCAAGGCCAAGGCCGAACGCGGGCTGAAGATCGCCAATGAGCGCACCATCATCATCACCGGCCTGAAGAAGGGCGAGGTCTGGATCAACATGACCCGCGTCAAGGGCACTGATGGCACCGATGCCCGCAGCCTGACCAAGGGCGAGATCGAGGGCCGCGCCCAGATCGACGACATCGTTGCCTATCTCGTCGGCTATGTGCCGGGCTTCGAGAAGGCCTATTTCACCAAGACCGCGCCCTTCCTCGGCATCCGCGAGACGCGCCGCATCGTCGGCCAATATGTGATGACGCAGGAGGATGTGCTGGCCTGCAAGCATTTCGACGACGCGATTGCGGTGGCGAGCTATCCGATCGACATCCATCGCCCCTCCGACGATGGCTGCACGCTGATCTGGTGCGGCGACTGCTACGACATCCCCTATCGTTCGCTGGTCCCGCAGAAGATCGGCAACCTGCTGGTCGCCGGCCGCAGCATCTCGGCGACGCATGAGGCGATGGGCGCGATCCGCGTGATGGCGACCTGCATGGCGATGGGCGAGGCGGCCGGGCGTGCCGCCAAGATCTCCGTACGCGGCAACCGCCCGCCTGCCGAGATCGACATCGACGAACTGCGCCGGCAGCAGCTGGAGAGCGGCGTCTATCTGCGCAACCCGGACGGCACGCGGGCCGGACCGCCGAACCGCGCCGCAGCCTGAGATGACCGGGCACTTCATCGGCATCGATGTCGGCACCGGCAGCGCGCGCGCCGGCATCTTCGACCGGCGCGGCCGCATGGTCGCGACGGGCAAGCGCGACATCGCGCTCCATCGGGACGGGCCTGATATCGCCGAGCAGTCGAGCGAGGATATCTGGGGCGCCGTCTGCGCAAGCGTGCGCGAGGCCATGGCCGCGGCCGGGCTCACGCCCGAAGCGATTGCCGGCATCGGCTTCGATGCGACCTGCTCGCTGGTGGTGCTCGGGCCGGGCGGAGCCTCGCTGCCGGTCGGTCCGCATGGCGACGCCAGCCGCGACATCATCGTCTGGATGGACCACCGTGCGCTCGCTCAGGCGGAGCGCATCAACGCGACGCGCCATCCCGTCCTCGCCTATGTCGGCGGCACGATCTCGCCGGAGATGGAGACGCCGAAGCTGCTCTGGCTCAAGGAGAAGCTGCCGGCGACATATGACGCGGCCTGGCAGTTCTTCGATCTCGCCGACTATTTGACCTGGCGCACGACCGGTTCGCTGGCGCGCTCGACCTGCACCGTGACCTGCAAATGGACCTATCTCGCCCATGAGGGACGCTGGGATGCCGGTTATTTCCGTCAGATCGGGCTCGGCGATCTCGGCGACGACGGCTTTTCCCGTATCGGGACCGAGATCGTTCCGGGCGGCACTTCGCTCGGGAACGGACTCGCCGGGCAGGCGGCTGCCGAACTCGGGCTGAATCCCGGAACCGCCGTCGCTGCCGGTCTCATCGATGCCCATGCCGGCGGCGTCGGTTCGGTCGGCGTTCGCTCGCCCCATGGCACGGCCCTGACCCGCATGGCCTATGTCTTCGGCACCTCGGCCTGCACCATGGCGAGCAGTCGCGAGCCGATCTTCATTCCCGGAATCTGGGGTCCCTATTTCTCCGCGATGGCGCCGGGCCTCTGGCTCAGCGAGGGCGGCCAGTCCGGTGCCGGCGCCGCGATCGAGCAGCTGATCGGTTTCCACCCGGCCGCGCCGGAAGCGCAGCGCCGGGCTATGGCTGAAAACCTCTCGCTGCCGGATTGGCTTGCCACGCAGGCGGTGCTGCGGGCCGGCGAGGCTTCGGAAGCCGTACATCTCGCACAGGGGCGCGTCGTGGTGCCGGATTTTCTCGGCAACCGCTCGCCCCATGCCGATCCGCAGGCGCGCGCCGTGATCGCGGGCCTCGGCATGGAACGCGACCTCGACGATCTCGTCGCGCTCTATGTCGCCGGCCTGACCGGCATCGGCTACGGGCTGCGGCAGATCGTCGAGGCCAGCCGCGCCAAGGGCGCCGTGATCGAGGCGATCGTGCTCAGCGGCGGCGCCGGGCGCCATCCGCTCGTCCGGCAGCTTCTCGCCGATTGCGCCGGGTTGCCGGTGCTCGTGCCGGATGGCGTTGATCCCGTCCTGCTCGGCTCTGCCATGCTGGGCGCGACGGCGGCCGGCGCATTCCCCGATCTTGCGCAGGCGATGGTCGAGATGGCGCCGGAGGCCGGAGTCTTCGCCCCCGCCGGCGACGAGATCGCCCGGCTGCACGACCGCCGCTTCGCGGCATTCGAAACACTGCAGGCCGCCGCGCGCGAGGCACGCGAACTCATGCGCGGCAGCCGGGATCAATGCGGATCGGAGACGCCGACGTGACTCAGGAACTGACCGGGAAAGTTGCAGCGATCACCGGAGCCGCCTCGGGGATCGGGCTCGCCTGTGCGAAACGCCTGATCGCCGCCGGCGCCCGCGTCGTCCTCGTCGACCGCGACCGCGAGACTCTCGCAAAGGTCTGCCAACCTCTCGGGCCGGGAGCGATCCCGCTGGTCGTCGACCTGACCGATGCAGCCTCCGCCGCCGGCATGATGCCTGATATCCTCGACAGGGCGGGGCAGCTCGACATCTTTCATGCCAATGCCGGTTCCTATGTCGGTGGGCCGGTCAGCGAGGGCGATCCCGACGCCTGGGACCGCATGCTGAACCTCAACGTCAACGCGGTCTTCCGCAGCATCCATGCCGTGCTGCCGCATATGATCGCGCGCAAGACCGGCGACATCCTCGTCACCAGCTCGGTGGCCGGCGTCGTGCCGGTGGTCTGGGAGCCGGTCTATACGGCCTCGAAGCACGCAGTGCAGGCCTTTGTCCACACGCTGCGCCGGCAGGTGATCCCGCACGGGCTGCGCGTCGGGGCGGTCCTGCCCGGCCCTGTCGTGACGGCCCTGATTGCCGACTGGCCGCAGGAGAAGCTCGAGGCCGAGCGCGCCCGTGGCGGCCTGATCGAGGCGGAGGAGGTGGCCGAGGCCGTGCATTTCATGCTGACCCGCCCGCGCAACGTCACGATCCGTGACCTCGTGATTCTGCCCCAGAGCACGGATCTGTGAGAAACGCCCTGCTTCGGCACAGCCGGGGGTGAAAAAGCGGTCACAGCGCCGAAAGACATAGGGGGCCGAACCGGAAATGGCGCGCTTTTCCCGGCGAAACAGCACGCTGTCTGATTAACGCGTGGAGAGGATACGGGGTGGCGTTTACCAGCGACACTCTGGGAATTGGGCCGGACGCCATGGCGCCCGGCCGCTCCGCCAAACCCCAAGAACCTCAGAAATGCGGCTTCGGCTGAAGTTTTAGCGTCGTTCTGGTCGAATCGGCCATCTTCGCCAGCAGCCAGTCGGGGTTGCCGAGGTTGAAATAGCCCTTCAGGAGACAGCGCCAGAACACGCGCTGCGCGTTCGACGATGGTCCGTGCTCAGCAAGGATTCTCGCCCATTCGGCGGCTGTGCGACTTCCGTGGATCGCACTGTTGTTCATTCCCGTCCGCCGAAAGCAGGCCAGCGTTTGATCGATCCGGCCGTAGGGGGCCTTGGTCAGGGCCCGGCAGAACATCTCGTAATCGCCCGAGTCCTTGTAGGTGATGTTGAAACCACCGAGTTCCTCGAAGAAACTCCGCGAGAAATAGGTTCCCATATGCATGATGGGATTCCAGCCGAGGCTGACCAGCATCGCCGGGGTCATCCAGTTCGGAGGAGCTGCAAGGCGGCCCAGGCTGTGCCCCTTCGAGTCCGTCCATTTGATGCCACCGACGACCCAGCGCCGGCCGCTCTTCCGATAGGCCTGGACCACCGCGGCCGATGCGCCATCGAGCATCACGTCATCGGCTCCAAGGAAGCCCAGCAACTCGCCCGAAGAGTCGAACGAGCCCTTGTTGATGGCGTCGAATATCCCGCTGTCCTTGCCTTGGAGGACCCGCAGCCCGTAGCTGCGGGCTAACTCGACAGTGCCGTCGGTGCTGCCGCCGTCGACGATCACATGCTCGATTTCAATATCCTTCGTCGTGTTTCTGCGCGCCGACTCGATACATTCTTTCAGATACTCGACCGCATTGAGCGTCGGAGTCACGATAGTCACGATCATGGAGCGGCTCCCCGTTTACGCTGACCGTGTCACGAGAGCTGAGGCGAAAGCATCGCTTCCGGCCTCGTTGCGATCATCGGGAGCGTCTCGTCGCCGCCGATGTCGTGCTCGTCGAGGACCGGGATCTGGGAGGCCGCGTTCTGCATTGCCCACATGGCTGCCTGGGTCCGGTTTCTGACACGCACCTTTCGCAAGATCGCCTTCACATGCACCTTCACGGTCGCCTCGGCGATCTGCAGCTTGCGCGCGATGACCTTGTTGGATTCGCCCAGCATGAGCCCTTCCAGGATGCTCACCTCCCGGCCGGAAAGGCCCGAGAACGGAGACCCGTCGGCCCTGCGCTGCACGCCTTGGAGAAGGCGCTGCGGTTCGACCGCAACTTCGGAAAGCTGTGACAGGAGTTCGGGTGGGAAGACGGCACCGTTCGCGATGACGACCTCCAGCGACATGATGAGATCCTGCGCGGATACGGATTCGACGAGATAGCCGACGGCGCCGAGCTGTACGGCGCGCCGCATCAACTCGCGATTGTCGCGGAGGGCGAGGGCTACGATCTTGGCGTTTTTGAACTGCCTTTTGATGTCACCGAGGATCGAACAGGACATGTCGTCGATGACGACGATGAAGAGGTCGGGGGATCTCTGGCCGTTTTCGTACTTCTGAAGATCGAGACTTGCGGATCTCT
Organism: Allobosea sp. RIT-PG3_2; assembly: GCF_057321085.1. Classification (NCBI taxonomy): domain Bacteria; kingdom Pseudomonadati; phylum Pseudomonadota; class Alphaproteobacteria; order Hyphomicrobiales; family Alloboseaceae; genus Allobosea; species Allobosea sp. RIT-PG3_2. The sequence continues at coordinate 598,689 of NZ_JBXWCA010000002.1, read as the reverse complement.
GGCTCACATGGAACCGCGCGCCGCTCAGCAGTTGTGTAATTCCTTCTCTCAGCAGAGCGTTGTCACTTAGAACGGCGGTCTCGATAAGTTCAGGCATCGTACTCTCCATCCACTCGACACGAAACGAGAGCGAACTACGGAAAAAAGCCTTGATCGTCATTTGCGCACGTAACTGACTCGGTTTCAGAATTAGTCAGATAACCGAGAACATCGCATGTGCTACCCATTTAGAGACCGAAGACCGCCAACCATCGCTTTCATGACCCTAGGTCATCATTAATAATTAGTTCACTCGGACGTGTTCGTCCTGTCAGGAGAATACGATCCTCGTAAGGGTAAACCTTACAAAGAAATTTCAGATTAAATGCGTTGGGAAATCACCCGCGCGGGCCGGCCTTGTTGGGCCTGGCCCCGTCCCGGCCTTCCGGGCCGTTTTGGAAGGTCCGCAGCAAATCGCGAGCGAGAACTGCAGCTTCCGTTCGGTTGCGGACGTTGAGAACGCGCATCAACGCCGAAACATGGATTTTGGTCGTCGGCTCCGCGATATGGAGCGCCTGAGCGATCTCGCGGTTCGAAAGTCCGTCCGCCAACAGCATCAGAACGTCCCGCTGGCGCCGCGTCAAGCCGAACGGACCCTGTTGCTGGCTCGATCGGCGCTGCTGAACGTCTCGTGCTGGTTGGCCTTCCGCAGCGGAGCTGAACGGCGTGAGTTCTCGCGGCACCGACAGGCGCCCGGCCAGAACGTCTTCGATCGATTGAACGATTTCGTCGTCGCGCTGCAGCTTCGAAATGAAGCCTTGGAAACCTTCGGCGATGAAATGGAGAACCTGGTCGAAGGTGCAGTCCGTCGCGATGATGACGTAGCGCGTAGTTATGGAAGCGCGCTTGAAGTCCCAGATGACACCCGGATCGGTAGAGCCTGTCAGGTTGAGGCTGACGAGCGCGAGTTCGATAGGCTGTTCCTCCATCAGGCTGCGCATCAAGCCGGCGCGATCGGCAACCTCCAGAAACTCAGCCTCCGGCAACGCGGCTTGCAGAATGACGCGCAAACCGGTCCGATAAAGCGCGTGTTCGTCGGCAACGAGAATCCTGACCATTGGTGCGTTCAGCCGATCCAGGCGCCCTCTTTCGATCGAGAGGCGCGGCCTTCTTTGGCGCCGCTTTGCTCGGTCCCGGACGGCGGTTCCGTCTGGACCGAAACTCCCAATTCCCCATGCATCGTCGTAGCGGGAACGGGCCGCCAAGTCGCCCCGCCCTTCCGGGCAGGGGGGCGCATTGCGCTTGGCGTTTTATTTCCGCCGACGCCAAGCTGGTTACTCCCAGAGCCGGCGCACTAGCTCAGACTGAGGATGGCTCGGTCGATTGCCTCTAGATATCGAGGATCCAGCCATGGGTGGCGCCGTATCTGATGATGTCGAGACGTGAGTGCAGCAGGAGCTTCTTGCAGGCTCTGTATCGATAGGTCTCGACCGATTTGACGCCCAGCCCGATACGGCGGGCGATCTCCTTGTTGGAATGCCCGACGGCTGCGAGACGCAGGACCTGCAACTCGCGATTGGTGAGGCTGCCATTGGGGGTCTCCAATTCGGAGCCGGGCTTCTGCGCAAGCTTGCGAATCCATTCGGAGCGGAACTCCTCGAGCTCGGAATCGATGTAGACGCCACCGCTCTGGACCGTCTTGATGGCCTGCGCGATCTTGTCGCTCGGCGATGACTTGAGGACGTAGCCGCGGATGCCCGTCCTCAGCGCCTTCTGCACGTAGCTCGGTTCCTCAAAGTGGGTCAGCATGACGATCCGCGTGTGAGGCGCCTTCTCGAGAATGCGCTCTGCCAATGCGACGCCGTTCATGCCTGGCAACCCCATGTCCAGAACGACGATGTTGGGATTCTGCTCTCGAACCAGCGTAAGCGCCTGCGAGGCGACAGTGGCTTGCCCGACCAGTTCAAGCCCGGGGAGACTGCGCACCAACGCCGCTAGCCCGGTCAGGATAACCGGGTGATCATCGACCAGAATGATCCGTTCCGTCATGACGGCGCACTCCGCTGCTCGCGGTTCAGCGATGCGAGGGCGGTGACGGTTGTCCCTTGTCCGGGGAGCGATTCGATCTGCAACACACCCCCTATGCTGCGCATCCGCTGCTGCATTCCCAGCAAACCGATGCCGGTATCATAAAGTTCCCCCCGCTGTTGCAGTTCTGGAGCGTAGCCGGCGCCGTTGTCTGTTATCGTCAGCGAAACGGAGGTCGCGCTGCCTCCCAGGACAACGTCGATCCTTCGCGCGCCGCGCGCATGCTTCAGCACGTTCGTAAACGCCTCCTGGGCCACGCGATAAAGCGCGCTTTCAACGGGCGCGGGCAGGAATTTGGGCACCGCTCCCTTCGTGGTGAAGGAGAAGTCCAGCGCCCCGTCCGTCGCACAGGAAACGAGGGTGACTTCGAGCGCCCGGCTCAGGCCGAGCTCTTCGACGATCCGGGGTCTGGCGCCCACGACGGCGCGATGAATGCGGCGGCCGACCTCGGCGACGTGCATGGTGATGCCATCGAGATGCGCTCGCGCTGAACCGTGCGCGGAATCGCGCAGTTTCCTCAACCCTGCGAGAACGGCGACCATCTCGTGTCCGACATGGTCGTGCAGATCCTGTGCGATGCGCTCGCGCTCGTCGGTGCGGATATGCTTGATCTCTTGCTGAAGTTCGCGCTTTTGCGCCTCCACGACGCGCAGTGCCTCGGTGACGAAAAAGTACTGCTCGACCAGACGCAGGCGGTCCTTGCGCAGCTCCCCCAACTGGTCGAGCACCAGCGCCAGGCGCCGCTCTCCCGTCTCGTTCCTCATCCGCTGCGCCTGGGCCGACAGCCGGGGGTCGAGCACGGGTGAGAGACGCAACAGGAGGGTGGAAGGACGACCGCGTCGCCGGGTGGTGATGGCGCTGCCGAAGCAGCGATAGTTGACGATCCCCCCCGGCCCGGTGAGGCTGACTTTTTCCATCACCGGCTGGCGAGAGCCCGAGCAGCGAACGAGATATCTTCGCAGCATTTCGGCCGGGTCGGCGCAAATGTCGAACAGCGAGAATGTCGAGGTTGCGAGAGGGAAGATCGAGCGTGCCGCGCGATTGAGTGCACGGATGCGGCCGTCGCTCAGGGCGATCATCGATGGGTCGAAACAGGCGTGGATGTCCAAATCAGTCTGCATCGGCAGTTGCGTCGTCGCGAAGGTATTCCGTGGTGTCCAGCCGCAGCCCTTTGCGGTTGAGATGGATGACCACCCGGCATCCGGCCGCCCCGGTCGCAATCGTCTGTTCGAGGTCGACGGCCGCGGAGCCGACTGTGTTCGCGGCCATGCGACCGAATATGTTCGACGTCAGCATGCAGAGCGACGGATGGTTGCGAACCGCATCCCCCAGAGGGCAGGCCCCGTTGCCCAGAACGATGCGATCTTCGTTCTCCTCAATGATAAAGAACGCCCCACCGGCGCGATTGGCCAGATCGACCAAAACGAGCGGAAGTTGCTCGGGACTGAGGCGGTGTCTTCCCAGCGTCGTCCTGTATTGCTTCTCGATCTCGGCTCCCAACTCGGTCGCGATACTGCCGATGAAGATCGACGCATCGTCCAGGCCGGCGGTTTTTTCGAGCAGATCCGCCATGCCGGCGACCAGCGCGTCGAAAAGACGATGATTGTCGTAGGCGATATCAAGCGAGCTTATGGTCTTTGATGACGCTTCGGCAGCAGACGTATTCACTCCAGCGCCCCTCCTGCGCAGATTGGTGGGTGGAGACGAGCGTACAGGTGGTGGAATTTGCAATGACGATCCGCCGCCTTCGGGGTTCGAAGGCGCGAGGACGCCGAACTCTGATCGTGCCTGACCCAAGTTAGACCCGCCCTTCTGTAGGGCCGCATCTAGATGCTACCATAATATTCGGCCTGTGTCCGGTGTATTTTTACGTCTTTTTTATAGAGAAATAGAGGGAACGGACAATTTTCGATGGAAGGCGCGCCGTTGACGAAAACGTGATATCGAAATGTTGTGCGGCAGCGTAGGATTACTATTGCCGCAGTGTGGTATATTATTGCTCGTGATATGCCATTCAGGAAAATTCGTATGATTATTAAAAATAATAATAAATCTTACGGAAAATTATTAATCGATTTATCTTATGATGGCGGCGCCGAGCAGTATCCAGAGTCGGGTTCCGTGATCTATTCGCAAGGAGAGCCAGCGGATTCGATTTATTTTATACATGACGGGGAGATCAGAATCTCAACCGTGTCGGCCCATGGAAAAGAGGCTGTCGTGGCGATCCTCAGGGCCGGCGATTTCTTTGGCGAAGGCTGTTTGGCAGGGCAGGAGGTAAGGATCGCGACTGCTGCCGCGTTGACGGACAGCAGTATCGTTAGGGTTGAAAGAGCCACGATAGTCCGTGTTTTGCAAGAAAATCGCGCCGCTGCAGGCGCCTTTACGTCCCACCTTCTTGCCCGCAACATCAGAATGGAAGCAGATCTGATAGATCAGCTCTTTAACTCAAGCGAAAGGCGGCTCGCCCGCCTCCTGTTGCTTCTTGCCAATTTCGGCAAGGAGGGAGCGCCTCAGCCGATCATTGGCGAGATCAGCCAGGAAACACTGGCGGAAATGATAGGCTCGACGCGCTCGCGTGTCGCTCGCTTCATGAACAAGTTCAAGCGACTGGGGTTCATTTCAGACAACGGTCGCATCGAGGTTCATAATTCGCTCCTGAGCGTGGTCCTGAGGGACAATCTCCATGACCTCGCGATTACGGACGAGGATGACGCGCCCTCACCGCAGGGTTGAGGTCGTGGGTTCGGTCCTGAAAACGGTCTGAGGCGCTGCGGAGGCAATCAGTTTTCGAAGCCGTCGCCAGACGAACGGCAGGAAACTTTGCTCGGAATGGTCGATGGGCGTGGGAAGGATCAGGCCGGGGTCGATCAGCATCTTCCCGCCGGTCATGCCCGCGAGGCGGCGGTTGAGGGTCAGGTGCTCGCAGATGCTCGGTCCGTCCCCGAGATAGCTTCCCAGCCGATAGACAGGCGCGCGATAGAGGCACAAGCCATTGAAGGTCGACGAGCACGCGATCTCGCGATCGACGGTGAGCGCCCGCTGGTGCGGATAGATTCGCGAACAAAAGAAGCGATAATAGCTGAAGATATTGCCCCGACTCTCCGCCAGATCGTCCAGCAGCGTATCGAATGATCTGCATTCGTCCTGAAATGCCAGGAGATCATAATAATGGGGTCGCGACGTCGCTGACACGCCGAAAACGCCCGGCCGATCGAGCTTGGATGCGGCTTTGAGCAGTGCTGCGACGGAAGGCGGCCGGGCGATGACGTTGTCGATGTCGAGAACGCAGACGACATCGGGCTTGAGGTTCGAGGCCTCGCATTCCGTCTTGATCCGCTCGCGGCCGAGAGCCATCCGCTTGAGCCGATCGGGCTCGTCCGCCATGAAAGGCGTCGGCACCAGCACGAGTTGCCCGTCTGCCTCGGCACGTTGAAGCAGTGCCCGCGTCCCGTCACGCGAGCCATTCTCGCCAACGAAGGCGGCTACGCTCAATCCCTCGGAGCGCAACGCTTCCAACAGATCGAGGAAGCGCGGGATCGTCTCGGCACAATTCCTGGCCAAGGCCAGGAAAACGAAATCGCACCTCATTGTGGCGTCCCGCTCTCAGGCATCCGGGCTCCTGATGGCGATCAGCGATTTGGAGAGGAAAAGGACGTTTTCCGTCAGAATCCGCGCATCCGGGAAGAGCTCGGTGATCTGAGCCCGGTCGAGCATCGAGGTGCCTTCCACGATCCGCATGGCGTGGTCGAGGGAGGTCGCCTTGGCGTAGAAGCCGCGAGCCTTCGTCGAGACCAGGCGCCGCTGCAGCGGCTGGGGCAGCCAGTGCATCAACGGCGCGTTGCTGTGCGGGTCGAGAGGGAACCAGAAGTTCGGTGTCTGGACGTAGTAGCACGGTGCAAGCCGCCTGATCTCGGCGGCGACGCGCTTCATGTCCTCCCAGCGGCCTACATGCTCGATCAACGAATTGGAGTGGACGAAGTCGAAGCTGAGATCGTCGAATTGCGCGACGTCGCGGGCATCCCCCTGGACGAAGCGAAATCGCCGGTCGGCGGGATCTTCGCGCGCTTCGATGTTCAGGATGCAGATCTCGACGCCCGAGGCCGGGATATCGTACTGCCAGTATTCCGCATCTCCTCCGAGATCGAGAATCCGGCACGACCCCCGCTCCCTGATCAACCCCTCGATGATGGGCAGGACATGGGTCTTGAACCGCTCCTCCCGGAAGTGCGAGCGACGGAACGATCGCGGTATCATGTTCATGGGGTTCGGACCTCGCGATGTCGGTTCTCGGCGCCGAATTCTACCCGCGTACGCGTGTTCGGGCCGCGTCTCCAAGGACTAGATGCTTCAAGCGTCCGGACTACGCCGTCAGGGGTAGGTTCGCGAGGCCCGAGGTTATTTCGGGCGAACGAGCTGGCCGTTCGCCTCCTGGCCGAGATTGCGGAATCTCTCATAGGAGATCGCGCCGTGCCCCCAGATGAAGGCGGGCGATGCAGCCGCCAGGCGCAGCACATAGGTGTTCCGGTCGAAACGGTTGCCGCCGGTTTCGATGATCCCGAAATTCGGATTCAATCTTGCGACGTCGCTGGCGCCGCCGGAGATACCAGCCCGCCCGTTGTAGATGACTTCGTTGTCATGGACGCTGTTGCCGGCGGTCCTGTAGAACGTCTTTCCGGCGCCCGCCGCGCGAGCTGGCCGATCGATCCGCTCGCGGCCCTGATCGACCAGCACGATGCCGGCGCTGCCTTCCGCCACGGTGACGGTGTTGCCGTAGACCTCGACGCCCTGTGAGGCGGCGATCTGGATGCCGGCTCCCCAGATCCAGGCGCTCCCTTGCTGGCCGCCCAGCCCCGTGCCGTTGAGGCCGACGATATTGTTGCGGATGATCGCGTCGAAGCTGATCTCGTAGAAGATACCGGCATCGGCGTTGCGCTCGACCCGGTTGTCCTCGATCAGGATGTTGCGGCAGTCGACATCGCACCACAGGCCCGAGCCGAAATTGTCGTAGACATGGTTGCGGCGCAGCGTCAGGCGCTCCACCGCCCCCGCCTTGACGCCGCCGGCTTCCCAGGCGGCGTCGAAACCGAAGATGTTGTTCTCGTAGATCTCGTTGTCCTCGATCACGACATCGACGCCGTTGGGCGAGATTCCGAGCTGACCATTATGGTGGACCTTGTTGCCGCGAACGACGCTCCTGTCGCCCGTCGCGATTCCCGATCCGCTGTTGAAGCGAGCCTCGTTGCCTTCGATCAGCCAGTCGGTTGCCCGCCGATCCTCGTCGCCGTAGATCGCGCCCTGCTGGGCCGGCGTCGCATATTTCTCCACGATCAGCCCTTTGACGGTGACGTTGCGCGCCCCGTCATTGCGGAAAGCGTAGGGCTGGAGCGTGCGTTCGAGCCTGCGGCCGCGGGGATCGTCTGCGAGATAGAAGCGGCTCATCAGAGCATCCTGGAACACTGCGCCGGGTCGCAGATCGGCGAGAGCGGAGACAGGCTCCAGCGGCTGATCATCGAGAAAGAAGCGCTCCGCATCGTTGCAGCGCGGGCGAGACTTCAGGCAGGTGCCGAACGGGCGGATGTCCAGTTTCACGGCTGATCCCATCCAGAAGCGCCCTTCCTGCCGCATATCGGTGATCAGCTCGGCCCCGCTCAGGGTCGCGCCGGGCTCGCCGATGAAGGTCTGTCCATCCTTCGGGGCGATGAGCTGTGCCCGGTGTGTCCCTGCGCCGATGCAGAATGTCGCTCCCGTCGGCGCCTTGGTGACGAGCGCCTGAATGGACGAGCCGACCGGAACCGGGATCGCCGCAGCTGGACATGCCGTGCTTTCGGCGGCTTCGGACGGGCGGCCGCCGCTCAGGCAAGCCGCCGCAAGCAGCGTGGCAGCGCCTGCGATGCGCGCGCCGTTGCGAAGCGCCGGACGGGGAGAGGCGGGGGCGTCTATCACATGCATGCCCCGATAGATCATCAGGGAGCCGAGGCCGATGCCGAAGATGATCCAGAAGGGAATGCCGAGCATCGGCCCTTCGAGGGCGACGTCGAAGGAGGCATCGATGATGATCGCGGCCAGATAGCAGACGAGGAAGATGAAGTAGCGCGACCAGTCCCGGTCTCCGCGCAGCCAGGCGGCGCGCGCGATGCGCAGCAGCGCCACGATCCAGCTGGTGAAGGTCAGCACCCAAAGCGCCAGCCCCGGCACCCCGCCTCTGGCGAGATAGGTCATGTGGACGCTGTGGGGGCTGCGCAGTGTCGGGCCGCCGCGCTCGAGGCCGACGACGAAGCCGTCCGCTTCCGCCAGATTCACGCCGAAGCCCTTGCCCGTCCAGAAATAGGACCCGTGGAGGGTATAGTTGCGGATGGCTTCCCACCAGCGTAGCCGCCATTGCTTGGTGCCGTCGAGATTGTTGGCGTCGCTGGGCATGGCGATGCTGGCGACGTTGTCGATCACCGCGCGGGCGCTGATCGGCCTCTCGCCCCTGGGCAGATCGATCTCGAGATCGGCCGCATACGCCGCGCACATGACGACGGCGATGAGACCGCCGATCGTGGCGAAGCGGCGCAGCTGTCCCGTGAACACCATCGCGAAGACCAGTGGAATCATCAGGGCAAGCATTCCGCCGCGGCTTTGGCTGGCGATGAGCAGAGCCGCCGCGATGGAAACCACGAGCCAGGCACGCCTGACTTTGCAGAGCCCCAGGAGGACGAGCACGAGTGCGCCGCAGAGATGGGCGGCCAGCTCTCCCGACCGGACGGAGATGATTTCGACATCCTGCCCGGGAAGCTTTGGAATCGAGGTGCCGGCGAACCGCGCGACCAGATAGGCCACGATGGCAATCGGGATGATGATGCGCGCGTGAATCCTGAAATAGCCGACGATCTGGGCAAGTCTCGCCGGGCGTTCGACCAGCAATGCCGCCACGATGAAGGCAAAGCCGGCATAAAGCGCGACAGCTCCGTCACGCAACGCATCGACCTTGTAGGTGCCGATCCCCTGAAGAGTTCGCAGCAGAACCCAACCCATGAGCAGGGCGGCGCTGATAGCGGGGATCGTGGCGAGAAGCGAGGTTGCGCAGCCGGAAGCCAGGAATGCCAGGATGCCGAGAACAAACAGCATCTCGCCCATGAAGAGCGGCGGCACGCCGAGATAGGCGAAGCTCTTTCCAAAAAGGACATATCCGGCGAAGCCGAGGGCGAGGATCGGGAAATAGCGATCGGTCGCTCGCCGATCGGAAACACCGGCCGCCTGTATTGATGACGCCTCGGCCACGATCCGCTCCCGTCATGCGTCCGCGATCGCGGCCGCCACCAGGCCAGACTAGCGCGCGGGCGATTCGAAGCAGGATGGGCTTTGGGGGTAGCCACACCCTCGGCCTCGGCACCCGTCCACCTTGCGGGTAGTCCCTATGCGCAGCGCAACGGCCGCGGCGGTGACGGTAGACTTCCATCGTCAGGAACGATCGGGTTGCCGCTTGCAACCCGCGGCGGAGGCAAGATGAAACGTGATGAAGGAGCCCGCTCGGCAAGGGACCGGTATCCCTGCCGATGCCGGACAGTATGACGATGGTTCCTGATCTGGAGATGTCCGGCGGGCGGCCCCGAAGCGGTTTCAGGGCGCGCCTGCACCCGGCCATCGGCCCCGCGCTGTCCTTCGGCGACCAGGCGTTTTGCAGCGTCTGCAATTTTCTGACGACCGTCCTGCTGGCACGCGCGCTCGGTCTGGAAGCCTTCGGGCTCTACACGATGGTCTGGCTCGCGCTGTATCTCGCCATGAGCCTGCAACTCGGCCTGATCGTCAGCCCGATGATGAGCATCGGGTCGAAGGAGGATGGGGCGGAAGCGGCAGCCTATTATACCGTGGTCTTCGTCCATCAGGCCGCCTACGTCACCGTGGCGGCGATCGCGATATTCGCCATCCTGAAGTTCGCCACAGTCGCGACATCGCTCGATGGCGTGGCTCTGCCGGGCGCTGCCACCGGTGCTGCCTACCTGACGCAGGATTTTCTGCGCCGCTACCTGTTCGCGCGTCGCCGCCCGACAGCGGTCCTGTTGATCGACATCGTCAATCAGGCGCTCAAGCTCGGCGCGGTCGCCGTTCTCTGGCATATCGGTCTGATCAGCGTCGCCAATGCACTCTGGGCCGTCGCGATGGCGACCGCTGCCTCGGCGGTCTGTGGCCTGTTCCTATCGGGGCCATTTCTCTGGAAGCGAGACATCTTCTCCGACGTCACGCGCCGGCAGTGGCATTCGGCGCGCTGGCTCGTTCTCACCGGCTCCGTGCAATGGGCGCTCGCCTATAGCGGTCTGCTGGTGACCGCAGGCCTCTTCGGCCCCAAGATCCTCGGCGCTTTACGAGCGGCCCAGAGCCTCCTCGCCATCGTAAGTGTCGTGCGCGAAGCGCTTGAGAACGTCGTTCCGCCGCTCGCCGGCGAGGCCTACGCGACGGCGGGATTGCCAGGTCTCCGGCAGACGCTGGGGCGTGCCATCGGATTCGCCTTGCTGATCGGCACCTCGGCGACGCTCGGCCTCATGCTGTTCGGTCCATGGCTGCTCCATCAGCTCTATGGCGGCGAGATCCTCGAATTCGGCTGGGTTATCGCTTGGTATTCGCTCATCTTCCCGATGACGCTGGTGAATGTGGTTCTGGGCTGCGCGTTCCGGGCACTCGAACGTACGCAACCGCTTTTCCTGGCCACCCTCGCGGCAGCCTGCTTCAACTTGCTCGCGGTCTATCCGGCGGCGCTGATCTTCGGCGTGGCGGGGCTGATCACGGTCGGGCTCGTGTCGGAGCTGGTCATCCTGATCGTCCTGTCGATCCTTGTCGCGCGAACGGCTGGCCTCTTCACCAGTCGCCGGCCGCGCGGGCCCGGCCGCGCCGTGGACGGCGAGGCGGCAACGGTCCCGTCCCTATGATCCCGCTGCCTCCGTCGCAGGTGCATCTCTGGTGCTGCCGCACCGACCTCGGCGAGATGGAGGCGGCAGAACGGCGCCTGGTGCTGTCCGGCCAGGAGCGCGCCCGCGCCGATCGCTTCCGTGTTGCAGATGCCGGCATCGCCTTTGTTGCCGCGCGAAGCTGGCTTCGACGTGTGCTGGCCGCCTATACGCTTGTCCCGCCATCGTGCCTGCGCTTCGAGGAGACGTCTTTCGGCAAGCCGTTTCTCGCCGACGCGGGCAACCGCGCGCCCATCGCGTTCAATCTCAGCCATTCCGGTGAGCTGGCTATCGTCGCGGTGACGGCCGGTCTGGCCGTTGGTGTCGATATCGAGCGCATCCGCCCCGTGCCGCCCGATGTCGCCGCGGGATGCCTGACGCCCGGCGAGGCCGCGGCGCTGGCGGGGCTGGCGCCCGAGCTTCGGGAAGAAGCCTTCATCCGTTGCTGGACGCGCAAGGAAGCCTATCTGAAGGCGATCGGCGCAGGGCTGAATACGCCGCCATCAAGCTTCGCCGTGTCACTCGATCCATCCGAGGCGAGGCTTCTGCATGTCGAAACGGATCTCGGGGAGGCCATGCACTGGCAACTCGCCGACCTGCGGCCGGCGCCGGGCTATTGCGGCGCGTTGGCTGCGCGCCGGCATGGCTGGTCCGCGATCTGGATGGCCCGCCCGGAGCCCGCGCCAGTGGACGGGGGCACCCACGCTATGATGGGACTGGCTGCACTGCATCCATGATGCGCAGCGCCATCGACTGCGAGCCTTCTTCCGAGAAAGCGCCTTCGTGGCCCTCCCCGCGAATGGCGAAGCAGGGGGTGTCGGCCGCGATATGGCTCGCCCAGCCGAGCGTGGGATCGGGCGGCCAGCCTTCTGGGATCGCCTCGCTGCGGAAGAGCAGAACGCGGCCCCGATAATCCGGCAGGACATAGTGCTGGACCAATGTCTCCAGCTCGTCGGTCGTCCGCCAGAAGTCGGCCTCATCGGCCACTTCCTCGGCCGCCCTCCAGAAGAACAGGCGTTTTGCCTGCCGGACGGCGGCGGTCGATTGCAGCCAGAACGACATGCGCGTCGCGAAGTTGCGCGGACCGCCACGCCAGAGCCGACGGGCGAAGCGGCCGGCGCGCCTCAGCCTGAAGCGCGCACGCGCGATATAGGGTTGGCGAAGGAAGTAGCCCGGCGCCCAGCAGTCGATCAGCACGAGCAGATCGACTTCGTGCCCCGCGGCTACGAGCTGCCTCGCCACCTCGAATGCGATCACGCCCGACCGGCAGAAGCCGGCAAGCCGGTATCGGCCGTCGGCCTTGGTCGCGACGATCGCGTTGCAATAGGCGGCTGCCAGCTGCTCGATCGAGGCCGGCGCGGCTCCGTCGAGGGTCGGCTCCGTGAGCTGCAAGGCGACGAAGGGCTGATCGGCCCCGAGCTCGCGAGAAAGCGGGCGGTAGAGGCGCAGATTGTGGGCGGTATGGTTCAGCGCGAACAATGTCGGCTGCGTGCCGGCTTTCTGCAGCCATGTCCGGCGCAGCGCCGAAATGTCGATGGCTGGTGTTGGGAGCGGAACTGCTGCCACGGGCGCCGGCGACGACGCCAGCCGGGCAGCTGGCAACGCAGATGACAAAGGCGCGGCGGGGTCGGCAAGCGCCGCCTCGGCAATGCTCTCGTACTGGGCCACGAGCGCCTTCGCCGTCGCTTCGTCATAGAGGTCGCGGTGATATTCGCAGGTCAGGCGCCAACCCTCCTCCCGCTTCACCAGGATGAAATTGAGATCGTAGAGCGCGCCCGGCAGGGGGGAGGGAATCCCGGACACCTGAAAGCTGTCATTGGCGAGCTCGCCGATGAAGGCGCGCTGGACGATGAAGTTGATCGAAACCGGCGGCCTGCTGGCATCCCCGCTGCCCGGCAGCAAGGGGACGACCTTGTCGAACGGCCATTCGTGGTGATCGACCGCATCCTCGAAGGTGTCGCGCGCCGCCCGGCAGAGGTCGATGAAGGATAGACCGTCCGTGACCTGTGTTCGCAACACCAGCGTGTTGACGAAGGGCCCGACGATCGATTCCAGTTCGACATCGTCGCGAGCCGCCATTTGCGTGCCAAGCCCGATGTCGGAGCTTCCCGTGCGCTCATGCAATAGCGCCAGGAGCACGGCATAGGCGGCCGAGAAGAAAGTGGTGCCTTCGCTGCGCGCCAGCTCGGTGAGCTTCGTCGTCAACGGGCGCGGTAGCAGCCGCGAGAGCGAGGCGCCATTCGCGCTGCGAACGGCGGAGCGCGGACGATCCGGCGGCACCACGACGTCGGGCAGGTCGGCGAGCTGCTTTCGCCAATAGGCTTCCTCCCGTGCGAATTCGCCGCCGGCGAGCCCCTCCCGGCTTGCTTCGGCGAAGTCGGAATACTGTAGCGCGAGATCGCGGAGGGCTGGTTTGCGTCCCCGGCCAAGCGCCTGGTATGCGGCCACGAAGTCCTTGGCGATGATGCCCATCGACCAGCCGTCGCTGACGATATGGTGTGCGACGACGAGGATCACGGCCTCAGCCCGGCTCTGCCGCAACAGTGTCGCCCGCAACAGGGGGGCCTCGTCCAGGGTGAAGCTGGTTCGTGCCTCGATCTGTGCGATGCGGTCGGTCTCCCTGGCCCGGTCAGTCTCCGTCAGCCCTGAAAGGTCGATCTCTGGCAGCTTGAACGGGACATGCTCCGCAATGGCCTGAACAGGGCGGCCATCCTCCACCCTTATCGAGGTTCGAAGACTCTCGTGCCTGTCCAGGATGGCCTGAAACGCGTCCTGCGCGAGGGCTGCCTCCAGATGTCCGCGGATACGCCATTTGACGACGATGTTGAGCGCCGGCGTGCCCGGATCGAGCCGGTCCAGCCGCCAGTATCTCTCCTGCGCCGAAGAACATCTGGCCGTCATCACGATGCGGTCGGGAATGTGAATCTGGACTTCTGGCTCGCGGGTGAAATGGTTTGGCATGGACTCGCTCACCCCTGCTCACGCTGCGATACGGGATTTGGCACATCCGCCTGCGCCGTCTCCCGGGGGCGGCGCCAGGCCCGCTTCCAGAGTGTTGGAGTGGGAGCTACCGGCTCGCTGACGTCACCGACGGGCAGCGCGGCAGCGACGCCGGCAATCGTGCGGTTGCGGAAGAAATCGCGGGCGGAAACCTTCAGCCCTTCGCGGCGTGCGCGCCCCGTGATCTGGAAGATGCTGAGGGAGTCGGCCCCCAGATCGAAGAGATCGTCATCCACGCCGATATCGTCGCGCCGCAGCACTTCGCTCCAGATGCGGATCAGCGTTTCCTCGACGGAGGTGCGCGGTGCGGCCCTGTCCGCCCTCGGCACTACGATCCCTGCGTCGGGAGCCGGCAGCGCCGCACGATCGAGCTTTCCGCTCGGTGTCAGCGGCAGGGCTGGCAGGGCGACCCAGGATGTCGGCACCATATAGTCCGGCAATTCCTGCGCCATGATGGTTCGCAGCTCGGCCGGGGCCCGTTTTTCGGCGGTGGTGATGTAATAGCAGACCAGCCGTGGCTCGTTCGGAACGTCCTCGCGGAGGATCACGGCCGAGACGATGCCGGTCTTGCGGGCAAGGACCGCCTCGATCTCGCCGGGCTCGATGCGGAAACCGCGCAGCTTCACCTGATGATCCAGGCGCCCGAGATGCTGGATGCGGCCGTCGGGAAGATATTTGGCGCGGTCGCCGGTGCGATAGGCCCGCGCGCTTGTAGCGGGATCGATGGGGTTGGGGATGAAGCTCCTGGCCGTGAGCTTCGGATTGCCGGCATAGCCGCGCGCGAGCCCGGCGCCGCCGATCAGCAGCTCACCGGGGATGCCGACGCCGACCGGTTCGTCATTCGCGTCGACGATATAGAACTGCGTGTTGGCGATCGGCAGGCCGATCGTGACGACTTCGTCCGCCGGCACGATGCGGACGACCGAGGACCAGATCGTCGTTTCGGTCGGTCCATACATGTTCCAGAGTTCGCCGCCGCCTTCGAGCAGCTTGCGGGCGAGGTCGAGCGGCAGGGCCTCACCGCCGCACAGCATGCGCAAGCCCGGCCACGAGCGGAAACCGGCTTCCAGCAACAGCCGCCATGTCATCGGCGTCGCCTGCAGCACCGTTGCCTGGCTCCGTTCCAACCGTGCCAGCAGCTCCGTCCCGTCCCGCGCCTCGTCGGCAGTGGCGATGGCGACGCGACCGCCACGGATCAGCGGCAGCAGCAGTTCCAGCGCCGCGATGTCGAAGGTGACGGTGGTGACGGCAAGGATGGTGTCGCTTTCGCCGAAGCCCGGTTCCCGTGCCATCGCGAAAAGCAGGTTCGACAGCGCGCCATGCGTGATCTCGACGCCTTTCGGTGCACCGGTCGAGCCGGAGGTATAGATCACGTAGGCGAGGTGGTCGGAGGCGATCGGCGCCGTCCGGATGCCCATGAGCTTGGGATCGGTCTGGTGAACGTCGATGATCGCGACGCCTTCATCAGGCTCGACGACGGCAGATTCCCCCGGGTTTTCCGTCAGGAGAGCCACGGCCTCCGAGTCCCGCAGGATCCTCTGGATCCGGGCTTTCGGCATGCCCGGATCGAGCGGCACATAGGGGAAGCCGGCCTTCAGCGCGCCGAGCATCGCGGCGACGAGCGCGGGCGAGCGTTCGATCAGCAAACCGACGCGGCTTTCGGGCGTGTCGATCCGGGCCGTAAGCTCGGCGGCGATGCGGTCGGACCAGGCGTTGAGCGCGGCATAGGACAGCTGCTCGTCGCCGCACGACACCGCAATCGCATCGGGACGCTGCCGGGCCTGCAGCTCGAAGGCCCCGATCGTGCCCTCTTCGATCTTGAAGGCGATCTGCGTGTCGTTGAGTTCGGAGACCAGGCGCTGGCGCTCGCCGCCCTCGATCAGAGGCATCGCCGCGATAGCCATGTCGGGATTGGCGACGAAGGCGGCCAGCAATGTGCGGTAGTGCCCGAGCCAGCGATCGATCGTCGCCGCATCAAAGAGATCGGCGCCGTAGCAGCAGTCGATCCGCAGGCCGTCATTGGACTCGACGACATTGAAATAGACATCGAAGGTCGAGAAGGATTTCGGGTTCGGCTGCGCACTGGTTCGCACGCCGGGGCCGAAGTCTAGACTATCGGCCAGGCGCTCGAGATTGAACTGGACCTCGACGAGCGGCAAGCGGCCGTGAACGGGCGGCACGCGGAGTCGCTTGAGCAGGGCACCCAGCGTGCAGCTCTGATGGTCGTAGGCGTCCAGAATGACGCGGCCGACCTTGTCGAGATGGGCGGAGAAGGGCTCAGCCGGGTCGATCCCGCTGCGGATCGGCAGGAAGTTGACGCAGTGCCCGACCGGAGCGGCGCCCTCCAGTAGCGACTGTCCTGCGGCGGGGACGCCGACGACGAGGTCGCGCTGGTCGGAGAGCCTCAGCATCAGAACCTGGAAGGCGGCAAGGAGCGTGGCGAAGAGGGTCCTGCGACGCTGGGCGCCCGCCGCCTTCACATTGCGGTAGAGCTCGGCGTCGATGAAGGCCGTGCGCGTGCCGCCACTGAAGCTGCGCATCGCCTGCCGGGGATGGTCGGTCGGCAGTTCCAGCGGGGCCGGGATGTTCTCGAACACCTTGGCCCAGTAAGTCGCGGATTCCTCCGCGCGCGCATCCTTCCGGATCAATTTCGCATAGTCTGCGAAGGGCATGGCGGGCTGCAGCGCGGCCAAATCCGAGCGATAGACCGCAGCGATCTCGTCCAGCAGGATGTTGGTCGACCAGCCATCGCAGACGATGTGATGCGCCGACAGGACCAGGACGTGCTTCCGCTCGCCCACCCTGACGATCTCGGCTTCCGCCGCGGGGCCTTCCACGAGATCGTAGGGCCGGGCCGCCCGTGCCTCGATCCGGGCGCGCAGGGCGCTCTCGGGGTCGCTTTCATTGCCGAGATCGACGATCGCGACGGGCAGCGCATCGGAGGGTGCGATCCGCATCGTCTCGCCATCGGCGGAGAAGCGCGCATGCAGGATCGCATGCCGGGCCGCGACCTGCCTTACGGCCAATGCGAGGCGGTCCACATCGATATCGCCCTCGAGCGTCAGGCTGACGGATTCGTTGAAGGCGGCGCTGGCCTCCGGCCCCGTCTGGTCCGACAGCCAGATTTCCGCCTGAGCCTCGGTCAGGGGAAGCTCGACTGCGATCGGGATACGCGCGATCTCCGCAGGCAGGCTTGCTTTCGGCAGGTGCATTTCGGCCGCGCCGCCGGGCAGCATCCCGTCCTGCCGCATCAGCCGAAGGCTGTCGCGGAACGCCTGGACGATCGCGGCGACCTCGGCATCCCCGTGCTGCGTGGTCAGGAAGCAGGGATAATGCTCCTGGATGAAGATGCCGCGCGCCCGCAGATGGTAGTGCAGCAGGCTGCCGAGCCGGTGGTCGCGGCCCGGCTCGAAATACATCACGCTGCCATAGCTCTCGATCGGCACGTCCCAGCCGGCCTCGGCGAAGGCGCGCTTCAGCTCCTCGACAAGGTGCTGCATGCGGCTCGTCAGCCCCTCGGCCAGCGCCGCGCCCTGTTCCTTGACGTGCCTCAGCACCGCGACCGTCGCCGCCAGCACGAGCGGATGCCTGACGAAGGTTCCGGCGAAGAAGGTGACGCCGACTTCCGGCACGCTGCCGTCGCCGAAGCGCCAGGCACCGCCGTCGAGCGCATCCATGAAGCGGGGCGTGCCGGCCAGCAGGCCGACGGGCAGGCCGCCGCCCACGACCTTGCCGTAAGTGGCGAGATCCGGTCGGATGCCGAGCAGCGCCTGGACGCCGGCCGGATGCACGCGGAAGCCGGTCACGACCTCGTCGAAGACCAAAGCCGTTCCCGACTGTTCGGTGATCGCGCGCAGCTCCTTGAGGAAGGCGGCCGGGAGGTATCCGGGCTTGCGGCTCTGTACGGGCTCGACCAGGACGGCAGCCAGCTCATGCGCGTGCTCGCGCAGCCAGGCCAGGCTCTCATCCGTGCCGTAATCCAGCACGGTCATGCGGCCAACGGCTTCCGCCGGGATGCCAGGCGCGGCTGGCAGGGAGCGGCGCTGCTCGCCGGCACCGACGCCCCGCACCAGCACCTCGTCGAACTGGCCGTGATAGGCGCCGGAGAAGGCGACGACGCGGTCGCGGCCGGTGACGGTGCGGGCGACCCGCATCGCCGCCATCACGGCTTCCGAGCCGGTATTGCAGAAGGCGACGCGCGCATGGTTGGTCAGCTCGCAGAAGAGCCGGGCGGCCTCATGCGCCAGTGGCGATTGCGGGCCGATGGCGAAGCCTTCTGCGAGCTGTGCCTGGACGGCCTCGACGACGAAATCGGGCGCATGCCCGAAAGCCGTCTGGCCGTAACCGTTGACGAGGTCGATGTAACTGTTGCCGTCGATATCCCAGATATGGGCGCCCTTCGCCCGCGCCGAGACGATCGGATAGACCATCTCCTTCCAGTCCGCCGCGAAGCCGGAGACGGTGCGTGGATCGGCCAGGACCGCGCGGTGCTCGTCCGCGAGCCGCTTCGAGCCCGCCGTCCTGCCGACATAGAGCGCGGTCAGCCGGTCGATATGGGCGCGCTGCCCTTCGCTGAGCGTCTCTCCGCCGGCGCGGATCAACGCCTTGAAGCGCGAGGGGGATGCAGCAACGGGCGCTTCCTTGGCTGCGGCGGGAGGAGCAGCCTGCGGTGGCTGGACCTGTGGGGCCGGCTGTGCCGGCTGGCTCGCCGGGGCCGATGTGTCGATGGCGGGCGCTGTCGGCTGGCCGGTCATGGCCTGCAGCTGGCGTTCCATCAGGCGCGACATCGTGTCGAGCTGCTCGCGCATGAGCGCGTCGAGCCCCGCGCCGCTCGGCCGTTCCGAAGCGATGGCGGGGGCGAGTGGGGCAGCGGCGGGTTGCGCTGCGGCCGGCACAGCCGCCACCTGGACCGCAGGCGCGGGCACGACCGGAGCAGGCTTCGCGACCTCCGGGCGGATTTCCGCGATATGGCGCGTCACGTCGTCGACGCTTGGCAGATCGTCGAGAAGCTGCCGGAAACGGATCTGCACGCCGAACGTCGTCTGCAGGCTCTGGGCGGCCTGGGTCAGCAACAGAGAATCGAAGCCGAGTTCGAGGAAGCTCGCGCCGGTCTCCTCCGCGCCGAAGGCACGTCCCGACAGGTTCTCGAAGACCGCGGCGACCCGGGTGCCGAGTTCCGAGCGGCCCAGGGGAATGTCGGCATCGGCTTGGCGGTACATGGCCGGATCCTGATCGGGTTGGCTTGAGAGCGGGATTGAAACAGCGGCGGCCGGCAGCGCGGCCGGCACGACCGAAGCGTTTCCGGTCGAGGCAGCCGGGGGCTCGACCCAATGTCGGCCGCGCTCGAAAGGATAGGTCGGCAGGGAAACCCGCCTTCGGCCGCCCTCGGTGTGATAGGCGGTCCAATCCGGCGCGGCACCGACGCTCCAGAGGCGCCCGATGGCTGCGGCCAGCATCTCCTCGGCATCGCCCTGCGGCGACGGCAGGCAGGATACGGCGACACGCCCGGCACCTGCCCCTTGCAGTGCAAAGGTCGACAGCGCGGATCCGGGGCCGACCTCGAGCATCGTGGGCGACAGGTTGCGCACCAGCGTGGCAATGCCGTCGGCGAAGCGCACGGGCTCGCGGGCATGCCTCGCCCAGTAGATCGGATCGGTCGCCTGCTCCGCGGTGACCCAATCGCCGGTGACGCCGGAGACATAGGGCAGTTCGGGCGGGTTGAGGCGGATCGCCGCGACAGCCTCGGTGAAAGGTTCGATCAGCGGGTCGAGCATGCCGGAATGGAAGGCGTGCGACGTCTGCAGCCGGCGATGCGTCACGTCACGCTGCGAGAACTCCGCCTCCAGCGCCTCGATCGCTTCGAAGGGGCCGGCGAGCACAGCCATGCCCGGCGCATTGACGGCGGCCACCGAGACGCCGTCCCGCGCCAGGGCTGCGATCTCGGTATCCGGCAGGCGCACGGCCAGCATCGCACCGCCGGGCAGGTCCTGCATCATGCGCCCACGCGTGGCGACGAGAGACAGGGCGTCTTCCAGCGAGAAGACGCCGGCGATGCAGGCGGCCGCGAACTCGCCGACGCTGTGGCCGATCATGGCGGCGGGGCGCAGGCCCCAGCTCATCAGCAGCTGGGACAAGGCATACTCGACCGTGAAGATCGCGGGCTGAGCCATCACGGTCGCCGCGAGGCGCTCCGCATGGGCGCCGCCATTGCTGGGATAGAGCAGACTGCGCAGATCGAGATCGAGCCGGGGCTTCAGGATCTCGCAGCAGAGATCGACCGTTTGCCGGAAGATCGGCTCCCCCGCATAGAGCTCCCGCCCCATCTGCGGATACTGCGCGCCCTGTCCCGGGAACATGAAGACCAGATCGCCCGTGCCGGACACCGCGGCGGCACGCGCCGTATTCTGCTTGCGCAGCGCTTCCGCAGCCCCGCCATGGCTGCTTGCCGCCACCGCGATGCGATGGGCGAAGTGCCGCCGCCCGCTCTGCAGGGTGAAGGCGATGTCGGCGAGGTTCTGCTCGGGATGCGCCTCGATATGATCAGCCAGTCGATCCCGCGCCGCTGCGAGCGCAGCCGTGCTCCGGGCCGAGACGGCCAGGATCTGGTTGCGGCGGGCGGAAGCACGCTCCCCGGTCTCCGGGGCTTGCTCCAGCACGAGATGGACATTGGTGCCGCCGAAACCGAAGGCGCTGACGCCGGCGCGGCGTGTTCCTTCACTGACGGGCCATTCCTGCCGGCGGTCGGCGATGAAGAAGGGGCTGTTCGGCAGATCGAGTGCGGGATTGGGCTCGCTGACATGGAGACTTGCCGGCACCGTTCCGGAGGAGATCGAGAGTGCCGCCTTGATCAGCCCGGTCACGCCAGCAGCCGCGTCGAGATGGCCGACATTGGATTTGACGGAGCCGAGCGCGCAGAAGCCGCGATCCTCGGTCGTCAGGCGGAAGGCGGCAGTGAGCCCTGCGACCTCGATGGGATCGCCCATCGGTGTGCCCGTACCGTGGCATTCGACATAGCCGATGGAGCGCGCGTCGATATCGGCCGCCGCATGGGCCATGGCGATCGCCGCCGCCTGGCCGTCGACGCTCGGCGCCGTGAAGCCGACCTTGGCCGAGCCGTCATTGTTGACGCCGACGCCGCGGATGACGGCGTAGATGTGGTCGGCGTCAGCGACTGCATCCTCCAGCCGCTTCAGCAGCACCATGCCGGCGCCGCTGCCGAAGACGGTGCCGTTGGCGCCGCTGTCGAAGGCACGGCAATGGCCGTCCGTCGACATGATGCCGCCGTCCTGAGCGAGGTAGCCGCGCCGCTGCGGGAAGGTGATCGAAGCGCCGCCCGCCAGCGCCATGTCGCAGCCATGGCTCAGGAGATTCTGCACCGCCTGCGCGACCGCCAGCAGCGAGGTGGAGCAGGCGGATTGCACGGCGACGCAGGGGCCGGTGAGGCCGAGCTTGTAGCCGATGCGGGTTGCCGTGAAATCGGAGGCCGAGCCGACCAGCATCGGTAGATTGCCGACCTGGAAGCCGGAAGTGTACTCGGCAATGGCCGTGCGGTCCTGAAACAGATTGTGCAGCAGATAGGTGCTGGAGGTCGCCCCGGCGAAGACGCCGATGCACTGGCCCGGAGATGCGGGATCGTGGCCGGCGTCTTCCAGCGCCTCCCAGGCGCATTCCAGGAGCAGGCGCTGCTGCGGATCGGTGACGGCCGCCTCGCGCGGCAGCATGCCGAAGAAGGGAGCGTCGAACAGTTCGGGGCCTTCGAGAACGGACCGGACCGGGACATAGTTCGGCAGCGCCCGTGTCGCGGCATCGAAGCTGTCTTCCAGCTCCGCCGGATCGAAGCGGGTGATGGATTCGACGCCATCCAGCAGGTTCTGCCAGAAGGCCGGAACATCCGCCGCTCCGGGGAAGCGTCCGGCCATGCCGATGATCGCGACGGCGTTGCTGGGAAGGCGGTCACTCATCGCGGCTACCTACGGGTGTGGCTTGCGAAGAGGGGGGCACTCCCCGTGAGCGCATCCCGCGCTCGCGGGCTGCGGCGAGACTTCCGAGCACGCCGGAGGCCGCGGGCGTCAGATGCCCGGACAGCGCGCGCAGATTGGGCCGGCGATAGAGATCGATCAGCCCGAGCCCCGCCAGATCGCGAACCAGGCGGCGATGAATCTCGACCAGCAGCAGCGAGTTGCCGCCGAGGTCGAAGAAATTGTCGTCGATGCCGAGATGATCGATCTGGAGGACGTCCGCGACGACCTCGGCAAGCCGGCGTTCGAGCGCGTTGCGTGGCGCGCAGTAGGGGGCGACGCTGTCGGGTCGTGAACGGTTGGGCGGCGGCAATGCCGCGCGGTCGAGCTTGCCGTTCACCGTCAGCGGCAGATGCGGCACGAAGACGAAGGTCCCCGGCACCATGTGATCCGGCAAGGCCTGGGCGAGATGGGCTTTCAGGGCGGATGGCGACGGGCGTTCGCCGCCATTCGCGACGAGGTAGCCGACGAGGCGATCATGCCCGTCATCGGAACGGAGCAGGGCGGCAGCCTGCCCGATCGCAGGATGCGACAGCAGAGCGACCTCGATTTCGCCGAGCTCGACACGGAAGCCCCTGATCTTGACCTGCTGGTCGGCACGGCCGAGATGCTCGTACTCGCCGCCCTCGTTCAGCCGGGCGAGATCGCCGGATCGGTACAGCCGTTCGCCTGGCTTGTGCGGATGCGGCACGAAGCGGCTGGCGGTCAGGTCGGGCCGGTTGAGATAGCCGCGGGCCAGTCCCGCTCCCGCAACGAAGATCTCGCCGACCTCGCCGGCTGGAACCGGCTGCATCGTCTCGCCGTCGAGCAGCAGGATGTCGAGATCGGGAATCGGGTGGCCGATCGGGCTCGCGCGCAGTGCGGTATCCGCGGGCGACATCGGGCGATAGGTGACGTGAACGGTGGTCTCGGTGATCCCGTACATGTTGACGAGATGCGCATGCTCGCCCCGGCGCCTGTACCAGCCGGCCAGCCGCCGCGGATCGAGCGCCTCGCCGCCGAAAATGACGAGCCGCAGCGCCAGCCGGTCCCGACCTGAAAGGTCGTGGTCGGCACGATCGAGCGCGGCGAAGGCCGACGGCGTCTGGTTGAGGACCGTGACTCCGTCATCCGCCAGCAGGCGCAGGAAGGCGACGGGATCGCGTGCCGTAGCTTCCGGCACGATCACCAGCCGGCCGCCATGGAGCAGGGCC
The DNA here is from genome assembly GCF_057321085.1 of Allobosea sp. RIT-PG3_2. Lineage (NCBI taxonomy): Bacteria > Pseudomonadati > Pseudomonadota > Alphaproteobacteria > Hyphomicrobiales > Alloboseaceae > Allobosea > Allobosea sp. RIT-PG3_2. Next base: position 575,484 of record NZ_JBXWCA010000002.1, on the reverse strand, counting down.
CCCCAGATTTCCCAGACCGAGAAGTCGAAGGACACCGAATGGAACAGCGTCCAGACATCGGTCGGTCGGAAACCGAACCAGTGCTGCGTCGCGCTGAAGAGCCGCGTGACGGCGCCGTGTTCGATGGCGACCCCCTTGGGGCGCCCGGTCGAGCCGGAGGTGTAGATCACATAGGCGAGGTCGCTGGCCTCAGCCTTGCGCGCGGGTAGTGCCCTATCCGTCGCCTCGGCATCGCTCTGATCGTGCGGATCGAGCCGCCGCCGGCCCGATGGCAGCCAATCGGCGCAATTCGATGCCGCAACGACGAGCATCGCGTTCGCATCCTCGACCATGAAGGCCAGGCGCTCGCCAGGGTAGGCCGGATCGAGCGGCAGATAGGCGGCGCCGCTCTTGAGGATGGCGAGCATCGCGACGATCAGATCGAGCGAGCGCGGCAGGCAGAGACCCACGATCGCGCCCGGCCCCGCCCCCATGGCGGCCAGCCGGTGGGCGAGCCGATCGGCGCGGCCGTCGAGCTCGGCATAGGTCAGGCTGGTCGACCCGAGGGACAGAGCGACATGACGCGGCTGTGCGGCGACCCTCGCGGCGAACAGGGTGACGAGGGTTGCGTCCCCGAGAGGGCTTGTGACGCCGGCGCTGCTGTCGGGCGATGGCGAGTCCTGTGGGGCGACAGGCCGGCTCGCCGTATCGTTGCGCTCGGCTCCGACGGGCGTTGGCAGGCCGCCACGTCCAGAGGGGCGGCGGGAGGATTTCCTGACGAACATCTTGCTCATGCAGGAAGGCTATGCGTACAGCCCGCGCGACAAAATGGGAGCAGGTGGAGTAACGCCATCTCCCCAAGGATACGGGGCTCAGGCGCGAACGGTTAGCGCTCGACACCCGTAGAATCGGCAGGAATTCCGCAAGCGGGTATTGGGATCGCGCGCGCTTGCTCATTAGGCGGATGCGCACGCTAGGGTTGATGGGCTCGGAGATCGAAGCTTCCGGCGGTTTGGCGCATGCGGCGTCGTCCCGGCCATGTCCGGCGCGGCTGATGTGTCCATGATTTGGGCTATTGCCCACCAAGGGGCGATTCCGATGCAGCTCGGTAGGATGCCCTATTGGCGTACCCACGCTTCGCCGACGACGCTGACGGATCTTGTGCCGTGGCGGCTGGGGACCACGAAATTCCGATCCGGAATGTCCCAGCGCGCCTGCAATGCGTAGCCGAGCGAGCTCCGGGCTTCCGCGAGCTCATCCTCTCCGAAAACGCGATACGGCATCCGCCCTCGACCAAAGGATTCGAGGGTGAAGAAGCCCCCGGATCGGGAGAGTGCGAGCTTGTTGAGGATGATGGTTCGGGGCGCCCGCGCGCACTGCGCCACGATCTGCTTCAGGGAGAGCTCGACATATTGCAGCGAGCCGGAGCAGAGCAGCAGGTCGCACGGCGCCGTTTCGCCGATCGTCTCGTGAAAACTGAGAGCGGATGCCCAGCCGGGCCTTTGACCGACCCCTTCGCGGCACACCGCCGGCACATCGACCACCTGCCACCGAAAGCCGTCCGGATAGGTCAGGTAGCTCGCATAGGCATAGTATTTGACGCCTACATGCCCGCCGAAATCCGTCATCGTTGTGAGTGCGCCGTCCTTGATCAGCCGCTCCATGAAGAACATCACCGGCCAGTCGAACGCCTGGACCTCCTTGAACTTCTCGAGATTGATCTGGACGATCTCGTCGTCGTCGTACTCCGCGCGCGGCCGCCCGGTCAGGAATGCGACTGCCGCGGCCCTCGTCTCGAAGCATCCCCAATGCCGGCCGTAGCCGATGCGAAACAGATCGTTCAGCAGATCCGACCGCCGCGCCTGTTTCAGTACCGGGATGGACCAGATGCTCCCCACGGCCGTTCCTCCGCTTCACTGCTAAAGTCGTCCGATCAGGCTCGCGGCCGGCTCCGCAAAAAGAATGGCCAGGGCAAGCAGAAGCAGAGCCAGGGTCGCCCGCAGGCGGGTCGGCGGCGGTGCGAGGGGATGCGTTTGTCCGGGCGAATGGGTTGTCGGCTGCTCCTCCCGGCTTGCGGTCGGAGCGAGCCGTAGCGGCGCCTGCTTGGCAGAGGCGCCGAAGGCTGCGGTCATCAACTCGATGCCGCCTTTGTCGCCAGCGAGCCAATGCTTGGCGAAGGTCGGGTGGCGGACCGCAGGCAGAGTCGAGGAAGAAGTGCGGCTGCCGCGTTCTTGCTGGGCGGGTCTCGCGGACGTGATCAAAAGTGCCTCCGTTTCACTATGCCGAGCCGTATGTTTCTGCCGCCGGACGGCGGGAAAGATGCGATCTGCCCTTCGTTCCGCTGGATATGCCGGCCCCGTTGGGCAAGGCATTCAAACCCGTCTGCGGCTATCGTCCATGCGAATGGCGTCGTCTTCGCCGAGATAGCTGCCATTCTGGATGCCGATGAGTTCGAGCGGCTCTGCACCGACATTCTCCAACTGATGCGCGGTTTCGAGCGGGATGAAGATGTGCTCGTTCGCGCCGAAATGGCTGACCGTGTCTTCGATGGTCACGGTGGCCGTGCCTCGGACGACAACCCAGTGTTCGGAGCGGAAGCGGTGCTTCTGCAAGAGCAGCCGCCCCTGGGGAGCGACGATGAAGCGCTTGACCTGGAAGCCCTCGCCGGCATCGACGATCTGGTAGGAGCCCCATGCGCAATAGACGCTGGCATGCGTCTCGGCCTGGCTGCAGCCCTTGCTGCGCAGCAACTCGACCACCTGCTTGACCTCGGCCGCACGACCGCGATCGGCGACGAGCACGGCATCGCGGCTGGCGATCACGATGAGATCCTCGACGCCGAGCACCGACGTCATCGGACCATCCGTCGAGACGAAGCAGTTATGGACGTCGAACAGCTCGACATTGCCACGACGGGCGTTGCCGGAGCCGTCGTGATCGCTGAGGGCCCACAATGCATCCCAGTTGCCGACATCCGACCAGCCGCATGATGTCGCGACGACTGCCGCTCTCTCGGTGCGTTCCATGACGGCAAAATCGATGGAGCGCTTCCCGGCTTTGACGAAATCGGCCAGGGCCAGGGCGAGGGCGCCATTCTCCTCCGTCCCGTTCGCAACGGCGTTCTCGACCGCTCTCACGGTTTCCGGCTCGAAGGATCGGTATTCCTCGATGAGGGTGCTGGCGCCGAACAGGAAGTTGCCGGAATTCCAGAGCCAGCCATTCAGCAGGTATTCGGCGGCACGGCGCCCATCGGGCTTTTCGGCGAAGCGTTCGACATGCCGGGCTTCCCCTTCGAGCATCACCCCCGGCTCGATCCAGCCATATTCCGTGCAGGCATGGCTCGCCACGACCCCGAACGTGACGAGGCGCCGTGCTCGTGCAGCGGGAATGCCGTTGGCAACGGCGCGCCGAAACGCCGCCGGGTTTTCGACGACATGGTCCGAGGCGACGACGAGCACGGGCGTGTCGGGTCCCTCCCTGGCCGCGATCATGCAGCCGGCGAGGATGGCCGGGCCGGAGTCCCGCCGCTCGGGTTCGAGCACGATATCGGCCGACGCGTTGATTTCGGCGAGTTGCCTCTCCGCCAGAACGCGGTGGTCGCGATTGGTCAGGATGATCGGCCGATCGAACAGCTTGTTCCGGAGCCGCAGAACCGTGTCCTGAAATGTCGAGCGCTCGCCGAGCAGCATGGCGAATTGCTTCGGCAGGGAATTCCGGGAGGTCGGCCACAGCCTTGTCCCGGCGCCACCACACATGATGATCGGGCGTATCTTGGAATGCATGGGAAGGTCCTCTCGCGGCGTACGCCGCGCGGTGGTCATTCCTGACTGACGAGACCCGTGAGCGGGCGCATGCTTGCCTTGGCTTCGCCGGAGGCACGGTCTTCGGGCGAGCCCGCCTTGGGCGTGATCTGCACGATGTCGCCGGGTTGCAGCGAGGTTCCGAACGTCGCGGCAATCGTCACCGGTACCAGGCCGCCCTGTCTGGTGATCCGGATGTCCCAGTCCCCGGCGGTTCCGCTCCCGCCATTCGCGGCCAGCCTGCGCCGGCGGCTCTCGGCGATCTCCCGCGCGACCGGCACGCTGCGCCCCACCTCCAGGATCTTCAGGCGCGTCTCCTGAAGCTCGAGCACGACGCGGCGCATGAAGGCCGTATCGATGTCTTCCAGCCGCAGCGTCACTTCGCCCAATGCGGTGTCGTTCTTGGCAAGTTCGGCTTTGATGCGGGCGAGCTCGCTGCGCGTGCGGGCGTATTCCCGCTCGCGCTCGACCTGGACGTTGCGCAACCCGTGGCCGGTCGCGGCGAGCTTGTCGTATTCGGTTGATTGTTCGCGAGTGAGTTCGATCTGCCTTCGCGCCAGTTCGGCCTGCTCCGTCAGGGCGGTCTTCTCGGATTGGAGACGAGCCACCTGTTGCCGCAGCAGCTCGCGCCCGCCTTCATGTGCACGTCGTTGGAAGTCCAGGATTTCCTGCTCTCCCGCAGTGATCTGGGCGCTGCCTGTTTCGGCGCCCGGCGAAGGCGGAGCGAGCTGCTTTGTGCCGTCGCGTTCCGCTTCGAGTCGCAGACGCCTTGCCGTCAGGCTCTGGAGTGACGTCTCGAGCAGCCGCTCGCGCTCATCGGCGAGCAGGAGCTCCGATTTGAGGACGGAGATCGATTCGTCTCCCACCCGGTAGCCCCCGGCGAGCGCCACGGCTCCGAGGACGTTGAGTCCGTGCCGGAAAGGGTAGCTGCCGGGCGAGCGGACCTCGCCCATGATGTAGACCGGCTTCAGCTCGGCCACTCGCAGACTGACGACGGCATCGCGGAGATAGCCGTCCATGAGGGCAGTGCGGATCCGCATCTCCGCATCCGGCACCGACAACCCCGCGATCCTGATGCGTCCGGCCAAGGGCATGTTCACGGCGCCCGCCCCGTCGAGCACGAAATCCCCGGAGAGGTCCGACTGGCCGAAGACCGAGACCGTGACCTTGTCGCCGATGGAAAGCGTTTCGACCGCTTCCCGTTCAGCCGCCATGGCCGCGATCGGCAGCAGCAGCGCCACGAGAAGCGGCAACAGGCGGCGCCGGAGGCGGCATTGCCACGACCATTCGGCACGGGCCGGTTTTTCGGAAGCGGGACGCAGTTCCCGGTGACCAGATGAAGGGGACAAGGCAGTTCCACACGGTCCTGCCCGGACGGACCTCGGGATTGAGCGCCGGGCAGGAGGCAGGATGTCAGCACTATGTCCGCTTTCCGCGTCGCCATTCAGGTCAAGGCGGGTCTCGGCAGGATTAATCCGAATGTGCACTGCAGCATCCGCGATTGCGGCAGAGCGTCATGTCGGCCCGCCGGGGAAGTAGCCCTTCCTCGCCCGCGCCAGGAAGAAGGCCCCCCAAAGCGCCCTTTGAGAACGGCGGCCTTGCGGCAAAGCTGCAGGCCTCTTCTTGCGCATGATTGCGACCCGTTGGAGTTTCCACATGCAGAAACGCATTCTCGTCACAGGTGGCGCCGGCTTCCTGGGTTGCCATCTCTGCGAGCGACTGGTCGCTCAAGGCCACCAGGTGCTGTCGGTCGACAACTACTACACAGGGCGCCGCGAAAACCTGAGCGGGCTTCTCGGCCAGCCGCTGTTCGAGGCGGTGAGGCACGACGTCACCTTCCCGCTCTATCTTGAGGTCGACGAGATCTACAATCTCGCCTGCCCGGCCTCGCCGGTGCACTACCAGCGCGACCCGGTGCAGACGACGAAGACGAGCGTGCTCGGCGCGATCAACATGCTCGGCATGGCCAAGCGGCTGGGCATCCCGATCCTGCAGGCCTCGACCAGCGAGATTTACGGCGATCCCGACGTCCACCCGCAGGTCGAGGATTATCGCGGGCTCGTCAGCATCAGCGGGCCCCGCGCCTGCTACGACGAGGGCAAGCGCTGCGCGGAAACGCTGTTCTACGACTACAACCGGCGCCATGGCGTGGCCATTCGCGTCGCCCGCATCTTCAACACCTATGGCCCCCGCATGAATGCGGAAGACGGGCGTGTCGTCTCCAACTTCATCGTCCAGGCGCTGAAGAACGAGCCCATCACACTTTATGGAGACGGGCAGCAGACGCGGGCCTTCTGTTTCGTCGACGATCTGGTCGATGGCCTGATGCGCCTGATGAACGTGACGAAGCCGCTGGATAGCGCGGTCAATCTCGGCAACCCGGTCGAGACCACCATGGCGGAGATCGCGAACCTGATCGTCTCGATGACGGGCTCGCGTTCCGAGATCGTGTTCAGGCCCCTGCCGCAGGACGATCCGAGGCAGCGCTGCCCCGACATCAGCAAGGCGCAGGAGCTGCTGCACTGGACACCCAAGGTTCCGCTACAGGAGGGCCTGCGGCGCACGATCGCCTATTTCGAGGACTGGCTGTCGCGGTCGCGCGATCCGGTGCGGCGGATGGAAATCGCGAGGGCCGGCTGATGACGTCGGAGCCCTCCCTTCCTCACGCGCGCATCATGGGCGTCAACGTCAGCGCCATCAACATGGCGGATGCCCTGCGCACGGTAGAGGACTGGATCGGCCGGAAGGCGCAGCATTTCATCTGCATCACCGGTGTCCACGGCGTGATCGAGAGCCAGTCCGACCCGGCGCTCATGGCGATCCATGAGCGTGCCGGCCTGGTCACCCCGGATGGGATGCCGCTGGTCTGGATGGCCCGCAAGCTCGGATATCGCGATACGGAGAGAGTCTACGGCCCCGATCTCATGCTGGCGCTCTCGGCGCTCTCGGCCGAGAAGGGCTATCGCCAGTATTATTTCGGTGGCGCTCCAGGCCTCGCGGACCGTCTTCGCGACTGTCTGACCACGCGTTTTCCAGGCCTCGCCGTCGCGGGCACCCTCTCGCCGCCGTTTCGAGCCGTCGCACCCGACGAAGACGATGAGATGGTGCGCATGATCAACGAGGCCAAGCCGGACATCGTCTGGGTCGGGCTCAGTACGCCGAAGCAGGAATACTGGATGGCCGGACATGTCGGGCGCATCGATGCGCCCGTCATGATCGGCGTTGGCGCCGCTTTCGATTTCCTGGCCGGCACGAAGCGCCAGGCGCCGCCCTGGATGCAGCGAAACGGGCTCGAATGGCTGTTCCGGCTGATGTCGGAGCCGCGGCGCCTCTGGCGTCGCTACGGCAAGATCGTGCCCCAGTTCATGGTCGGCGCCAGCTTGCAACTGCTCCGTGAGAAGAATGCTCCGGCAGCTACTCCTAAAAGCTAGCCGATCTCAATAGAGGTATAATTCAGTTTTACCACTGCTAATGGAAACTGAAAATCGCTAACACCGAAACTCAATTCTTAGTGGAGCGATGTAATGTCTAGCAAATCCGTGTTGGTTACCGGCGCCGGCGGCTTTATCGGCTTTCATCTCGTGAATTATCTGAAGAATAAGGGCTACAAGGTCAGAGGCGTCGATATCAAGGAGCCCGACTACGAGGACAGCTCGGCGGATGAGTTCAAGCTCCTGGACCTCCGCGAGATGGAGAATTGCCGGGAAGCCGTCTACGGCATGGACGAGGTCTACAACCTCGCCGCAGATATGGGCGGCATCGGCTACATTTCTGGGGCGCATGCCTCCATCACCTACAACAATACGATGATCAGCGCCCAGATGCTCAAGGCGGCGCATGATGCCAAGGTCGAGCGTTTCCTTTTCTCCTCCTCGGCCTGCGTTTATCCGCAGCACCTGCAGGATGTGCCTTCGGTCGTGCCTTTGAAGGAGGCGGATGCCTTCCCGGCCGATCCGGAGCCCGGATATGGGCTGGAGAAGCTCTATACCGAGAAGCTGTGCGAGTACTTCACCGAGGATTACGGTTTCCAGACCCGGCTTGTCCGCTTTCACAATGTCTACGGGCCGCTCGGCACCTATGACGGCGGCAAGGAGAAGGCACCGGCAGCGATCTGCCGCAAGGTCGCGCATGCGGCCTCCGGCGACACGATCGAGGTCTGGGGCGACGGCAAGCAGACCCGCTCCTTCATGTATGTCGACGATTGTGTCGAGGGCATCTTCCGCATCATGCGATCGGATTACTCCGGGCCGCTCAATCTCGGCACCGATGAGCTGGTCGATGTCAGCGGGCTCGTCGACATCGTCGCCGAGATCGCCGGCAAGACGATCAACAAGCGCTTCAACACCAACCGCCCGCAGGGCGTGCGCGGTCGCAACAGCGACAACACCCTTCTGCGTGAAGTGCTCGGCTGGGAACCGCCGATGCATCTGCGGCAAGGGTTGGTTCCGACCTATCGCTGGATCGAGGCCGAGGTGAAGGCCGGGGGCATCGAGCGTCACATCATGCCCCAGGTGGAGCCCATGATCGCTGCGCAATAGATCGCGGCGCGTCCTGCGGGACGCACGCTGTCGATCCAACTCATTGTTGCAGCGCCAAACTCTCCCGAAAAGCGGAAATCCGCTTTTCGGTCTGGTGCTCCGGCGGTTCGGTTCTCCTTACCGCGCGATATCACGGGAGGCTGCCATGCCGGATATCATCACCACCGCGGTATCGCCTGCCATCGCCATGCCGAGGCCGGACTATCGGGTGGGCTCCGGCGTGGCTCCCGCGACGCGCCGGCTGCTTGTCGCCGCTGCCTTGCTGGTCGGTGATCTTGCCACCCTGACGATCGTCATCGGCATTCTGCAGTTTGGCGCCCGCATCGGCGGGTTCGGTGCGGACACCGCCATGCCCGGGCTGATGGTCGTCTGGCTCCTGGCCCTGTGCGGGGCACAAGCCGGCTTCGGCCTCTACGGCTCGGAACGTGCCGAGCCCGTCGACCGGCTGCGCCGGCGTACGCTCGGCAATGCCATCGCCGCGATGGTCGTGATCGCCTGGGTGTTGATCGGGGAACGACCTGCCCCGCTGATCGGCATGGTGGCCGCTGGATCGCTGCTGGCCATCGCGCTCGGTTATTATGTCGAGATGCTGGTCCGTGGCGCACTGCTCAGGAGCGGGCTCTGGGCCGCCCCGACGGTCCTCTATGGAACCAGGGCCGCCTGCGCGGCGCTTGCCCGCCACCTGGCGCTGCGGCCGGAGCTCGGGTTGAGACCGGTCGCGATTCTCACGGATGACGACGGCGAGTCGCTTGTCGAAGCCGGCCAGGCGGCCGGTCTTCCCGTCATCACCTGCGGACAGGCGAACATCATTTCGGAGCGGATCGAGGTCGCTCTATGCGCTTCGGGCGATTTGCCTGCCGAGAAGGCGGACTGGCTGGAACGCCTGCCGTTGCGCCAGATCTTCGTCGTCCACGACGCCTCGGCGCTTGAAATCCTGACCCCCCGGATGCGTGTCATGGGCGGGCTGCTCGGCTTCGAGCGGCGCAGCGCGATTCACATCCCCCGCAACCTGCGCCTGAAGCGGCTGGTGGATCTCGTGCTCGGCATACCGCTCGCCATTCTGGCCACTCCGGCGATCATCGTGCTCGCATTGGCCGTGAAGGCTGTCGATCCCGGGCCCGCCTTCTACGCCCAGCCGCGGATCGGCCGAAACGGGCGCATCTTCAAGGTCTACAAGCTCCGCAGCATGTTCTCCGATGCCGAGGCTCGCCTGGCGGCCCATCTCGACGCCGATCTCACGGCGCGACACGAGTGGGAGCGGTTCTTCAAGCTGACGCACGATCCGCGGATCCTGCCTCGCATCGGACAGTTCATCCGCCGCTCCAGCCTCGACGAGCTGCCGCAGCTCTGGAACGTGCTGCGCGGCGAGATGAGCATCGTCGGACCGCGACCCTTCCCGGCCTACCACAATCAATGCTTCGACACGGCGTTCCAGGCGCTTCGGACCAGCGTCCCGCCGGGTCTGACGGGATTGTGGCAGGTGACCGATCGCAGTGACGGCGATCTCGCGATCCAGAAGCGCCAGGACAGCTTCTACATCCATAACTGGTCGTTCTGGCTGGATTTGTACGTGCTGCTGCAGACCGTTCCGGCAGTGCTCATGGCGCGCGGGGCGAAGTAGCGCGGCGCAAAGGCCCAATCGGGCTGCCTCCGCGGAAGCGGGCAGCCTCAGTCGTCATCCAGAGACACGAAGCAGGCGGGACAAGCGACCATGGATTTCTTCAGCGAGATGAGGGCTCCTCGCCAGTCTCAGGCGCTCTCCCGATATTACGATGCCGCGACCTTCGACTTTCTCTCGATGCTCTGGCGGCGGCGTGGGCTGATCCTCGGGGTCACCTGCGGAGCCGTGCTGGTTGCCGCGCTCGCTCTGGTGGTCATGCCGCGTCGCTATGCCACCGATCTGGTCCTGCAATTCGACTTCACGCGCGATGATACGGCGGGAGGGGGAGGCAAATCGAGCAGTGTCGCGCTCGAGGCTTCGACGCTCGTGGAGAGCGAGGCGCGGATCATCCGCTCTCTGGCGACCGCGCGGGCCGTGGTATCGCGGCTGGGGCTCGACAAGGTATCCGAAAAGCCGGCCTCCTCCTTGTCCAGTCTCGTTGCGGGCGGCGTCGACCTGGTCTTCCCGCCCTGGGTCCGTGAGACCGCCCGCGAGTTCGTGGGCCTGGGCGGGTCGACGAGCCCGCCGGCGTTGCGCGATGTCGTCGCGCAGGGGCTGCTGTCGTCGCTGACGGTCGGCAACGATTCGAAGGCGTATCTGGTGACGCTCACATATCGCGATACCGATCCGGATCGCGCTGCGCTCATCGTCAATGCCTTCGGCACCGAATATCTGCGGCGGAAGATGGAAGCGAGCACGAGCGCCTCGCAGCGCTCCAGCCAGTGGTACGGGGTGCAAGCGCAGGAAGCGCGCATCAACCTGGCGCGGATCGAGAAGGAAATCGAGGAGTTCCGCGTCCGGACCGGCTTCGTCGAGCTCGGGCAGGACGGCGCCGACATGCAGCAGCAGCAGCTTCGCGACGTGCTGACCCAGATCAACGCCGCGTCGGCGACACGTCTGGCGGAAGAGATGCGCCTGCGCCGGGCGCAGGAATCCATCGCCGCCGGCAACGTTCCGCAGGCGACGGACCTCGGCGGATCTCCAGTGGTTCAGGCGCTCCTGGACGAGGAGGGCAAGGCGCGCAGGGCTCTCGACGAAATGATCAGCATGGCCGGCGATCGCCACCCCGCAGTCACGCGGCTGCGGCTGACGCTCACTTCTGTGCAGGACCGCCTGAAGAAGCAGCTCGCCCAGTCCGTGGCCAATATCGAAACCGACGTCCAGGCAGCCCGTGCCACGGAAACGGCGCTTTCGGCACGCGTCGCGACACTCCAGACGAAGTCGATCGAGGCGCGAGGCCTCGAGGGCCAGTTGCGGACCTTGCAGGCGGAGGCGACGGCCGCGCGCGACCGCGTCAAGCAGTTGTCCGATGCGCAGCAGCAGGCCAGTGCCGTGAGCGAGCTGAGGCCGGTCATCGCGCAGATCCTGGCTCCCGCCGAAGTACCTTCCCTGCCGAACACCCCCGGCCCGGGACTGGTGCTGAGCCTCGGCCTGCTCACCGGGCTCGCGGCCGGGGCCACGCTGTCCTTCATGCTGGAGAAGCGGGATCGCGGTTTCCGCAGCGAAAGCGAGTTCGCACTCGAGAATCACAGCAGCTGCGTCGGGCTCCTTCCCAAGCTCGAGCACTACCCGAATGGTCTGGAGAGCCTCGTCTTCGCCGAAGCGGTCAGATCGACGGTGGCGGAGCTGTTTCCTCCCACGAATCCGCCGAAGGTGGTGCTGATCACCTCTTCGGCACCGGGCGAGGGCAAGTCCTTCGTGGCGTCGGCGATGGCTCGCGTGCTGACGGTGATGGGGCAGCGGGTTCTGGTGGTCGACGGTTCTCCGCGCCGACTCCTGCTGGGCGAGAACTTCCCGCATGAGGCGTTGCTCGACCAATGCCTTCCGCAAGGCGGCGACTCAGACTCTGCGAGCGCGACCTCCATCGCCACGGTGCGGCGCGCATCCGGCCTGAGGGACGGGCAGAATGTCTATTCGAATCCGGCTTTCGAGGCGATGCTGCGCGAGGCGCGCGCGCGATATGACGTGATCCTGTTCGAGGTCGCGCCCGTGCTGCTTTCGGCCGACTGCGCCTTGCTGCGCGAGCACGCCGACACTGTGCTGCATGTCGTCAAATGGAACGACACGCTGAGGACGACCGTTTCCGCCACGCTCGACCATCTCACGCGGCTTGGGCTCGACGTGGGAGGCATCGTGCTCAACGGCGTCGATCTCGAGGAACAGGGGCGTTACAACGCGACGGACCGCGGGCAGGCCTACCGCAATTACAAATCCTTCTATCAGGCTTCGGCATGATCGGCCGCCCCGCCTCGCCTTCGCTGGCCGATGCCGATCGCCCGGCACTTCCGGCGGGCACGGGCTTCAGCTGCCGGGATTGCGGCTCTCCGGCTGTGCTGCTGCCGCGGGACCTCTCCGCCCAGGCGCTCGTGATTTGCGACCGCTGCCAGAGTCCGATCGCGACTCTGGCGGCCTTCCGGGAGTATGTCGATCGCCTGGCGGCAGGTGCCCAATGTTGCGACCATCACCTGACGATCTGCCAGATGGATGCCGGAAGGCCGGTTTCGTCCACAGGAGGGTCAGTTTTTAACGAAGAAATAATCGATTGATATAGTGTACCAAATTCGGACGGATAGTACGATCGGACTAATACCGTTTGATATAAATTCAGGTCTTTGGGTAGAACGCGATTGCCGGTCAGGGGTATCTAGGGGCTCGACCACACCGAGTGTGTTCTTGCCCTAACAGGAGACCCCTTTATGGCTAATTTCTACGTATCTACAACCGGAAACGATAACAATTCCGGACTCGATCAATCCTCAGCTTTTGCGACTCTTGAGCGTGCCCAGGAAGCCATGCGGCAGAGCGGGGGCGCCGATACGACCTACCTCGCAGGTGGTACCTACCATCTCGACAGTCCCATTCACCTGACGTCGGCCGATTCCGGCTCATCCTTCGTGGCGTCACCCGGACAGAACGCCATCGTCAGCGGCGGTACGCCGATCACTGGCTGGACCCAGGGCGCGAACGGCGTCTGGTCGGCCCATGTCGATGACGCCCAGGTCCTGCAACTGACCGTCAACGGCGTGCAGCAGGTCGAAAGCCGCTTTCCCAACGTCGATCCTTCCGATCCCATCCGAGGCGGCTGGCTCTGGGGGCAGGATCTGCCGGGTGGGGCCGATCCCAGCAAATCGCTTGCCTTCAATCCGTCGGACTTCCCGTCGGGCCATGCCCCGCAGGTCGGGCAGACGGTGACGGTGTTTTCCGAGAATGGCTACGCCAACGACCACCTGACCATCGGGTCGGTCAGCGGCAACGTCATGACCTTCACATCCGAAGCCAATTACGATCTCGGCCCTGCGAGCCGCTTCTTCGTCTCGGAGCCGGTGCCGGATGGCGTGGGCGAGTGGTCGTTCAACAGCCAGACCGGTACCGTCCTGTTCAAGGCGCCCGCCGGTTTCACGGGCGACGGCGCGGTCGCATCCTCCGATCACAGCCTGTTCGTCGTCGATGGCGCGAAGGATGTCGGCATCAAGGGCCTGACGCTGACCGACACGGCAGCGGTATCGGGCGATCCCAACACGGCAGCGATCGAGGCGCATAATGCGACTGGGCTGACGGTGGACGGGAACCATTTCGTCAATGTCGGCCTCGGTGTCGCGTTGCATGGCAGCAGCAACGGCAATGTGGTCTCGGGCAATAGCTTCGACCACATCTGGTCGAGCGCTGTCGCCCTGACGTCAGGGACCAGCGGCAACAAGATATCGAACAATGTCATCGACCACTCGAACGAAGCCTTCGTTCAGTACGGCTCGATCGACATGCAGGAATCGGCGCGCAACCAGATCGACCACAACACGATCACCAATGTGCCGCGCTTCGCCATTTCCGAGAACAACCACGATCCCGACATCGCATCCGGCGGCAATGTCATCGAGTACAACGACATCCGCCATGCCGGCCAGCAGACGCCCGATGTCGGCGCCATCTACCTGTTCTCTCACGAGGATCCCGGCGCACTCGGCGACACGATCCGCTACAACAACATCGTCGATACCGGCGGCCTCAACACGCAGGAGGGCGGGTTCGCGGAAAACTGGAGCTCCGGCATCTATCTCGACAACCTCGCGAGCAATGCGCAGATCTATGGCAACTTCATCGAGGGAACGTCCTTCAGCGGCATTTTGATCCATGGTGGATCGAATAATTCGATCCATGACAATACGCTGCTGGACAACGGAAAATACGGTATCGCGACCATCGGTGTCGACGGCTACGCCATCACCGGCAACGAGACCTACGAGAACTTCATCCAGGTCTCGAAGGATGGCAGCAACACGATCGATACCGATCAGACCAATGCGGGCCTGATCCACAACAACGTCTATTACAACCCCGATGGTAGCGAATTGACCGTCGCGGATCTCTCGCTGTCGAGCTTCCAGCAGCGCGGCGGCGACGTGGGTAGCGTCGTGACCACCCAGGCCGGCTTCGCGAATGCCGCGAACGGCGACTACAGCTTTACATCCGGATCGATGGCGCAGTCGCATGGCATCGAATCGGCTCCGTTCGAGTCCATCGGAGCAACGGGTGTGAGCTCGGCGCCGGATACGGGCACACCGGCGACGCCTCCCCCTGTTACGGCGGAGCCCGCTCCTCCCGTCACGGCGGAGCCCGCTCCTCCGGTTACGGCAGAGCCTGCACCGCCGGTTACGGCTGAGCCTGCGCCGCCCGTCACGGCAGAGCCCACGCCGCCTGCCGTCGAACCGACCCCGCCGGTAGCCGAGCTGCCGCCGCCGGTCACGGCGGAGCCCGCCCCGCCGGTCGTCGCAGAACCCGCGCCGCCCAGCGAGGAGCCATCCGCGCCGGTCGTTCCGTCAACGCCCACGACGCCGGGCGGCTGGGGGGGGCATCACGTCTCCTGGGGCGGCAACGGCGGCGGTCGCAACTGGTTCCAGGATTTGCAGGCGCAGCACGACAATCACGACCACGGCCATTCCTCGCACTGGCACTGGTAGGTCGCGGTCCCTGCCTGGCGATCCGGCTCCACGACCGGAGCCGGATCGCCGATCTTCGAGAATAATCCCGGCGGCAGCTCCTCGCCGCCCCCGCAGAGTCGGTATCCCCCGGCTCTGCCTCTCCTGAAATTCCCATCGCTGCAAGGAAACCGACGAAGATGCTTTCGCAAACGGTCCGCAGTCTGACGCCCGCATTCGCTTCGCTTTTTGGGCTTTCCTTCGTTCTCAATCTCTTCGTCTTCGTTTCCCCCCTCTATACGATGCAGATCTATGACCGGGTGCTGACGAGCCGGAACGGCACGACGCTCGTCATGCTCTCGCTGATCGTCCTTGCCTTGTTTGCGGCCTATGCCGCACTCGAGCATTTCCGCAGCCGCGCGCTCGTACAGCTCGGCCTGTGCGTGGACCGGGCGCTGTCCGAGCCGGCATTCGAGGCCGCGTTTCGCGGTGCGTTGGAGGCCAAGGGCTCGCAGCACATCTTGCCCATTCGCGATGTCGAAACCCTTCGCGCGACATTGTCCGGCAGTCTCGTGCCGGCACTGATGGATGCGCCCTGGATCCCGATCTATCTCGGCCTCTGCTTCATCCTGCATCCGGCGATCGGCCTCGTTGCCACCGTCGGCGCCGCCGCGATCCTCGGCGTCGCCCTGCTGAACGAGCGCGTCACGAAGAATTCCCTGGTTCGCGCAGCGGAACTGGGCCACGGCGCCAGCGAGCGCCTCGCCGCCTCCCTCCGGAATGCCGAAGTCATCCAGGCGATGGGCATGGCTCAGGCCATCCGCGGCGAATGGCGGCACCGGCAGCGCCGAGCGCTCGCCTACCATACGATCGCCGCCGATTGGGGCGGGACGCTGCTCGCAGCGACGAAGCTGCTGCGGCTCGTCCTCCAATGCGCCGTGCTCGGCGTCGGCGCCTATCTCGCCATCCACCAGAACATCGCGGCGGGGGCGATCTTCGCCGCCTCCCTGATCATGGGGCGGGCCCTGGCGCCGATCGAGGGCGCCGTCGGCCAGTGGAAGAGTTTCGTGTCCGCGCGAAGCGCGTTCCACCGGCTCGGAACGGCTTTGAAGCCCGCCTCAGCCGGCAGCGAGGTCATGACGCTCCCCCACCCGGCGGGCTCCTTGCGCGTCGAGGGCCTGAGCGTGCGCGCTCCGAACGGACAAGCGCTGCTTCTGCAAAATGTCTCGTTCGAGGTGGAGCCGGGTGAGGTCGCGGCAGTCGTCGGGCTGACCGGCTCCGGGA
Organism: Allobosea sp. RIT-PG3_2; assembly: GCF_057321085.1. NCBI lineage: Bacteria > Pseudomonadati > Pseudomonadota > Alphaproteobacteria > Hyphomicrobiales > Alloboseaceae > Allobosea > Allobosea sp. RIT-PG3_2. Next base: position 559,310 of record NZ_JBXWCA010000002.1, on the reverse strand, counting down.
AATCCTCCCTGGCCCGGGCGCTTGTCGGTGTCTGGAACCCCGACCAGGGCGTCGTGCGTCTCGACGGCAACGACATCCGGCATTTTTCCGACGAGCAGCGCGGCCGGATCTTCGGCTACCTGCCTCAGGATGTCGAACTGTTCGCCGGCAGCGTGCGCGACAACATCACCCGCTTCGATCCCGCCGCCACGGACGATGCCGCCGTCGCCGCCGCCTCGGCCGCCTCGGCGCATGATCTCATCCAGAACTTTCCGGCAGGCTACACGACGCAGATCGGCGACGATGGGGCGATCCTGTCCGGAGGACAGCGGCAGCGGGTCGGCCTGGCGCGAGCGCTCTACGGCCAGCCCGCGCTCGTCGTGCTCGACGAGCCCAACGCCAATCTCGACATGGATGGCGATGCCGCGCTCGCCCGCGCCCTGTCGGGCCTGCGCGCCGCGGGCGCCATCGTCGTGGTGATCACGCATCGCCCGCAGCTTCTGTCCCAGGTCGACAAGATCATCCTCATGCAGAAGGGCCAGGCCGTCAGGGTCGGCCTGCGCGACGAGATCCTGCCCGTGCTGCTGCAGCCGGGCGTCGGGCCCCGCGTTCAGCCGCCTCAGCGTGGAGCGGTACGACAATTGGAGCCGCATTCCGTGGCGAGGTGGGCGCGTCGATGAAACTGTCGGTGAATATCGCGAAGAAGCTGTCGCTCCACACCACGCAATGGCGTCGGCGCCTCGAGCCCGCCCTTGTCGGGGCAAGGCGCATGATCCTGCTGGCGCGAACGCCTGCCGAAGCGGGTGGCGATTGGCGGACCCCTGTTCAGAAGGGCTACATCGTCGTCGCCGTCGCATTGGGGGCCGGAGGAGCCTGGGCGGCGACCGCCCGCCTCGACAGCGCCGTCGTGGCCCATGGCAGCGTCGTCGTGGAGAGCGACCGGAAAGCGGTCCAGCATCTCGAGGGAGGCATCGTCGAGGCTGTCGCGGTGCGTGACGGTTCCGAGGTTCGCGCCGGCGAGGTGCTGTTGCGGCTCGACGCCACGCATGCCGCCGCGCAGCGCAGCGTGGCGCGGCTCGGCGTCCTCCAGGCTTTGGGCGAGGAAGCGCGGCTTACCGCACAGATCGACCAGCTCGACCGCATCGCCTTCTCGAATGAACTGACCGAGGCCGGCGAGAGCAAGGAGGCGCGCCGGATCGTGCTCGACCAGGAACGCCTCTTCAAGGAGCGCGTCTCGGCCCAGAAGATGGAGGTCTCCATTCTGGGAGAGCGTCTGACGCAATCCCGGAAGCAATATGAATCGACCGAGGCGCAGCGCAATTCTGCGACGACCCAGGCGGCCAGCATCAACGACGAACTCACCAAGCTGCGGCCTCTCGCCGATCAGGGCTACATCGCGGCGACGCGCATCAACCCGCTGCGCCGGTCGCTGACCGAACTCGAGGGCCGCATCGGCTCGCTGAATGCGGATCTCGCGCGCCTGTCCGTGGCCAATGACGAAATCCGGCTCCAGATGAGCCAGATCGGCTTCAAGGCCGCGGAAGAGGCGTCGACGAAGGTCGCGGACTGCCGCGTCAGGCTCGCCGATGCCCGCGAGAAGCTGCGCATCGCCGAGGATGTGCTGGCGCGTGCGGAAGTCCGCGCCCCGCGCGCCGGCCGGGTCGTGGCGTCGAAGGTCCATACGGTCGGAGCCGTGGTGAAGCCGGGCGAGACCATGATGGAAATCGTGCCCCAGGACGACGATCTCGTCGTCACCGCCAAGATTTCGCCGATGGACGTGAACAGCCTGCGCCCCGGCATGGCGGCCGAGGTGCGCCTGCCCTCGTTCAAGGGACGGGCGACGCCCTTCACCGTCGGCGAGGTCAAGTCGGTAGCGGCCGATGCGCTGCGCGACGATGTCTCCCAGCAGATGGTCTATGAGCTGCGCGTCAGTGTCTCGGCCTCGGGCTTCCCCCCGAAGATCCGTTCGAAACTCAAGCCCGGCATGCCGGCCGAGGTCTTCGTGCCGACAGGCGAGCGCACCGCCCTTGCCTATCTGATGCAGCCCCTGATGGATTCCGTGCGTTCGGGCCTCAGGGAGGAGTGACGCCGGCGGCGGCTTGAACGGGCATCGGCCCGAAAACTGCCCGGAAGCGGCTGAAGATCGCGGAGGCCCGACTCTGCCGGCTGCTCGTGCCGGTGGATCGGGCCTTTTGCCGTGGCCCGGCTGTTTCCCGCTGCGTCAAGCCCTACCGCAAGGAGTAGGTCAATGGAGTGAGCTATTCGCCGAGATATGCCGCATGCTAGCTTGGCAGCTCAGCCTGGTCGGACGCGCGAATAATAGTCATTCCCAGAAATACCTGCCGTTGATCAGCGACTTCGAGGAGCGTGAATCCATGTCGCAGAAGATCATCCCCGTTGTGATGTGCGGAGGAGTCGGCATCGGCCTATGGCCGATCGCGCGCGACACGATGCCGAAGCAGTTCATCCCGCTCTTCGGTCAGGAATCGACTTTCCAACGGGCGGTTCAGCTTCTCTCCGATAAGGCGGTCTTCGACAAGCCGATCGTCGTGACCAGCTCGGAATACCGGTTCACCGTCGCGGATCAGTTGCAGGCGATCGGCGTGCAGGCCGAGATTGTGCTCGAACCCGTCAGGCGAGACTCCGCTCCCGCCGTGGCGATCGCGGTCGAGCTCGGCCTTGCGCGCGACGGCGCAGCCATTGTCGGCGTCTTCGCGGCAGATCATGTCGTGCAGGATGGCGCGCTTTTCGTCGAGACTTGCGCCAGGGCTGCCAAGGTGGCCGCACAGGGGCGCATCGTGACGATCGGGATACCGCCGACCTATCCGGCGTCGCAGTACGGCTATATCCGGCCCGGAGCGGAAATCACCGATGACGCCCGCCAGGTCGAGGCTTTCGTCGAGAAGCCCGATGCCGTGCAGGCTGCCCGCTGTCTCGCGGACGGCTATCTCTGGAATTCCGGCAACCTCATCTTCGATGCGGCCACGATGCGGGCCGAGCTCGAGATTTTCGCGCCGGGTGTCATCCGCGCGGCGCGTGAGGCCGTCGCGAAGAGCACGAGCGATCTCGGCTTCCGGGTGCTCGACACCGGCGCCTTCGCCAGGGCGCTGAAGATCTCGATCGACTATGCCGTCATGGAGCGGACGACGAAGGCAGCGGTGATCGCCGGTCATTTCGGCTGGTCGGATGTCGCCGGCTGGGCTGCGATCTGGGACCTTTCCGATAAGGGAAAATGCGGCAATGTCGTCGAAGGCAGGGGCTATGTCGTGGACGGCGCGAACAACCTCGTTCGCTCCGAGGAGGCCCTCGTCGCCGTGGTCGGCCTCGACGATGTCGCCGTCATCGCCACGCGCGACGCCATATTGGTGATGCCGAAGGCGAAGGCCGACAAGGTCAAGGACGTCGTGGCCATGATCGCGTCCAACGGCGAGGCGGAGGCCGGTGCCCATCGCGAAGTTCACCGGCCCTGGGGCAAATATCTCTCGATCGATCTGGGTTCGCGCCATCAGGTCAAGCGCATCACGGTCAAGTCCGGTGGCGTTCTCTCGCTCCAGAAGCATTTCCACCGGGCCGAGCACTGGGTCGTGGTGCGCGGCACGGCCGAGGTGACGCGCGACGAGGAAACCCTCGTCGTGCACGAGAACGAGTCGATCTACCTGCCGATCGGCTGCACCCACCGCATGGCCAATCCAGGCAAGATCCCGCTCGAGATCATCGAGGTGCAGGTCGGCTCCTATCTGGGCGAAGACGACATCGTCCGCATCGAGGACATCTACAAGCGGGTTTGAATTGATGAGCTGCTGCCGCAGGCGACGGAGCTGATGCGCGAGCGCTCATACGCTGCGCTGCGTTTGGCGGCTTTCGCCTCCGCCTGATAACGCCGCAGAAGGGCGCTCGCCGTCATCGTGAAGGTCACGGGGCTAGAGACAGCGCGGCCGTGTCGCTCTCCGCCTCCGGCGCTCGGGCCCGTGCGAAACCCCTGCCTTCTCAAGGAATCGCCTGGTTGCCGCAGGGTTGCCTGCACACCTGAACCTTGCTTGCCAACCGCCCCCGTCCTGCGGAGCTCAGCCATGAGCACCCCCCGCCAACTGCGACAGCAGGGGTCTCCGATGATCGCCAAGATGAGGGGCTAAGGCAGAAACTCGCGAGAACCCGCGAGATTCCAAAAATGGCGCGCCCGACACGATTCGAACGTGTGACCTTTGCCTTCGGAGGGCAACGCTCTATCCAGCTGAGCTACGGGCGCTAACCGTGAAGGCTGGATAGCCGATCCCCGCCGCTTCGGCAATGCGGGATTTTGCGAAGGAGCACATGCCCGAAGAGGCAAAGGTCACACGTTCGAATCGTGTCGGGCGCGCCGCGAGTGTGGCTGATGAGCGCCGGCAACCAAACCCGTGCATAACGCCGGGACTGGGGCGAGCCACAGAATTGGCAATCACGCCGCTCGGCAGAACCGAAGCGCAACCAATTTTTTGCAACGATCCGGGAAGGCAGCGCCGCTAATGGCCCTTTCCGGACTCTGACCATGTCCGCTTTCAGGCATTCTGGTTCGAGCTCAGTTCAACAGCCAGAAGGGGGCATGTCGAGCTCTACGGATGTCGGCTTGGCAATACGCGGGCTGTCGCCATGTCTGAATTTTGCCTGGCCCAAAAGCGCTTAGTGGCCTGCAGTCGGCCATGCCATTCCGTTCATCAGGTTAGCATCCCGTAGCGCTATACGGGCAATCGACAGCCGACCTCAGCGCGACGGGAGATCGCGCGTGAGCATCACCGCTGCGGCATCGCGGGAACCTCGCAGCGTTGTTGGCATGAAGTTCCCCCCTTTGAGCATGAGTTTGGTCATGATGCGCAGGATTTGCTCGTCCGATTGGGCAACGCCCGCGGCGTCAAAGTCCTTGCGGATTTTGCTGAACAGGTCACTGCGCTCGGGATCGACCGTGCCCCTGGCAAAGTCGTCCGAACAGGCATCGGCGTCCCGGCCCGAGCTTGCCAATTTCTCAGCGGCCCACCTGCGAGGAGCTTGTTGCGGAGGATCGTCCTCTGCGCATCGTTTGAACTGGTCCTTCGAAATTCTCCGATTGCCGGCCGGTGAATGCGCCTTCCGCTGTAGCTCCGTGGCCCGATGGATTGCATCGCTGGAACCGATGTAGCTTCAGGATGGTGTCAACAAAGCCGATTGGAAAGCGGCCTCTCACGCTTTTGGCTCAGGAACCAACCCGGCAGCGTTGACGGTTAGCGAGTTCAGCGCCGTGTAGCGTTCGATGGCACCGCGTGCGTTGAAGAGCAACCGGTCTGGGCCAAGCAACGTGTCCAGGCCTGCATGGCGAATGACCTCGAGCGCACCAGGGTTGAGGCCCACGAACCAGACCGTGACGGCCTGTTCCGCCAGGCGTTTCTCGCCTTCCAGCAGCATCTGGAGGGCCGAATACTCGATGTCCGGAACGCGGCTGAGGTCGAGCGCGAGGACCCGCGGCTTATGCTGACCAACGAGAGCGGCGATCTGATCAACCACATCCTGTGCATTGATGAAGAAGAGCCGCCCTTCCGGCCGCACGATCAACAATCCCTCGAAGGTTTCGTCATCGGGGTTTTCAGGTCCAAGAGGGCGGAGCACGTCGGCTCCACGCTTGCGGCCGATCACCGTAACCCGGGGGTGGAAAGTCTGGCTGGCCAGTCCGATCAGCGACAGGATGACCGCGATGACAATACCCTGAAGGGTTCCAAAGATCAGGACGCCAAGGGTTGCGACAATCGCCCAGCGGAACTCCATCGTGCGCACTCGGCGAATGGCGTTGAACTCCGCCGGCTGGATAAGGGGAATTGAGTAGACGATGACGATGGCTGCCAGCGTGGCGTTCGGCAGGAGGCCGAGCAAAGGCGCGAACAGGAGCATGGTTGCAAGAGCTGCCGCCGCAGTCACCAGCGAGGCCGCCTGTGTTCGCCCGCCCGCTGCGCGAACAACGCCCGTTTGCGACGTGCCGCCGCCGCCCGGCATCGCGCCAAGCAAGGAGCCGACGAGATTGGCTGCGCCTGTCGCCACCAACTCTCGATTGGCATTGATCGGAGGATCGCGAGGGCGAACAAAAGCCCGGCCAGCCGCAATGGTTTCGGTGAAACTCATCAGGGCAATCCCGAACGCTCCCGGCAGCAGTTGCAGTGCGAGCGCAAGATTGGGGAGCGTCAACGACGGAAGGCCCTGCGGTATGTGCCCCACGGTAGAGACGCCCTGAGCGCCCAGGTGAAAGATCCACGAGGCTGCGATCGCGCCGGCCACTGCGATGAGGGGGGCGGGCGAATGCGGCTTGAGAAGCTCCATCCCGATCAGGACGATCACAGTCGCCGCCGCTACCGCGACAGTCAGCAGTGACGCCTCCGGAAGCGCGCGCACGACGCTCAGAATGTCGGCAAAGAAGGACTGTTTTGTGATGTGCACTCCGAAGAGCTTGGGCGCCTGGTCCAGCAGGATTACGAGGCCGATGCCGGCCTTGAAGCCTGTGAGTACCGGCGCGGAGATGAAATTGGCGACGAATCCCAGGCGCAGGAGCCTGGCGAGAAGCAACAAGGCGCCAACCAGGGCCGTCAGCGTCGCCGTCGCAGTGAGCAGCTTGGTCGGGTCGCCGTCCGGGACCACTGCACCGAGTTGGGCGCCAGTGAGGATCGCAAGCGTGGTGGTGGAACTGACGCTGAGTACGCGGGAGGAGCCGAGCAATCCGTAGACGGCCATCGGCACGAGGGAGGTGTAGAGACCAACCTGTACGGGCAGGCCCGCCACGGTGGCGTAGGCCATGGCCTTGGGCAGCACGACGGCGGCCGCGGTAAGCCCCGCAACGACGTCGAAGCGGAGCCCGCCAGCATTCGAGTCGTTCCCGTGCATCGAAGCAGCCTGCATTGACCCCGCCATCGCACAAGCTCGAAAGCCTGAATACGCAAAGGTAGCTGAACATCCTGACTAAAACCGCCGCCAACGTCTACTGCAGTACTTCAACCTGGCTCTTACCCGCACTGCAGGAGACCAGCTCCGTCGTATGAAATCCGCTCCAACGACGTAGCCGGGCCTTCCACCGCATCAGAGTTGCGAGTCGATCGGCAGGAGCTTCAACAGGTCGGCGCCGAGACGCCGGCGGAAGCGGGTCTCGGGCTCGTCGCGATAGTGGACGCTTTGCCCCTCCCGCGCCGTCTCCCAGACGATGCCGCCATTCGGGGCAAGAAGAACGCGGTAGCTGTTGGCGGGCACGACGCCGGTGGCCATGTAGGCGACCAGCCTTTCCGCCAGCTCCGGGCTCTCGATATAGAGCCCGGCTTCGGTGTTGATCACGGCGGAGCGCGGATCGAGGTTGAAGCTGCCGATGAACACAGCCTCGCGGTCGAAGGCCATGGCCTTGGCGTGCAAGGCTGCGGGGGACCGGCCGGAACGGAGCGACCAGCCCGGCCGGTAGGCGTCGGTATCCGGGCGCAGCTCGTAGAGCTCCATGCCGTTCTCCAGCAGCCGCCTGCGGGTCTTGGCGTAGCCTGAATGCGCCGGCAGCATGTCGTTCGAAGCCAGCGAATTGGTCAACACGCGCACCCGGACATTGCGCTGGTGCAGCGCCTTGACGGTTGCCTGCGCCCTGGCGGGCAGAACGAAATACGGCGTCTCGACCAGCAGTTCTTGCTTCAGCTCGGCGACCCGCCCGCGGATGAACGCAACCACATGGTCGCTCTCGATGCCCGGCGCGATGGTTTCCGGATCGTCGGCGATGACCCGGCCCTGTGCCCAGACGAGATTATCGCGAAGCTCCGCGCTCTGGGCCGCCAGTTCGTCGAGGTCCTGGTCGATCGGATAAGGGTATTTGGCCGCGTCGATCTCCCCGCGCAGGCGAATGAGGATGGCATCGAGATCGGCAGCGCCATAACTGCGCTCGACGAGCGCCGCGATCGGCACGGCCGACGGGCTGTTCCAGAACCGGTCGAAGACATCGGACAGATTGCGGACGACGGGCCCGACCGCCAAAACGTCCAGATCGCGATAATTGGCGATCGTGTTCACGCCATAATAGATGTCACCGATATTGCGGCCGCCCACGATCGCCGCAGCATTGTCGGCAACCATCAGCTTGTTGTGCATGCGGCGGTTCAACCGGCCGAAATCGACGATGTAATCAAGCGCTGACCAGCGCCGATTTGTCACCGGATTGAACAGGCGGATCTCGACATTGGGGTGAGCGTCGAGCGCGGCCTTGACGGCATCGCTGGCCTTGTAGAAAGCGTCGTCGACGAGAAGACGGACCCTGACTCCGCGATCGGCCGCCTTCATCACGCTATCGACGATGATCCGACCGGTGATATCGCCGTCCCAGGAATAATACTGCATGTCGAGACTGCGCTCGGCCATGTCGGCAAGCGCGAGACGGGCGATGAAGGCCTCGCGCCCGTGGATCAGGAGGCTGAAGCCGGAGAGGCCGGGATGCTCGGCGGCGGCCGCGCCGAAGGATTGTCCCAGCCTGGTCGAAGCGGGATCCCCGAACGCCGTCGATGCGCTGCGCTGATCGTCGGACCAAGGGCGGGCGGCACGGCCGTTGAGAACCCGTCCCAGCCAATTCACGATCCTGCGTGGGATTGCGCGCGCGCCCGGTGACCGAGGCCGGACCGCCCCCGCAAAACGGCCGGTTCCCAATGGATCGGAGCGTATCGGGCTGGGCTTTTCGCGGCGCATGGTGCTCTCCACCATCCCTCGCTGGCAGACAAGCGCGGCCTAGGCAATCCGTCAAGCACAAGCCGCGGGCAAGTGGGTTCGGGCCGGAAAATCGGGGCCGATGCCGCGGAGGATGCCCAGGCCGGCGCGGCGGTCGTCGCGCCCGGCCCGCCCCCCGCAGCAGGGGACGGCGCGCGCCACGATCCGACAATTCGGTGACATCATGGCCTCAAAGCCTGTTCTCGAACGCGCGAAAAGGCGTACGTTACGTAAAGATTGCGCCGGCTGTTTCCTGTGTGGGGGCCTCATGTCTGCTAGATCGGAGAGGCTCGCGTCGCCGAAGAGGTCGCAGCTGGAGGTCCGTCACGGCGCCAGCGCCGACGCGATCCCTACCAATCAGCCGCCACCCGACGAATTCACGCAAGCGATGTCGTTGGCGGAGCGGATGAAGGCCGGGAAGGCGCTCCGCGATCGCGTTTCGCGCCCACAGCATAGGACATGGGCGCCTAATGGAAGCCGCCCCGACCCGCTCGCCCTCCTGCAGGCTGCCGATGCCGATCGCATTCCCGAGCTCGTTCCCATCCGCTATGGACGCATGCTGCAATCGCCCTTCGCGTTCTACCGCGGATCGGCGGGCATCATGGCGGCCGATCTCAGCACCACGCCGAACACCGGAATCCAGGTACAGGCCTGCGGCGACTGCCACCTGATGAATTTCGGGGGTTTTGCCACGCCCGAACGCAACATACTCTTCGACATCAATGATTTCGACGAGACTCTTCCGGCCCCCTGGGAGTGGGACATCAAGCGGCTTGCGACTTCGTTCGTCCTCGCGGCCCGGTCGATCGGGTTGCCGGCCAGGACGGCGCGTGACACCGCCATCGCCTGCGTGCGCAGCTACCGCAGGCACCTTGCGACTTACGCGGACATGCATCCGCTCGACGTCTGGTACGCGCGCGTCACCGGTGACGATCTCGTCTCCCTGGCGCCAGCGCGAGAACGTGGCCGGATCCAGAAGCGGATCGCGAAAGCGGCCCAGCAGGACGGCTCTGAAACCGATTTTCCCAAGATCACGGACATGGTGGGCGGCCGCATCCGCATTCGCGACATGCCGCCCCTGATCTACCATCCCGAGGGATCGCGTGGTCCGGATTTCGAGGAGCAGTTGAAGCGGATCTTCCGCGATTACCGGGAGACCCTGTCAGAGGACCGTCGCGTCCTGCTCGACCGCTATCATCTGGTCGACGCAGCCATCAAGGTCGTTGGCGTCGGCAGCGTCGGGCGCCGCTGCTGGGTTGTCCTGATGATGTCGTCCTGCAACGACCCCTTGTTCCTGCAGTTCAAGGAGGCGGTGACCTCGGTGCTGGAGCCCTATGCCGGCACGAGCGCCTATTCCCAGCACGGCCAGCGTGTCGTCGTCGGGCAGCGCCTGATGCAGCCTGCGTCGGATCTGTTCCTTGGCTGGGTCACCGCTGAGCTTTCGGGCAAGCAGTTCTATGTGCGCCAGTTGCGCGACGCCAAGATCAAGCCGCTTGTCGTGACCTTCGACGCGGAGCTGCTCCTGAGCTACGCCCTCGCCTGCGGCTGGGTGCTGGCACGCGCCCATGCCGTCGCCGGCAACGCTGCCGGCATTAGCGGCTATCTCGGATCCAACGACCAGTTCGATGAGGCCCTGGGAGATTTCTCCGTGAGCTATGCCGACCAGGCCGAGCGCGATCATGCCGCCCTCAAGGCCGCCGTGCGCCAGGGCAAGGTCAAGGCCTATCTGGACGCCTAGCCCGCCAGCGCGACGATCTCCTCGGGCTTGTGCTTCTTCTGCGCCATAGCGACATCCTGCCAAGCCTCAAAAGCCTGTTTCACGGAGGGTCGTTTTTCAGGGGCAGGCCAAGCTGCGGCATGGGGATTGGCGGGGTGAACCTTATTTCTTGTCGATAGAATCGATCTCCGTCGCGCGGAGTGCCTCGACGCTGACTGCCGCGACAAGCCCGGTCAGAACGATGCCGGAGAATCCAATGAAGATGGCGAGCACGCGCGAGCTGAAATGTTTGGGCGCAAAATCTCCGTAACCGATCGTAAGTCCGGTGACGAACGTGAAGTAGAGCGCTTCGCCCATCCTCCAATCCTCGATGCGTCCGATCACCAAGCCAATCGCGGCCATGACAACCACGACTCCGGACAGAATTGGCCCGACCACACGGAATTGTTGCGCGAAGGCGAAGAAAAAGGCGCGCCGTTTCTCTTTGGGTTCCATCGGATCAGACCCCGTAAAATTGGGCAAACAGACCGGTCGAGAAAGACTACCGCCACTCGGTGAATCGGAGGGCGTCCATGAGCGAGGCGCCGCAAGCCTGAACTGTCTAGTGATTGTATTCGCTGGTCAAGGATGCCGTTTCGCATAGACTAAGACAACCGCACGATGATGGGGGGCCGTCGGCGCTCTGACGAGCGTGTTGGAGAGCGTTTGACTTTTCGTCAGCCGCTAGGCGAGTCGGACGCGCATCATCCGGCGCAAGAGTTGCGTCTGTCGTGAGAAAGCCGCGGCAGGCCCAATGCCCTGTTTACAGGGCTTACATTCATTGTACTGTGTATTGCGTCGCAGAAGAGCCAAGATGGTCGGCCAATCTGACGGGCAGGAATCTAGAGCTTTTGCCCCGCTGAGCCGACCGGAGATCCAGCCCATTCTCCTCGCAACTCCAACCTGATCCAGAATGGTTGGGCTGACGACCGTACATCGCGCCGGCTCTTGCAGGGAACTCAATACGGGGGGCAGGTCGATGGACGAGAAGGCTCCAAACCTTGGTCGCTCATCGACCATGATCGATAATGCCATTCGGGTCGGTCTGGTTGCCCTGCTGGTCTATGCCTGCGCACGGATCGTGCTTCCCTTCGCATTCCTTTTGATCTGGTCGGCGATCCTCGCAGTGATCCTCTATCCGCTCCATCTGCGCTTGATGCCGCGGCTGGGAAATCGTGGATCGGCGCTTTTGATCGGGCTTATTGGCGTCGTCTTGATGCTGGGCCCGATGGTGATTGCGGTGACGTCGCTTGCGACGACGCTCTATTCGCTGATCTCGACCTTGCAGAGCCAGGACATTTCCATTCCACAGCCACCACTATGGCTCGATGGCACCCCCTTGATCGGCAAGAAACTAACGGAGATCTGGGCACTCGTCGCCTCCAACTTGCCCGCGGCGCTGGCAAAGTACGGTCACCTGCTCAGCGGGCCCTTGGCGTGGCTGGCTACGTTTGCTGGTGGCCTTGCCGTTGGCGAACTCTCATTCGTACTGTCCTTCGCGATTGCCGGGGTGCTCATTCTCTACGGGAAGGAGGCCGCAACGTTCGCTCATCGTCTGTTGACACGCGTCACAGGGAGCAACGAGCGCGCGGAGCAACTGGTCACGCTGACCGCAGCCACGATCCGCGGCGTGGGGCTCGGCGTGGTTGGCGTGGCTCTGATCCAGTCATCGCTGTTAGGCCTGGGCTTCTTCGCCATCGGAATTCAGGCAGCCGGCCCCTTGACGCTTATTGCGCTCATCTTGGGTATCATGCAGGTGCCGCTGATTTTGCTGACGCTGCCTGTGGTCGGCTATGTCTTCATTCACGAGGCAACGCAGCCAGCGGTCATCTTTCTGATCTGGAATATCGGCGTCGGTCTCGGCGATAATATTCTCAGACCATTGATGCTCGGCAGAGGGCTGAATGTGCCGATGCCGGTCATTCTGATGGGTGTCATCGGCGGCATGATCGTTGACGGGCTCCTCGGGCTATTTGTCGGGCCCGTGCTTCTGGCCGTCAGCTACGTGTTGCTGCTGGAATGGCTGCAGCAACACCCGGTGTGAATCGCGTCGTTCCGGGTCCTTGTGTCGTCTTACCTCGATCGTGGGCAGCACTGCACATGCGCCTGACGGGCTCCGTGAAAGGCCGCGCATCACGGCGCCGTGAGATACCGGACTATCTCACGGTCGCGATGGTGATGCTCCTCGTCGTAGCGGTGCTGACGGTTGGCACCATCTTCTTCCGCCTCCATACATTGCCGGAGCGAATGGCGCTGATCTGGATGTGCTGCACACCTCATGTACTCAGGTACAATGTTCGCGCCGCTGCGATAGTGACAGGGTTGATAGTTGCGAGCGCTTGTTTTCCTCAAAATCCTGGGGACACCCAAAATGACAAAGATGAAACTTGCCGTATTCGCTATGGCCACGGCCGGCATCGCCTTCACTGGCCTTGCCGCGACAACGAAAACCGCAAATGCCGTCGTTTATTGCACCTATATCGGTTACCCCAGTGGGTGCATCGCGCGGCCCGGCGTGCGTCTGGTCGCTCGGCCCGGCGGGGTTGGCGCTGTCACCGCGCCTCGTCCGGGAAATCGCAATGGCGGTGTCAACAGGGTCGGCGTTCGCCGCTGACGCCTGGCGGCGACCGAGCCGCGTTGCAGCGCTCTGAGATCAGGCCGCTGGCAGCCTGGGCGCATGCTCGTAACGTGGTGGGCCCGAGCGGGTAGCCCTTTCGCATGGCTGCGTTGCCGCCGGCCGCTGATGCCAGAAGCAATTCCGCCGGCGCGACATGACAGCATCGGACTGAATATCGTATTCAGTCCGATGCTGCAGCGCTTTGTTTTTGAATCAGCTTTCCCAAAAATCGCACTCCACTTTTCGGACCGGCGCTCTGGTCGCGAGCATCCGCGTCTTCGGCTCGCTGCCGGCCTCAATGAAGCCGGCAGCGAGTGCGTTCGCGAAAGTTGCCGCCGTTCTGGAGCGTTCCGCGACGGAAGCGGCCGCCCAGTGGCTTTTCCGGCTGAATGTGGCTTATCGAGTACGGCTTTGCCGTTAGTGCGTTCGAAGTGTGGTTTCGCCCCGGCGCTTTTGCTCTCGCCTTTCGGGGGGCTCGCCAACGCGCCATGCGCGAACAAGTGAGTTGAACTGTCTCGACGCTCAGTGCCGATGCGACAGTTTGGTCGCTCACTCAGTTTCGGCGCTCTTCACGCCTCGTCGTGCGGCCAGTACGCCGATCAGTGCGTCGAACGTCCCGTCCAGTGCGCCGATCCCCGCGTCGTTCCATGCCGTTGGTTTGAGCTTGGGATTGCGATGCCGTCAAAACCGCAGCAGCCCCCGCGAAGGCCAAGGTGACCGCCGACCACAAGAAGAAAAGGCCGCGTCGACGTGTCGTCCCTGCCGAGTTCAAGAATTCGCTCATGGCCGGTCTCCTTGGGTTCAATGAACCGCTCTCCCGCCCCCTCGCCCCTCCAGACCAACGTGCTTGAAGCCCTCACCTGCGATGGCAAACCACGGCGAGAAGCTATCCGCGTCACTCATGGATCGCTGACTATTGGCCTTTAAGGCGCATTACACAAGGCGGATTGGTCGCGTTCAAAACACGCCGACGGCGCTCACTTTCTGGTCCAGGGCCCAAGGGGCTTGCGCACGAGGTCAAATCAGAGCCGGTTCTGATCAGCCCGCCCGCTGCTCCATATAGCGCGTAGTCGAACCATTCGATGAAGTTTCCGATCGCCGCCGTCATACGGCGCGCCGGACACGGCGTCCTGCACCCTCTCCGCGTCGCATCTGTCGGATTCGCGAGCGGTACTCCGACGGCAGCGATGACCTATGCGCTGCTCTTCATGGTCGCGCGAGGCAGTGATGAGCACGTTGATCTCCGTGACGTAGAGCTTCCGGGACTGGGCCTTTTCAGACTCTCGGAACGCCAGCTCTTGGGCAGTCTGGTTTGCTAGTCGAGCGCGGCCGCCCTCTCCTGCAGCGAGGGATCGCGGCTCACACCCTTCACATCCTTCGCGCACGGCCGCCAAGGGCGTATTCTAGCTTCGCTCCCGGCGCTGCCGGATCTGCGAGGCCATGTCGCGCGTTATGGCGATGCGGAGCCCCGCAGCCGGAGTTGGGGCCGGCTCTCAGGAGAGAACGCGATGCCCGGACATGCTCTTTTGACCGCGCAGACGGTCGAGGAATGCATCATCGACCAAGGCTGGGAGCGCTACACCCCCGAGGACCACGCCATTTGGCGCGTGCTGTTCGAGCGTCAGCAGCGGACCCTGAGGGGCCATGTGTGCCAGGAATATCTCGACGGCCTCGCCGCGCTGGGCATCGGCCCCGAAGGCGTGCCGAATTTCGCGCGCATGAACGAGCGGCTTCGGCGGCTGACCGGCTGGGAGGTGGTGGCGGTGCCGGGGCTCATCCCGTCGCGCCCCTTCTTCCAGATGCTTGCCAACCGCCAGTTTCCGGCCGGCACCTTCATCCGCAGCCGCGAGCAGCTCGACTATCTGGAGGAGCCCGACGTCTTCCACGATGTCTTCGGCCACGTGCCGCTGCTGACCAATCCCGCCTATGCCGACTACATGAACGAATATGGCCGCATCGGGCTCGTCGCCGTCGAGACCAAGGGGGTGAAGTTCCTCGCCCGCCTCAACTGGTACACCATCGAATTCGGGCTGATCCGCAAGCCCGAGGGGATCCGCATCTACGGCGCCGGCATCGTCTCGTCCTTCGGCGAGGCAAAATACGTGGTGGGCGACCCCTCCGCCCACCACGTGGCCTTCAATCTGGAGCGCGTGCTGCGCACCGGCTATTACATCGACGATTTCCAGGCGACCTATTTCGTCATCGACCGCTTCGAGGACCTGTTCGACCTGCTCAGCGGCACCGATTTCACCAAGCGTTTCGAGGAACTGCGCGCTCTGCCGGCCCACACGCCCTTCGACATCCTGCCGCAGGACGTGGTCATCCGGAAAGGCACCGGCCATTTCTGGCGCGATTTCCCGGTAGCGAAAGCGAAGCTGAAGTGAGGCTTAATCCAACGTCAGCGAGCTTCTCAAGCGTGGCAGTGCCGGCCTTGAAGGGCTTCTTGGGGCGGGACAAGAACTGTTCTCCCACGCACGCCGAGGCCAACGAAGTGCGCACGCTTGTGAGGGATCCGTAGAAGGACTGACGGACCCGTTGCAACCTTTCGGCCGATCTCTGGCCATTTGCCTGCAGGTTCTTCAAACATCCGAGGAAGCTCGCTTGCGGCCGTGTCGCTGCGGCGCTGCGGAGGTCCTCGTTCCAGCGGCAAGCCAGAGGCCGCTCCTGGCGCGTTGCGTTGGGATACGGGGACGGCGCGCACTTTCGCGTCTCTTCATTGCGGGCGTGCTTCGCTAGCGGCGCGCTCAGGCTTGCGCAACCGGCGAGTAACTTCGCAGCGGATGGGAGCCATTCTGATGAGCGAGCGGCTTGGTAGAACGGCTCACGTGTCGGGCGCGCCGCGAGTGTGGCTGCGCCCGATATGCCTATCTGCCTCACATCGCCTGCGGGTCTCATCGCGCCAGCGCGTGCAGTCGTGCCGAAGGTCTCTCGAAGCTGAGCCGGCCGTGCTTGAAGCCCATGACGGGCTCTGCGATTTCGGCGAGTGCGTCAGCCGGCGTGGGGGCGTCGAGGACAATGAGGTCGGCGGGGTTGCCAGGGGCGATGCCGTAGTCGTCGAGTCGCATCAGCCTGGCCGGAAGGGACGTGACGAGATCGAGGCAGCGCTCGAAGAGCGGCGGCTCGCATTGGACGACGTTGGCGTAGAGATTGGCCATGCGCAGCAGGGAGGCGTCGCCGAACGGCGTGAAAGGGTTCAAGACATTGTTTGTTGCGACCGAGCAGACCACGCCCTGGTCGACGAGCAAGTGGGCCGGCGTCACGCCACGCGGCTTCGCGTGCGTCAGCTCTCGCGCCGTCAAATAAAGATCCGTCGCGGGCAGCACCGTCAGCGCGATGCCCGCTTCAGCGAGCCGGCACCCGATCGACGCAAGCGCTTCCGGTGTCACCATCGAAAGCTTGGTGACATGCCCGATCGCGACCCGGCCGCCCCAGCCATGTCGCTCGGTCTGGCGGCAGACCTCCTCAAGATGCATCCAGGTGGGGTTGAGGTCGAAATCCAGGTGGAAGTCGAGGTCGACATCGAATTCCTGCGCGAGTTCGAAGAGCCGATCGATCTGCGCCGCCGGATCGGTGTCGGTATAGGGGCAGCCGCCCAGCAGGTCGGCGCCGTTCCGCAGGGCCTCGATCAGAAGCTCTTCGGCTCCTGGGTCATTGGTGAGTCCTTCCTGAGGGAAGACGCAAATCGAGAGATCGAGCGCCCAGGCGTAATCGGTCTTCAGCGCCTTGACGGCGGTGAAGCTGCGCAGGCCCGCTCGCGGATCGACCTCGACATGGGTGCGCATGCGGGTCGTGCCTTTCGCGATCGCTTTCTCGATCACGCGCGCGCCACGCTTGTAGACATCCGCCTCCGTGAACGCGCGCTTCATCGCGGCGACCGCCGCGATCGCATCCCGGAGCCCACCGTGAACATGCCCGCAGCGATCGAGCAGGCAGGCCTTGTCGAGATGGACATGGCTGTCGACGAAGCCTGCGATGACGGTGCGGCCGGCGACGTCGATCGCGGGTGCGTCACAGACGAGGCGTGGCGCGATCGTGGCGATTCGTCCGGCGCTGACACCGATGTCGAGCGGCTCGTCGCGCCCAGGAATGACAGCTTGGCGAAAGACGAGATCAAGGGCGTTGCGCGTGGGCATTCGGATGCTTGGGAACCGGCATTCAATTGTGCAAAAAACTTGCATGCACTTTGTGTGCCGGAGTAGCGCGCCGCCGGGCTCGCTGAGCACGGGCCGCCGCAAGATGCCGGCAGACCTGGAATTCACCGGCATGCGTTCGGCCGCAGGTGTCACACGGTGCGGCTTGTCCGAAACAACTGTCGGGAGGGCACTGTCACACCAACGCCCATATGTCCGCGGCTATTCGGCTGCGTTCAGCGGCCGCTTGCGCGAGATGGCCTGGACAGCTGGCGGTTCGGCATAGGGCGCCAGGATATCCACGATGTTGCGGCCGCGCGGCTTGGCCTGGGCGACAAGAGCCCGCTCCGCGACGGAATCGAGATGGTGGTGCATCAGGCTCATCACCTGCTCCGTATCGCCCTTTTCCAGCGCATCGATGAGCAGGCGGTGCTCGTTGATTGCGCATTCGGAGGAATGCGGCCGGCTGAACAGCGATAGCGTCAGGCAGCACCGATAGGCGATCTCGCTGACATAGCGGATCAGGATCGGGCTCTCGGTCATGGTTGCCAGCAGGATGTGGAATTCCGTGGCGAGGCGGATCGATACCGCGTCAGCGCCGCCGCGCGCCGCATCCTCGGCGTCGACATGGGCGCGCAAGGCCGCGAGCTGGGCCTTGCCAAGCCTGCCCGCGAGCTGACGAACGACCAGGCGTTCGAGCTCGATCCGGATATCGAATGTATCGCGCGCTTCCTGCCAGCTCGGCGTCGCGACGACGGCGATGCGGTTGCGGCGCAGTTCCACGAGACCTTCGGCGGCGAGCTGGCCGAGCGCGTGGCGCGCGATCGTGCGACTTACCCCGAAGCTTTCGCCAAGCGCATCTTCCGGCAGCTTGGCTCCCGGCTCCAGCGCCTGCTCGATGATCGCGCGGCGCAGCGCTCGGCAGATCGTCCCAACCTTGTCCGACGATGCCTTCCCGGCCGTGTCGCGCGCCATGCTCGGTATCCGCGGTTGAATCAGCCCGTCTTTAACGCCTCGCTTCGACGCTCCGCAATCCCGGGCCGAGCCTGATCGAAGATCAGGATACAAGATGGCATCACGATTGCATGCACTTTCCTGCATGAGCCCGGCCAAGATCAAACTTTCCGTCGTTGCGGCGCCGCTCGCGTTCACAGGGCAGGCTGCCGGCCCACGGCCTCCTGCGATCGAGCTGTCGCAGGCCAGCATCACCTTCGGACACGGGACGAATGCCGTCCCGGCATTGGCGCAGACGAGCCTGCGCGTTCAGGACGGCGAGTTCCTCGCTCTGGTCGGTCCGTCGGGTTGCGGCAAGTCGACCATTCTCAGGCTGGTCAGCGGGCTGGTGAAGCCCACATCCGGCGTTGTGGTCGTCGGCGGCCGGGAGGTCGCCGCCAACGCGCTGCGGATCGGCATGGCCTTCCAGAACCCGACGATGCTGCCCTGGCTGACGATCGAGCGGAACATCATGCTGCCGCTGAAGATCGTCCAGCCGTTTCGGGCCCGCTACGCGAAGGAGAAGCGCGGCGCCTTTCGCGACAAGGCGCATGCCCTGCTCGCGCAGGTCGGCCTCAGCGGATTTGCCGGCAAATATCCCTGGCAGCTCTCGGGCGGCATGCTTCAGCGCGCCAATCTGTGCCGGGCTCTGATCCACGAGCCGCGCATGCTCCTGCTCGACGAGCCGTTCGGGGCGCTCGACCAGTTCACGCGCGAAGAGCTCTGGGCGATCCTGCAGGAGCTCTGGCTGGCCCATCGCCCCACCGTGCTGCTCGTGACGCACGACCTGCGCGAGGCCGGCTTCCTGGCGAGCCGCATCTGCGTGATGAGCGCCCGCCCCGGCCGCATCATCGACGACAGTGCGGTTGCCTTCGCCAGGCCGCGCTCGATCGCGATGACCTTCGAGCCGCATTTCGTCGCCCTGAACCAGCGCCTGCGCGATCTCATCGTCGATGCCCGCTCGGCGCCTGCTCCCGAGGAGGGCACCTGACATGGCCGATCGTCGCATCAGGCAAAGGCTTGGATCGGCCGCACTGATCGTTCTGTTTTTCGTCTGCTGGGAGCTGTTCTGCCTGATCTCGGGCATGTCGGACCTGATCCTGCCGCGGCCGAGCCAGGTGGTCGCGACGTTGGTGCAGCGCTTCCCGATCCTGTGGCCGCATATCCTGCAGACATTGGCGACGACGATGGCGGGCTTCGTGCTCGGTGTCGCGCTCGGCGTCCTGCTCGGCGCGGTGATCGGCGTCTCGCGCACGGCCTATGACACGGTCTATCCGCTGCTGATCGGCTTCTCCTCGATCCCGAAGGTCGCGGTCGTGCCGATCCTGGTGCTCTGGTTCGGTTCGGGCACGGTGCCCGCCGTGCTGACCTCGCTCTCGATCTGCTTCTTCCCGATCGTGGTCAACATCGCCACCGGCCTCGCCACGACCGAACCGGAAATGGAGGATGTGCTGAAGGCGCTCGGCGCCAGCAAGCTCGACATCCTCTGGAATGTCGGCCTGCCGCGGACGATGCCGTTCTTCTTCGCCTCGCTGAAGGTCGCGATCACCTATGCCTTCGTCGGCACGGTGCTGGCCGAGACCGTCGCCTCCAATCGCGGCATCGGCAATGTGATGATGTCGGCCTCGTCGAACTTCAACACGCCGCTGGTCTTCGCCGGGCTGTTCATCCTCGCCGGCCTCGGTGTCGCGCTCTACGTCGCCTTCTCGCTGATCGAGATGCGCGTCACGGGCTGGGCCAACCGCAAGGGCGACCTCGCCGCCGCCTGAGATCCACCGCCACCGTCCAAAAAAAGGGGAGACCACGATGTTCAAGACATTGACCGCGACAGTCCTTGCAAGCCTCGTCTGCGCCGGCGCGGCGCTGGCGCAGGAGACCACGATCAAGTTCACGCTCGGCTGGAAGACCCAGGGCTCCGACGCCGCCTTCTTCGTCGCCCGCGACAAGGGATACTACAAGGCCGAGGGGCTGAACGTCGTGATCGATCAGGGCGAAGGCTCGGGCGCGACCGTGACCCGGATAATGGGCGGTGCCTACGAGGCCGGCTTCGGAGACGTCAACGCCATCATCCAGAACGCGGCGGCCAAGCCCGGCGAGGCGCCGGTGATGGTCTACATGATGTGGAACCGGCCGCCCTTCGCCATTGTGACGAAGAAGGCCACCGGCGTGGGCAAGCCGGCCGATCTCGTCGGCAAGACGCTGGGTGGCGCGCAGGGCACGCCGACGACGCGCTTGCTCGAGGTGTTTGCCCGCAAGAACGATGTGGGGATGGACAAGATCAAGCTCTCCAACATGGCGCCGAACCTGCAGGAGCCGCTGCTGATCAAGGGCGATATCGACGGCGCGCTGGTCTTCAACATCACCAGCTATTTCAACCTCGTGCTGAACCGCCAGGACCCCGACAAGGACTTCAACTGGCTGATGTTCGGCGATTACGGCCTCGATCTCTATTCGAACGGGCTGATGGTCTCGCAGAAGCTGGTCAAGGAGAACCCGCAGGCCGTGGCCGGGCTGGTGCGCGCCACCAACAAGGCGATGATCGAGATCGCCAGGGACCAGGCCATCGGCATGAAGGGCGTGATGAACTTCGACAATCTCGTCGACGAGAAGGTCGAGAAGCGCCGGCTGCAATACTCCTTCAGCGAGCTCATCGTCTCGCCCGAGATGAAGGAGATCGGCATCGGCGACACCAAGGATGACCGCATGGCGCGCGCCATCGGCATCATCGTCGAGGGCTACCAGCTCGGCCGCACGCCCAAGCCGGAGGAAATCTTCTCGCGGGCCTTCCTGCCGGCCAAGGCGGAACGCGAGCTGGTCTACACCGCCAACTGAGACGAGAGGGCGCAATGAGGGAGACGGCCTTCGCGACGACCCTGTTCACGGGCGAGAGCAGCGTCGCGGATGCCGTGCTTCGGCACGCGGATGGCGTCATCGATGCGATCCTGAGCGGGCAGGTTGCGCCGGCGGGCGGGCGCCGACTGATCATCCCGGCACTGGTCAACGCGCATGACCATGCCCGGCCGAGCATGACCTCGTTCGGCGCTGCCAATTTGCCGCTCGAAAGCTGGATCCTGCGCGCCACCTTCGGCACGCCGCCCGACCCTTACCTCGCAGCCGCCGTCTCGCTCGCCAGGACCGCGCGCGCTGGCTGCGGCGCGATGATGGTTCACTACACCCGCCCCAGCGGCGCGATGCCGATCATCGAGGAGGCGAAAGCGATTGCCCGCGCCGCCGGCGATGTCGGCATCCGCCTGGCCTTCGCCCTGGCGGTGCGCGACCAGAATCCGCTCGTCTACGGCGACAGCGCGGCCCTGCTGGATGCGTTGCCAGCCGAGGCGCGGCAGCCGGTCGAGGAGCTCTTCATCCGGCCGGCCTTGCCGCCGGCGGCCTATCTCGACCTGATCGAGGAGGTCAGTGCCGCCATCGCCGGGCCGATGATCGACGTGCAGTTCGGGCCGGCCGGCGTGCAGTGGTGCTCGCCGGCCCTGCTCGAGGCCATCGCCGAACGTTCGGCCGCGACCGGCCGGCGCGTGCACATGCATCTGCTGGAGACGGTCTACCAGCGTGAATGGGCCGACCGGGCCTTTCCCAACGGCATCCTGCACTACCTTAGGGATATCGGTCTGCTGTCGGAGCGGCTGACGCTGGCCCATTGCGTCCATGCCAGGTCCGATGAACTGGATCTGATCGCCGAGGCCGGCGCCACCATCGTCTCCAATTTCAGCTCGAACCTGCATCTGCATTCCGGGCTAGGGCCGATCGCCGAAGCCCATGCAAGAGGCTGCGCCATCGCCGTCGGCGTCGACGGCTGCGCGCTCGACGAGGACGACGACGTGCTGCGCGAGATGCGGCTGGTGCAGCTTGCACATGACGGCGTGGGCTTCCGGCGCAACTGGAGCCGGCCCGAGTTCCTGGCGCTGGCGGTGCGAAATGGGCGCAAGGCTGTCGGCGCTCCCGGCCCCGGCGCGCTGGTCGCGGGCGCGGCGGCCGATTTCACGGCGATCGACCTCGACCATCTCGACCGCGATGCGATCATGCCGGTCGATCCGCTTGACCTGCTGTTTGCGCGCGGCAGCACGGCTTGCGTGCGCGACGTCGTCGTGGCCGGCCGGACGATCGTCAGGGACGGGTGCCCAACCGGTATCGAACTGGAGCGGATGGAAGCCGAATTGCGCGCTCTGTTTCGCAGGAACCTGCCGCGCTACCGGGGATTGCAAGCCGCCTGGCCGGCGCTCGCCGCCGCCACCGCCTCATGGTTCGAGCCCGGTTGCTGCGGATAGGCGGTGGGCGCTTGAGCCCCTAGACAAGCCTCTTCCCGGCGTCCGAACCGCGCCTGGCCTGCCGGGCGCGCAGCAGGATCGCGATCAGTGCCAACTCGATCACCACGAAGGAGACGCCGGTGGTGATGGTCCCCAGCGCATAGATTTTGGCGTCGTCACCGTCGAGGTCAGCGCCTGCAATTCGAGCGGCAGCATGTTCTTCTCGCCAACCGTCTGCGATGTCAGGGCAATCTCGTCTCATGACAGCGTGAAGCCGAACAGGCCAACGCCGATCAGCGACGGCAGGATGACCGGCACGATGACATGCCATAATGTCCGCCGCGGCGTTGCTCCGAGATCGCGCGCGGCCTCCTCGAGCCGATCGGCGGCCACAGGACGCAGACAAAAAAAGCCCCGCATCGGTTGTCCGATGCGGGGCTTCCTGTTCGTGTCGTCTTCAGGCGACGAGGGCGAGCTCGGCGTTGGCGTTGCGGATCGCTTCCTCGCGCGCTTCCGGGCCGTAGCCGAGCTTCTCGGCGCGGATGAAGGTGACTTCGGTGATGCCGGCGAAGCCGAGCATCGTGCGCAGATGCGGCTCCTGCGAGTCCATCGCCTGGGCCGGGCCGCTGCTGTAGAGGCCGCCGCGGCTCTCGACGATGATGGCGCGCTTGCCCTTGAGCAGGCCCTCGGGGCCGGCTTCGCTGTAGCGGAAGGTGACGCCGGCGCGCAGCACGTAGTCGAACCAGCTCTTCAGGGTGGAGGGAATGCCGAAATTATACATCGGCGCGCCGATGACGATGGTGTCGGCGGCCTTCAGCTCATCGACCAGCGCATTAGAGAGGGCGAGCGCCTCGCGCTGCGCCGGGGTCTCGGTGACGCCGGCACGCACCGCAGCCGTCGTTTCGGCGTTGAGATGCGGGATGGGGTTGGCGTCGAGGTCGCGCTCGACGACATGCACGCCGGGGTTCTGGCTGCGCAGGCGCTCGACCGTGCTTCGGACGAGCTGCTTCGATACCGAGTCGGGGCCCGAGGCGCTGCTGTTGAGGACGAGGACGGTGGCCATGATGATGCTTCCTGTGTCGGAATGATCTCGATGGCCTGCAAGGTAGTGGTTCACGAACCGCACTAGAACCGCCATAATAGGGACCAGACTGTTGCTGCAGGAGGAACGCCGATGGCGGAGCTCGACGATATCCGAAGCTTCATTGCCGTGGTTGATGCCGGCGGTTTCGGCCGGGCGGCGCAGACCCTCGGTGTGGCGAAGTCTATCGTCAGCCGTCGCGTCAGCCGGCTGGAGGAAGAGCTCGGCACGCGCCTGCTCAGCCGCACGACGCGCGGCGTGAGCGCGACCGAGGCCGGGCTCGAATTCAAGGCGCGCAGCGAGCGCATCCTGGCCGAGCTGAACGAGGCGCGCGAGGCCGTGGCGCAGCAGGCGGGCGGGGTCGCGGGCCGTTTGCGGCTCGCAATGCCGCTCACCTTCGGCAACAGGCATGTCGCGCCGCTGCTGGGCGATCTGGCGCAGACCTATCCGCGGCTGGAGATCGACGTGCAGGCGAGCGACCGCTATGTCGACCTGATCGGCGAGCGCTTCGATGCCGCGATCCGCATCGGCTCTCTTAAGGATTCCAGCCTCATCGCGCGCCGCATCGCACCGGTCCACGCTACCGTCGTCGGCAGCCCGGCCTATCTGGAGCGGCGGGGGCACCCGGCGACGCCGGCCGATCTGCACGACCATGACTGCCTGCTCTATAGCGGCACGGCCGATCAGGACTGGGTCTTCCGCGCCGGCAAGCGCTGGGTCTCGGAGCGGCCGGCGGGGCGCATGCATTCCGACAGCGGCGACACGCTGCTCGCCTGGGCGGTCGCGGGCCTTGGGCTCGCCGTCCTGCCGACCTTCATCGCCTCGGATGGGATCCGCTCCGGTGCGGTCGAGCCGATCCTGCTGGACTATCCGATGCCGACGCGCGCGCTGTATGTCGTGCGCCCGCCGGGAGCCTATGTGCCCGGCAAGGTCAGGGTGCTGATCGATCTGCTCGTCGAGCGCTTCGGCGGCACGCCTTACTGGGACCCCTGTCAGATGGAGGCCCATGAGCGCGGCATCAGGCTGGACGAACCCCTGAGCGGCCAGCTCACGCCCGCCGCGGAGCCGGAATATCAAGTGGCGTGATCTCGCGCATCACGCGAATTCGCGTGGTTTCCGCGGCGTGTTTCGGCACTCTCCCGGCGTTCTCATCTGGAGGAAGCGATGCTGCTCGTCGGAATGCTCGATAGCCCCTATGTCCGCCGCGCCGCGATCACGGGCACCTTGCTGGAAGTCCCCTTCGAGCACCGCTCGGTCTCGGTGTTCCGGCACATGGACGCTTTCCGGGAGATCAACCCGCTGATCAAGGCGCCGACATTGGTCACCGACGACGGCATCGTCATCAGCGAATCCCTGCTGATCATCCAGCATTTCGAGGATGCGGCCGGCCGCTCGTTGCGTCCGATCGAGGGCGTGGCCCGCCGGCGCGACCTGTCGCTCACCGGCATCGGCATCGTCGCCGCCGACAAGGCGGTCTCGGTCGAATACGAGCGCAAGCGGCCGGAGGCGCAGCGCTATGCCCCCTGGCAGGAGCGGATCGTCGCCCAGCTGCATACGGCGCTCGATCTGCTCGATGCGGCTGCGAAGGAGGGCGAGCTCTCTGCGGGGCCGGAATTGCTGCCGAGCGACATCGCCGCGGCCATCGCCTGGGGTTTCTGCCGTTTCGTGATCCCGGAATTCGTGCCGGAGGAGCGGTGGCCGGCTCTGGCTGAGCAGGCGCGAGCCTGCGAGGCGCTCGACGTCTTCAAGGCCTGGCCGATCGACCGGGAATAGCTCAGTTCTGGACGAAATTCGTCGGGAGCGGGCGGACCGCCGGGCCGGTGAAGGCGCCGGGCTTGGCGTCTACCGGATCGGCATGGCTGAAGCCGAGCGCGGCGGCCGGGCTTGGGCCGGCGATCGGCGCGGCCGATGGGCCCGCAGCCTTGGAGCGTGCCGTCGCGACATTGACAGGCCTGCCCGGCGAAACGGTCGTGCGCGCCACCGTGGCGAACAGCGAATTCAGGCCCGAGCGATCCATCGGCTCCGGCTCTTCCGGCTCGGCGGCGACGGGAACCGAGCGCTGGCTGGCCGCGACGAAGCTGACGCCGCCTTCGCGCGGGCGGACCGGCGGCAGAGCGGCCATCACGAGCCGGCCCTCCGCAGCAGGAGCCGCTGCGGTCTCGGGAACATCGGTCCCGCGCAGCGAGGCGATCGCGGCGTCGGCGAGCGCGGTCGGCCGGATCGGCGGCAGCGGCGCATTGGTCGGGCTGCCGGCGAGAGCGACGGTGGCCGCAGCCATCTCGTCCGGCCGGCGCGGCGGCAGCGAGGCGAGGATGAGGCGCTGGTCCCCTGCAGGGCCGGATGGCGACGCAAAGG
Source organism: Allobosea sp. RIT-PG3_2 (assembly GCF_057321085.1). Lineage (NCBI taxonomy): Bacteria > Pseudomonadati > Pseudomonadota > Alphaproteobacteria > Hyphomicrobiales > Alloboseaceae > Allobosea > Allobosea sp. RIT-PG3_2. The sequence goes on along the minus strand of NZ_JBXWCA010000002.1, from coordinate 533,431 downwards.
CGAGCGCGCCGCCGGTCGAGGGCAGGGCGGCGATCTGGGTCGTCTCATCCACGGGCGAGGATAGGCCGCGCGGCCGCGCCAGAGGCAGCGGCGCGTCGATCAGCTGTGGCCTGTTCTCCTGGAGGGGGCGCTGTTGCGGTTGAGCGGGCGGGGTCGGCAAGGCAGCCGGTTCCGGGGCGGGGGCCGCTGCCGGCGCTGGTGCTGCGGCCTGCGCCGCCAGGCGCTCGGACCGCTCGCGCGCGAGCGCCCTCGTCGACGGCTCGGGCGCGGCGGCGACGGCGAAGCGGCCGCCATCGCCGGAGTTGCTGTCGCTGTAGCCCGGATTGGCATAGGCCATGACGGCCGGCTGCTGGCGCGGCGCGCTGCGGCGGCCGCGGGTCGGCCGGGCATCGACCTCCTCCTCGTCGCCGCCGAAGAGCGAGGCCCACAGGCTCTTGCCGCCGGAGGCGATGACCGCGCCCTCGTCGAAATCGGCGGTGGCATAGCCGGCGACCGCGCCGCCGCCGGAGAGGATCTCCGCTTTGGCGATCTCGTAGCCGGCGAGCGGATGCCCATCGGCCGGCAGGTGGACGGTCTTCTCGTCCGGGAACAGCCGCACGAGCTGGTCGCGCGTCATGCGCGGCCAGGAGCGGACTGAGCCGACGTCGAGATGGACGAATGGCGTATGGGCGTTGGGATAGAAGCCGACGCCACCGCGCTGGAGCCGCATGCCGATCTCGCGGATGCGCGCGGTCGGGGCGTCCGGCAGGTAGAAGTCCATCGCCTTGCCGAGCATGTGCTGGCTGTGCTTGGCGACGGCGCGCGAGCGGCGTCGCAGCATCGCATTGGTGCCGGGCGAGCGATAGGCCGAGACGACGTGGAAGGGCTGGTCCGAGCCGAGCTGGCGCTGCACCTCCCAGACCACGTCGAACAGCCGCGGATCCATCCTGATCGGATCGTCGTTGCGCCAGTCGCGCAGGGCCCAGTTCAGCTTTTCCAGCGCCGCGGAGTCGTAGCGGCCGTCACGCTTGAAGGTGACGGTCGTCTCCTCCTTGGTGTGCATGTGCCGGATCGTGATCGTGCGGGTATCGCCGTTGGCGACGGCGTCCTGCGTGCCGCGAATCGCCATGATCGAGGCGGCGAAGGCCATGCCGATGGTCAGGACGTGCCGCAGGGCTGGCCTGGAGCCGGACGGCAACCATCCTGCAAGCTTGGCGTTGATCCTGCCCAATCTGTCTGACCCGTCTCGGTGCCCCCGCCGAAGCGGCGCGATGAACGTGAACGAACAGTTGCGGAGAAGCGTTAACGACTCGTTAGCGAGCCGGCAATTGCCGCGCCAGAAATTTCTGGGACAAGGTGGCTAAGGGCGGATCGTGGCAAAAAGGTGCCCGCCTTGTGGCGGGCACATTTCAGCCGCGTTGTTCGAGGGCCTGCCGCACCATGCGGTGGAAGCCGTAGACATCGTCGAAGCGGGTGATCTGGCCGTCGGCGCCGACGACGATCGTGTTGTAGACGAGGTGGATCGCCAGCGGCTGCGGCAGGTTGATCCGGCGCTCGCCCGAGCCGATCAGGCGTTTCAGCCGCTCATGCGTCCATTCCGGCCCGAGCACCTGGTCGGCCAGCGCGAAGGGGTTCTCGACACGCACGCAGCCATGGCTGAGCGCCCGCCTCTCGCCGGCGAAGAGCCGGCGGTTCGGCGTATCGTGCAGATAGACCGCATGCTCGTTCGGGAACATGAACTTGATCCAGCCGAGCGCGTTGCGCTCGCCGGGCGGCTGGCGCACCGAGATGCCGCCGCCCTTGGTCCGCGTGACGACATAGCCGCGCCTGGCCGCATAATCCGGATCGGCGGCGAGGCCGGGCAGGAATTCCTTCTTGAGGATCGAGGGCGGCACGTACCAGGACGGGTTGACGATGACGTGGTCCATCTTGTGCGAGAAGATGGGCGTCGCCGATTCCGGCTTGCCGATGATGGTGCGGGCCTCGTGGACGACCTTGCCGGAGCGGATGACCCGCACGCGCATCTCCGGCACGTTGACCATGATGTGGTCGGTACCGAGATCGGGCGGCAGCCAGCGCCAGCGCTCCATCTGCGCGACCATGTCCTCCTCGCCGCGCACGGTGGCCGGCTTGCCCAGCGCCGCCAGCGTGCGCTCGCTCAGCACGCCGTTGGCGGGCAGCCCGGCCTTCTTCTGGAAGTCGGCCAGCGCGAGCGAGGTCGAGCGGTCGAAGACCGGCTCCTCGCTCGGGCCGAGGCCAAGGCGGGCGCGCACCAGCGGGACGCGCTCGTCGCGCATGCCGAGCTTGAGCGGCGGGCCGGCGGGGATGCGCACCAGCGGCGTGTCGTCGAGATGCTCGCGCATCTCGGCCAGCTTGGCCTTGAGGCGCTGGTAGCCTGCATGCGGCGGGTTGTAGGCGGCGAGCACCGCGCCGGCATCGGTGGCGCCGGCGAGCTCGGAGAGCACCTCGGTCGCCGACGGCAGGTAAAGGGTCGGCGTGATCAGCTTCGAGAGACGGCGCGGATCGATGCGGCCACCGCGCGCGTCGCGGGCATAGAGCACGGCCAGCGCCGAGAGACGGATATCGGCTTCGGCGAGCTTGGCCTTGTCGCTGGCCTCGAAGGCGGGGAGGGGATAGTCGCCCGGGCGCAATCCGTCTTCGGCGGCGCGGCCGAGCTGCGCGACGATGCGCTTTCCCGCCTCGTTCCAGCCCTTGCCGTCGATCCAGAACGGCTTGTTCTCGTTTGCCTGATAGGCGGCGATGATCTCGTTGCGCTCGCGTTCGGCGAGGCGTTGCAGCGCGACCGCGTCTGGAAGGCGCTCTGCCACGGCCGTCGCTAATTCCAAGCCGGGCGGAACCGTGACCACGACCTTGGGCATCTCGGGCGGCGGCACCAGCGGCTCGACGCTCTGCAACGGTCCGGTCTGCGGTGCAGGCTCTACGGATTTGGAGGCCGGCACCAGCGCCGGGTCGGCCGCGGGCATTTCGATGGCGGGAATGTCGAGCGTGACCGGCTCCTGCTCGGCCTCCACCGGTGCGGTGGCGTCGAGCTTGGCCGGGTCGCGCAGGCGGCCGCCGGCCGAGACCGTGCCGGTGACGATCTCCGCTTCGGAGGCATCGCCGGAATGGGCGGCCGTGGCCTGCGGAGAGGCTGGCCGCTCGGCGTCGAGCAGCTTCAGCTCCGGCTGGTCCGGCAGCGGGATTCCGAGCGTGGCGTCGGTCTGGACCGGGGTTTCGGCGCGGAGCGGGACGGATCCCAGAATAATGGCCAGGGCTGTTGCCGTGGTCAGTTTCGCCCAGTGGCGACGACGCATGGTCGCTTTCCCGATAGCTGCCGAATCCCGCCATTCCTGCGTGACTCGGTTGGTTGAGACAAGATGCGGCGGCGCAACACGCCGCCGCATTCGGTTTGTCGCGGCTCAGGCCGCGTCGGTTTCGTCGGGGCCGGTCTCGTTGTCGATCAGCCCGTATTCCTTGAGCTTCCGGTAGAGCGTGGAGCGGCCGATGCCGAGCTTGCGCGAGACCTCGGACATATGCCCGCGGTAATGCGCCAGGGCGAAGGTGATGATCTCGCGCTCGAGATCGTCGAGCTTGCGCATGTCGGAGCCCGCGACGAGTTCCAGCGCGTTGGGATCGCGCACCGGCATCTGGATGATTCGGGGCGGAAGCTCGTCCTGCGCCTCGCCGCGCGCGATCGGGGCGGGGGCGGGCGGGATGCGGACGTCGTAGCCCTCCATCTGCGCCGCGATCTGCGGGAACTCGGTGACATCGAGCTCGTCGCCATCGGCCAGGACGACGGCGCGGAACACGGCGTTCTCGAGCTGGCGGACATTGCCCGGCCAGTCGTAGCTGCTGATCAGGGCGGCCGCTTCGCGGGTCAGGCCGCTGAGCTTGCGGCCCTCCTCGGCGGCGAAGCGGGCGAGGAAGCCCCGCGCCAGATCGGCGATGTCCTCGCGGCGCTGGCGCAGGGGCGGCAGGGTGATCGGGAAGACGTTGAGGCGGTAGTAGAGGTCCTCGCGGAACTCCCCGCGCTTCACCTGCTCCAGCAGGCTCTTGTTGGTGGCGGAGATCAGGCGGATATCGACGCGCACCGACTTCTTGCCGCCGACCGGGTCGACCTCGCCCTCCTGGATGGCGCGCAGCAGCTTGACCTGCGCGTCGAGCGGCAATTCGCCGACCTCGTCGAGGAAGAGCGTGCCGCCATTGGCTTCGACGAACTTGCCGAGATGGCGTTCGGTCGCGCCGGTGAAGGCGCCCTTCTCATGGCCGAACAGGATCGACTCGACGAGATTATGCGGGATCGCGCCGCAATTGACCGTGACGAAGGGCTTGCCCCTGCGGTCGCTGGAGCCCTGGATGGCGCGGGCGAGCACTTCCTTGCCGACGCCGGATTCGCCTTCGATCAGGATCGGGATGTTGGATTTCGCCGCGCGCTCGGCCAGCCTGACGACGCGGGCCATGTCGGGGCTCTTGGTCGCGAGATCGCGGAAGCCGAGCGTGTTCGAAGCGCGGTGCTTGATATGGCGCAGCTCGTGCTCGAGCGCGCCGAGCTTGAGCGCGTTCTTGAGCGAGACCTGCAGGCGCTCGGCCCCGACGGGCTTGACGACGAAATCGGAGGCGCCGGCGCGCATCGCCGACACCACGGTCTCGATCGAGCCGTTCGCCGTCTGCACGATCACCGGAGTTTCGATCCCGCGCTCGCGCAGATCGGCCAGCACGCCCATGCCGTCGAGGCCGGGCATCTGCAGGTCGAGCACGATCGCATCGATGCGCTCGCCGTCCGGGCCGCCGATCAGGGCGACGGCCGCCTTGCCGTCCTCGACCACGGTCACGCCGTAGCCGAAGCGCTTCAGCATCGCGTCGAGGAGGCGGCGTTGGACGGGATCGTCGTCAACGACGAGGACGGTGGCGGTCATGACACCTCGAAAGCCGATGCAATATGTAAGAAATGCTTTGTGCCGACGGAATCGTCTGTTCCGTTCTGGGGCATCGTCGGCCAGAAGGGTTAAGCCGGGTTTAAGGCGGCGCGCCCCGGGCATATCCCGCGTTGATCCCCGGGCCGGAGCCGGCCTATTGAAGATCCATGTCAGTGCGGCGAGGTGTCGAGCGAATGCGTTTTCATGAGACGATCCGGCGTTCCCGCGCTGTGGCGGGCGCGGCCAGGCCGGCCGGGGCTTCCGGCGATCTGCCGGAATGGGATCTGAGCCATCTCTACCCCGGCGTCGATTCGCCTCAGCTCAGGAGCGACCTCGACCGGGCGCTCTCCGAGGCGCAGGCGCTGGCCGAGCGCTATCGCGGCAAGCTCGCCGAGATCGCCGACCAGTCCGACGCCAGCGAAAGATTGGCCGAGGCGGTCAGGAGCTATGAGGGCCTGAGCGACCTGCTCGGCCGCATCGGCGCCTATGCCGGGCTCGTCTATTCCGGCGACACGACCGATCCGCAGCGCGCCAAGTTCTACGGCGACACGCAGGACAAGGTGAACGCGGCGATCACCGAATTGCTGTTCTTCGAGCTGGAACTCAACCGCATCGCCCCGGAGGTGATGGCGAAGGTGTCTGCGAAAGCCCCGCTCTCGCACTGGAAGCCCTGGCTCGACGATCTCGCCAAGGACAAGCCCCATCAGCTCGAAGACCAGATCGAGGCGCTCTTCCACGAGAAGTCGATGACCGGCGCCGCCGCCTGGAACCGGCTCTTCGACGAGACGATCGCCTCGCTGCGCTTCATGGTCGGCGACGAGGAGCTGACGCTGGAACTGACGCTGAACAAGCTGCAGGACAGCGATGGCGAGGTTCGCCGTGCCGCGGCAGAGGCGCTGAGCACGGTGTTCCGCAAGGAGCTGCGCACCTTCGCGCTGATCACCAACACGCTCGCCAAGGACAAGGAAATCTCCGACCGCTGGCGCAAGTTCGACGATGTCGCGGATTCCCGCCACCTCGCCAATCGAGTCGAGCGGGAGGTCGTGGATGCGCTGGTCGCGGCGGTGCGTGAGGCCTATCCGCGCCTGTCGCATCGCTATTACCGGCTGAAGGCCAAGTGGTTCGGCCGCGACGCGCTGGATTTCTGGGACCGCAACGCGCCGCTGCCGCAGGTCGAGCAACGCATCATTCCCTGGGCGGAAGCGCGCGAGACCGTGCTCTCGGCCTATGGCGCCTTCTCGCCGAAAATGGCTGCCATCGCCCAGCGTTTCTTCGACGAGCGCTGGATCGACGCCCCGCCGCGCCCCGGTAAGGCGCCGGGAGCCTTTGCGCATCCGACCGTGCCATCCGTGCATCCCTATGTGCTGCTCAACTACCAGGGCAAGCCGCGCGACGTGATGACGCTGGCCCATGAACTCGGCCATGGCGTGCATCAGGTGCTGGCGGCGCCGAACGGCGCGCTGATGGCGCCGACGCCGCTGACCCTGGCCGAGACCGCGAGCGTCTTCGGCGAGATGCTGACCTTCCGCCGGCTGCTCGACACGACCTCCGACCGCAAGCAGCGCAAGGCGATGCTGGCCGCCAAGGTCGAGGACATGATCAACACGGTCGTGCGGCAGATCGCGTTCTACTCGTTCGAGCGCAAGGTCCATCAGGCGCGCCGCGAGGGCGAGCTGACGCCGGAAGCGCTGTGCGAGATCTGGATGAGCGTGCAGGCCGAGAGCCTGGGCCCGGCGATCCGCCTATCGGCGGGCTACGAGCCGTATTGGTGCTACATCCCGCACTTCATCCATTCGCCGTTCTACGTCTATGCCTACGCCTTCGGGGATTGCCTGGTGAACTCGCTCTACGGCGTCTACCAGAACGCCGCGGACGGCTTCCAGGAGCGCTATTTCGCGCTGCTCTCGGCCGGTGGCACCAAGCACCATTCCGAGCTGCTTGCCCCCTTCGGGCTGGACGCGCGCGATCCCGGCTTCTGGCAGATCGGCCTCAAGATGATCGAGGGCATGATCATCGAGCTGGAAGGGATGGAGTAGGACGCGGGAACGCTTCCGGCCTCGTTTCAGCAAGGCGCGGGTCATCCCGGACAAGCCGCGTAAGCGGCGCCGATCCGGGATCCATGCCTGACCTCTGTCGGAAGTGCTCTGGCATGGATCCCGGGTCTTCGCTTCGCTGCGCCCGGGATGACCGCGCTTATTGAGAAGTGCGGCGACTTAGAACTGAACCCTGAGCCCGACCTGCGAGACATTCGCCGTGTAGTCCGCGCCGATCGCCGTCGAGTTCAGGCGCTCATGGGTGAAGCTGGCGCGGATGGAGAAGGTGCGGGTCAGCTTGTACTCGATGCGCGCCCCGACGTTCATGAAGTCCTCGCGCAGGCCCTGGCCCTCATAGTCGGTGCGGCTGAAATTGGTGAAGCCGGTGACGACCAGGTTGCGCCGCAGCGCATGGGCGATTTCGAGCGTCCCCCGCCGCACCGTGGTGCCCGAGGAGCCGGCGATGGTGGTGTCGCCCAGCTCGCCGCCGCCGCGCAGCGTCACTGTCGTGAGCGGTGTCGGCTGCCACAGCACTGCGGCATCGCCGATGAAGCCGCGCAGGTTCTTCAGCCGGGCATCTTCGTATTTGCGATCCTGATAGCCGCCGGAAATCTCGCCGGTGAGCTGGCGGCTGATCTCGAAGCTCGAGCCGATGCGCCCAGTCACGCCGTTCGAGGAGCGCATATAGCCGCTCGAATCGACCTTCTCGTCGAATTCCCGCTGGTCGATCTCGCCCTGCACGAACGGCTTGAAGCCCGGTGTCACCTCGTAGGCGGCGCGCAGGCGCAGGCCGTACTGCGTCTGGTTGCGGTCCTTCTGCGAGAGGATCGCGCCGCTGGTGAGGCGTGCATCCTCATAGTCGCTGCGGTCGACCGAGCCGCGCAAGGTCAGCTGCAGACGGTTGATATCATGGGTGACGCCGGCCGAGCCGCCATATTGCCAGATCAGCGGGCGGCCCTGCACGGCGGCGGTCAGATCGGGCGAACCGGGGCGCTGCGTATCGAGCCGGAAGCGCGATTCGAGCAGGATGCGGGTGTCGCGGGTGGCGTCCAGCCGCAGGTCGAGATTGCCTTCGCCATCCGGGCGCGAGGCCTCGCCGTCCCTGAAGAACTGCAGATAGCTGCCGCGCAGCTTGCCCTTGAGCTCGTGCGCGTTCCAGTCGGACTGGATGTCGAGATCGGCCTCGTAGCGGGCGAAGGGCGAGCCCTTCACGCCGGGCGTGGAGCTGCGCTGCGGGTTGGTGTCGTAGCCGACGGAGTTGGTGATGCCGGGCCGCAACGTCACCGAGCCGAGGCGCAGCCCCAGCGCGGCGTAAGGATCCTCTTCCGCTGCGCTGCGGCGGCGTGGCGGGGGCGGCGGCGGAGCAGGCGGCGGCAGCGCGGCCACGGTGGGCGGCGGCGCGCGGAACTGGCGTTGCGTGACGCCGCGCAGCGTCGGCGCCTGGATGGGCTGGCTGGCGCGGGAAGGCTGGCGCGCCGAGACGGTCGTGCTCTGGTTCTGGATCAGGCCCGCCGGGTCGCGAATGGCCTCGGGATCGCCGCTCGCCGCTGCGAGCGGTGCCGCCGGCGGGGCTGGCTGCTGCGCGATATAGGTCGGCGTGCCCGTCCTGAGCGCGCGCGCCTGCTGTGCTACGGCCATCGTCCAGCCGAGCGCGAGCCCGGCCAGGGCGGTGCCGGACAGAAGCAGGATCTTCGTGCGGCCGGACACGGGGTTCGCAAGGCTCCAGGCAACAGCTGACGCGCCCCGGAAGGCGCGCATGGTTAACGGAGTTAGAACGAACAGGGTTAAGGAGCCGTCAACGCAGGCATTGTGCCCCCGGCAACGGTGGAAATGCCGAGGGAGCTCGTGCTAGAGCGCGCGCCATGACCGATGACATCCGCGCTTCCGCCCTCCGCACCATCGCCACGGAACGGGCCGGGCTCGACACCCTCCATGCCGCGCTCGCCGACGGGCTGGGCCAGCCCTTTACCGACGCCGTCGCGCTGATCCGTGCCGCGAGCGGCCGCGTGATCGTCTCAGGCATGGGCAAGTCCGGCCATGTCGGGCGCAAGCTTGCCGCGACGCTGGCCTCGACCGGCACGCCCGCCCATTTCGTCCACCCGGCCGAGGCGAGCCATGGCGATCTCGGCATGGTCAGGCCGGAGGACGTGGTGATCGCGCTGTCCTGGTCGGGCGAAACCGCGGAACTCGCCGCGCTCGTCGGCTATACCCGCCGCTTCCGCGTCGGGCTGATCGCCTTCACCTCCAATCCCGAGAGCACGCTCGGCAAGGAGGCCGATGTCGCGCTGATCCTGCCCAAGGCGACGGAGGCCTGCCCGAACGGCCTGGCACCCACCACCTCGACGACGATGCAGATCGCGCTCGGCGACGCGTTGGCGGTGGCGCTGCTCGAGGCGCGCGGTTTCTCGCCGCAGGACTTCTTCGTCTATCACCCTGGCGGCAAGCTCGGCGCGCAGCTCAAGACCGTCGAGAGCATCATGCATCGCGGCGCCGACCTGCCGTTGATCGGGCTCGACACGCTGCTGCCCGACGTGATCGCGATGATCTCGGAGAAGAGCTTCGGCTGCGCCATCGTCATGGACCTGGACGGCAAGCTCGCGGGCGTCGTCACCGATGGCGACCTGCGCCGCAAGGCGACGATGGGCGGCGGCGGATCGCTCAGGGCGCGCGACATCATGACGGCCGATCCGCGCCGCATCGGGCTCGATACGCTCGCTGTCGAGGCGCTGGAGCTGGTCAACCGGGTGCGGATCACGGCGCTGATCGTCGTCGATGCGCAGGAGCGGCCGGTCGGGCTCGTCCATGTCCACGACCTACTGGCGATGGGTGTGGCTTGATCGCGCAACGGAACCGCGCCGTCATGCCGGGGCAAGCGCGCAGCGCTTGAGCCCGGAACCCATGAACACGGTGATCGCCGGATAGGCGCATCGGCCGCCGCTCCCGGCTTTTTCTGAAATGTCGTGTTCATGGGTTCCGGGCTCGGCCGTGCGGGCCGCCCCGGAATGACGACGCGGTTCCGTTCAACATGACAGGCTCTTGTCTTCGGAGTGCTGCGGTCTATCTAAAGCTGTAGAGACTATAGCTTCGGAGATGGCACGATGGCTGCGACGGACAGGCTCGAACGCGTGATGCCGATCGGCGCGCTGGCGGAGCGTACCGGCGTCAAGGTCGAGACGATCCGCTATTACGAGCAGGTCGGGCTGCTGCCGCCGCCGGAGCGTTCCGAAGGCAATCAACGCCGCTATGGTCGCCGCCATGCCGAGCGGCTCGCCTTCATCAAGCATGCGCGCGATCTCGGCTTCGCGGTCGAGAACATCCGCACGCTGCTCCGGCTCTCCGATACCCCCGGCATCGCCTGCGACGAGGCGCATGCGATTTCGGTCGCTCATCTCGATGAAGTTCGCGACAAGATCGCGCGGCTGCGCTCGCTGGAGAAGGAATTGGAGCGGATCGCCACCACCTGCTCGGGCGGCGTCGCGGCCTGCGATTGCGCGATCATCGAGGCCCTGGCCGATCATGGCCAATGCAAGCACGCCCGCCATTGAGCTGGCCGGCAGGCCGGAAAACCGCATTGCCTCTCGTTTCCCCGCCCGAAAGGCTTAAATAGAAAACCTGAAGGGCGGCCTCTGCGCCGCCTCCACGATCACTTTGCGGGAGGGCGCGCGATGCAGCCATGGCCCATGCCGAAGGGAGTGTGGCCCCGAAAGGGGAACAAATCCCGATTCTGCCGGAGTCACCGATTCGGCCCCGCTTCGTTCTGGACTCGTTCCTGATTCAAGTTCACGCTCCCGCCCGCATGGGCGGGCGAGATGATCGGCTCCATCGCCTTGCTTCCTTTCCGTTCGCTGCCGCCCGCTGCCCGCGCCCATGGCGTCACGGCGGTGCTGGGCCCCACCAATACCGGCAAGACCCATCTCGCCATCGAGCGCATGGTCGCCCATCCGACGGGGATGATCGGCCTGCCGCTGCGCCTGCTGGCGCGCGAGGTCTACCAGCGCACCGTCGAGAAGGTCGGCCCCGAGGCCGTCGCGCTCGTCACCGGCGAGGAGAAGATCAAGCCGGAGCGGCCGCGCTTCTGGGTCTGCACGGTCGAGGCGATGCCGCGCGACCTCGCGGTCGATTTCGTCGCGATCGACGAGATCCAGCTCGCCTCCGATCTCGACCGCGGCCATGTCTTCACCGACCGGCTGCTCAACCGGCGCGGCCGGGCCGAGACCATGTTGATCGGCGCCGGCACCATGCGCCCGCTGGTCGAGCAGCTGATCCCCGGCGTCAACGTGGTGTCGCGCCCGCGCCTGTCGAACCTGACCTTCGCGGGCGACCGCAAGATCACGCGGCTGCCGCCGCGCTCGGCCATCGTCGCCTTCTCGGTGGAGGAGGTCTACGCCATCGCCGAATTGATTCGCCGGCAGAAGGGCGGGGCGGCCGTGGTGCTCGGCGCGCTCAGCCCGCGCACCCGCAACGCGCAGGTCGAGATATACCAGTCCGGCGATGTCGATTATCTGGTCGCGACCGATGCGATCGGCATGGGGCTCAACCTCGACGTCAACCACATCGCCTTCGCGGCCGACAAGAAATTCGACGGCCATCATTTCCGCAAGCTCAACCCAGCCGAGTTCGGCCAGATCGCCGGGCGCGCCGGGCGGCATCTGCGCGACGGCACCTTCGGCACCAGCGGGCGCTGCCCGCCTTTCGATGCCGAACTGGTCGAGGCGATCGAGAATCACCGTTTCGAGCCGATCCGGCAGATGCAGTGGCGCAATTCCGATCTTGACCTGCGCTCGATCGCCGGTTTGCTCGATACGCTGAACATCCAGCCCTCCGAACTCGGCCTGACGCGGGCACTGATCGCCGAGGACATGACGACGCTGGAAATCCTGGCGAGGGACCCGGACGTCGCGGCGCTGGCGCAAGGGCGTGCGGCGGTGGAACGGCTCTGGGAGGTCTGCAGCCTGCCCGATTACCGCAAGATCTCGCCGATGCAGCACGCCGATCTGGCGACCACGCTGTATCTCCGGCTGATGCGCCATGGCCGGCTCGATGCCGACTGGTATGCGGCGCAATTGGCCTCGCTCGACCGCACCGATGGCGAGATCGACACGCTCTCGGCGCGCATCGCGCAGGTCCGGACTTGGACCTTTGTTGCAAACCGTCCGGACTGGTTGCCCGATCCTGAGCATTGGCAGGGCATGGCGCGTCTTGTAGAGGACAAGCTGTCGGATGCTCTGCATGAGCGTCTCGCCAGCCGATTTGTCGATCGGCGCACCAGCGTGTTGATGCGCCGCTTGCGGGAGAATGCGATGTTGGAGGCTGAGGTCACTGCGACGGGCGATGTGCTCGTCGAGGGCCAGCACGTTGGAATGCTGCAGGGTTTTCGCTTCACGGCGGACCCGAAGGCTGGAGGGGCCGAGGTCAAGGCCCTGAACCTGGCGGCGATGAAGGCGCTTGGCGCCGAGATCGAAGCCCGGGCGGCGCGCGTCGTGCTGGCGGGCGACGATGCCTTCGTGCTGTCGCATGACGGGCTGGTGCGCTGGGTCGGCGAGCCGGTGGCGCGCCTGACGGCCGGCGAGAAAGTTCTCGAGCCACGCCTGCGCCTGCTCGTCGAGGAGCATCTGAGCGGTGCGGCGCGCGAGCAGATCGAGGCCCGCCTCAATCTCTGGCTGAAGAATCATGTCACCCGCCTTCTCGGCGCGCTGCAGATTCTGGAAGCGGCGGAGAACGCCACCGGGATCGCGCGCGGCATCGCCTATCAGGCCGCTGAGGCGCTGGGCGTGCTCGAACGCGCCAAGGTCGGCGAGGAGATGAAGGCGCTCGACCAGGAGGGCCGCGCCGCGCTGCGCCAGCTCGGCATCCGCTTCGGCGCTTTCCACATCTACATGCCGGCGTTGTTGAAGCCGGCGCCCCGCGCGCTCGCCGCCCAGCTCTGGGCACTCAAGCATGGCGGGCCGGAGACGGCCGGGCTCGACGACATCGCCCATCTCGCGGCGTCCGGCCGCACCTCCTTCCCGGTCGACAAGGCCGTGCCGAAGGGGCTCTACCGCGCGGCGGGCTACCGCGTCTGCGGCGAGCGCGCGGTGCGCGTCGACATCCTCGAACGCCTCGCCGATCTCATCCGGCCGGCGATCGCCTATCGTCCCGGCGCGACCCAGGGCACGCCGCCGTCCGGCACCGCAGATCAGGACGGCTTCGTCGCCACCGGTGCGATGACATCGCTCGTCGGCTGCGCGGGCGAGGATTTTGCCTCGATCCTGCGCTCGCTCGGCTATGTCTCGGTCAAGCGCCCTGGCCCGGCGATCACTGTGCCATTGGCGCCGCCGCCGGCAGCGACCGAGCCGGCAAAACCCGTTGTGGCCAAGGCGGATGACGCCACTGCCGCCGATGAGGCTACACAGGCCGAGCCCGAAGCGGCACAGGTCGAGAGCGAAACGGCCGGGACCGAAACGATTGAGGCTCCGGTAGAGGCCGAAGCTCCGGCCGAGCCCGCCGTGGCGCTGAACGACGATGCGTCGGCGGAAGGTGAGGCACCCGTCGCCGAAGCGCCGGCGGTCGAGACGGCGGATACGCCTGTTCTCACCGAAAGCGAGCTGGATCAGGCTCGCGAGCCGGTTCCGGCCGATGCTCTGGTGGCTCTGCCGGCCGAGGCCGAGACCGCCGAGACGACCGAGACCCCAGATGTGGCCGAGGCGGCAACTGCCGAGGCGCCTGCCGCGGAAGCCGCGACCCCGGCCGAGCCCGAGCTCATCGAAGTCTGGCGGCCGCATCGCCATCAGGGCGGGCGCCGACCGGAGCATGCCCCGCGCGGCCGCCGCGACGGCGATCAGCGCCGCGGCGAGCGTCCCCAGCGCGAAGGCCAGCAGCCGGGTGGTCAGCGTCGCGATCAACACCCCGGACAGCAGCAGCCTGCCGCGGCAGCGCGCAGCGAAGGCGAGGCGCCGCAGCGGCAGGAGCGCCCGCAACGCCAGGAGCGGCCACGCCGCGACGAGCAGCCGCCACGGCAGGGGCGCCCCGAGGGCGGCCGCGGTCCGCGGCCCGACTTCAAGCGCGACGGCCGCCCCGGCGGCCCGCGGCGCGAGGAACGCGGCGGCGGCGAACGCTTCCAGCAGGCGCCGCGTCCGCGCCCGGCCAATCGCGAGCCGGATCCGGATTCACCCTTCGCCAAGCTGGCCGCACTCAAGGCGCAGCTCGAAGGCGGCAAGAACTGAACGATCCCGGGAGGCGCGGACCGCTTGCAGGAGCATCGTCAACGCCTCGACAAATGGCTCTGGTTCGCGCGGTTCGCGCGGACCCGTCCGTCCGCCGTGCGTCTGGTGGAGGACGGGCATGTCCGCATCGAGGGACGCCGCGTCGAAAATCCCGCGCAGGGGATCAGGGTCGGAGCGGTGCTGACGCTGGCCTTGCCGCACGCGACCATGGTCGTGCGCGTGCTCGCCTTCGCAGAGCGGCGCGGTCCCTTCGAAACGGCGCGACAGCTCTATGAGCGGCTCGACGGCGGCAGCGGCGATGCGCCGCTTGCGGAGGCGGAAGGCGGAGACTAGATCGCGGCTTGTCGTCGGCAGATGCCGCGAGCGGGCAAGCGATGAAAACATTCTCCTGGGCGCCAGAGGAATGAAAAAACGTTCTGCCGAAGATCACGAAAACAGCCTTGAAACCTGCGCCGGGCAGGGGTTTATGGGGCTGTTTAGAAGCGTTGGAAGGGCCGATCGATCATGACCTATGTGGTCACCGAGAACTGCATCAAGTGCAAGTACATGGATTGCGTCGAGGTGTGCCCGGTCGACTGCTTCTATGAAGGCGAAAACATGCTCGTCATCCATCCCGACGAGTGCATCGATTGCGGCGTCTGCGAGCCGGAATGCCCGGCCGAGGCGATCAAGCCCGACACCGAGCCCGGCCTGGAAAGCTGGCTCCAGCTCAACGGCAAATATGCCGGAAGCTGGCCGAACCTGACCCAGAAGAAAGAGGCGCCGGCCGACGCGAAGGAGTTCGACGGCGTGCCCGGCAAGCTTGAGATGTTCTCGCCGGAGCCCGGCGAAGGAGACTGATTTTCGCTCCCTCGAGAGCCCAGCGCTGCATTAACCAAGACCGCGCCATGCCGTCACAGGGGAACGCCTTCCGGCGTTTACCTTTGATTCGGCGTGTTTTTTATGCTACAAGCTAGCCCCAGTCGAATTCGTTCCGCATGCCCCTGCGAGATTCCCACAAAAGGGGTGCCCCCAACGATCAGAGCGTCAGAGACAGCCGGTTTAACCGCCGGGCCTCGATCGTCGTTCTCGTCCTGGAGGAAATGAAACAGTCGACTGAGGGAGCGTGAAGCGGTGCCTTTCAAGCGTCGCATCAGGCGGAAAGTCTTCGTCCGACCGGATGAAGACGTGTCATCGCGTGCTCGCGTCGAGCGGGCCGGTCAGGAGTCGTAACGGCATGTCCACTGCGAAGAAAGCTGTTGTGCGCCAGGGTTTCAAGACGGGCGAGTACGTCGTCTACCCGTCCCACGGCGTCGGTCAGATCACGGCGATCGAGGAACAGGAAGTCGCAGGTTTCAAGCTTGAGCTCTTCGTGGTCAGCTTCTCCAAGGACAAGATGACGTTGCGCGTCCCGACCGCCAAGGCCGCCAGCGTCGGCCTGCGCAAGCTCGCCGATGCCGAAGCCGTCGCCAAGGCGCTGACCACGCTCACCGGCCGCGCCCGCGTCAAGCGGACCATGTGGTCGCGCCGCGCCCAGGAATACGAAGCGAAGATCAACTCGGGCGATCTCGTCGCCATCGCCGAGGTCGTGCGCGATCTCTATCGTTCCGAGGCGCAGCCCGAGCAGTCCTACTCCGAGCGCCAGCTCTATGAAGCCGCGCTCGACCGCATGACCCGCGAGATCGCGGTCGTCGACGACGTCACCGAGACCGAAGCCCTCAAGAAGATCGAGGGTCAGCTCGCCAAGTCGCCGCGCCGCGCCGGCAAGAACGAGGCGGCCGACGCCGAGGCGGAGCTGGAAGGCGACAACGACGACCTGCAGGAAGAGGCCGCCTGAACGGCTGCTTTGATCCGGAATTCAGAAACCCGGCGGGCGACCGCCGGGTTTTTTGTTGTCCGGACCGCTCCAGGATTTTCCCGGAAACGCGGGTGATCCCGACCTGAGCGAAGCGAAGAGCCGGGACCCATGCCTGAACCCTGATCGGCAGCGCTCTGGCTGGGATCCCGGGTCAAGCCCGGGATGACGACTTGGTACCCCGCGCGATGAACAGGACTCAGGCGGTGCCCGTTCCAGCCTTCAGGAAGGCGATCGTCCGCGCCCAGGCCTGCTTGGCGGTGGCGGCGTTGTAGCGCTCGGCGCTGGTGTCGTTCATGAAGGCATGGTCGACATCGGGGTAGATGATCGCCTCGTACTGGATGCCGGCCGCCTTCAGCGCCTTCTCGTAATCGGGCAGCATCTGGACGAGGCGCGTATCGCGCGAAGCCTGCTGGATCAGGAGGCGGGCCTTGATCTGCGGCACCTTGGCGAGATCGGGCGGGCCGCCATAGAAGACGACGCCGGCGGCGAGCTCGGGCGCCGCGACCGCGAGATTGTTGACCGCGCTGCCGCCCCAGCAGAAGCCGACCGCGCCGACCTTGCCGTTCGCGTCCGGCCGGGAGGCCAGGTATTTGAGGGCCGCGCGCCCCTGTCCGACGACGGCGTCGTTGGAAAGCTGCGGGAACAGCGCGCGGGCGGCGTCTGGATCAGCAGGCGTGCCGCCCAGCGGGGTCAGGAAGTCCAGGCCGAGCGCCGTGAAGCCCTCCAGCGCCATGCGCCGGGTGATGTCCTCGATATGCGGATTGAGGCCGCGATTCTCGTGGATGATGAGGACGCCGCCGCGCTTGGCCTCCGCCTTCGGCGTGGCGAGATACCCCTTCAGCGCGACGCCGTCGACGGTGGTGTCGACGCGCGATGTCGCGATCCGGGCATCGTCCGGCGCGATCTGCTGTGCCCTTGCATAATTGGGTTCGAGCAGGGCGAGCGCCGCTTCGGCGGCGGCCGTAGTGCCGGCGATGGCGAGCAACCGATTCATGAAGACACGCCGGTCGAGCGGCTTGTGGGTGTATTCGTCGTAGAGTTCGACGATCCTGCGATCGAGCGCCATGTCTGCTTCCCCTTGCGTTATGGCGCCGATCATAGCGACGTATTCGCCGAGCGCAGGAGGCAGGCGCACGGGCTCGCAGCCTTGTGAAGGCGCAGGGCTATTCGGCGACGACCTTGTAGCGCTGCCCGGGCGTCAGCGCGGCGTTGCGTTCGATACCGTTCAGGAGCTGGAAGAGTTCGCCCGGGCGATCCTGCTCGGGCATGCGCTCGGCCATGCTGGCGACGGTGTCGCCGGCTTCGGCCGCCACCAGCCGGATCTGCATCGGCCGGATGGCCTGGGCTTCCGCCGGGCTCAAGGTTCGGAAGCTCTCGGCGATGCTGCGCATCGGCCGCTCGGGGTCGCTGGCGCCGCGCGCGGCGAGGATGAAGCGATAGACGCGCTCACCGACCTGCACGGCGGCAAGGCGGAACATCCAGTCCGTGCCCTTGCCATAGGCGATGACCGCCGGCTGCCCGCCGATCTCGACCTTCTCGATCCCGGTCGTCTCGACGCCTTCGATCCAGCCGGCCGCGACATAGGATTCCAGCGTCTGGCCGCTCTTCAAGGTCACTGAGTCGAAGCGCAAGGCCTGGGAGCCGCTGGCGCTGACGCCGATGACCATGTCCTGCGCGGCCTCCAGGCTGAAGCCCTCGGGCGCGGTGAAGCCGATGCGCAGGGTGCTGTTCAGATACCGCCGGCCGCGCACCACCCCGTCGCGCGGATCGTCGCCATAGGCCAGCCCCTCGATGGCGTTGAGCCAGCGATTGGCGTCGCGCTCGCCGATGCCGGGGGCGCCGATCTGCCTTGCGGCGGCCGTCACCGCGGCGATGCGCTCGGGCGTCTGCGGGTGGCTGGAGAGGATGTCGAGCCGCTTGTCCTCGGCGCTCTGGTTCTGCCCGCTGTTGCGGAAGGCGGTGTTCCGCCCGAGGGTCGCCAGGAAGCGGCCGGCGCCGTACGGATCGTAGCCCGCGCGCGAGATATTGCGCACGCTGATCTGGTCGGCGGTCAATTCCTGCTGGCGCGAGAAGCGGGCGAGCGAGAGCTTCGAGCCCGCCCGCACGGCGGCGCCCTGCGAGGGGTCTTTCAGCACCTGCGAGACGACCTGGCTCACCAGCGCCGATTCGGCCTCCTTCTCGGCGCGCTCGACGGCGTGCTGGGCGGTGACGTGGGCGATCTCATGGGCCAGCACCGAGGCGATCTCGGAGGTGTCGTTGGCGAGCGCGAGCAGGCCGCGCGTCACGTAGAGCCGGCCATTGGGCAAGGCGAAGGCGTTGACCACCGGCGAGTTCAGGATGGTGATCTCGTAATGGCCGATCTGGCCTTCACCGGCCTTGGCCAGCCGCTGCACCACCTCGTCGAGCGCGGCGCGGGCCTTGGGCGCGCGGTATTCGCCGCCGAAGGCCGTCAGCAGCCTTTGATGCTCCTGATCCGAGGCGCGCTGGACGGTGTTGATGCGCGGGGCGATGTCGTCGCCCGAGGGCGTCGGCAGCAGCGCGCTCTGGTCGCCGAGGCAGCCGACGAGCAGCAGGCCCGGCAGCACGATGGCCGCCAGCCGCTTCGAATGCCGCGAAAGCGATGTCCGCCAGGGCTCCAGCATATCCTCAGTCGATCAGTTCCAGCGCTGCCCGCGATGTCGCCTCCAGCAGGAGGCCGTCGCGCCCGGACATGACGCCATAGGCTCGCAGGCGTTTACCGCCCAGGCTGCCCGCGGTCCAGCCGGCAGCCTTCAATTCACGCCAAAGCGCGCGCGCGACGACGATCGAGGCAGCCTCCCCGGGACGGCGGGACAAATTCAGATAGGTCCGCTGGGAGCGCTCGCCGACGGAGGCGATCCGACCTTCCAGCATGACGTAGCGCCCCTCCTGCGCCTTCACGGCGGCGAGATCATGACCGTCGACGGCCACGAGCTGTGAAGGTTGGAGGGCAGATGTTACCGTTTTCTGAACGGGAGCAGGCGCGCCCTTGCAGGGGGCTGCGGCCGGTTCGGGCAAGGGCAGGGCCGCGCCGCTGCGTTGCAAGGCGGTGGAAAGCTCCAGCGGCTCGCGAGCGGCCTCCTCTGGCGGGATGAAGAGCTTCGCGGGCCAGCGCCCCCAGCGGTCCGGCTCGCCCAGGACGGCGAGATCGAGGGTCCGATCGAGGAAGGGCTGGAGCCCGGCGCGGAAGCGCGCGGCTTCGTCGAGGTCCTGGCGCGGCGCCAGCCCGACCAGCCGCAGGACCCGGCCATCGCTCAGGACCGGGTCGCCGGCGGCGTTGATGCCGGTCAGCCGCGCTGCCGTCGTCTCGGCCCTGGGTTCGGCGCAGCCGGGCGCCGCCTGCACGGGCGCACCGGGCAAGACCGCGATCATGACAGTTGCAAGAAGGGACTTCACCCGCATCGCGATTATGCTACACGACGTTTTGTGCGTCCCGGTAGCTCAGCAGGATAGAGCAACGGTTTCCTAAACCGTAGGTCAGGGGTTCGAATCCCTTCCGGGACGCCATTCGACAGTTCGCATGAGAGCGGCCACGCTGTTCTCCTGCGTCTCGTCAAGGCGCCGGCCATTCCGGATTCCCCTTCTCGGCGCGGTGCTTTAAGCAACGTTCATGGAGAACGTGACGCCGCAAGAACTCTTCATCCATGTCCGCATCGTCATGGGCATGGTCATCGGCCTCGGTATCACCCGGATGCTGGCCGGCATCGCCGGCTTCATCCAGCATCCCGGCCGCCACCGCGTCTCGTTGCTGCACATGCTCTGGGTCGGCTCGATCCTGCTGGAGCTGGTGCTGTTCTGGTGGTGGGAGTTCGGGCTCTCGCGCATTCCGGGCTGGAGCTTCGGCATCTACCTGTTCCTGATCGGCTATGCCGTGGTCCTCTATCTGCTCTCGGCGCTGCTCTTTCCGGACAACATCTCGGAATATGCCGGCTACGAGGATTTCTTCATCAGGCGCCGGCGCTGGTTCTTCGGCCTGATGGCGGCGGCGTTCCTGCTCGACATCGTCGACACGCTGATCAAGGGCAGCGAGCACTGGAGCCAGCTCAGCGGCGACTATCTCATCCAGGTCCCGATCGGGCTGCTGCTATGCCTCGTCGCCTTCGTTTCCGCGCGGCGCTCGGTCCAGATCGCGCTGGCATCCGTGCACATCGGCTATCAGGCTTACTGGATCGGGCGCGTCGTCTACACGATGGGCTGACGCCGCGCGAACAGGTTCAGCGCTCGGCGAAGGGCGCGAAATGCCTGGCGACCTGCCGGTAGACGCCCTGCTTGAACGGGATGATCAGCTCCGGCGTCTCGTCGAGCCGCGCCCAGCGCCAGGCGTCGAACTCGGCCTTGTGGCCGCCGGCCGGGGTGAGGATGTTGATCTCGTCATCGGCGCCGACGAAGCGGAAGGCGAACCATTTCTGCGTCTGGCCGCGCCAGCGGCCTTTCCAGGCCTCCTTGCCGATATCGCCGGGCAAATCGTAGGTCAGCCAACCCGGTGCCTCGGCGAGCAGCTCGACGGAGGTGACGTTGGTTTCCTCCATGAGCTCGCGGCGGGCGGCCTCCAGCGGGGTTTCGCCCTTGTCGATCCCGCCCTGCGGCATCTGCCAGGCATGGCCCGGCGCGACATGCTCGCGCTTCGTCTTGTCGGCGCGCCGGCCGATGAAGACGAGCCCCTCGGCATTGAACAAGGCGAGCCCGACGCAGGGACGATAACCTTCGGGGGCGGTCTCGGTCATCGCTGCGATCCGGTGGAGAGTGATCCGGTGGTCTTGGGGCTGCGGAAGCCGCGCGCGGCGCTGACGGGGACGAGCGCGATCTTCTTGGCTTCCAACGATTGGGCCCAGCGATTGATCCGCTCGATCGAGACCGGCAGGGCGCTGGCCGAGGCGACGACGATGCCCTGATCGCGCGCCAGCGCTTCCAGCGCCGCGAGTTCCTTGTCGATGGCGTCGGCGCGGGTGACGGAATCGATGACCCGGTCGATCTTCAACGCGGGGATCTGGGCGCGCGTGGCGGAGGCGGCCAGCAGGCTGCGCGGCGAAGAACCGTCGTCGACGACCATCAGGCCGCGGCCCGCAAGCTCGCGCAGGATCGGCGACAGGGCGCCCTCATCCGAGGTCAAACGGCCGCCGAGGAAATTGACGATGCCGACATAGCCCGTGAAGCGGCCGAGCGACCAGTACAGCCTGTCGAGATTGTCCTGCGCCTTGGGGCCTGTCAGCAGCGTATGCGGGCCGGGGTCGTTGTCGGGATAGTCGAAAGGCTCCATCGGCAATTGCAGGAAGACCTCGTGGCCTTCGCTGCGGGCGCGCTGGACAGTACGTTCGAGCTCGGTGCCATAGGGCGCGAAGGCCAGCGAGACCGGCCCGGGCAGCTTGGCGATGGCATCGGCGGTGCCATTCTGGCTGATGCCGAGGCCGCCGATGAGCAGGGCGATGCGGCCGGCCGGCTTCGCCGCCGGCTCCGGGCCGAGGGGGCGGGCATAGATCTTCGCAGGCGTCGCGCCGTCCGGGCCGAGCTTCGGCAGCAGGCCGTAGCGGGTGCGTTCGGTGAGGCGGTTGTCGGGGGCGGAAGCAAGCTTGATGGCGCCGGCTTCGTCGGGAACGGTGATGATGATGGCGCCGGGCGCATCTTCGCCCGCCCGCACCACCGTCACGCCGGCGCTGTTCTCGAGCTGCGCAGCGCTCGCCGGCCCGCGCGAGGCGGCAAGAGGCGTATCGTTGCTGGGCGGAATGGAAGAGACGGGGGCCGCCCGCTTCACGATGGAGGCGACGGCGACGGGCTCGCCGCCATTTGGGTCGCGGCGGATCGCAGCAACCAGCAGGAGGCCGAGGATCACGGTACCGACGCAGGCTGCGGCCGCAGTCGCAGACCAGCGGCCCCACGGCTTGCCGGAGGGCGCGGCTCGATCCTGGCCGAGTGGCCGATTGAGCTCCGTCAGCGGCGTTCCGGCCAAGGTCAGCCGTCCTCAAGGTTGCGACGCGGACCCGAATCAGTGGCCCGCGCGCTAGTCTTGTCGCCTAAGAAGCCTGCCGTCGAGCCCGAAGGCTCGACGGGGCATTCAGTTCGGCTGCTTCGGCGCGTCCGGGGCGGCGGGGGCCGCAGCGGTCGGAGCCGGGTCGGCCGCCGGCTTTTCGGCCGGTGCGGCAGCGTCCTTCTTGACGCCACGCAGCTGGTTGAAGGCCGCGATCAGCTGGGTGTCCTTGGCCGCGTCGTTCGGGACATAGGAGGCGGAGCCGGACTGCTCCTCGCCCTCGCCGGCCTTGAGATGGCCTTTCAGCGCCGCCTCGCCCTTGTTCTCGACGAGCTTGTCCTTGATCTCCTGCGGGATGTCCTGCTGGACCTCGATGTCCGGCGTGATGCCCTTGGCCTGGATCGAGTTGCCCGACGGCGTGTAGTAGCGCGCCGTAGTCAGGCGCAGGCCGCCGTTCGAGCCGAGCGGGATCACGGTCTGGACCGAGCCCTTGCCGAAGGAGCGCGTGCCCATCACGACGGCGCGCTTGTGGTCCTGCAGCGCGCCGGCCACGATCTCGGCCGCCGAGGCGGAGGAGCCGTTGATCAGCACGACGACCGGCTTGCCCTTGGTCAGATCGCCCGACTTCGCGTTGAAGACCTGCGTCTCCTCGGCGTTGCGGCCGCGCGTCGAGACGATCTTGCCGCGATCGAGGAAGGCGTCGGAGACCAGCACGGACTGGTCGAGGCGCCCGCCGCGGTTGTTGCGGAGGTCGATGACGTAGCCCTTGAGCTTGTCGGCGCCGATCTCGTTCGAGAGCTTGTCGATGGCCTTGCGCAGGCCGTCATAGGTCTGCTCGGAGAAGGTGCCGATGCGGATGTAGCCGATGTCGCCCTCGACGCGCTCCTCGACCGCGGGCACGACGATGGTCGAGCGGGTCAGGGTGAATTCGAGCGGCTCGGTCTTGCCCGGCCGCTCGACCTTGAGCGTGACCTGGGTGTTGATCAGCCCGCGCATCTTCTCGACCGCCTGGGTCAGGGACAGGCCCTTCACCTCGGTGCCGTCGATCTGGCGGATGATGTCGTTGGCCAGGATGCCGGCCTTGGAGGCGGGCGTGTCGCGGATCGGCTTGGCGACCTTGAGGACGCCGTCCTCCATCGTCACCTCGATGCCGAGGCCGCCGAACTGGCCACGCATGTCCGTGTCCATGTCGCGGAAGGCCTTGGAGTCCAGATAGGACGAATGCGGATCGAGCGAGGAGACCATGCCGTTGATGGCGGCCTCGATCAGCTTCTGCTCGTCCGGCTTGTCGACATAGTCGGTGCGGATCTTCTCGAAGATGTCACCGAAGAGATTGAGGCTGCGGTAGACCTCCGCCGAGGCGGCGACAGCACTGGTCGAGCTGAGCAGCCTCGTCTGAGTAGCCAGTCCGGTCAGGCCCGCACCCATGATGGCGCCGGCGAGAACGAGGGAAACCTTGCGCATCATCCGCGAACCTTTTCGCCTTGCAATTTCGTCCACCACGGGCTCGGGTCGACCGAAACGCCGTCTTTCCTGAATTCGATATACAGGACCGGCTGGCCGGTTCCCACTCCTACTGTCGTCGCGGCAGCTTCCGATGTTTCGCCCATCATCGCAACCGGCTCTCCCGCCAGCACGAACTGATTGAGCGCGACATCGATCCGCTGCATGCCGGCAAGCAATATGTAGTATCCCCCCCCAGCGTTCAGGATCAAGAGTTGCCCGAACGAACGGAACGGCCCCGCATAAACCACCCAAGCGTCTGAAGGCGCCGAAACTAGGGCATTGGGCCGGGTCTCGAGCGAAATTCCGCGAATTGTGCCGCCGGCACCGTCGGGATCGCCGAAACCACGCAATCGTGATCCCGCGACAGGCAGCGCGAGCAGCCCCCTGGCATCGCCGAAGGCGATCTTCGGGGCGAGACGGGCCGGGTCCTTGAAGGCGAGCGCCGTCATGCGCTCGCGCTGCTCGCGGGTTTCCTGCTCGATCGCCTGGCGCGCGGCGTCGGCCGCCCTGTTGGCGACCGAGATCTCCTTCTCGATCTTCTCGACGAAATCGCGCATCGACCGGGCCTGGCCGGCGAGCTCGCTGCCCAGCGCGCGCTGGGCCTCGACATCCTTCGCCGCCGAGGTCTCGCGCTCGCGTCTTGCCTCGATCAGGGAGGCCAGGCGCTGGCGTTCGCCCGCGAGCTGCTGCATCTCCTCGCCGATCTTGATCTTCTCGGTGGCGATGCCGTCGCGCAGCCGCACCAGCTCGCCGAGATCGGTCGCGAGGATCTCGATCTCCTGGCGCAGATCGGGGACGACGGCGCCGAGCAGCATCGAGGCCCGCACCGCTTCGAGGATATCCTCGGGGCGCACCAGCACAGCCGGCGGCGGGCTTCGCCCGATGCGTTGCAGCGCTGCCAGCACCTCGGCGATCAGGCCGCGCCGGCCCTCGAGCGAGCGGCGAATCGCGGTCTCGCTGGATTGCAGCAAGGCGAGGCGCTTCTCCAGCGCGCCCAGCCGCTCCTCGCCGGCCTGCGTCCTTGCGGTGGTGTCGAGCAGGGCCTTGTTGAGCGCGGCACGGTCGGCGCGGATCGCGGCGATCTCCTTCTCCAGACCGGCGCGGGCCTCGGTATTGCCGGCGAGGCGCTGTTCGATCGCCTTGAGCTCGGCTTCGCGCGCCTGCTTCTCCACAAGCTTCTGCATCGCCTCACGGGCGAGAGCGTCCGGATCCGGCGCGTTGCCCTGTGCGAGGGCCGGCGTGCCGAGCAATGCCACGGCCAGCAGGGCGGCGAGGCCCGGACGGCCCAGCCCGGAGCGAATCAGCAGGGCGGCAAGGTTCATGCGCGATGATAGGGGTGTCCGGCGATGATCGTCATCGCCCGATAGAGCTGTTCGAGCACGAGCGCCCGCACGATCTGGTGCGGGATCGTCAGGGCGCCGAAGGCCAGGGTGATCTCGGCCTTGTCGCGTATCTCCTCGCTCAGCCCGTCGGCACCGCCGATCACGAGGCTGGCGTGGCCGACGCCTGAATCGCGGGCGGCGGCGATGCGGCTGGCGAAGGCGTCGCTGCCGAGAGGGCGGCCGCGCTCGTCGAGGGCGATCAGCAGGCCGGGCTGCGCCTTGCCGAGGATGGCCTGCGCCTCCTCGCGCTTGCGCTCGTCAGGGCGCCGGCCCCGGCCCTCAGTGATCTCGACGATGTCGGGACCGCTCAGGCCGATGCCGCGGCCGAGCGCAACGCCGCGCTCGCGATAGCGCTCGCAGAGCTCCCGCTCCGGCCCGTCCTTGAGCCGGCCGACGGCGATGACTGCGAGCCGCATCCGAGAACGGCGTCAGCTATCGAGGCGTTCGTTCGGCCGGTCGGTGCCCCACATCTTCTCGAGATTGTAGAACTGGCGCACTTCGGGCCGGAAGACGTGGATGATGATGTCGCCGGTATCGATCAGCACCCAGTCGCAGGCAGGCATGCCCTCGACGTTGGGCGCGGGGAGGCCCGAGCCCTTCAGGGCTTCGATCAGCGCGTCGGAGATGGCGGCGACATGGCGGTTGACGTTGCCCGAGGCGATGATCATCGCGTCGGCCAGAGATGTCTTGCCAACGAGGTCGATCACCGTGATGTCCTCAGCCTTCATGTCTTCGAGGACACGTTGCGCAAGGGCGATGCTATCGGCAGAGGGGTTGTCTGCGATAGCGGCCTGGGGAAGCGGCATCGGCTCGGCTTCACCAAGGGTTTGACGGTTCAGTGACGTATCCTCTCGAACGCGACGCGCTCTCGGCGCGACACATTTAAAATAGGCCAAAAGGCCCCGGAATTCAATCGCGGCCAGCCTGACGGCGCAGCATGGTCGAAGACAGCGCCGAGCGCTTGCCGTGCAGGAAAACCCAGGCAGGGGGTCGCGTGCGCGGCAGGCTCGCCGCCTGATTCTCCGGAATGCGCCAGCGCGACAGCCAGTTGGCGGCGGGCGAGGCCATGGCGCTGTGGGTCGAACCCGGCCGGTCGATGATGGCGATCGGCATCATCCGGGCGATCGTCCGCCACTCGGCCCAGCGATGGAAGCCGGCGAGATTGTCGGAGCCCATGATCCAGACGAAGTTGACGCCCGGGCAGCGCCGCTTCAGCGCGCGCAAAGTGTCGGCGGTATAGCGGGTGCGCAGCATCGCCTCGATGCCGGTGACCTGGATGCGGGCATGGTTGGCGACGCCGCGGGCCTGCCTTATGCGCTCGGCTAGCGGCGGCAATTTCGCATTGTCCTTCAGCGGGTTGCCCGACGTGACCAGCCACCAGACACGGTCGAGCTGGAGCCGGCGCAGCGCGGTCAGGCTGGCGAGCCGGTGGCCGTCATGGGCGGGGTTGAAGCTGCCGCCGAACAGGCCGATGCACAGCCCCGGCGCATGGGGCGGCAGGCGCAGATGCTCGTTCGTCATCCCAGATGCATCGGCTCAGGGACGAATCTGGCCCGCGCCATGGACGCGGTACTTGAAGGAGCAGAGCTGTTCGACGCCGACCGGGCCGCGCGCATGCATGCGGCCGGTGGCGATGCCGATCTCGGCGCCGAAGCCGAACTCGCCGCCATCTGCGAACTGGGTCGAAGCGTTGTGGATGACGATGGCGGAATCGACCTCGGCGAGGAAGCGGGCGGCGGCGGCCTCGTCGGCGGTGACGATAGCATCGGTATGGTGCGAGCCGTAGCGCTCGATATGGTCGATGGCGGCATCGAGCCCGGCGACGGTCTTCACCGCGATGATCCGGTCGAGATATTCGGTCGACCAGTCCTCTTCGCTCGCGGGCGTCACGCGCGCGTGCACAGAAAGAGAGGCGGCATCGCCACGCACCGCGCAGCCGGCTTCGAGCAGCGCGGCGACGAGCGGCGCGAGATGGGTTCCGGCACAGGCCTCGTCGACCAGCAGCGTCTCGGCTGCGCCACAGACGCCGGTGCGGCGCAGCTTGGCGTTGAGCAGGATGTCACGGGCCATGGCGAGATCGGCTTGCGCATGGACATAGACATGGCAGTTGCCGTCGAGATGGGCGAAGACCGGCACGCGCGCCTCGCTCTGGACGCGGGCGACGAGGCTTTTCCCCCCGCGCGGCACGACGACATCGACGTTTCCGCTCAAGCCTGCGAAGATTTCACCGACGGCGGCGCGGTCCCGCGTCGGCACCAGCTGGATCGCGTCGGCCGGCAGGTCGGCCGCCTCCAGCCCCTCGCGCATGGCGGCGGCGATCTCGGTCGAGGAGCGGAAGGAATCAGAACCGGCGCGCAGGATCGCGGCGTTGCCGCTCTTCAGGCACAGCGCTCCGGCATCGGCGGTGACATTGGGCCGGCTCTCGAAGATCACGGCGATGATGCCGAGCGGCGTGGCGACGCGCTCGAAGCGCAGGCCGTTGGGCCGCGTCCATTCCGCCAGCACCCGGCCGAGCGGGTCGGGCAGGCCGGCGACGTCGGCGACGGCATCGGCGATGGCGGCGAGGCGCTTCTCGTCGAGGGCGAGGCGATCCATGAAGGAGCCGCTCAGGCCGGCCGCCTTGCCGTCGGCGAGGTCCTGCGCATTGGCGGCGAGGATGCGGGCGCTGCGGGCGCGCAGTGCATCGGCCATGGCGATGAGGGCGGCGTTGCGTCGCGCGGCCGGGGCGAGGGCGATCCGGCGCGCGGCGGCGCGGGCGCGCCGGCCGATCTCATGCATGACGAGCCCGACATCGTCGGCCCCGTTCGTCGCGATGATGCGCAATGCGCTGTCGCCCGTCATGTCATCCAGCCCAAAAACCCGTTCGCCAAAGCCTGTCCGAAAGGAAGCTTAGCCCAGCCCGAGCGCCATGTCGTCCCGGTGGATCATCTCGGCGCGGCCGGGATAGCCGAGCACCGCCTCGATGTCGCGCGAGGCCTTGCCGAGAACGAGCGCCGCCTCGGCTGCGTCGTAGGCGACGAGGCCGCGCCCAAGCAATTGCCCGTCCGCATCGCGGATCAGCACGGCATCGCCGCGCGCGAACTCGCCCTCGATGCGGCTGACGCCGACCGGCAGCAGGCTGGCTCCTCCACGCAGCGCGCGGGCCGCGCCGGCATCGACATGCAGCGTGCCGCGCGGCTCCAGCGTGCCGGCGATCCAGGTCTTGCGCGCGGTGGCGGGCGTCGATGCCGTCAGAAACCAGGTGCAGCGGCCGCCCGCGGCCACGGCGGCGAGCGGATTCTTGCCGCGCCCATCGGCGATCAGCATATGCGTGCCGCCGACGACGGCGATCTTGCCGGCCTCGATCTTGGTGCGCATGCCGCCGCGCGAGAGCTCGGAGGCCGCGCCCCCGGCCATGGCGTCGATCTCGGGCGTGATCCGCTCGACGACGGGGATGTGCCGGGCGGACGGGTCCTTCGCGGGCGGGGCGGTATAGAGCCCGTCGATGTCGGAGAAGAGCACGAGCAGATCGGCGCCCGCCATGGTAGCGACGCGGGCGGCGAGCCGGTCGTTGTCGCCATAGCGGATCTCGGTGGTGGCGACGGTGTCGTTCTCGTTGATGACGGGGATCGCACGAAGGTCGAGCAGGCGGCCGAGCGTCGCGCGGGCGTTGAGATAGCGGCGCCGTTCCTCGGTGTCGGCCAGCGTCAGCAGGATCTGCCCGGCGGTCAGCCCATGGGCGGCGAGCGCCTCGGCCCAGTTGCGGGCGAGCGCGATCTGGCCGACGGCGGCGGCGGCCTGGCTCTCCTCCAGCCGGAGCGGGCCCGAGGGTAGGTTGAGCACCGTGCGACCGAGCGCGATGGCCCCGGACGAGACGACGAGCACGTCGGCGCCGCGCTGATGCAGCTCGGCCAAGTCTTCGGCCAATGCGGCGAGCCAGGCATGGCGCAACCGGCCACGGGCCCGGTCGACCAGCAGGCTGGAGCCGACCTTCACGACGATGCGGCGGAAATCGGAAAGCGAGGGCGTCTTCACGGGATACACGATGGGTTGCAGCGGGCCTCCTGCCTGTTGGCGAAAACGGCGCGCTTGTAAAGACGTGGTTGCCACGGCAATTGCGCGGGACGCCGGAGGCTGGCCGGATTGACAGCGGGAAACCTGGCCCCCATATCCGGGGGCGCCCCGCTCGGCTTCGTTCCGCGCTGTCCACGCCTTCTTTATGGGCAGTCGTCGGTCTACACCGGCTCGATAAGCGCTGGATGCGGGGCTGCCGCGCGTCGATTTCGATACCAATCCTTCGCGATCTGGATTATTTCGCCCGCGCGGGCCGAAAATCGTCCGTAACAACCCGAGAGAAGATCACCCTTGAAGAACCCGAACGACCGCAGCTTCACCGACCGCCAGTCCAATTCCGCCAAAGCCAAGCAGGCTCTGCTCGAGCGCTTCAAGGCGCGGCCGAAAGCCGACGACCCGGTCATGATGCAGCGACGCGCGGAACGGGAAGCCATCGCCGGGGCCCGCGCCGAGCGCGAAGCCGAGAAGGCGAAGATCCGGGCCGAGAATGAACGTCTCGAGGCGCTCGAGCGTGCGCGTATCGAGGAAGAGAAGCGCCAGGAAGAAATCGCCCGCGAGGTCGCCCGCAAAGCGGAGCAGGCCAAGCGCGATGCCGAGCGTCCGCGCAAGGTGCTGCTCGAAGCCGTGCAGTACATGCAGCTGCGCACGGCCGGCAAGCGCCGCTGACGCGCTTTCCGTTCGGCTGGTCACGGCCGGAGGCCGGAATTCGCGCAAAATCATAGGTCGATCTGGGGCGCCGTGGGCGCCCCTTTTCATATCCGCCGCATATAAAGCTCGCGCGCGACCCCTTCACGCGCCGAAAAGCGCCTCTTGCCTATCGGCAAAATGAATTCACCGGATTAGTCTCTCGCCGATTGAACCTTTTCCCGCCTCGCCGCGACCAATTCATGCGAGCCGGAATGCTGGGTCTTCGAGGGGCGATGCATACGGAATCGGACGAGGATCTCGTCAAGCGGATCGCTTCGGGCGACCGGCTCGCGATGAAGGTGCTGTTTTCGCGGCATCAGGTGCGGGTCTACCGTTTCGTGCTGCGGCTTGTCCGCGACGAGACGCTTGCCGAGGATGTGATCAGTGACGTGTTCATGGATCTCTGGCGACAGGCGGATCGCTTCGAGGCTCGCGCCTCCGTCGCGACCTGGCTGCTCGCCATCGCCCGGAACAAGGCGTGGTCGCTTCTGCGCAAGCGCCGCGATGCCGAACTCGACGAGGATTACGCCGGCACCATCGAGGACGAGTCCGATGGGCCGGAAATCGTGCTGCAGAAGCAGGACAAGGGGCTGGCGATCCGCGCCTGCCTCGAACGCCTTTCTGCCGACCATCGCGAGGTCATCGACCTCGTCTACTACCACGAGACCTCCGTCGAGGAGGTCGCGCGGATCGTCGGCATTCCCGAGAACACCGTCAAAACCCGGCTTTTCCATGCCCGCAAGAAGCTGGGCGAGATGCTCAAGGCAGCCGGTATCGACCGTGGCTGGCCCTGAGACGACCGGAATCATGAACCGGGGCAGAGCCGCCGGAGGAGTGGCGTGATGAGCGACAGCATCGCAAGCGATCTGAAGCGCCGGGAGCTCGAGGAGCTGCTGCCCTTCTATGCCAATGGCCGGATTTCAGACGCCGACAAGCGCCGCCTCGAAGCGGCTCTCGCCGCCGATGCCGAGCTCGCCGCCCGGCTCGACATCATCCGCGACGACATGGCCGAGACCGTGCTGCTCAATGAAAGCCTGGGCGCCCCGTCGCCCCGGGCGCTCGAGAAGCTGATGGCCGAGATCGAGACGGTCCCCCGGCAGGCGCCGCTGTTGACGCGGGCCAAGGACGGCTTTGGCCAGAGCTTCCTGGGCTGGCTCGGCGGCCTGCTGGCGGCACAGCCGCAGCGCCGGCTCGCCTATGCCGGGGCGGCCGCGATCGCGCTGATCCTGCTGCAGGGCGTTGCCATCACCGGCCTTGCCCTGCGCGAAGGCGCCGGCTTCCAGACCGCGTCGGCGCCGGGCGCGCAGACCTCTGAGCGCTATGTGCTGCTGAGCTTCTCGCCGGACGCCAAGGCGGGCGAGATCGCCTCCTTCTTCAAGCGCTTCGACGCCTCGGTCGTCGACGGGCCGCGCGCCAACGGCTTCTTCAAGGTGCGCGTCGGCGACGCGTCGCTGTCATCGGCCCAGGTCGATGCCATCGCGGCGCGGATGAAGAGCGAGAGCGCGATCATCTCCTTCGTCGCACCCGCACCGTGATCGTGCTGGCGCCGTCAGCCGGCGCCATGGCATGATGTGTCCGCCGCAGGAGGGCCAGGCCATGCTGCAATCCGGTTTCGCTCGCAGGACGGTGCCGATGCGGCGCCTTGCCGGGGCCGCGTTGCTGGCATGGGGCGTCGCTTTCGTGCCGGCCGCCGCCCTGGCCCAGGCTCCCGCTGCCGGAAGTTCGGCCTCCGACAAGCGTGTCGCTCCGGCGACGGCACCTCAGCCGCCGCCTGCCGCCAATCCGCCCAATCGCTCGATGCGCGTGCCGCCGGGGTCCTGGATGCAACCGCGCCAGCAGCGCGCCATCGTGCCGGCGCTGGACGAGACCCGCTTCGTTCCCGACGAGGTGCTGTTCGAACTCGCGCCCGATGCCGAGGCCGACGCCGTGCTGCGCCGCTACGGCGCGACGCTGATCGCCCGCCAGCGGTTTGAGCTTGCCGGCGTCACCATTATCCGTGCCAAGCTCGAAGCCGGCCGCGACCTGCGGGCCGTGCTGACGCAGATGGGCGACGACAGCAGCATCGCCGGCGCGCAGCCCAATTTCCTGTTCGATTTGCAGCAGGGCTCGCAGTCCAGCCCCGGAACCCCGGCCGTTCCGGCCTCTCCGGCGACGGCGTCCTCCGATGCGAGCACCCCGCCGGCGCCTCCCGCGCTGCGGCTCGGCGAGCCGACGACCGCCGCGCGTAGCGGCGCGGCGGTGCGCCGTGTGCTGCCGCCGCAATATGTCGTCGACAAGCTGCGCCTCGGCGAGGCGCGCAAGCTCGCGCTGGGGCGCGGCATCCGGGTCGGGATGATCGATTCCGGCGTCGACATGGACCATCCCGAGATCAGCGGCTCGGTTATCGGCTATCTCGATGCCGTCGACGGGCTGGCGACGCCGCACGCCCACGGCACCTCGATGGCGACGGCCATCGTCGCCCATGGCGAATTGCAGGGCATCGCGCCGGCCGCGCGGCTGCTCGTCGCCCGTGCCTTCGGCGGGACGCAGGCGACCTCCGCCAACGGCAAGTCCTTCCAGATCCTGACGGCGCTGGAATGGGTGGTCCAGCAGCGCGCGAAGGTGGTCAATCTCAGCTTCGCCGGCCCGCAGGACCGTCTGCTCTCGAAGGCGCTTGCCGGGGCAAAGGAGCGCGGCGTCGTCACGGTCGCCGCTGCGGGCAATGGCGGCAGCCGCGCCGCGCCGCTCTATCCCGGCGCCGATCCCAGCGTCATCGCGGTGACCGCGACCGATGCCGACGACAAGGTTTTCGCCGACGCCAATCGCGGCAGCTACATCGCCTTGGCCGCGCCGGGCGTCGACGTGCTGACGGCGGAGCCCGCAGGCCGGTACGCCTTCACCTCGGGCACCTCGATCGCAGCCGCGCATGTCTCGGGGCTGGTGGCGCTGCTGCTCGAAAAGCAGCCCGAACTCGACCCCGACAGCGCCCGCCGCATCCTCGGCGAAAGCGCGAGCGATCTCGGCTCCAAGGGGCGCGACCCCGTCTTCGGCGCCGGACGGATCGATCCAGCGGCGGCGCTGGCGCGGGTGCTGCCGGTCGCGACGGCCCGGCCCTGATCCGCAACGGGCTTGACCTGCGCCGTCGCATCGGCCTCATGGCGCGATGCCGCGCCCGAAACTCCTCTTCGTCGCCACCGAGGACTGGTTCTTCGCCTCGCATTTCCTGCCGATGGCGCGGGCGGCGCGTGAACTCGGCTTCGACGTCGCGGTCATCGCGCGCGAGCGCAACCACCGGCGCATCATCGAGGCGACGGGCGCGCGCCTGATCGCGCTGGAAGCGGAGCGGCGCAGCCTCGATCCGCGCGCGCTGTTCAGGCAGATCACGGCGCTCAAAGCTCTGATCGCGGCGGAAAAGCCCGACATCCTGCATTGCATCGCGCTGAAGCCGATCGCGCTCGCCGGCCTCGCCGGCAAGCTCGCGGGCATCGACAGGCGCGTTTATGCTCTGACGGGGCTCGGTTTCCTCGGCGCGAAGCAGGGCGTGCTCGCCGCTGCCGCCCGCTTCGCCGCGATCGTCTGGCTGCGCGGCGCGGTCGACGGGCCGCAGGTCCGCTTCCTGTTCGAGAATCCCGACGATCCCGTCACGCTCGGCCTCGATCCGCAGGATGTAGCGAAGGTTGCGCTGGTCGGCGGGGCCGGTGTCGATCCGCTGATCCTGATGCCGTCGCCGATGCCGAACGCGCCGCCGCTCAAGGTTGCGCTGGTGGCGCGCATGCTCTGGTCGAAGGGCGTCGATCTCGCGGTCGAGGCGGTCAGGCTCGCCCGCGCTGAGGGCGCGAAGGTCACGCTCACCATTCATGGCGCGCCCGACCCGTCCAATCCGAAGGCCATTCCCGAGGCGACGCTGAAGGAATGGGCGGCGCGGCCCGGAATCACCTGGGCCGGCCCGACGCGCGATATCGAGGCGGTCTGGAAGGCGCATCACCTCTGCATCCTGCCGTCGCGCGGCGGGGAGGGGCTGCCTCGCACCATTCTGGAAGCAGCCGCCTGCGGGCGGCCGATCCTGACGACGGATGTCCCGGGCTGCCGCAGCTTCGTCCGCGAGGGGCAGGACGGCATGGTCGTGCCCGTCGACGATGCCGCCGCACTCGCCAGGGCGCTCACGGTCTTCGCCCGCGCTCCCGGACTGGCGGAGCGCATGGGGGCGAATGCCCGCGCGCGCCTGCTCGACGGCCACACCGAGCGCGCCGTGATGAATGCGGTGAAGGCGCTCTATCAGGGGCTCCTCGCCACGCCGGCCGCGGACAAGGTCGCATGAGCGACGCGAGCGCTCCGCTTGACCGCGAGACGTTCATCCTCACGCATACGCGGCTGATGCCCGTGCCCTATGCGCCGGAGATCGCGCTGCATGTCGCCGAGGAGGCGACCGAGCTCTGGCAGAAGACCGAGGACGAACTCGCGGTCATCGGGCTGCCGCCGCCGTTCTGGGCCTTTGCCTGGGCCGGCGGGCAGGCCCTCGCCCGCTATCTGCTCGACCATCCGCAGGTCGTCGCGGGCCGGCATGTCCTCGATTTCGCCTCCGGCTCCGGGCTGGTGGCGATCGCCGCGGCGAAATCGGGCGCAGGCCGGGTAGAAGCCTGCGATATCGACGCTTTCGCCGGTGCCGCGATAGGCATCAACGCGCAGGCCAACGGCGTCGCGATCCTGCCCCGCGTCGACGATCTCGTCGGCCGCGACGAGGGCTGGGATATCATCTGTGCGGGCGACGTTTGCTACGAGCGCGAGATGGCCGAGCGCGTCATCGGCTGGCTCGCTGCCTTGTCGGCGCGCGGCGCGACGGTGCTGATCGGCGATCCCGGCCGCAGTTACCTTCCGAGGGAACGACTGGAAGCCGTCGCCACCTACGAGGTGCCGGTGACGCGCGCCCTGGAGGACGCCGAGATCAAGCGCAGCTCGGTCTGGCGCCTGGCGGGCTGAGGGCGCGGCGCTCAGGCCGCGCGCCGTCGTGACGGACCGGAACCGGGCTGCGGCTCCGTGCGGAAGGCCGCGACGAGGCGGTTGAGCTGCGCGATCTGGTCGAGCAGCGTCCGCGCCGAGGCCGCGCTCTGTTGGGCCAGCGCCGCGTTCTGCTGGGTGATTTCATCCATATGGCTGACGGTCTGGCTCATTTCGTCGATGCCGTTGGCCTGCTCGCCGGCCGCCGAGGCGATCTCGTCGACCGTGCTCGAAACCTTGGCGGAGGCGGCGACGATCCGGTCGAGCGTCTTGCCGGCCTGCCGCACCAGCTTGACGCCCTCGGCGATTTCCGAATCGGAGGATGAGATCAGGCCGGTGATGTCCTTGGCGGCGCTGGCCGAACGCTGGGCCAGCGCGCGCACCTCGGCGGCGACCACCGCGAAGCTGCGCCCCGCATCGCCGGCTCGCGCCGCCTCGACTGCGGCGTTGAGCGCCAGCAGATTGGTCTGGAAGGCGATGTCGTCGATCAGCTCGGTGATCTCCGAGATCCGCTTCGAGGCGCCCTCGATCCGGGCCATGGCTTCGACCGCTTCCTTGACCACGTCGCCGCCGGTGCGGGCGACATCGGCGGCCTCGTCCGCGAGCGCGACGGATTCGCGCGAGGCCTGCGAGGAGGTCTTGACCGAGGCTGCGAGCTGCTCGGTGGTCGCAGCGCTTTCCTCCAGCGCCGAGGCCTGCTGCTCGGTGCGCGTCGAAAGGTCCTGCGCGCCGCTGTTGATCTCCTGCGAGGAGGCGGCGATCGCGGCCGAGGTCGCCTTGATGGTCGCCGCCATCTCCTGGAGCCGGGCCATCGCCGCGTTGAAGTGCTCGCGGATCTGCCCGTATTCGGCCGGGATCTCAGCGCTCATGCGGTGGGTCAGGTCGCCTTCGGCTAGCGCCGCCATGCTCTGGCTGACGCAGGCGATGGCCTGGTCGCGCTCGGCCGTCTTGGCCTGCTCGATGGCGCGCGCCTCGGCCTCGGCCTTCAGCCGGGCTTCTCCGAGGCTTCGAGATAGACCGTGATCGCGTAGTCCATGTCGAGCAGCGCCGCTTTGACGATGGCGCCGATCTCGGCAGCGCGCTCCTCGGCGCCGGGCATGCGCTTGCCGAACGCGTTCTTCGGCCAGCGCGTCTCGATCACGCTGGCGAGCATCTTTTCGAGGATCAGCGCGTAGCCGCCGATATACCAGCGCGGTTCGAGCCCGATCCGGGCATGGACCTTGCCGACCTTGGTGACGGCATCGACGTAATTCGCGTCGAACTGGCCCGTCGCGATGCCGCTCCAGTGCTGGAGCTGACGCTGCTTGGCGTTTTCGATGTGCTGCTCGCTACCGAAGAAAGCCCTCGTCTCCGGGAATTGCCGCATCTGGCCGTAGAAGGCGCCCAGGGCGTCGCCGACATTGCGGATGCGCCCTTGCGCTGCGCTGTCGAGGCCGATGAATGCCAGGCGCCTGGCGAGGTGATCCGATGCGGACATGAAACGGAAATCCCAGCTGGGGCCACTGTTCGAGCCCGCCCCGGTCTCGCCGATCAAGGGTTAACGGCCGGTGATGGCCGGTATTGACCTGCATCAATCCGGCTGCGGCCGAGTGCCTCAGCTTTTACCGCCGCCCGCTTCGTATTTGTCGAGGAACGCCTCCACCGGGAGATGGCGGAAATCGTCCAGCCCTTCGCGCAGGCGGGCATGCTCCCAATCCCACCAGCCCAGCGCCTGCAACCTTTCCGCGACATCCTCGG
The DNA here is from genome assembly GCF_057321085.1 of Allobosea sp. RIT-PG3_2. Taxonomy (NCBI): domain Bacteria; kingdom Pseudomonadati; phylum Pseudomonadota; class Alphaproteobacteria; order Hyphomicrobiales; family Alloboseaceae; genus Allobosea; species Allobosea sp. RIT-PG3_2. The sequence continues at coordinate 497,145 of NZ_JBXWCA010000002.1, read as the reverse complement.
AGAAGCGCCGCCGGACCGGGCGGGCCGGATTGCCGGCGACGATGGTGTAGGCCGGCACGTCCTTGGTGACGACCGCGCCGCCCGCGACCACGGCACCGGTGCCGATGCTGCGCCCGGCCAGCACGATCGCGCCATGGCCGATCCAGACATCGTGGCCGATCGTGACGGCATGGGAGCGCCGCCAGTCGAAGAAGGCGGAATCGTCCTGCGCATCGTCGAAATAGGCGGAGGCGCGATAGGTGAAGTGCGACTGGCTGGCGCGATGCATCGGATGGTTGCCCGGGTTGATCCGCGTCATCGCCGCGATCGAGCAGAATTTGCCGATCGTCGTGTAAATGACATTGGCGTCGTTCACGACATAGGAGTAGTCACCCATCGTCGACTCGACGAAGACGGTGCGGGCGCCGATCTCGGTGTAGCGTCCGAGCGTCGCCTGCCTGACCTGTGCGGTCGGGTCGATCACCGGTTCGAGTCCCAGCTTCTTCGCGGCCATGTCGTCATCCTCTCCTGATATCGCAGCAGCCGCCGCCCTGGCGGGTGCCCTTGTTCTCGTCGTCGGCCCGTCGGGTGCGGGCAAGGACACGTTGATGGATGGCGCGCGGGCGGAATTCGCCGGCGACGGCCGCTTCCGTTTTGCGCGCCGGCTGATCACCCGGCCGGCGATGCTCGGCGCCGAGGATCACGATTCCTGCGACGAGGCCGCTTTCGCAGCCGCCGAAACCCGCGGCGAGATGGCGCTGAGCTGGCGGGCGCATGGCCTGAGCTACGGCATCCCGGCGAGCGAACTCGACGGCATCGCCGACGGAACGGTGGTGATCGCCAACATCTCGCGCGGCACCATCGCGGCTGCGGAGCGGCTCGCGGCGCGTGTCGTCGTGGTCAACATCACCGCCCCGGCGGCCGTTCTGGCGAAGCGGCTGGCGGCGCGCGGGCGCGAAAGCGAGGCCGACATCGCGGCCCGGCTGGCGCGCGAGGCGCCGCTCGAAGCCGAGCACGCGCAGATCGTCACGATCATGAACGATCGCAGTATTGCGGAGGCGACCGGTGACCTGCTGGCGGTGCTGCGCGCGCTCGGCCGCCATGGTTGCTAGCCGAGCTGATAGGAATCGAGCAGCCTGAAACGGGCTTCGCGGCCATCCTGCCGAAACAGCGCGAAGCGGTCGAGCGCGACGGCGCCCGGCGGAACGGCGGCGGCATAGGCCGCCTCCAGCGCCTGCCGGATCGGCCCGACCCGCTCCGCCGGCAGCGACCCGGTCAGCGTCATGTGGAAGCGGAAGGCGTCGCCGACATAAGGATAGCCATAGGCTTCGAGATAGGCGCGCTGCGCCGGGGTGAGCGGGCTCTTCAGGCGTCGCGCCCGGTCGGCTTCGGCCAGCGGCGCCCGGAAGGGTTCGAAGGCCTGCACGAGCGCGAAGGCGAAGCGCTGCAGATCCTCGCTCGGCTGCGATGGCGTCAGGGCTATGAACGAGCCGAGCGCCGTCACGGACAGCCCGCTCAGCGTCACGCCGTCGAGGCCGGCAGCGTAGTTGCGGGCGAAGGCGCGCAACTGGTCCTCGCTGCGGCCGTCGGCCAGTTCGAAAGGCGCCTTGAGCGTGGCGTGGAAGCCGTAGCGGCGTGGCTCGTTGGTCAGCGCCGGCCATTCCGATCCGTCGCAGCCGGCGGGAACGGCGAAGGGGATGTCCTCGCCCGTCAGCGCGTCATAGCCCAGCGTCCCGCTGCCGAAGCGCCAGAGCGCGCTGTCGACGGCGGGAGCGTAATAGAGTGCGTAGCGCTTGCGGCTCAAAATGCGCGCTCGCCCTTCGACCAGACCGCGGCGAGGACAGGCGTCGCGCCCAGCACCTTGAAGCGGACGAGATCGGCCCGCAGCCCGGTCTTGAGATGGCCGCGATCCCTGAGGCCGAGGATATCGGCGACCTTCCAGGTCACCATGCCCATGGCCTCGGGCAGCGCGATGCCATGCTCGGCGTTGAGCTTGACCACGGCCTGCAGCAGGCTCGCCGGCACATAGTCCGAGGAGAGACCGTCGAGCAGGCCCTTTTCGGCGAGTTCCGAGACCGAGACGCCGCCGGAATGCGAGCCGCCGCGCACGACGTTGGGCGCGCCTGCGACCGTGGCGAGGCCGTGCTTCTTGGCGGCTGCCGCAGCCTCGACCGTGGTCGGGAATTCGGAGATCACCGCGCCCGAGGCGACGCCTTCCTCGACATGCTCGGGAATCGTGTCGTCATGGGTCGCGAGCGGGATGGCACGGGCGCGGAAGATATCGACCACCGCCTGCCAGTTCCGGGCGACGTTGGCGGCGCCTTCGCGCTGGCGGACCTCGACGTCCTCCTCGAATTCCGCGACCGTCTTGCCGTTGCCGACCGCATAGGTCTTGAGGTGCTGGAGATCGCGCCACTGGCGCTGGCCCGGCGTGTGGTCCATCAGCGACACCAGCTGGACCAGCTCGTCGTCCTGGTAGGGTGCGATGTCTTCCAGCAACTGCGGGCTCGTCAGTTCGCAGCGCATATGGATGCGGTGATCGATCCGGAAGACGTTCTCGCTCTTGCCATAGGCCAGCGACTTCATCACGTCGGCGAAAATGTCCTTGCGGTAGTCCTTGGCCGAGAAGGGCGTGCCGGCGCAGACTGCATCGTAGACGGTGGTGACGCCGGCCGCCGCCATCTGCGCGTCATGGACCAGCGCCGCCGCCAGCCCGTTCGGCCAGAAGACCTTGGGGCGCGGCATGAAGTGCTTTTCCATGTTGTCGGTGTGCATCTCGACAAGGCCGGGCGCGACATAGTCGCCGCCCGCGTCGATGGCGTTAGGCAGGGATGACCTGCCTTGATCGACAGATGTGATGCCGGTCTCGTCGAAGGCGATGGTGCCGGTGACGACCTCGTTCTCGAGGATCAGTCTTGCGTTGGTGAGAACGGTTTGCATCGTCAGGCCTTCCGGAAATCGGTGATGTCGAGATAGCGCGTCGCGACGCGTTCGCGAACCGCTTCGTCGTGGAAGATGCCGACGATGGCGGAACCGGTGGCGCGCGCCTCCGAGATGAGCTCGACGACGACATCGCGATTGGCGGCATCGAGCGAGGCCGTCGGCTCGTCGATCAGCATGATCGGCGAGGGGTCGACGAAGGAGCGGGCGATGTTGACGCGCTGCTGCTCGCCGCCGGAGAAGGTGGCGGGCGCGATGCTCCACAGCCGCTCGGGCAGGTTGAGGCGGGCGAGCATCGCCTTGGCCTTCTCCGTTGCGACCTCGGGAGCGGCGCCGCGCGCCAGCAAGGGATCGCGGACGATATCGAGCGTCGAGACGCGCGGAATGACGCGCAGGAACTGCGAGACGAAGCCGAGCGTGCGGCGGCGGACATCGAGCACGGTGCGCGGCACGGCGGCGACGATGTCGACGAGACGGCCGGCATGGGTAACGCGGATGCTGCCCGCCGTCGGCCTGTAGTTGCCGTAGAGGATGCGCAGCAGGCTCGATTTGCCGGCGCCGGACGCACCCGCCAGCACCAGCGCCTCGCCGGCCTCGACGCTGAAATTGACGTTGTCGAAGACAGGCAGCCGCGCCCCGCCCTGGTTGTGCAGGATGAAGGTCTTGGCGACGTTCTCGACCTGAATCATCGTGGTCATGGTGTCAGTGCCTTGTGCCGGCGAGGTGACGAGGATGTGACGGGACCTCCGCCGTCATTCCGGGGCGCACCGCAGGCGCGAGTCCGGAACCCAGAACCGATGCCGGTTGTCTTTCTACGCGACGCAGCCGCGCGGCTTTCTCCGCCATCGCATCGGTTCTGGGTTCCGGGCTCATCGCTACGCGATGCCCCGGAATGACGGTGGTGGTTCCCTCACACACTCAGCACCGCCGAGGTGAGAAGCTGCGTATAGGCGTGGTGCGGATCGTCGAGGACCTGGTCGGTCAGGCCCTGCTCGACGACGCGGCCGTCCTTCATCACCATCAGCCGGTCGGTGAGAAGGCGCGCCACCGCGAGGTCGTGGGTGACGATGATCGCGGCGAGGCCGAGATCGCGCACCAGAACGCGCAGCAGATCGAGCAGGCGCGCCTGCACGGAGACATCGAGGCCGCCGGTCGGCTCGTCCATGAAGACGAGGCGCGGCTCGGAGACCAGCACCCGGGCGATCTGCAGGCGCTGCTGCATGCCGCCGGAGAACTGGCGCGGCCGGTCGTCGATTCGCGCGCCGGCGATCTCGACGCGGCTGAGCCAGTCGAGCGCGCGCTCGCGGATCTGGCCGTAATGCCGGTCGCCGCGGTCCATCAGGCGCTCGCCGACATTGCCGCCGGCGGTGACGTCCATGCGCAGGCCGTCGCGCGGGTTCTGATGGACGATGCCCCAGGCGGTGCGCATCAGGCGGCGGCGCTCCTGCTCGGAGACCGAATAGATGTCGAGCGACTCAATGCCGCCCCGGAACAGCACCTCGCCTTCATCGGGCTTGTCGATGCCGGCGAGGCAGCGCAGCAGGGTCGACTTGCCCGAGCCGGATTCGCCGACGATGCCCAGCACTTCGCCCGGCCAGAGATCGAAGGAGACATCGGCGCAGCCGATCCGCTCACCATAGAAGCGGCTGACATTGGCGACCGAGAGCAGGGGTGCCGGTTCGAGGTCGGCTTCGGGCAGGGAGACATGGAGGGTCATGGCGTCGTCTCCTCGACCAGGCCGCTCGCAGCCGCGTCGCCCAGCATGGTGCCGCGATGCCCTTCGGCCCGGCGTGTCTCGCAATAATGGCTGTCGGAGCAGACGAACATGCGCCCGCCCTGGTCGTCGATGACGACCTCGTCGAGGTAGCTGTCGGGGGCGCCGCAAAGCCCGCAGGGTTGCGTCCAGCTCTGGATGCGGAAGGGATGATCCTCGAAATCGAGGCTGCGCACGCTGGTAAAGGGCGGCAGCGCGTAGATGCGCTTCTCGCGGCCGGCACCGAAAAGCTGGAGCGCGGGCGACATGTGCATCTTCGGATTGTCGAATTTCGGGATCGGCGAGGGCGCCATCACGTAGCGGCCGTTGACCATGACCGGATAGTCATAGGTCTTGGTGATCTCGCCATAGCGGGCGATGTCCTCGTAGAGCTTGACCTGCATCAGCCCGTATTCGGCCCAGGCGTGCATTTTGCGGGTCTCGGCCTCACGTGGCTCCAGCCGGCGGAGCGGCTCGGGCGTCGGCACCTGATAGACCATGACCTGTCCGCTCTTCAGCGGTGCCTCCGGGATGCGGTGTCGGGTCTGGATGATCGTCGCCTCCTCCGTCGCCTCGCAGGTGCGGGCATCGGCCGTGCGCTCGAAGAACTTGCGGATCGAGACGGCGTTGGTGGTGTCGTCGGCGCCCTGGTCGATCACCTTCAGCGTATCGGCCGGGCCGATGATCGCGGCGGTGATCTGTATGCCGCCCGTGCCCCAGCCGCGGGCAAGCGGCATCTCGCGCGAGCCGAACGGCACCTGATAGCCGGGCACCGCGACCGCCTTGAGCAAAGCGCGGCGGATCATCCGCTTGGTCTGCTCATCGAGATAGGCGTAGTTGTAAGCCGGCTTTGTATTGTCCGTCGGCACCTGATGGATGGTCATTCCGCAGCCTCCGGCATGGCATTCTGCTCTTGGGCCAGCCGCTCCTCGCGCTCCCTGCGGATGCGGCGGATCAGTTCGAGCTCGCCCTGGAAGTCGACATAGTGCGGCAGCTTGAGATGCTCGACGAAGCCGGCGGCCTCGACATTGTCGGCGTGGTAGAGGACGAACTCGTCTTGCTGCGCCGGGTAGGTGGCGGCTTCGCCGAATTCGCGCGCCTTCAAGGCACGGTCGACCAGCGACATCGACATCGCCTTGCGCTCGCTATGGCCGAAGACGAGGCCGTAACCGCGGGTGAATTGCGGCGGGACTTCCTTCGAGCCCTGGAACTGGTTGACCATCTGGCATTCGGTCAGGGTGATGTCACCGAGATCAACGGCGAAGCCGAGCTCCTCCGGCACGAATTCGACCGCGAGCTCGCCGACGCGGACCTCGCCGACGAAGGGATGCGAGCCGCCGAAGCCGCGCTGCACGGAATAACCGAGGCCGAGCAGAAAGCCCTCATCGCCGCGCGCCATCGACTGCAGGCGCACGTCGCGATCGGCCGGGAAGGAGACAGGATCGCGCGTCAGGTCGAAGGGCCGCGGATCGCCCTCCGGCGGCTCTTCCGCCTCCATCAGCCCTTCGGCGCCGAGGATATCGGGCACGCGCGGCATGGTAGCATCGAGGGGAGCTTTCAGGTCGTCATGCTCGGGCTTGACCCGAGCATCTCCTGACACCGAGGCTCCGGCGCCTTCTGGTCCTGAGATGGCCGGGTCGAGCCCGGCCATGACGTCGGGGGAATCCATCAGCGCGAAGTCGAACAGCCGATGGGTGTAGTCATAGGTCGGGCCGAGCACCTGCCCGCCCGGCAGGTCCTTGTAGGTCGCGGACACCCGGCGGCGGATCGCCATGGCGGCGGTATCGAGCGGCTCGGAGGAGCCGAAGCGGGGCAGCGTCGTGCGATAGGCCCGCATCAGGAAGGCGGCCTCGATCACGTCGCCCTGCGACTGCTTCAGCGCGAGCGCCGCGAGGTCCTGGTCGTAGAGCGAACCCTCGTTCATGACGCGGGCGCAGGCCAGCGCCTGCTGCTCGCGGATCTGGGCGACACTGATCTCCGGCACGGCGGGGTCGCCGCGGCGGGCTTCGGCGACGAGATCATGCGTGGCGAGGATGGCGGCTTCGCCACCTTTGACTGCGACGTACATCAGTGAGACTCCCGGTGGGGCATCAGCGGGCCTTCTCGATCTGCGTCGAACGCGGCAGGCCGATCAGGCCGTCGCCATGGGCGAAGACGACGTCGACCCCGAGCGGATAGAGCGCGCTGTTCTCTCTGAGCTCATCGGTGAAGTCTGGGCGCAGGCCCTGCGGCGCGATCGAGCGCGAGCCGAGAATGCCGGGGCCTGAGAGCGAGAAGCCCGCGCCGCCATCCAGAGCAGCGCATTGCACGAACACGGTTGTCGAGCGATCCGGGAACTGGTCGTTACCGGGATTGAAAGCGGCGAGCTTCGGCCCATCCGCCGCGCTGTCGATCACGGCGAAGGCGGCCTCAGCGGGATCGTCGACTAAGGCGGCGCCGCAATGGAAGCGCAGCCAGGCGCCGGCCGGGCCGTCGCGCAGGGCTTCCGGCAGCCAGACCGGCGTCTCGTAATCGGCGAGCGTCAGCAAAGCAGTCGCCGTCGCGATGTCGAGCCCTTCCGGCGGCGTGATCTCGGCCACGACGCGCTGCAGTGTGCCGGGCTCCGAGAGGGCGGCGAGCAGGGCGCGGAAGGCCTTTTGCGACTGGAAGACCGGATCGGAGAAGCCGGGAGCGATCATGGCTTGAGCCGACATCACGAACCCCTGACCAGCGTGAAGAAATCGACCTTGGTCGCCGCCGCCTTGCGCGAGGCGAGGTCGCGGGCGGTGGCCTGCTGCGCGGCGAGCGTGGCGACGCCTTGATGCAGTCCGCTGCCATCGCCCTCGTCCTGAAGCCGGGCGTCGAGCAGGGCGGCGAGCCGCGCCTTCCGGCCGTCGCGGCCGAGCGCATAGGAAAAGCCCATCCGCCCGCTGGAGAGGCGCACGACGCAACGCGTCACGGTGGCTTCGCCGAGGTTGAAGCGGCGGCCGGCGCCGCCGGCGCGGCCCTCGACCATCACGGTTCCGGTCTCCGGCGCCTTCAGCACGTCGTGGTCGGGCGGATCGCCGAGCAGGCTCTCGATCTCGGCGCGGGAGGCGCGCGCCAGCGTCGCTATCCAGCTTTGTCTCGGTGTTCTCTGGCTCATCGGCGCGGGCTCGCTGGTCAGTTCCGAATGTCTAGACTATGCTAGGGGAGTTGATGGCAAAGGTCTATACTTTTCGGATGAAATTTTGATGACGGACGCAGCAATCGCCGAACGGGATGGCGGGACGGCGTGGCGACGTATCGCCGACGAACTGGCGGAGGCGATCGGGCGTGGCGAGTACAAGCTCGGCGACACGCTGCCGGCCTCGGTCGCGCTGGCCGAGCGTTACGGCGTGCATCGCCATACCGTGCGGCAGGCCTTTCGCCATCTCGCCGAGCAGGGGCTGGTGACGGTCTCGCGCGGCCGCGGCACGCAGGTGACGGCGCCGCGCCTGCCGTATCCGATCGGCCGGCGCGTCAGCATGCGCACCAATATGGGCAAGCTCGGCATCCTCGGCACGAGCCGCATGCTCGCGGCCGAGACGGTGGTGGGCGAGGCGCCAGCCTGCGCGGCGCTCGGCCTGAAGAACGGGACGCCGCTCTGGCGCGTGCAGGGTGTCAGCCTGGCCGACGGCGTGCCGATGGGCACCGGCACGCATTGGCTCTCGGTCGAGCGCTTTCCCGATTTCGACAAGGCCTATCGCGAGGCGGCCGGCTCGATCACGGCTGCCTTCAAGATCTACGGCATCACGGATTACGTGCGCCTGTCGACGCGGTTGACGGCGCGGCTCGCCGACGAGCACGAGGCCGAACTGCTGGAGATCGCGCCCGAGGCAGCCGTGATGATCTCGACGGCGGTCGACGCGCTGCCCGACCTGACGCCGATCCATCTCGTCAGCAGCGTCTTTGCGGCTGAGCGCATGGAGATGGTGATCGAGCCGTTCGGGGATTGAACCGCTCCGTCATGCTCGGGCTTGACCCGAGCATCTCAGGACGGAGAGGCGCCCTCTGCCTTCTTGCAAGAGATTCTCGGGTCAAGCCCGAGAATGACGCGCCAAGCCGAGCTTAACTCGCCCGCTTGCCGATGATCGCGAAGCGCAGCTTGCCGGAGAGGAAGTCGATGGCCGAGACCGCGGCGAGGATCAGCAGGATCAGGAAGGAGACCTGCTGCCATTCGAGCGTGCGGATCGTCTCGGCGAGATAGAGGCCGATGCCGCCGGCGCCGACGATGCCGATGATCGTCGAGGAGCGGGTGTTCGACTCGATATAATAGAGCACCTGGCTCGCGATCACCGGAAGGACCTGCGGCAAGAGGCCGAAGCGGATTTCATGCGCCTTGCCGCCGCCGACCGATGCCACGCCTTCGACGGCCTTGCGGTCGGCCGCCTCGATCGCTTCCGAATAGAGCTTGCCGAAGGCGCCGAGATCGCTGGTCATGATCGCGAGCATGCCGGCGAAGGGCCCGAGACCCACGACGTTCACCCAGATCAGCGCCCAGATCAGCGCATCCACGCCGCGCACCGTGTCGAGCGAGCGGCGCGCGAGAAAATGCACGACGCGGTTGGCGACGACATTGCGCGCCGCGATGAAACCGAGTGGCAGCGCGAGCGCCGCCGCCAGCACAGTCCCGAGGAACGCAATGGCGATCGTCTCGAACAGCGCCTGCACGAAGATCAGGGCACGGGTCCAGGAACCCGGATGGGGCGGCAGCATCAGCGCGACGAAGGAGCCGAGATTGCCGAGCCCGGCGATGATCTTCCAGAGCGTCGTCTCGAGCGTGGTCAGTCCGTAGAGGAAGAGGCCGAGCAGAGCGACGATGGTGCCGATGGTCGCGAGTTTCGTCTTGAGCGATCCACGGATCGCGGCCTGGTGGCGGCTCAGGATGGCCGAGCGCTCGGCCGTGTCGAGGGCGAGGCTCATCGGCCGTGCTCCAGGCTGAGGAGTGCGTGGCGCAGCCGCTCGGTGCCGTAGTCGATCAGCATCACCGTGACGATGATCAGCAGCAGGATGGCGCTGACATCGGTGAAGTAGAATTTGCGGATCGCTTCGATCAAATCCTGGCCGATGCCGCCGGCGCCGACGAAGCCCATGATCGAGGCGCCGCGGACATTGATCTCGAAGCGCAGCAGCGCGTAGCTGGCGAAGTTGGAGAGCACCTGGGGCACGACGGCGAAGCGCACGATCTGCCACCAGCCGCCGCCTGTGGCGGTGACGCCGTCGACCGGCTTCAGGTCGATGTTCTCGACGACTTCCGAGAAGAGCTTGCCGAGCGCGCCCATGGTGTGGATCGCGATGGCGAGCACGCCGGGCAAGGGTCCGAGTCCGAAGGCGATGACGAAGATCAGCGCGAAGACGATCTCGGGAACGGTGCGGCAGAATTCGAGATAGCGGCGGACCGCGAAGCGCAGCCAGGCGGACCGGCCGAGATTGGCCGTGGCGGCGAAGCAGAACAGGAAGGCGCCGGCAGCACCGAGGATCGTGCCGACATAGGCGATCAGGATGGTCTGCCAGAGCAGCTTCAGCCAGCCCTTCAGGCCCCAGTACCATTCGGCGAGGTCGGCGCCGACGCTGGAGAGGCGCAGTGTCGGCAGCGTCTCGAAGATGTATTTCGGGAAGCGGTGGATGTTCTCGGCGAACTTGCCGAGATCGACCTCCGAACCTCGCGCGGCGAGCAGCACGCAGACGATGAAGACGGCGGCGCCGATGAAGGCCTGCCGGCGCTTGACGGTCGCCGCCTGCCGATAGGCTTCGGCATGGGCCCGGATGGCCGGGTCGTTGCGATCGATCGCGAGTGTCATGGAGAGGCGCTTCCGAGAGGTCGCGGGGACCGGCTGGCGCCGACCCCGGACAAGGGCGTCATTCTCGGGCGAAGCGAAGCGCGGAGCCCTGAGAATCTCTGGCGAGAGATGCCCGGGTCAAGCCCGGGCATGACGGATGCTGCTTACGACGACTTCTTCTTGCGGAGTTCGTCGACGAACTTGTTCAGCTCGATGATCGGCTCGTAGGACTTGTTGTCGACGGCGACGAGCGGGCCCTGCTTGCCTTCATAGATCTTGTCGAAGGCGACCTTGTCCTTGGTGGCGAGGTTCAGCACCGCGTCGCGGATCTTGGCCTTCAGGTCGTCGGGCAGGTCGGTGAGATAGGCCATCGGCGAGTTCACGATCTGCTCGGACTTGTAGATGATCCGGAAATCCTCGGCCTTGACCATGTTCTTGCGGGCCATGCGCAGGAGGTTCGATTCCTGCTCGTCGTTCCACCAGTTGGCGGCGATGTCGACGGTGCCCTGCTGCAGCGCGATCACCGCGTTCTCGTGGCTGCCGGTATAGACGACCTTGGAGAAGAAGGTTTCCGGCTCGATCTTCATGCCGTTGAGCACGAAGCGCGGTACGTTGTTGCCCGAGGTGGAATTGGGGTCGACGAGGCCGAGGTTCTTGCCCTTGAGGTCCTCGACCTTCTGATAGGGCGAGTCCTTCTTCACGTAGAACACCGAGTGATAGCCCTTGGTGCCGTCGAGGTTGGTCTCGATCGCGAAGGCGTCGACCTTGGCGCCGGTCATGCGGGCGCGGGCGAAGGACGCCGGGCCGTACATGCCGATATGGATGTTGCCGGCGCGCTGGCCCTCGATGATCGCGGCGTAGTCGTTGGCGATGCGCAGCGTCACCTTGGTGCCGAGCTCCTTCGAAAGGTAGTTCACGAAGGGGGTGTAGCGCTCGACGACGCCCGAGGCGTTCTCGGCCGGGATGATCGCGAAGATCAGCTCGGGATACTTCGCCTTCCAGTCCTGGGCGAAAGCAACGTTGCTAAAAGGCTGGGCGGCGGTGGCGGCAAGGCCGGCGGCGGCGAGCTTGAGGGTATGGCGACGGGTCAGCATTGGGTCTGCTCCTGGTTGCTGTCGGGATAGTCTTCTCGCGGCGCCGGCCCCGGGCCGCGCCGGCGATGCTTTGACGTCAGGCGATCTTCTGGCGGGCGCGCTTCGCTTCGGAGGCGGCGATGGCGTCGAGCGCATCCAGCGCCTCGGCCCCGGCATCCTTGGCCTCGATGCCGTAGAGCTCGGCCGCGACCTCGCGGGTCAGCGCCTGCGGCACGTCGTCGAACACGATCTTGCCGGCCGACATGCCGATCAGCCGGTCGCAATACTTCGCGGCGATGTCGAGGTCGTGCAGGTTGCAGACCACGGTGATGCCGTCCTCGCGATTGATGCGGAACAGCGCGTCCATCACGACCTGGGTGTTGCGCGGGTCGAGCGAGGCGATCGGCTCGTCGGCGAGGATGATGCGCGGCTCCTGGACCAGCGCGCGGGCGATGGCGACGCGCTGCTGCTGACCGCCGGACAGGGTCTCGGCGCGCTGTGTCAGGAGCTGTCCCATATCGAGACGCTCAAGCGCCGCGATGGCACGGATCTTGTCGTCTTCCGAGAAGCTCTTGACCAGCGTCAGCGCGGCGGAGCGATGGTTGAGGCGGCCGAGCAGCACATTGGTCAGCACGTCCAGGCGGCCGACGAGGTTGAACTGCTGGAAGATCATCGCCGTGTCGCGGCGCCAGCGCCGAAGCGAAGCGCCCTTCAGCGCCGTGACGTCCTGCTCCTCGCAGACGATACGGCCTGAGGTCGGTTCGGCCAGGCGGTTCAGCATGCGCAGCAATGTCGATTTGCCGGCTCCGGACCGGCCGATCACGCCCACCATCTCTCCCTTCGGGATCGACAGCGCGACGTTGTCGACGGCGTTCCTGTCGCCAAAGCGCTTGGTCAGGGCTTCGATACGCAGCATGGATGGCTTCTCGGGCACGATACGGGCATGAGCGCGGCCCCGCCGGCCAAGGCCGAGGGCAAGCGCGTCTCCATGGCGACGAGAGCTATCGGCTGCGAATGACAGCGGCGTGACAGCAGGCAGGGCAGGGCGAGTGCGGCCGGGGCCGTCTCAGACCGAGGTCAGAAGCATGTCGACGCAGGCGCCGACATAGGCCTTTCGCCTGGCGGCTGGCATCGGCCTGACGCCGAGCAGCCCGCGTGCCTGATGGAAGCCGCGCAGCATGCCGACGAACTGCTCGGCCAGCATCTCGGCCTGCGCCGGGCCGATCGGCCGCGAGAGCCCGTCGCCGATTTGTGATCGCGCGACGAGCAGGGCTGCCAGATCGTTCAGCATCCGCCTGGCGCCGGCCTCGTAAGCCACCCGGCCGAGCTCGGGGAAGCGCGGGGCTGCGCTCGCGACGAGGCGATGCAGGTCCAGCGCCGCGGGGCGCAGCATCATCTTCAGCATATCCTCGCCGAGGCGCACCAAAGTGTTGCGCAAATTCGACGCGGAAGAATTTTCGCGCAGCGGAATCGTCAACGTTTCCGTGAGCTCGGTGCAAATCGCCTTGAAGAGCGCTTCCTTATCGGCGAAATGGCTGTAGATCGTCTGTTTTGAAACACCGGCCCGATGGGCGATCTGGTCGAGACTCGCGCGTTCGAAGCCTTCCGCGAGGAAGGTTTCCGCGGCTGCGCGGGTGATGGCGTCGTGCTTGTCAGGGCGCGCACGCTCGGCGGAAGGGGATTTGGCCGGATTTGTCTCGGTTTGAGCAGAGGCGAGCAGGCGAGCCTTGGCGCCGTTTCGCCGGAGCGATTTCGGCACGGGTCTTGCCTCGGCAATCGCCGGGTCGGTGAGAAGGGTCGCCCGGTGTCGGCGGAGGGGGGTGTCAGCCATGCTTCCGCCCACTAAGCCTCTTATCAAACTGGACCGTCCAGTCTAAGATAGTCCTGCGGTATCGGAGCGTCCAGTCTTATGAAGCGGTTTCTCCTCCTCGTTTTAGTCGCGGCGCTCGCCGGCGGCGGCTATTACGCCTACCGCAACCAGCGCGCCGGTACGCAGCAGGCACAGGCCAGTGCGGTCTCCGGGCCGCGCGCGGTGCCGGTCGAGGTCGCCTCCATCGAACTGATGACCGTCAACGAGGAGGTCGAGGCCCTCGGCACGCTCGCGGCGGATGAATCCGTGGTCATCGCCCCCGAAATCGCCGGCCGCGTCATCGCGCTCGGCTTCAAGGAGGGCGAGCGCGTCAAGGCCGGGCAGGAGTTGGTCAAGCTCGATACCGCGATCCTCGATGCCGAGCTGAAGCAGGCGCAGGCCGATCTCGGCCTCGCCCGTGACACGAATGACCGGCTGAAGTCGCTGGTGTCGCGCGGCTCGGGCACGCAGGTCGCGCTCGATGAATCGACGGCCAAGCTCGCTTCCACCGAGGCGCGCGTCCAGCTCGCCAAGGCGAAGCTCGCGCAATCGACCATCGTCGCGCCGTTCAACGGCGTCGTCGGCCTGCGCGCGGTCAGCGTCGGCGACTATGTCTCTGTCGGCAAGCAGCTGATCACCCTGACCAACATCGATCCGATCAAGGTCGATTTCCGCGTTCCCGAAATCTATCTGAGCCGCCTCAAGACCGGCCAGCCGGTGCAGACGCGGGTCGATGCGGTCGCCGATCGCACCTTCACCGGCCGGATCTTCGCGATCGATCCCGTCGTCGACGTCAACGGCCGCGCGATCCGCCTGCGCGCCAACATCCCCAACGCCGATCTCACCCTGAAGCCCGGCCTGTTCGCCCGGCTGACGATCACCGTCGACCAGCGTGAGAACGCCATCGTAGTGCCCGAGATGGCCGTGGTGCCTGATGGCATCGGCAAGATGATCTACGTCGCCGAAAACGGAAAGGCGCGCCGCGTCGCCGTCGAGCTCGGCAAGCGGCTGCCCGGCAAGGTCGAGATCGTCAAGGGTCTGACGCCCAAGATGCAGATCATCACCGCCGGCCAGATGCGCTTGCGCGACGGCAGTGCAATCTCCATCAAGGAGAAGCCCGTCCAGACGAGCCAGCTCTGATGAGCCTGTTCGAGCTCTTCGTCCGCCGGCCCGTCCTCTCGACGGTGCTGAGCCTGCTGGTGATGCTGATCGGCATCGTCAGCTATGGCCGCCTCACCGTCCGCGAATATCCCAATATCGACGAGCCGATCGTCTCGGTGCAGACGGTCTATCGCGGCGCCTCCGCCGAGATCATCGAGACCCAGGTCACGCAGATCCTGGAGAACTCGATCGCCGGCATCGAAGGCATCGAGATCATCTCCTCGGCCAGCCGCCAGGAGCGCAGCCAGATCTCCGTGCGCTTCCGCCCCGACATCGATCCCGACGTCGCGGCCTCCGACGTGCGCGACCGCGTCAGCCGCGTGCGCGGGCGCATGCCGGACGAGATCGACGAACCGATCATCGCCAAGGTCGAGGCGGATTCGCAGCCGATCCTCTATCTGTCGCTGACCAGCACGCGGCACAGCCCGCTCGAGCTCACCGATTTCGCCGACCGCTTCATCGCCGAGCGCGTCCAGAACATCACCGGCGTCGCCGAGGTCCGCATCCTCGGCCAGCGCCAATATGCGATGCGCATCTGGCTCGATCGCTCGCGCCTCTCGGCCTACAACGTCACGGTCCAGGAGATCGAGGCGGCGGTCCGCGCCCAGAACATCGAGATCCCGTCGGGCCGGATCGAGAGCAGCGCCCGCGAATTCACGGTGCTGTCGCAGACCAGCCTGGTCACGCCGGAGCAGTTCCGCGAGATCGTCGTCAAGGACGCCAACGGCTTCCCGATCAAGGTGAAGGATCTGGCGCGGGTCGAGCTCGGTGCGCTGGAAGAGCGCAACGCCGCCTGGTTCAAGGGCTCGCCATCGGTGACGGTGGGCATCGTCAAGCAGGCCACCGCCAACCCGCTCGACGTGTCCAGCGGCGTCCAGGCTGCCTTGCCCGGCATCATCGAGGACCTGCCGGACGGCATGTCGATCGCGACCTCCTACGACACCTCGATCTTCATCGATCGCTCGATCAAGGCGGTCTACCAGACGATCGTCGAGGCCATCGTCCTCGTCGTCCTCATCATCTTCATCTTCCTGCGCTCGCTGCGTGCGACGCTGATCCCGCTGGTGACCATCCCGGTCTCGCTGATCGGCTCCTTCGCGCTGATGTATGCGCTCGGCTTCACGGTCAACACGCTGACGCTGCTCTCGATGGTGCTCGCCATCGGCCTCGTCGTCGACGACGCCATCGTCGTTCTCGAGAACGTCCATCGCCATGTCGAGGACGGTATCGAGCCGACCAAGGCGGCGGTGCGCGGCATCAACGAGATCGCCTTCGCGGTGGTGGCGATGACGCTGACGCTGGTCGCGGTCTATGCGCCGATGGCGTTCTCGACCGGCCGCACCGGCAAGCTCTTCATCGAGTTCGCGCTCACGCTCGCGGGCGCGGTGCTGGTCTCGGGCTTCGTCGCGCTGACGCTGACGCCGATGATGTGCGCCAAGCTGCTGCGCCACCACGACAAGCATAGCTGGCTGTACAACGTGCTGGAGCGCGGCTTCGACGGGCTGTCGCGGGGCTACAAGGCCTCGCTGCGCGCCGCGCTCAGCGTGCGCCCGCTCGTCGTCCTGCTCGCGGTCGGCGTCGCCGGCTGCGGCTATTACTTCTTCACCCATCTGCGCTCGGAGCTGGCGCCGGTCGAGGATCGCGGCACGATCAACGTCATCGGCGTCGCTCCGGAAGGCGCGACCATGTCCTTCACGGCGGACTATGCCCGGCGGGTCGAGGAGTATTTCAGCAAGATCCCGGAGGTGGATACCTATCTCGTCATCGTCGGCTTCCCCGACGTGACGCGCGCCATCGCCTTCGCCCGGCTCAAGCCCTGGGAGGAGCGCCAGCGCAAGCAGCAGGATCTCGTCGCCGACATCACCCGCGACCTCGGGCAGATCCCCGGCATCCGCCTGTTCGCCAACAACCCGCCCTCGCTCGGCCAGGGCGGCGCCAACAGCAAGCCGGTCGAGTTCGTGCTGCGCTCGTCGGAGCCCTATGCGCAGCTCAAGGCCTATGTCGATCAGGTGATGGCGGAGGTCGCCGATTCTCCGGTGCTGTCGAACGTCGAGACGAACCTCATCCTCGACAAGCCGCAGTTCAAGGTGACGATCGACCGGCAGCGCGCCGCCGATCTCGGCGTCGGGGTCGATGTCATCGGCCGGACGATGGAGACGCTGCTCGGCGGGCGCCAAGTCACGCGCTTCAACATGAACAGCAAGCAGTACGACGTGATGCTGCAGGTCGCCGGTTCCGAGCGCAACACGCCGCAGGCCTTGCAGTCGATCTACCTGATGGGCCGCAACGGCGCGGTGGTGCAGCTGTCGAGCCTCGTCAAGATCGACGAGACCGTCGCGCCCAAGGAGCTCGTGCGCTTCAACCAGCTGCGCTCGGCCACCATCACCGCCTTGCCTGCGCCGGGCTATTCGCTCGGCGACGCGCTCAAGGTGCTGGAGGATGCGACGGCGCGCGTGCTGCCCAACACGGTCCAGATCGACTATTCCGGCCAGAGCCGCGAGTTCAAGCAGTCAGGCGCGAGCATCTTCCTCGTCTTCCTGCTGGCGCTCGGCTTCATCTATCTGGTGCTGGCGGCGCAGTTCGAGAGCTTCGTCGATCCCATCGTGATCATGGTCTCGGTGCCGCTCTCGCTGACCGGCGCGCTGGCCGCGCTCTACTTCACCGGCGGGACGATGAACGTCTACAGCCAGATCGGCCTGATCACGCTGGTCGGCCTGATCACCAAGCACGGCATCCTGATCCTGGAGTTCACCAACCAGCTGCGCGAGGAGGGCAAGGAGATGATCGACGCCCTCGTCGAGGCGGCGGAGCTGCGCCTGCGGCCGATCCTGATGACCACAGGCGCGATGGTGCTCGGCGCCGTGCCGCTCGCGATCGCCCATGGCGCCGGTGCCGAAAGCCGCTCGCAGATCGGCTGGGTCATCGTCGGCGGCATGACCTTCGGCACGCTGCTGACGCTCTATGTGGTGCCCGTCGCCTACAGCTACCTCGCCCGCAAGGTCCACGGCTCGCGCCATGGCGCGCATGACGAGGTGCAAGGGGCGCATCCGCATCCGGCGGAGTAGGCGTCCTCGCCGTCATTCTCGGGCGAAGCGTAGCGCAGACCCGAGAATCTCCGGACGGGATGGCGCAGGAGCCTCTTTCGGCATGATATGCTCGGGTCAAGCCCGGGCATGACGCCTCGGCCCGGCCACGGCAGGGCTGAGCCCAAACTTATCCCCGCCCCGCGAACCCATGCCTATCCTGCGCGCGTCCCATCCGACCGAGGGGCTTCGCGAGGCATCGTGGGCCGGATGGGTTTGCGGGCTTCGCGTCCCGGACCGTTGCGGGTCCGCTCGATCGCCGCGCGTCCGATTGGACGCGATAACGGTGATCGATTTATCCAATATCGCATCGGAAACATCCGATGCGATAGCGCGGAGGTGCCGACTTCGTCCGGGCCCAACAGGCAGGCCCGCTCCTTCGCCGGAACCCAGAACGAAGCGGAACCCCCAGATACCCGTGCGCGGAGCCGGGCAGCGCGAGGTCGTCGCTGTTCGACACCATCGACATCGACTCGACATCGGCACGCAGCCGTCGACTGCGAAACGCCGCCCGGCTCCGCGAATCCCTCGGATGTCCAAGCCCGAAACCCCGCAGGCTCAGGCCTGACGGGGCTTTCGGTGCGCTACTGCAACCTGACCGACACGCTCTCGCTGGCCCCGGTCGCATCGATGACCGATATCCGCATGAAGCCCTTGCCGGGCGGCTGCCAGGCGGTTTCGCGGCGGCGCTGCGGGCCGGTGACCGGCGTGCCGTCGACCAGCCAGGTATAGGGCGGGGCGCCGCCGGCCGCCTTGAGGTTGAGCTGGCTCCGCCCGTCGAGGCTCGCGGCCGACAGGTCGATGCGGGCGCCGTCGGGCGGGAAGGCGAGCTTGAGCGTCGGCGTCGTCATCGCCATGACGGTCTTCGGCACATCCTGCCTGAGATGCCTGAGAGGCGGCGGCAGATGGCTGGTGCTGGCGACGATGGCGTCGGATGGCTGCGGGAAGGGTCGCTGGTCGATGCCGAGCCGGGCGAAGGCGTCGAACAGGATCGGCGCAGCCACCGTGCGGCCGACGAGGCCGGGCACGGCGCCATTGTCGGCTCGGCCGACCCAGACGCCGATCGTGTGCTTGCGGTCGAAGCCGACGGCCCAGGCGTCGCGATAGCCATAGGAGGTGCCGGTCTTGTAGGCGATGCGACCGGGCACGGCGTTGAGCGGCGGCGGCGCGCCGAGCAGCGTATCGGCGACATACCAGGCAGCGACGGGGTCGACGAGGCGTGGCGCGGGCGGGCTCAGCCCGGCCTGTTCCTTGAAGCGCAGCGGCACCAGTTCGCCGCCGCGCGCCAGCCCGACATAGGCGCGGGTCAGATCCTGCAGGGTGATGCCGAGCCCGCCCAAGCCCACGGCGAGGCCGGGCGCGCCGCTCTCCTTCGGCATGGCCAGCGCGATGCCGGCATCGCGCAAACGCGAGACGAAGCGCTGCGGGCCGAGCGCCGAGAGCAGCTCGACCGCCGGCACGTTGAGCGAGAGCTGGAGCGCCTTGCGGGCGCTGACCATGCCCTGGAAGGTCATGTCGAAATTTTCGGGGATGTAGATGCCGTAGCGCGCCGGGCGGTCCTCCAGCATCGTCTCGGGATGGGCGATGCCGTTATCGAAGGCGAGCGCATAGATGAATGGCTTCAGCGCCGAGCCCGGCGAGCGCAGCGCCCGCGTCAGGTCTAGCGAGCCCGCCCGCTCGGCCGCGAAATAATCGACGCCGCCGACGGAGGCCCGGACTTCGCCGGTCTCGTTGTCGACGGCGAGGATGGCGATCGAGACTTGGGGTGCCAGTCCGAGGCTGCGTTCGCGGGCGAGGCCTTCGAGGGAGGCCTGCAGCCGCGCGTCGAGCGCGAGCTTGTGGACGCGCAGCGCCGGTGCTTCCGCTACGACCTGCTCGGCGACATGCGGGCTCAAATTCGGGAAGGGGCGGCGCGCGGTCGGGATCGGCTCGTTGCGGGCAGTGGCGACCTCGTCCGATGTCGCCAGCCCGGCCTGCTCGACGCGCTCCAGCACGCGCTCGCGCGCCCTGCGGGCGGCCTCGGCGAAACGGTCCGGCCGGCGCGTCTCGGGCGATTGCGGGAGGGCGACGAGCAGAGCTGCCTCGGCAGTGGAGAGCCGCTTCGGCTCCTTGCCGAAATAGGCGAAGCTCGCGGCGCGAACGCCTTCGAGATTGCCGCCGAAGGGGGCGAGCGTGAGGTAGAGGTCGAGAATCCCTGCCTTGTCGAAGCGCCGTTCCAGCTCGACGGCGCGCACGGCCTGCCGGAGCTTGGCGGCGAGCGTTCGCTCCTCGCGCGGTTCGAGCAGCCGCGCGACCTGCATGGTCAGTGTCGAGCCGCCGGAGACGACGCGGCCATTCGCCAGCATCTGGCTGATGGCGCGCAGCATCCCGAGTGGATCGATGCCGGCATGGCCGTCGAAGCGCTTGTCCTCGAAGGCCTTGAGCATGGCGAGGTAGCGCGGATCGACGTCCTCGCTGGTGACGGGCAGCTTCCAGCGCCCGTCGGCGGTGAGGAAGGGCCGCAGCAGCTTGCCCTCGCGGTCGAGCACCACGGTCGAGCGCTCGGCCGCGGCCGAGAGGTCTAGCGGGGGCAGGGAGCGGGCGTAGAGGGCGAGGGCGCTGGCTCCGGCGATAGCTGAGACGGCGAGTGCGCCCGCGGCGATCTTCAGTTTGCGAAAGAGCCCACGGTGCGCCGTCATGCTCGGGCTTGACCCGAGCATCTCCTTGTCGAGATTCTCGGGTCTGCGCTGCGCTTCGCCCGAGAATGACGGATGGGGCGTCTCCTTGCCCATCACCGCGCCGAACTGATCTCCACCGCGCCGAAGCCCGTCCGGCCGAAGCGGTCGGGCCGGTACATGTCCTCGATCACGGCGGCGGGGGAAACGTAGCGTCCGGGCGAGACAGCCCGCGCGATATAGGCGACCGTGTAGGAGAGCTTGTCGGTCTTCGAGCCCGAGCGCTCGAAGGCCGCGACATAGCGGTCGTCGCGCGACTCGGTATGAACTGGCGAGACCTCCTGCTTCAGCCAGTCGAGCCCCGCGACCGAGGCGCCCTCGGTCAGGTTGGCGTTCTCGATCTCCAACCCGGCCGGGACGGGGTCGACCAGCAGCAGCCTTCCGTAGCGCGGCGCGCCCTCCGTCACTGTCAGCGCCACGACATAGCGCTCGTTCTGGCGCAGGCGCGAGGGATCGACCCGCTCGCCCTTCATCGTGTAGATCACCCGCTCCAGCCCGAAGCCCTGGTTCAGTGCCGGTTCGGGCGCGCTCGGGATGCCCGCCACGGTGATCACGGCTTGCGCGCTGGCCGCACCGGGATTGGCGATGGTCAGCGACTTCGCCTCCAGCGCCTCGGCCGAGAGCGTGCGGTAGAGCGCGCCCTTACGGGCCGTGCCGTCCATCGTCAGCGTCATGCCCTCGGCGTCCTTGGCCATGGCTTGCGCCGCCAGCACCATCCACATCTGCTCCTGCGTCGAGGTGTAGCTGTAGCGGGCGCTGTTGCGGGTGGCGTCGAGGATCGAGACGGCGCGGCTGATGTCGGCGCGCTCGCCATTGGCCTCCGCGATCAGTGCGAGCACGCCGGCGCCGTCGCGCAGTCGCGAGCCGTAATCCGGCCGCGAGAGACCGTCATCACCAGCCTGCTGCAAGAGCCCGAGCGCGCTGGTGAAGGCGGCGCGGCCGCGGCCGCGGTCGCCCAGCGCCGAGAGCGCCGCGCCGATCTGGGCGCGGGCGAGCGGGGTCGCGAAATCGCCAAGCTTGTTGTCGGCGAGATAGCGCAGATCGCCCATCACCGGCCGGCCGTTGCGGGCGAGCACATAGAGCGCATAGGCGATGCCGGCGGCTTCCTCCTTGTTGATGTCGCCTGTGTTGACGACCTGGTTGCGCAGGCGGTCGAGCGCGAGGTTGAAGGCGATCTGCGGCACCGCGAATTGTTTCTCGCGAGCCCGCGTCAGGAAGTCCGCGACGAAGGCGTCGAGCCAGAGATCCTCGCCGCCGACGCTCCACAGGCCGAAGGAGCCGTTGCCGCCCTGGCGGGTAAGCACGCGCTCGATCGCGTTCTGCACGCGTTCGTCAGCCTTGTCGTCGAGGGCGAGCTGCTCCATCGAGGCGAGCTGATTGACCGCTAGCAGCGGCAGGGCGCGCGAGACGGTCTGCTCGGTGCAGCCATAAGGGTAACGGTCGAGCGCCTTGAGCAGGGCGGGCACGTCGAGCGAGCCGAAGGGCGAGACAGTCACCGAGACCTGGCCGGAGTTCGGCACGAGATCGGCCATCAGGTCGGAGGAGACGGTGATCGCCCCGCCATTGCCGGGGATGGCCCGGACGATGCGGCGCGCGATGGTCGCGGCCGAGGGCTGCACCCTGACCGCGAGGTTCTGCACCGTGCCGATGCCGTTCGGGCCGGATACGCGCACGTCGAACTCGGCGCGGCCGAGGCCGGCGGCGGTGACCGGGATCGTCATCTGCGTCTTGGCGCCGGCCGCGAGCTGCATCGTGCGGCGCGTCGCGTCGGCCGCGACCACCACCGGGCCCTTCACGTCGAGATCGACGGTATAGGCGCCGGCAGGACCCTCGACATTGTCGACCTGCAGATGGAAGCGCGACTGGTCGCCGATGGCGAGGAAGCGCGGCAGCGTCGCCTGCGCCACGATCTGGTCGCGCACGATCACGTCGGCGCTGGCCTGGCCGGTGCGCCCGGCCGACCAGGCGACGCCCATTACGCGGACCGAGCCGTTGAAGGCGGGCATGTCGAAATCGACCTTGGCGGTGCCGTCCGGCCCGACCTTGACCACGCCGGAATAGCGGGCGAGCGGCTCCTGCGTCGGCTTCTCGCCATCCATCTTGGGTGCGGCGTCGCCGCCGGTGCGGATCGCGCCGCGCGTGCCCTGCATGCCGTCGATCAGGTAGCCGTAGAGATCGCGCAGGTCGTGGCCGAGCTGGCGCTGCCCGAAGAAGAATTTGCTCGGATCAGGGCTCTCGTAGCGAGTGAGATTGAGGATGCCGATATCGACGGCGGCGAGCGTGACATAGGCTTCCTCGCCGGCCTTCATGCCGGTGACCTTGACCGGCAGCGAGAGCGTCGAGAGCGGACGCACCAGCTGCGGCGCGCCGAGATCAACAGCCAGCGTGCGCTGTTCCTTGCCGATCTGGAACCAGGACAGGCCGATGGCGCGGCCGGGCAGGCGCTTGGCGGCGGTATCCATGGGCCGATGCGCGAGCACGACGAGATAGGCGCTGGCGCCCCATTCCGCTTTCACCGGGATCGAGGCGGTGGTGCCGCCTTCCGCGATGTCGATGGTACGGATATCCGCGACCTTGTCGGTGATCACCGCGAGCGTCGCCTTGCCGGCGAAGCGCGGCGAGAGGCGGAGCTGCAGGCTTTCGCCATCGGCGTAGGAGGCCTTGTCCAGCGCGACGTCGAGCACATCCGGCGTATCCGCCGTCTTGTCGCTCTCATAGCCGACGCTGAAGGAGACCGAGGTCTCGGCGGCCTCGTTGCCGTCAGAGGTCACGTCGAGCCGGTAATTGCCCCATTCGACGGGTGCCGCGATCTTGGCGCCTGCGGCTTCCGCCACCGCGATCTCGCCATCGGCGACACGGCGGGTGGTCTTGACGCCCTCATAGTTCCAGCGGCCGTCCTGGAAGAACCACTGATAGTTGCGACGGACCTTCGACAGCACCCATTTGACGCCGGGGCGGGCGAGACGCTTGCCGTCGCCGGTGGCCATGATGACTTCGAAATTCGCGGTCTGGCCGTTGCCGAGATCGCCGTCTCTGAAGAGCTTCTTCACGCCGATAGCGGCGCCCTTGGGCACGATCGGCAGGGTGACGGAGCGGGCGATGGCGCGCCCGCCGGGTTCGCCGACGCGCACGGTCATCTCGACCTCGAGCGGGCGGTTGGTGTCGGGCTGCTGGACCGGGTTGGTGATCACCGCCTTGCCGGCGGCGTCGGTCGTGGCGCTCTCCTCGAACTCGCTCTGGACCGGCTCGAACTCCTCGTCGGTGAGCCCGACCTGATAATCCTTGAAACCAGGGATGGCGCTCGCGCCCGCCGCGCGGATGGTCATCGAGCCGGTGACGTCGAGCGCGGAGCCCGGCGCGCCGTAGAGATAGCGCGCGTTGACGTTGAGCTCGGCCGGCTCGCCGGCCTGCAGCAGCGGCGTCTTGGGCGACAGCGTCAGTTCCAGCCGTTCGGGGACATAGTCCTCGACGAGGAAGGAGGTCTCGCCGATCGCCTGCCCCTTCGGGTCGGAATAGGCGACGACGCGCCATGTCCCGGTCGCCGCGCCGGAGACGAGCTGGATCGAGTGGGCCCGCCCACCCGCGCCCTGATCCTCGACCTGGCGGCGGCGATACTCCACGCCATCCGGGCGCTTGACGACGAGGGTCAGCGGCAGGCCGGTGACGGCCGCACCCTTGGCGTCGCGCAGCAGCGACGTCAGATAGACCGTCTCGCCCGAGCGATAGACGCCGCGCTCGGTATAAAGATAAGCGTCGAGCCCGGCCGGCGCGACGCGGCCCTTCACGCCGCGATCGGACAAGTCGAAAGCGGTCTGCTTCAGGTCGAGGAAGCCGTAATCCTCGGCGAGCGAGGCGGTGACGAGGCCCGGCGCATTGCCCCCCTGGCCCTTGCCCAATCCGGCATCGAAGCGGGCATAGCCATTGGCGTCGGTCCTGGCCGTGCCGAGTACCTCGTTGTTGCGGGCGACCAGGCGCAGTTCCGCATTGGCGACGGGCTTGGCATCGGCCAGCGAGCGGGCGAGCACATGCACGCCGTCGGGGCCGGTGAAGGAGGTCAGGCCGAGATCCGAGACGACGAACCACTGCGTCGCCCGGGTGGAGCCATCATCATAGTCGCCATCGTCGCCGGAGGGCGCCGCGACCGGCCCGCCCGAGGGCTTGGCGAACATGACGTAGACGCCGGGTTTCAGGCTGCCGACAGCCTCCGTTACCGGGAAGGCGGTGATCACGTCCTGATTGAGCTCGGACTTCACGTCCATCGTGCCGGTCCAGACGCTCTGGCCCTTATCGCCCGAGATCTGCTTGGCGGAATAGGAGCCGAGTTGGCCGAGGAAGTCGTCGGAATGGACGGAGTTGATCAGGTTGCGGTCGCCGATGCGCATGACTTCGAGGTCGAGCTTGCCGGAATTGACCGAGACGACCGGAATGCCCTGCTGGCCGGTGCGCGGCAGCACGTAGTTCTTGCCGGTGAAACGCACGGAGGGGGTGCGATCGCGGACATAGATCTCGTAATCGGCCGATTTCAGCAGGGTTTCGTCGGGGATGGCGGAGGGCACGCCTTGGCGGATGACGATGGCATAGCGCTCGCCATGCTTGAGGCCGTCGACGCAGATCTGTTTGTCCTCGGCGCTGACAGCGAAGTCGCCTTTCCCTCCGGAGATCGCGACATAGGGCGCGAAATCGACGCGGCCCCGTGCCAGCGCCTCCGAGAATTCGAAGCAGGCGCGGGGCGAAGCGGCGTCTGAATCGGTCTTGTTGGAGATCAGGCGGAAGCCGCGCTTCTCGCGCAGGCTCTCATAGGAGCTTTGCAACGCTGGATTGGCGGCGAGGTCGAGGCTGAGGCGATAGCTGGTCAGCGCCGGGCGCCAGAGCTCGTTCTTTTCGAAGGTGCGGGCGAGCACGCCCAGCGACGCCGCCTCGTCACTGCGGTTGGTTGCTCGGCTGTAGGCGAGGTAGGCGGCGCTGATCGCGCGCTCGCGCAATTCCCAGCGCTCGCGATAGTCGCGCGGCTCGATGGCGTTGGCGGCGCGCGCCATCAGGCGCCAGCCGGCGGCATTGCTGGAATCGGCGACGATCGCGGCATTGGCCTGGGGTAGGGCGGCGCGGGCGTCGCCACGGGCCAGCGCGATCTCGCCGGCCCGGATCGCATCGGCGGCGGAGCGGTTCCCGGCCGAGACCTCGCGCTTCAGGCGCTCCTCCAGCCGCTGCCCATCCGCGAGCAGGTCGTTTCGGACATAGGCCTTCTGCGCGAAGGCGGGTGCGGCTGCGAAGACGAGGCAGAGGGTGAGCGCGAGACGGGATAGCAGGGTCATCGTCGTTCCTCTTCGTCGGCCGCCCGCCAGCGTCGCCGGAGATTGCCTCGGGCGGATGACGGCGTGAGCGGGGCCGGCAGGCTATCACCGCCCGGCGCGCGTTCAAGTCATGCGAATGCAGGTCGCGGGGTGAAAGCTGAAGGGCCATCTCTTCGGGCTTATTGAACTCCGCCGTCATTCCGGGACTTCGCGATAGCGAAGGGACCGGAACCCAGAACCGATGCCCTTTCGACAGAAAGCTCTCTGCTCTGGCTTCTTCTATCGGCCGCACCGGTTCTGGATTCCGGGCTCATGCCTGGGGCATGACCCGGAATGACGGGCGTCTCGGTTGCGGCGCCACGCATTCTGACGCTCAATGCAGCCGCTAGTCCGTTTTCCAAGGATCTGATGATGCCGCGCGCGCTTCGTCCTCATTCGCGAAAGAACTCCGTCGCGGCCGCCGCGCTGGCGCTCGCGATGCTGGCGGTGCCGCTTGCGGGTGCATGGGCGCAGGCTCCCGGCGCGCCGGCTCAGGCTGCCAATCCGCAGATGGCGGCGGCGCAGGCGAGCTTCGAGGCGCTGCCCGAGGCCGAGCGCAAGGCGATCCAGTCCGACCTGATCTGGGCCGGGCAGTTCAACGGCGCGGTCAGCGGCTCGTATGGTCCGCTGACCTTCCGGGCGATCAACGCCTTCAAGGGCGCGCGCGGCCCGGCCGACGGGGTGCTGGCGCCGGCCGATCGAGTCGCCCTGGCGAGGGCCGCGCAGGCTGCGCGCGATGTCGCGGGCTTCCGCGTCCTGGCCGACGACAAGACCGGCGTGCAGATCGGCATTCCCTCCAAGCTCCTGCCAAGGCGCGACGCGACGCCCACGGGCGGGAGCCGCTGGCAGAGCCTCGACGAGAAGGTCACGCTCGACACCTCCGCCTCGCCGCCCGGCGAGGATCTCGCCGTGCTGTTCGAGAAGGCGACCGCGCTCAACCCGAACAATCCCGGCCGCAAGATCACTTACAAGCTGCTGCGCCCCGACTTTTTCGTAGTGACGGGCGAGACCCCGACCGGGCGGTTCTATCGCCGCCTCTCGGCCGGGCCGCAGGGCTTGCGCGGCTTCTCGATCGGCTACGACAAGGCGCTGGCGCCGACCGTCGACAAGCTCGTCATCGCCATCGCTGCGAGCTTCGAGCCGTTTCCGAGCGGTGCGGTCCCGGCCGCGCCCTCGGCCGTCGCCGGCACGGCGAGCCCGGCGCCCGGCCTGTCGTCGCTGATGCCACCGGCCGCGCGTAGCAACGAACGCTACGGGGTCGCGCTGGCGCTCTCGGACAGGACGGCCCTGAGCGCAGCCGTCGCCGTCGACGGCTGCCGCAGCCTGCGCGTCGGCGGACGCACTGCGAAGCTGCGGCTGAAGGACGATGCGAGCGGGCTCGTGCTGCTCGATCTCGATGGCGCCGGTACGGCCAGGCTGCCGGGCCTGCGCACCGAGGCGCCAAGCGCGGAGGAGGCGTTGGTTCTGGTGGCGTTCGGCGACGATGCCGGCAAACGGGCGGCCGTCGCCCTGCCGGGGCAGAGCGTCCAGGCGGGTGGCAAGCCGGCGCTGCGGGCGCCGCTGCAGCCCGGGCAAGCGGGCACCCCGGCCTTCGACCGTCAGGGCCGATTGGTCGGTGTCGTCACGGATAATCCCTCCGACAAGGTGCTGATCGCGGGCGTCGCGCCGCAGCGCAGCTATGCGCTTGCCAACGGTGCGGCGATTCAGGCGATGCTGACCAAGGCTGGCGCCTCGCTGCCGCCGGCCGCGGCCGGCTCCGACCTCAGCACCGGCGCGGTGGTGGAGCGGGTCACGAGCGCGGTCCTGCCCGTCATCTGCGGTCTGTGACATCGGCCAAAATGAGGTGTTGTCACCCGCCGCGCGATCGGCTCAGATAATCGCGTCACACCAAGGGCGCCCCGTTCAAGGACGAGGAGCGCCCGGACACTAAATCGATTTAGCGGAGGAGATGGGGAATGAGCGATTTTATCGACAGGCGTAGTGTGCTCAAGGGAGCCGCGGCAGCGGGCGCGGCGAGCCTGATCGCGGCGCCGGCACTGGCACAGGCCAACTGGCCGAACCGGCCGCTGACCATGGTCTGCCCCTGGGGCGCCGGCGGCGGCACCGACGCCACCGCGCGCATCGTGGCGCAGCTTCTGGAGAAGGACCTCGGCCAGCCGGTCAATGTCGTCAACCGCACCGGCGGCTCCGGCGTCGTCGGCCATTCCGCCATCGCGACGGCGGCGCCGGACGGCTACAATATCGGCATGCTGACGGTCGAGATCGCCATGATGCATCATCAGGGCCTGACCGAGCTGACGCCTGCGAGCTACGTTCCGCTCGGGCTGATGAATGAGGACCCGCCGGGCGTGCAGGTTTCGGCGTCCGGCCCTTACAAGGACATCAAGGGGCTGGCGGACGCGATCAAGGCGGCGGCTCCCGGCAAGCTCAAGGCCTCCGGCACCGGCCAGGGCGGCATCTGGCATCTCGCGCTGATCGGCTGGCTCGTTTCCATGGGGCTGAAGCCGGACCATGTCGCCTGGGTGCCCTCGAACGGCGCGGCGCCGGCGATGCAGGATCTCGCGGCCGGCGGCCTCGACATCGTCACCTGCTCGGTGCCCGAGGGGCGCGCGATGATCGACGCCGGCAAGGCCAAGTCGCTGGCGATCATGGCGAGCGCGCGCAATCCGCAGTTCAAGGACGTGCCGACACTCAACGAGACGCTCGGCGTCAACTATTCGATCGGCGCCTGGCGCGGTATCGGCGCGCCCAAGGGCCTGCCGCCCGAGATCGCGGCCAAGCTGACGGCGGCGCTGAAGAAGGCCTTCGACTCGAAGGACTACCAGGACTTCATGAACGCGCGCGGCTTCGGCATGAAGTTCGCAGACGGGCCGGGCTTCGCCTCCTTCATGGCCGAAAGCGACAAGTCGATGGCCTCCGCCATGAAGGCGGCAGGGCTCGCCAAGGGCTAGTCGGCGCCAGACCACGACGCCGGGAGCAAGAAAGCTCCCGGCGTTTTCGTCTCTTCACGATCAGAATTCCAAGGAGGTTGCCCCTTGCAACTATCCGACCGCATCACCGGCTCCGCCCTCGCCGCGCTGGGGGCTGCCGCGTTCCTTTACGGCTCGCGATTGCCGCCGGTTCCCGGCCAGCAGGTCGGACCCTCCGCCTTTCCGATGGTCGTCGGCGCGGGGCTCGTGCTCTGCGGCGGGCTGATCGTCTTCGGGATCGGCCGGCATTTCGAGGAGGTCGCCGAGGCCGATGTCGTCAGCCATGCGACGCCGGAGGAACTCGCGCCGCTGCCGGCCTGGCGCAACTGGCTGGCGCTGCTGCCGCCGGCCCTGCTCGCCTTCTACGCGCTCGTCTCGGAGACGCTCGGCTTCCTGCCGACGGCCGCGATCATGGTGCTCGCCGCCAGCCTCGCCTTCGGCGCCAAACCGAAGCTCGCGGTGCCGCTGGCGATCATCGCGCCCTTCGCGATCAACCTGATCTTCCTCAAGCTGCTGCGCGTACCCCTGCCCGGCGGCATCCTGCCCTTCCCCTGGTGAGCGAGGCCTGACGATGGACACCGTCATCAAGGCCTTCGGGCTGGTTTTTCAATTCGACGTTATGATTGCCATTGTGGCGTCCGCCTTCTACGGCCTGACCGTCGGCGCGTTGCCCGGCCTCTCCGCCACCATGGCGACGGCGCTGCTCGTGCCGGTCACCTTCTATCTCTCGCCGATCGCGGCGGTGGCGACGATCATCACGGCCTCCGCCATGGCGATCTTCTCCGGCGACATTCCGGGCTGCCTGCTGCGCATCCCCGGCACGCCGGCCTCGGCCGCCTATACCGACGAAGCCTATGCGATGACGCGCAAGGGCCAGGCCGAGACGGCGCTCGGCATCTGCCTGTGGTTCTCGGCGCTCGGCGGCATCGCCGGCACGCTCTCGCTGATGCTGATCGCGCCGCTGCTCGCCGAGATGGCGCTGTCCTTCTCGACCTACGAGAACTTCTGGCTCGCCATGCTCGGCCTGATGTGCTCGACGCTGGTCGCCCGGTCATCGCCGATCAAGGCGATCGCGGCGATGCTGCTCGGCCTGCTCATCACCTGCGTCGGCATCGACAATCCCGGCGGCGTGCCGCGCTTCACCTTCGGCTCGACTGATCTGCTGGGGGGTATCGAGCCGATCCCTGCGCTGGTCGGCGTCTTCGCTTTGGCCGAGGTGATGCGGGCGCTGACCGAGCGCGAGCCGCCGAAGATCGAGAACCGGCGCCTCGGCTCGATCCTCAAGGGCCAGTGGCAGCTCACCAAGGAATATCCGAAGCAGCAGGCGCGCGGGAACATCGTCGGCATCATCATCGGCGTGCTGCCCGGCGCGGGCGCCGACATGGCGGCCTGGGTGAGCTATGCGATGTCGAAGCGCTTCTCGAAGACGCCGGAGAAGTTCGGCACGGGGCACCCGGAAGGGTTGATCGAGGCCGGCGCCTCCAACAACGCCTCGCTGGCCTCGGGCTGGGTGCCGGCGCTGCTCTTCGGCATCCCCGGCGACACCATCACCGCGATCGCCATCGGCGTGCTCTACATGAAGGGGCTGAACCCCGGGCCGACGCTGTTCACCCAGCAGGCCGAGAGCATGTACGCGCTCTACATCATCTTCATTCTCGGCAACATCATCATGATTCCCTTCGGCATCATCATGATCCGGCTGGCGAGCAAGGTCGTCGGGGCGCCGCGCTCGGCGGTGATGCCGGTCATCATGATCTTCTGCGCGGTCGGCGCCTTCGCGACGGCCGGCAACAACCTCTTCGCCGTCTGGTGCGTCGCCTTCTTCGGCCTCTTCGGCTTCGCGATGGAGAAGAACGGCTATCCCGTGGCCGCCATGGTGCTCGGCATCGTCATGGGCACGATGGTGGAGCAGAGCTTCGTGACGTCGCTGATCAAGTCTGATGGATCGGTGCTGCCCTTCTTCGACAGGCCGGTCTCCTCGGTGCTGGCATCGATGACCTTCGCGGCGCTGCTCTGGCCGGTGTTCTCCTGGACGCGCGACTGGCTCAAGGGGCGGCGCCGGGCGGTGGCGGCCTGAGGGTACGCAGGCAGGTTCGCGGGGAAACACTGCCGTCATTCCGGGGCGGGCCAAAGGCCCGAGCCCGGAACCCATGAACACCACGCTATTCCAGAAGCGTCGTGCTTGCCCTTGTGGCGAGCATCCACGTCTTGAGCACTGACCTCGACGAAGAAAGACGTGGATGGTCGGGACAGGCGCGACCACGACGGAAGCGCCGTGTTCATGGGTTCCGGGCTCAAGCGCTCTGCGCTTGCCCCGGAATGACAGCTGCGGCTTCGCGAGCGCCCCGCTGCTACTTCTTCAGGAACGCCGCGAAAGCCGCCATGGCTTCGGCCGAACGCAGGCGCTCGCCGAAATGGTGCGCCTCGGTACCGATGGTCTCGGCCACGGCCTGAGCCGAGCCGCGCTTCAGCAGCATCTTCGTCAGCGCGACCGATTCCGGCGGCAGCGCCGCCAATGTCTTGGCCTTGGCGAGCCCGGCTTCCAGCGCCGTGCTCTCCTCGACCACCGCATTGACGAGACCGGCAGCTTCAGCAGCCTCGGCGCCGAAAGGCTCGCCCAGCATCAGCAGTTCGGCCGCCTTCTTCGAGCCGGCGACGAGCGGCAGGAGATAGCTCGACCCGCCCTCCGGCGAGAGGCCGAGCGTGACGAAGGGCAGGCGGAAGGTCGCGGTGCGGCCCGCGAAGGCGAGGTCGCAATGCAGCAGCATCGTCGTGCCGATGCCGACGGCGAAACCCTCGATGGCGGCGACGATCGGCTTCTTCGCAGTCGAGATCGCATTCAGGAAATCGATGGCGATGGTCAGGCCCTGGCCCGTTGCGGCGGCGGCCGCGAAGTCCTTGATGTCGTTGCCGCTGGTGAAGCAGCCGCCAGCGCCGGTCAGCAGGATCGCGCGGATCGAAGCATCGGCCTCGGCGGCGACGATGGCGGCGATCAGCCCGGCATAGCTCGTGCGGTCGAGCGCATTCTTGCGGTCGGGCCGGTTCATCGTGATCTGCACGACGCCGGCCGCGACGGTTTCGCTGATGACACTCTCGCTCATCGATCCGCTCCTGATGGTGTTGCCGGGATGGCATGCGCTTTCGGGAGGGGTCAAGCGCGGCCGGATGCGTCTTTCGTCGCCGCGCGCTTGACATCGCGCGGGCCGGGCTCTCCCTACCCGATGGACGCCTTCGCTGCTTTGGCTAGCGAGTCGGAGCGCGGAACGAGGATTGCGGAGGCCGTCGATGACGAAGGTTCAGTTTGAGGTGCGCGGCCCGGTCGCGGTCGTCACCATCGACAATCCGCCGGTCAATGCGCTCGGTGCCGCCGTGCGCGAAGGGCTGGCGAAAGCGATCGAGACCGCCAATGCGGATGCCTCGGTCACCGCCATCGTGATCGCATCCGCCGGCAAGGCCTTCATCGCCGGGGCCGATATCAGCGAGTTCGGCAAGCCACAGGCCGCGCCGCTGCTGCCCGATCTGCTCGATGCGATCGAGGCTTCGGCCAAGCCCGTGGTCGCGGCGATCCAGGGCGTGGCGCTCGGCGGTGGCCTCGAGGTCGCGCTCGCCTGCCATGGCCGCGTCGCGCTGCCCGTAGCGAAACTCGGCCTGCCCGAGGTCAAGCTCGGCCTCATTCCCGGCGCGGGCGGCACGCAGCGCCTGCCCCGGCTGATCGGCGCGGCGAAGGCCTTCCCGATCATGCTCTCGGGCGAACCCATTTCGGCCGGTCAGGCGCTCGAATACGGGCTGCTCGACGAGATCGTCTCCAGCGATCTCGTCACGGCAGCGATCAGGCTGGCTGAGGGGCTGGCGGCCGAAGGGCGCCGACCGGTCACGAGCGCCGACGGCGAGAGGCTGACGGAGGCGGATCGCGAGGCCTTCGAGGGGCTGGCGAAGGAGGCGCTGCGGAAAGCCGAGGGCATGCCGACCGTGCCGGCGCTAGTCGAGGCGGTCCGAAGCGCCTTCCTCCTGCCCTCTGCCGAGGGGCTGGCGGTGGAGCGCAGGCTCTTCCTCTCGCTCATCGCCGATGAGCGCTCCAAGGCGCTGCGCCATGTCTTTTTCGCCGAGCGCGAGGTCGCGAAGGTGCCGGGCATCGGGCCGGAAGTGAAGCCGCGCGAGATCGCCCGCGCCGCCGTCATTGGCGCCGGCACGATGGGCGGCGGCATCGCCATGTGCTTCGCCAATGCCGGCATCCCGGTGACGCTGATCGAGACCGCGCAGGCGGCGCTCGACAACGGCATCAACCGCATCGCCGCGATTTACGACATCTCGGTCTCGCGGGGCTCGCTGACGCCGGAGGCGCGCAAGCAGCGGCTCGCCCTGATCAAGCCGGCGGTCGGGCTGGCCGCGGCGGCAGGCGCCGACATCGTCGTCGAGGCCGCCTTCGAGGAGATGGGCGTCAAGAAGCAGATCTTCGGCGAGCTCGACAAGGTCGCGAAGCCGGGCGCGATCCTCGCCAGCAACACCTCCTATCTCGACGTGCCCACCATCGCGGCGTCGACCGGCCGCCCGCAGGACGTGCTCGGCATGCATTTCTTCAGCCCGGCCAATGTCATGAAGCTGCTCGAAGTGGTCAGGCCGCATGGCGTGGCGGATGATGCCGTCGCCACCGCGGTGGCGCTCGGGCGCAAGCTCGGCAAGGTGCCGGTCGTCGTCGGCAACGGCTTCGGCTTCGTCGGCAACCGCATGCTGGAGCAGCGCACCCGCGCCGCCGAGCGGCTGCTGATCGCGGGCGCCCTGCCGCATCAGGTCGATGCGGCGCTGGTCGATTTCGGCTTCAAGATGGGCCCTTTCGCCATGGCCGATCTCGCCGGCAACGACATCGGCTGGCGCTCGCGCAAGGCACGGGGGCTGAAGGCCGCCGTGGCCGACGCGATCTGCGACGCCGGCTGGTTCGGCCAGAAGACCGGGCGCGGCTATTACATCTATCCGCAGGGCGCGCGCACCGGCCAGCGCTGCCCGGAGGTCGAGGCGCTGATCGCCCGCATTTCGGCCGAGCAGGGCGTCACGCGCCGCGCCTTCACGCAGGCCGAGATCCTGGCCCGGCTGCTCGACCCGATGGTGAACGAGGGCGCCCGCATCCTTGAAGAAGGCATCGCGGCGCGGCCGGGCGACATCGATATCGTCTGGATCAACGGCTATAACTGGCCGGCCTGGCGCGGCGGCCCGATGTATTGGGCCGACAGCGTCGGGCTCGGCGTCATCGCGAAGCGTCTGGAGGCGCAGGCCGCCGAGACCGGCGACAAGGCGCTGGAGCCGGCGCCGCTGCTGAAGCGTCTCGCGGCCGAGGGCAAGGGGTTTGCGAGCCTGAAGGCGGCGGGTTAACCGCGCCGTCATCCCGGCCGCAGCGAAGCGGAGCGCCGGGATCCATCGTAGAGCGGCGCGCCTTCGATGGATCCCGGATCCGCGCTGCTTCGCAGCTTGTCCGGGATGACGCGCGGCTCTATCCCGGAATGGCGCGATCAGCTGGGTCGCTGTCCAACAAGGGAGGGCGTTTTGGCTTCGGGTCTGTTCGCGCTGCTCGACGACGTCGCCGGCATCGCCAAGATCGCGGCGAGTTCGGTCGACGATGTCGTGGCGCAGGCCGGCAAGGCCGGCGCCAAGGCGGCCGGCGTCGTCATCGACGATGCCGCGGTGACGCCACGCTATGCCGTCGGCTTCGCGGCCGCACGCGAACTGCCGATCATCTGGCGAATTGCGCTGGGCTCGCTACGCAACAAGCTTCTCTTCCTGCTGCCGGGCGCGCTGATCCTCGCCCTGATCGCGCCCTGGGCGATCACCCCGCTGTTGATGGCCGGCGGCGCCTATCTCTGCTTTGAAGGCGCCGAGAAGGTGCTGGAGCTGGTGCTGCCGCACGGAGCGCATGGCGAGGGCGAGACTGCGGCGGGCGATTCTGCGGCACTCGAACAGCAGAAGATCGCGGGCGCGATCAAGACCGATTTCATCCTCTCGGCCGAGATCATGGCGATCACGCTGGCCGGCGTTGCGGATCAGTCCTTCTGGATGAAGGCAGCGGTGCTCGCCATCGTCGGCATCGGCATCACCGTCGTCGTCTATGGCGTGGTCGCGTTGATCGTGAAGGCGGACGATGTCGGCGTTGCGCTTGCCGCCAATCAGCGGCCAGCGACGAGCCTGCTGGGCTTGAGGCAGCCGGCGCCGGGCGAGGCCGGCGGGCTCGATCGCGCGCTGAGCTGGCTGACGCGGCCGCTCGGGCGCGGCCTCGTCGTCGGCATGCCCCATTTCCTCACCGGGCTCGGCGCTATCGGTACGGCCGCGATGCTCTGGGTCGGCGGCGGCATCATCATCCACGGGCTGGAAGGCTATGGCTTCTCGGGCCTCGGCCACGGCGTCCATGATCTCGCCGTCGCGGCCGGCCGTGCCTTGCCGGCTGCCGTGGCCGCTGCCGGCGAATGGCTGGCGGGTGCGGTGCTCGCGGCCGTCTTTGGGCTGGTCGTCGGCGGGATCGTCATCGTCGCGATGCATTGGCTGGTCGCGCCGCTGCTGAAGCTATTCAGGAAGGCGGCGACGCAGCCGGCCGGCGAAAAGCCCGGGGCCTAGATGTGCAGCGTTGACATGGAATTTAGGCGTCATGCCGGGGCTTCGCGTCAGCGAAGAGCCCGGAACCCATGAACACGGTGCGAGGAGGAAATTGTGATGATGGCAATCGCTCTCGTCTGGATATGACGGTGTTCATGGGTTCCGGGCTCATGGCTGCGCCGTGCCCCGGAATGACGCCGAGGTTCCGTGCGAAATAAGCACGCTCCAGCGGAGCCCTCAATCCAGCCAGCTGGTGAAGGCCTCGACCGGCTCGCGCTCGGGCACGAGGCGATTGGCCGGCGCGTCCGGATCGGCCTTGCCGATGGCGATGCCGCAGACCACGACCTCGTCGTCGGGAATCGCGAGCTCGCGCCTGACGATCGGGTGGAACTGCGCGAAGATCGCCTGCGGGCAGGAATCGAGCCCATGGCCCTGGGCCGCGATCAGCAGGTTCTGGATGAACATGCCGAGATCCAGCCAGGAGCCGATCTCCAGATCGCGGTCGATCGTCAGCATCAGCGCGACCGGCGCATCGAAGAAGCGCAGATTGGCCGCCGTTTGCCGCTTCATGCCCTCGACATCACCCTTCGCCACGCCGAGCAGGCCGTAGAGATCCCAGCCGACCTTTCGGCGGCGTGAGAGATAGGGCTCGCGGAAGCGCTCGGGATAATAGCGGTATTCCTCGACGCCGGGTCGTTCCCCGGCCTCCAGGGCGGCGCGCAGCGCGGCTTCGAGCCGCGCCCGCGACTGAGGACCGATCACCCTGAGCTTCCAGGGCTGCATGTTGGTGCCGGAGGGCGCCTGCGCCGCCAACTCGATCAGACGGCGGACTAAAGCTTGATCGACCGGATCGGGCAGGAAGGCGCGGATGGCGCGGCGGGTCGTGATGGCGCGCTCGACCGCATTCATATCGTTGGAGACATTCATCTTTATCGATCTCTCCATTCAGTCGCTCCGGCGACAGATCGCGGCAACCCGAACCGCCTGGGCCGGCGCCTGGGCGCAATCGGCTCTGTATGCGAGACCCGATTGCAGGAACACCTTTTTCCGTATCGAAGTGGGAGTCGCGAGCAAGACTATAGGCTGGCACCTGCCGAACGCCTGAGACGTTCCCGATCAGCGGCTGAGGAGCGATCGGATGCCGCTCAGGTTGTCGATGGTATGGGACAGATGTCGTCGCAGGCGCTCGGCTGCCTCCGATTGCCGCCCTTCCGCCAGACTGTCGAGGATCGCGAGATGCTCCTCGCATTGTTGGCGGTAGCGCTTCCGGTCGAGCATGGAGCGATAGGAGAGCAGCCGCCGGATACGGTTGATGCGGCGGATCGTATCCAGGAAAAACGGATTGCCCGAACCTGCCACGATGGTTTCGTGGAAGCGCACGCCGCGTTCGTGGAGGGCGTCGGCGCTGTCTGTTTCGATCGCGCCTGCGAGCAGCCGTTCCTCGGCGGCGCGGCATGCGGCTATGCTCTCCGACGCCAGGTGATACCCCGGTTCGAGGAGCGCCGCCGGTTCGAGGGCGAGGCGCAGGCGGTAGGTCTGCTCCAGGCTTTCCGGCGTGTTCAGAACCGGAGCGAAGGTCCAGCCATAGCCCGCCCGCCGCTCGGCCCAACCCTCCTTGCCGATGCGGGCCAGCACCGCGTTGAGTTCGGCTCGCGTCAGATCGTACCCTTGTCTGAGATCGGCTTCGCTGACCTGTTCCGGCAGGCGGCCGCGAAGATGGTCGTCTGCGATGCGGAAATACGCCTGTGTGATCCTATCCGGCATGGAAAGTCCAAGCGCATCGCTCGAAGCCGGCGACGCCTGCTCGACGAAATAGCCGCGGTTGCGTTCGTGACGCAGCACGCCCTTGTCGGCCAGGATCTGGAGAGCCTGGCCGACGGGGAACCGCGACACGCCGAGGCGTGTCGCAATGTCCTGCGAGCGGAGATGCGTCCCCATCGCCAGCCCGCCGTCTCGAATGTCCGCGAGAATGCGTGCGGCAAGGGGTGTCGCGAGGTCTCTTCTTCCGCTGCCAGCCATCACCCGCCCCTCGTCGGCATTGCCGCGCACGGGTGTGGTTTATGGCCGGTGCGGCCGCGCGACAAGCGGCCCTATTTGACGAGGCCGATGGTCCTGAGAATATCGCCGACGCGGACCTGTTCTTCCTTGAGGAAAGCCGCGAAGGGCTCGCCGGCGAGATAGTAGTCGTCCCAGCCGCGCGCCTTCAGAAGCGCCTTCCACTCGCTGCTCGCGACCAGGCCGTCGAATAGCCTGGTCAGCTGCGCCTTCTGGTCCGGCGTGATTCCGGGACCGGCCATGACAGCGCGCCAGTTCACGACCTCGACATCGTAGCCGAGCTCCTTGAGCGTCGGCACATCGGCGCCTTCGAGCCGCTTGCCCGAGGAGATTGCGAGAGCGCGAAGTTTGCCGGCCTTGATCTGGCCTTCGAATTCGCCATAGCCGGAGACGCCTGCCGTCACGCGCCCGCCGAGCATCGCCGCCAGCGCCTCGCCGCCTCCGGAAAAGGCGACGTAGTTGACCTTTCCGGCATCGGCCCCTGCCACCCTGGTGACGAGCGCCGCGAGGATGTGGTCGGCACCCCCAGCCGATCCGCCGGCCCAGGTTACGCGCGCCACATCGGCCTTGATGGCAGCGACGAAGTCCTTGACCGTCTTGTAGGGCGAGTCGGCCGGGACGACGATCACGAGCGGATCGCCCGTGAGGCGCGCAAGCGGGGTCACCTGTTCCAGGCTGACGGGCGATTTGTTGGTCAGGATGGCGCCGACCATGGTGATGCCGTTGACCATCAGCTGGCTCGGGTCGCCCTTGGCGTTGTTGATGAATTGCGCCAGCCCGATCGTGCCGCCGGCGCCAGTGACGTTGTTGACCTGGACGCTGCGTACGGCCCTGGTCTCGGTCAGCACCTGCTGGATCGAGCGGGCCGCGCCGTCCCATCCGCCACCCGGACCGGCCGGTGCCATGATCTTCAGCTCCTGGATCGGCGTTTGGGCCAGCGCGAAGCCGGATGTGACGGACAGCGCTGCCATGCCGGCGGCCAGGAAAACTCTGCGGGTCGTCATGATAATCCTCCCAAGGATGACAGGTGATCGCGCTTTTGCGCTGTTCAGGCTTCCCGCAGCGCTGCGGGTGGTGTTTCGCCGGTTGCGGCGAAAGGCGGACCGGACGCAGCCAGCAGGCGCCCGAGGATCAGGGAAATGATGCCGCCGGCACGCAGCGTTTCGCATTCGAGCGCGGTCTCGACGGCGGCCCGCACCGGCAATAGCTCGACCGAGCCGCCGGCGCGGTGGATGCGGGCAGCGACAGCGCCGCGCGGGGCGATCGCATCCGGCGTGGCCTCGATCTCGATGGTGTCGCCGGGGACGAGCGCCAATGAGCCGGACCCCGTCCCGGGCGCGAGCTGGAGAGGCAGAATCCCCATGCCGATCAGGTTGGAGCGGTGGATGCGCTCGAAGCTCTGGGCGATGACGGCATTTACGCCGAGGAGCCCAAGCCCTTTGGCTGCCCAGTCTCGCGATGAACCCGTGCCGTAGCGTTCCCCGGCTACGACGACCATCGCATCTCCCGATGCGCGGTAACGCTCGGCAGCGCGCCATAGCGGCAGGGTCTCACCCGTCGGCACGTGCAGGGTCGAGCCTGCCGGCAGGTCGGCGGCGAGCCGGTTCACCAAGGTGCGGTTGGTGAAAAGGCCGCGCAGCATCACCTCCCAGTTGCCGCGGCGCGAAGCGTAGACGTTCAGATCCCTGGGATCCTCGCCTCGCTCGATCAGCCATCGTCCGGCCTCGCTCGCCGCAGGGGTTTGGCCGGCCGGGGAGATGTGATCCGTGGTGATGTCGTCGCCGAGCACCAGCAGCGGATGAGCGCGGTGATAGCCGAGCCTGCTGGGTTGTATCGCCTTGGCAAAGGGCGGCGGCCGCAGTGCGGTCGAAGCCGGATTCCATGGAAAGAGCCCCGAGGATGGAGCGTCGAGATCCGACCAGTGCCGGCTCGCGGTTGCCTCGGCAAAAGCATGGCTGAAATCCGCCGGATCGAGTGCGAGCGCCAGCGCGGCGTCGATCTCGGCGCCTGTGGGCCACAGCTCGGCAAGCGTCACCGGTCTGCCGTCTGCCGTCGAAGTCAAAGACGCCTGCAAAATGTCGCGATCCGCATCGCCGGCAAGCGCATAGGCAACAACCAGCGCCGGCGAGGCCAGGAAACCGGCCTCGACCTGGCTATGGACGCGACCGGGGAAATTGCGGTTGCCCGACAGGACGGCGACGGGAAGAACCTCGTCGGCGCGGACGGCGGCATCCATCACCGGCAGCAGAGGCCCCGAATTGCCGATGCAGGTGGTGCAGCCATAGCCGACGATGCCGAAGCCGAGGGCCTCGAGATCTTCGAGCAGCCCCGCACGGCTGAGATAGCGTTCGGCCGCAGGCGATCCCGGCGCCAGGGAGGTCTTCACCCAGGCCGGTGGCCTGAGGCCGAGCCGACGCGCCTTGCGCGCGACGACGCCGGCCGCCACGACGAGGCGAGGGTCGGAGGTATTGGTGCAGCTCGTAATCGCGGCGATGGCGATGGGAAAACGCGGCAATGAAGCGGAAGGCGTCTTCGGCCGCGGCATGGCGGCGAGGGCCGGCATCACGGCCGCCGGTGTAAGCAGATCCTGCGGTCGGCGCGGCCCGGCAAGGCTGATGGCGATCGCGGCGAGATCGATCTCGACGATGTCGGTGTAGCGGGGCCGTGCCTGCGGATCGAACCAGAGCTGCTGCTCCTTCGCATAGGCCTCGACAAGCGCGATCTGTTGCCGCGAACGCCCCGTTTGCGCCAGGTAATCCAGTGTCGCGCTGTCGATGGGGAAATAGCCGGTCGAGGCGCCGAATTCGGGCGTCATGTTCGCGACCACGGCTCGTTCGCCCGCCGACAGGCCGGAGATGCCCGGGCCGAAGAACTCGACGAAGGCGCCGGTGACGTTGCGAGCCCGCAGGCGCTGCGTCACCGTCAGCGCGAGATCGGTCGCGCTCACGCCCTCGCGCAGCCGGTTCGTCAGACGCACGCCGATGACGTCGGGAATCCGCATCATCACCGGCATGCCGAACATGACGCTCTCGGCCTCGAGCCCGCCGACGCCCCATCCGAGAACGCCGATGCCGTTGATCATGGGGGTGTGGCTGTCGGTTCCGATCAGCGTGTCGGGCATCGCCCAGACACGGCCGTCGATCCGCCGCGTGGTCACGACGGTCGCGAGCTGCTCCAGGTTGATCGTGTGCATGATGCCGGTGCCGGGCGGATGGACCCGGACGCCGCTGAGCGCCTGCGTCGCCCATTTCAAAAAGCGGTAGCGCTCGCCGTTCCGGTGATATTCGCGCTCCAGATTGACCCGCATGGCATCCGGCGAAGCCGAGAGATCGACACCAAGCGAGTGATCGACGGATACGTCCACCGGCAGAACCGGGCTGAGGCGCTCAGGGGCGCCCCCCGCTGCGGCGATGGCATCGCGCATGGCCGCAACGTCGACAAGAGCCGGCGTGCAGGTCGTGTCGTGCATCAGCACGCGGCCGGGCTGAAAGGCGATCTCCGCCTCGGACGTCCCGCGCACGAGCCAGGTTTGAAGATCAGAGAGCGCCTGGTCGCGCTCCTCCTGCGCCTTGAGCTCGCGCATGACGTTCTCGGCGATGATCCGCAAGACGTAGGGCAGTTTTTGCAGATCGACGCCGAACCGGCCCGGCAGGTCCGCGATGAGACAGGCCTGTCCGGTCGCGCTGCCTGTCTCCGAAAAAGATCGTGCTCGAAAGCTCATGCCGAAAGATATGCATAAAGACGACTCAAAATACAATATGGCGTCCGGCTCCGGGATTACCGCTGATAAGGGCTTTCATTTCCGGTGGAGGCGCCGGATGCGTCGAAACGAGCTGACGAATCTGCGCCTATCGGCCGAAGCTGCCGGTGATCTGAATGCCAACCTTGACCGCCGTCCGGTCGTTGCCGTCCTTCGATGGCAGATCGACTGCAAACCAGGGCCCAATGGTCGCCTGGACGATAGGCCGTTGGTGACGATCGAGCACTACGCCGGTGTGAAGCAGCCAAGGCGCCTTGTCGCCGGCAAGATCGATGGTCAGGTGGCGGAGCAGGCCATTCAGATCCCAATGGGTGTGGCCGTCGTGGTTGACCACGAAGCCGTTCCTGTCGACATGCACGTCGCAGAGGGTCTTGTTGAACGCGATATGAAGGCTCGTACCGGTTCCCTCTTCGCGGAAGCTCGAGCCGATCGCGGCCCCGGCCGCGGCCTGACGCCACCAGGCATCGCGGTGATCGATCCCCGGATTGTCGGGGATGACGGGCTTGGCCCCCGGAACGACCGCCCGGATCGCTTCATTGAGAGTCTTGGGCGGGAAAGCCCGCTTATCGAGCAGCTTCGCGAATTCCTCGCGCATGCCGTCGCGGAACTGAAACAGGATGCCTGGCGAGGCCGGGGGCTCGAACACCTGCACGACATGTCCGACGAACGGATACAGGCTCTGGTTGAACACACGCTGGAAATGGGTCGCCGCGAACTGCACTTCCCATCGCAGGCGCAGTTCAGGCTGCATCGGGCCGGTTGGGCATCGGGGCGTTTTGATTGGAGCCATCGTCCCTTCTCCTGAAGAGAGCCAGGCTGCCAATCTACGCCAATATCGCGTTCTCGTCACCAAATGTCCGGACCGAAGCGGTCCGGGCGACCTCGCCATGGTGATGGAGAGTCGACCATTCGGAATGGGACAGAGTGCGTCCTAGGCCGCAAAAGCCGGCGCTTGCTTGATGTCCCTTGTCAATTCGGAGGCTGCCACGTCTAGGCTCCGCCGATGAAGATGCCCGCGGCCAGCACGAGCAGGCCGCC
Organism: Allobosea sp. RIT-PG3_2; assembly: GCF_057321085.1. Taxonomy (NCBI): domain Bacteria; kingdom Pseudomonadati; phylum Pseudomonadota; class Alphaproteobacteria; order Hyphomicrobiales; family Alloboseaceae; genus Allobosea; species Allobosea sp. RIT-PG3_2. Next base: position 455,085 of record NZ_JBXWCA010000002.1, on the reverse strand, counting down.
GAGAACGACCTGAAAAACGGCCCGCCCGACAGGCGTCTCCATAAAGCGATGCTGGATCCAGACGATGGCCCAAAGCTCCACGAAGACGACGCAGAGCGCGATCGAGGTGGCGGTCCAGAAATCAGGAATGAGATAGGGCAGGGCGTGTCCAAGCCCGCCGAGTGTGGTCATGACGCCGGAAGCCAGTCCGCGCTTCCACGGCGCCCCCCTTCCAGACAATTTGCCATCGTCATGCGCGGCTTCCGTGAAGCCCATCGAGATGCCGGCGCCGACGGAGGCCGACAGTCCGATGAGGAAGGTCGTCCAAGGGTTCTGGGTCGCGAACGCCGTGGCGAAAATGGGCGCCAGCGTCGAAACGGACCCATCCATCAACCCGGCAAGACCGGGCTGGACCCAGGTCAGAAGGAATTGGCGCTTGGCATGCTCGCCTTCGGCTTCTCCCGCGCGGCTGTGCACGAGCGCGTCCGTCAGCTCCAGCGCCATTTTCTCGTGATTGGCCTCTGCCGCGGCCAGGTCGCCCAGCAGCTTGCGCATCTCGGCATCCGGGCAGTGAGACGCCGCCAGCTGATAGAAGTTCTCGGCCTGGCGCTCCATATCGGCGGCTTCTGCGCGCACCCGCTCCAGCGGGAGCGTTTTGACCAGCCAAAGCGGCCGCCTCTCATAGAAGCCTTCGACGTGCTCGCGGCGGATCGGGACGACGGCTTGGCCGAACCGACGCATGTAAAGGTCCAGCAGGCTGCGCCGATGCTCATTCTCTTCGGCGGCCATGTCCTCGAAGACCTTGGCCGACGCCGGATACTCTTCGCGCAGGTTCGCTGCGTAGGCGGCATAGATGCGCCCATCTTCCTCCTCGGCGAGAATGGCGAGGGACAGGACTTCCTGCTGGCTCAGGTCATCGAATCGGCGCCGGGCAGGTCGAAAGAAGGAAAACAGCGCGGGCATGGCGTCACCAGCCAGAATGAGTCGATGACCTTATTTAGAAACATTCTAAAGTTCAGTCCACTCCGGCATATGCTTTCGTGCGGGCCGTCAGGGCGCCGGAGTCCTGCTGCATGTGCTGGTCGGCGCCTGCGACGCCAGTCAGGCGGCGCAGGCGGGTGACGATCGTTCGTTCGACGGACTCGGTCCGGGCCGTCCCTCGCTAGCCCTTGCGCGCGGCGAGGAAGGCGGCGTGCTCCTTGACCAGATCGCCCGCCAGCGCCTTGGCGATCAGGGTGCGGGTGTTGGGCAGGCCGTAGATCGCCGCGAAGGAGCCGAAGCGCGGGCCCTGCTCCTCGCCGAACAGCACCTGGTAGATCGCCTTCCACCAGTCGCCCGAGACGCCCGGACGCTCCGGCGTCGCGTTCTTGGCGGCGAGGTTCTGGTAGCGCGGGATGGCGCGGGCCACGTCCAGCGCGGCGTCCTGCACCATCTCCGGCGTGGCGTCCGCCGGCAGGGCCGCGATGGCCGCGTCGAGCTTGGTGAACGCATCGCGCTCGACCTCGTCGGCCGGACGGTAGCTCTTCGCCGGCTTCACGAAATCGCGGAAATAGGCGATCGCGTAGCCGACGAGCGCATCGAGGCGCGGATGTGTTTCAGGCGAGATCGAGGGGGCGTAGCGCTGGAGGAAGCCCCAGAGCACGGCCTTGTCCTCCGAATTCGCGACGGCGACGAGGTTCATCAGCAGGCCGAAGCTGATCTGCGTGCGCACCGCGTTGTCGCCCTCGCCCGAGGCGATCACCTCCGGCTCCGGAGGATCGCCGGCATGGATATGCCAGACCGGGTTGCCGAGCCGGTTCTTCCAGTCCTGCTTCTCATAGCCGTTGAGGAACTGGAGATATTCGTCGATGGCGCGCGGGATGACGTCGAAATGCAGCTTCTTCGCCTCGCGCGGGCGCTGGAACATGTAGAGCGCCAGGCTCTCCGGCGGACCGTAGGTCAGCCAGTCCTCGATCGTCAGGCCGTTGCCCTTCGACTTCGAAATCTTCTGGCCGAGATCGTCGAGGAAGAGCTCGTAGTTGAAGCCTTCCGGCGGCGTGGCGTCGAGCGCACGCGCGATCTGCGAGGAGACCTTGACCGAGTCGATCAGATCCTTGCCGGCCATCTCGTAGTCGACGCCGAGCGCGACCCAGCGCATCGCCCAGTCCGGCTTCCACTGGAGCTTCACATGGCCACCGGTGACCGGAGTGACGAAGCGCTCGCGCGTTTCGGGATCGGTCCAGGCGATGGTGCCGGTCTCGACATCGACCTCGTCGATCGGCACCTGCATGACGATGCGGGTCTTCGGATGGATCGGCAGGAAGGGCGAATAGGTCGCCGCCCGCTCCTCGCGCAAAGTCGGCAGCATGATCTTCATCACCGCATCGTAGCGGGCGAGCATCTTGAGCAGCGTCGCGTCGAACTCGCCGGCGCGGTACGAGTCGGTCGAGGACTTGAACTCGTAGTCGAAGCCGAAGCCGTCCAGGAACGCGCGCAGCCGCGCATTGTTGTGGCGGCCGAACGAGTCATGCGTGCCGAACGGGTCCGGCACCTCGGTCAGCGGCTTGCCGAGATTGGCGGCGAGCAGCTCCTTGTTCGGCACATTGTCCGGCACCTTGCGCAGGCCGTCCAGATCGTCCGAGAAGGCGATCAGCCGGGTCGGGATGGTGTTGCCGGTCAGCACCCTGAAGGCATGCCGGACCATCGAGGTGCGCGCGACCTCGCCGAAGGTGCCGATATGCGGCAGACCGGAGGGGCCGTATCCGGTTTCGAAGATCACCGATTTCTTGCCGGATTTCTCGATGCGGGCCACGAGCTTGCGGGCCTCCTCGAACGGCCAGGCGGCCGAACGCTGGGCGGCGTCAACAAGGGCTGCGTCGAAGGCGGGCATGAGGGGCGGTGTCCTCTCCTGAACGGATAAGAGATATCGCTTATGCGAAGAAGGGGCTTTCGCAGATTGCGAAGGGCGCCGTCAATGCGCGAGCCCGGTTGAAATGCGGCAAACGAGGGTGCGGCCCCCGCCGGAATGCCTTGCCGGCTGCCGGTGGCGGTATAGGCTCCTCCTGGCTTTTTCGACCCTCGACCATGCCTTGAAAGGATGCCGCTTTGGACCGCGACCTGCTCGACAAGCTGACCGCTTGGCGACGACATCTCCACGCAAACCCCGAATTGTCGTTGCAGGAGGCTGAGACCAGCGCCTTCGTGCAGGAGAAGTTGAAGGAGCTGGGCATTCCCTTCACCGCCAATGTCGGCGGTCACGGCGTGGTCGCCACGCTTCAGCGCGGCTCCTCGGAACGCTCGGTCGGCCTGCGCGCCGACATGGATGCGCTACCCATACAGGAGGTCAACGACCTTCCGTATAAATCCGGCAAGACCAACGTCATGCATGCCTGCGGCCATGACGGCCACACCGTCTCGCTGCTCGGCGCGGCGGCGCTGCTCAACAGCGACGAGAGCTGGAGCGGCACGGTCCAGTTCCTGTTCCAGCCGGCCGAGGAAGGCTATGGCGGGGCGAAGGCGATGATCGCCGACAAGCTGTTCGAGCGCTTCCCGATGGAGCGCGTCTTCGGCCTGCACAACTGGCCGGGGCTGGAGGCGGGCACCGTCGCCGTGCATCGCGGCCCCGTGATGGCCGAGCCGGGGAAATTCAAGATCACGCTGTCGGGCACGGCGGGCCACGCCGCCAAGCCGGAGCTGACCCATGATCCGATCACGGCGATGGGGCACCTGATCGTGGCGCTGCAGACCATCGTCTCGCGCAATGTAAGCCCGATGGAGAACGCGGTCGTCACGATCGGGCAGATCCATGGTGGGCTCGCCTCGAACCAGATCCCGACCCATGTCTGGATCGAGGGCACCTATCGCGTCTTCACGGTGCCGGTGCGCGAGCGGGTCGTGCAGCGCATCCGCGATATCGCCAACAACATCGCCGCCACCTTCGAGATGACGGCCGATGTCGATTTCTCGCTCGGCGGGCTCGCGACGATCAACACGCCGGACGAGGAGGACATGGCGGCGAATGCGGCGAAGGCCGCGGGGCTCGGGCTGCGCCGCGACATCCCCGCCAGCACGACCTCCGAGGATTTCTGCTACTTCCTCCAGGACGACAGGCCCGGCGCCTATGTCTGGGTCGGGAACGGCCCGGCCGTGAACGGCGGCGAGCTGCACAATGACCGCTACGACTTCAACGACGCGATCCTGCCGGCGACCTCCGGCTGGCTAGCGGCGGTGGCGAAGCAGGCGCTGGCCAGCAACGCGCCCTGAGAGAATACTCCCTGTCATTCCGGGGCGGGCCAACGGTCCGCGCCCGGAATCCATGACCACAGGAGGTGAAGAAGGGCCGGCACCGATGCCGCTCTTCCTGACCCGTCGTGGTCATGGGTTCCGGGCTCATTGCTGCGCAATGCCCCGGAATGACGGCCGGTTCCGTACCGCAGCCGGGTAGTCAGTACGGGCTGACCGGGAAGAAGCGCAGATAGAGCCGGGCGTAGGTCCCGTCGTCCCACAGGCCCTGCAGCGCGTAGTCGATCGCGCGCTTCAGGGCGGGATCGTCCCTGCGCATGAGGAAGGCGACGCCTTCGCCGAAATAGCGGCTTTCCAGATAGGGGCCGCCGGAGAAGGCGAATTCGCCCCCGCTGCCGGCGAGCGTCAGCGACAGCGCGACGCCGTCCGCGAAGACGTACTCCGCCTCGCCGCTGCGCAGCGCGGCGATTGCGGCGCCGAGATTGGCGCTCTCCCGGCGTTGCACGAAGGGCATCAGCCTTTCGAGGAAGGCCTGATGCGCCGTGCCGGCGACCACCGCGACACGGCGGCCCTGTAGGGCGGCGGTGTCCAGCGTGGCACGGGCATTGCCGCGCGTGGTGGCGAAGCGGGCCGGGGCGCGGAAATAGAGATGGCTCGCGGCGAAGCGCTCCCGCAGCGCCGGCGTCAGGTTCATCGCCGAAGCCAGTACGTCGCCGCGGCCCTCAGTGAGCGAGTCCGGCAAGGTGTCGAAGCGGCGCGGCTGGATCGTGCAGGTCCAGGCCAGCTTCTCGCAGATCGCGCGGGCGAGCTCGACCGAGAAGCCGGTCAGTGCGCCGTCCGGCCCGGCGAAATGGAACGGCGGATAGTCGTCGTCGGTCAGGAAGCGCACGACGCGCGGCGGGCCGGGCGCCGGCCGGTCGAGCCGGATGCGCGGGTCCCAGAGATTGGGCACGGCGACGCGTGGTGGAGCCTGCGCCGTGGCGGTCGCAGCCAGCAGGGTCGAGAGGGCGAGGGCGGTCAGCGCGCGAAGCATCGCCGCGCATCTGGCGCCGGATGGAGTTGAGGATCAAGAGGCCCGCCGTCATGCTCGGGCTTGACCCGGGCATCTCTTGCCGGATGCGGCTCCAAGAGCCTTCGCGTCATGAGATTCTCGGGTCGAAGCTTTGCTTCGCCCGAGAATGACGGAGCTGTATTAGCCCAGACTGGCCGCAGTCGCCTTCGCGCCCTTGTCGAAGAGCGAGGCGAGATGAGCGACCACCGGTTTCCTAAACCGTTGGTCTTGCGGCAGGTCGCTGCCGAAGATCGCCTCGATGCCGGTGAGCGCCTCGGCCAGCGCCTTGGCATCACGCCCGGCTGCCTCGGTCCTGCGCTTGAACTCCACCGCCAGTGGATCGCGGACGTCGATCGCGCCGCCTTTTTCGTCGGTGCCGGTGACGTAGCGCATCCAGGCGGCGACACCGAGCGCGAGATGGTCGATCGGCGCGCCGGCCTTCAGCCGCTCGCGGATGGTGCCGAGCAGGCGCTGCGGCAGCTTCTGCGAGCCGTCCATGGCGATCTGCCAGGTGCGGTGGCGGATCGCGGGATTCTGGAAGCGGGCGAGCAGCGCCTTGGCGTAGTCAGCGAGCACGACGCCCTGCGGGGCCGGCACGGTCGGCATGATCTCGGCCCAGAGCCCTCCGAGGAAGCGCGCGAGGACGGGATCGCCGCTGGCCTCGGCGACCGTCTCATGGCCGGCGAGATAGCCGAGATAGGCGAGCGAGGAATGCGCGCCGTTCAGCATGCGGAGCTTCATGAACTCGAAGGGCGCGACCTCCGAGACCATCTGTGCGCCGACTTCGTGCCAGTCCGGGCGGCCGGCGGCGAAGACATCCTCGATCGCCCATTGCCGGAAGGGCTCGCCGATGACGGGCGCCGCATCCTCGGCGCCGATCAGCCTGGCGACCTCGGCGATGTCGGCATCGGTCGTGGCCGGCACAATGCGGTCGACCATCGTCGCCGGGAAGGCGCCGTTGGCCTCGATCCAGGCCGCGAGCTTGTCGTCGGTCAGCGCCGCGAAATCGCGCACGAGGCCGCGCAGGACATGGCCGTTTGAGGGGAGATTGTCGCAGCATAGTGCGGTGAACGGGCCGAGCCCGGCATCGCGGCGCGCCTTCAGGCCGGCGACGAGGATGCCGACCGCCGAGCGCGGTGCTTGGCGGTTGGCAAGGTCGTGGACGATGTCGGGATGATCCGCCTTGAGGCGGCCGGTCGCCGGATCGTGGCAATAGCCCTTCTCGGTGACGGTGAGCGAGACGATGCGTGTCTCGGGCGCAGCCAATCTGGCAACGAGGGCAGACGGGCTCTCGGGAGCGACGAGTACGTCGAGCACCGAGCCGATGATGCGCAGTTCGGGCCCTGCCGGAGCACGCTTCAGCAGGGTGTAGAGCCCGTCCTGCGGCTGCAGGCGGTCGCGCTGGTCCGGGCGCTGCAGGCTGGCGCCGACGATGCCCCAGGCGCCGAAGCGCCTCTCCAGCGCATCCTCGGTGTACTCCGCGAGATGGGCACGGGCGAAGGCGCCGAGCCCGAGATGGACGATGCCGGACTTGAGGCCCGAACGGTCATAGGCCGGGCGGCGGATGGGGGCTGGCAGGCCGGCGAGGGTCGAAGCGGAAAGGCGGGTCACAGCTTGTAGGCCTCCTTGGCGAGGCGATAGGCGAGGTCGTAGGCGACCTCGGCCGCCTCGTCCTCTTCCAGCCGATGCTCGGCGACGAGCTTGGCGAGATAGGCGCAGTCGACCCGGCGGGCGACATCGTGGCGCGCCGGAATCGAGAGATAGGCGCGGGTGTCGTCGTTGAAGCCGACGGTGTTGTAGAAGCCGGCCGTCTCGGTCGTCAGTTCGCGGAAGCGCAGCATGGCTTCGGGCGCATCGAGGAACCACCAGCCCGGCCCGAGCTTCAGCGCCGGATAATGCCCGGCGAGCGGGGCGAGCTCGCGCGAATAGGCGGTTTCGTCGAGTGTGAAGGCTATCACGGTCAGGTTAGGCTCGTTGCCGACGGCGTCGAGCAGCGGTTTCAGCGCCTCGACATAGTTGGTGGCGGTCGGGATGTCGCAGCCCATGTCGCGGCCGAAATGCTCGAACAGCGCAGCGTTGTGATTGCGATGGGAGCCCGGATGGATCTGCAGGACGAGCCCGTCATCGAGGCTCATCTTAGCCATCTCGGTCAGCATCTGGCCACGGAACAGGTCGGCGTCCTTGGCCGAAACCTTGCCCTTGAGGATCTTGGCATAGAGCTTTTCGGCATCCGCATCCGAGAGATTGGCGGTGCGCGCCGTGGCATGGCCGTGGTCTGAGGAGGTGGCGCCGCGCTCCTTGAAATAGGCGCGCCGCTTGCGGTGGGCGGCAAGGTAGCCGGTCCAGCTGCCGATATCCTCGCCCGTCAACTCGCCGAATTTATCGAGATTGTCGGCGAAGCCCTCGAATTCCGGATCGACGACGCTGTCAGGCCGATAGGCGGTGACGACCTTGCCACCCCAGCCGGACGAGCGGATCATGTCGTGCCATTTGAGATCGTCGAGCGCGCCTTCGGTCGTGCTGATCGCCTCGATCTTGAAGCGCTCGAACAGAGCGCGGGGGCGCAGCTCGGGCTCTTCCAGCTTGGCGGCGATCTTGTCGTAGATCCTGTCCGCGTTTTCCGGCGTCAGGCGCTCGTTGACGCCGAAGACCGTCGAGGCGGCGTGCTCGAACCAGAGCCGGGTCGGCGTGCCCCTGAAGAGATGCCAATTATCGGCGAAGAGGCGCCAGATCTTGCGCGGATCGCTCTCGACCTCTCCGCCATCCTTGCGGGCGATGCCGAGCTCTTCCAGCCGAATGCCCTGGGAATAGAGCATGCGGAAGATGTAGTGGTCCGGCTTGACGAAGAGCGTCGCCGGATCGGGGAAGGCATTGTCCTCAGCATACCAGCGCGGATCGGTATGGCCGTGCGGGGAGATGATCGGCAGGTCGCGAATGGTGGCGAAGAGCCGTCGCGCGATGCCGCGCGTCACCGGATCGGCGGGGAAGAGGCGATCATCGTGCAACAGCATGGGGCATCTCCATCGGTCGCGTGATCTCTAGAGCCGGCTGCGGCAGGGGTCAATTGCCTGGTATACTAGTGCGCCAGGCTCGGGCTTTTCGCGCGACGCGGATTGCGCCGAAGCAGGCTTGCGCTCGCCGCTCGTCCCGCGCCATCTTCGCAGCCGCAAACGGACCGGAGCGATGACGATGACGACGCGGCGTGAACTCCTGGCAGGGGCGGGACTGGCGGCGCTGGCGGCGCAGCTTCCCGTCGTCGCGCTGGCGCAGGCGAAGGACAGCGTCACCATCGCCCAGACGCTGGAGCCGCCGACGCTCGATCCGACCTCCGGCGCCGCGCAGGCGATCCGCGAAGTCACGCTGCAGAACATCTTCGAGGGGCTGGTCAAGATGGACCGGACCGGCAAGCTGCAGCCTTGCCTCGCCGAGAGCTGGACCATCGCCGACGACAACGTCACCTACAGCTTCAAGCTGCGGCAGGGCGCGAGATTCCATGACGACACGCCCTTCACCGCCGAGCAGGTGAAATTCTCCTTCGAGCGGGCCGTCGCGCCCGATTCGACCAATGCCCAGCGCCAGCTCTTCGCGCCGATCGCCGAGATCGCGACGCCGGACCCGGCGACGGTGGTGATCAAGCTCAAGCAGCCGACGGCGAACTTCCTCTACGGCCTGAGCTGGGGCGATGCGGTGATCGTCGCGCCGGCGAGCGCCGCCAACAACAAGACCAGCCCTGTCGGCACCGGCCCATTCAAATTCCTGCGCTGGAATCGCGGCGACCGGCTCGAGCTCGCCCGCTTCGACGGCTATTGGGGCGAGAAGCCGGCACTGGCCAGGGCGATCTTCCGTTTCATGTCCGATCCGCAGGCGCAGGTCGCGGCGCTCAGGGCTGGCGATGTCGATGCGCACACCAATCTAGCGGCGCCCGAGGCGGTGCCGCAGCTCAAGGCCGATGCCAGGCTCAAGGTCACGATCGGCCGCACCGAGGGCGAGACGGTTCTCGCCACCAACAATGCCAAGCCGCCCTTCGACAATCCCAAGGTCCGGCAGGCCATTGCGCATGCGCTCGACCGCAAGACCATCGCGCTCGGCGTCTACGGTTTCGACGTCGACCTGATAGGTAGCCATTTCTCGCCGCTGCACCCGGCCTATGTCGACCTGACCAACACCTATCCTTACGACCCTGCCAAGGCCAAGGCGCTGCTCAAGGAGGCTGGCTTCCCGAACGGCTTCAACTGTACGCTGAAGTTGCCGCCGCCTTCCTATGCCCGCCGCTCGGGAGAGATCGTCGCGGCGCTGCTGGCGCAGATCGGCATCAACGCCGCGATCGAGCCGCTCGAATTCCCGCAATGGCTGGAGCGCGTCTTCCGCAACAAGGACTACGATCTCAGCATCATCGCCCATACCGAGCCGCTCGACATCGATATCTATGCGCGCGACGGCTACTACTTCCAGTACAAGGACCCCGCCTTCAAGGAGCTGATCGCCAAGATCGCGGTGACCCTGCCCGAGGCCGAGCGCAACGTGCTCTACAAGCAGGCGCAGGAGAAGCTGGCGCGCGACGCGGTCAACGGCTTCCTCTTCATCCTGCCGAAGATCACGGTCGCCAACGCCGCGCTGGAGGGCATGTGGACCGACTGGCCATTGCCGGTGACGCCACTGGCGGAGCTGCGCTGGCGTTGATCTCATCTTCATGGATCCAACCGGGTCGTCCCGGGCGACCGGAGGGAGACCCGGGATCCATGCCTGAACTTTTCTCGGGAGCGCTCTGGCATGGATCCCGGATCGGCGTGGCTGCGCCGCTTGTCCGGGATGACCGCGCGGAGAGGTGCGGCTCATGATCGCCTACGTCCTGCGCCGCCTGCTGGCGCTGGTGCTGACGCTGCTTGCGGCGGCACTGGTCATCTTCGTCGTGCTCGAAGTGCTGCCGGGCGATCCGGCGGCGGTGACGCTGGGTCTGAACGCCGCGCCGGAGGCGCTTGCCGCGTTGCGGGCCGAGATGGGGCTCGACAAACCGGCCGTGCTGCGCTTCGTCCTCTGGCTCGGCGGGCTCGTCACCGGCGATCTCGGCCTGAGCTACACCTATCGCGTGCCGGTGGCGCAGCTCATCGCCGAGCGCATGGCGGTGACGCTGCCGCTCGCCCTGATGGCGATCGCGCTGGCGACGGCGATCGGCATCCCGCTCGGCATGCTCGCCGCCTCGCGCCATGGCCGGCTGGCCGATGCGGGCGTGATGGCCTTCGCGCAGGCCGGGCTCGCCATTCCGAATTTCTGGTTCGGCCTCCTGCTCGTGCTGGTCTTCGCGGTCGGGCTCGGCTGGTTGCCGGCCGGCGGCTTTCCCGGCTGGCAGGCGGGCTTCGGCACGGCGCTGAAATCGCTGCTGATGCCGGCGCTGGCGCTGGCCCTGCCGCAGGCAGCGATCATCGCGCGGGTGACGCGCTCGTCGATGCTCGACACGCTGCAGGAGGATTTCGTCCGCACCGCCCGCGCCAAGGGCCTGAGCGAGGGCACCACGATGCGCCGGCACGCGCTGCGCAATGCGCTGATCCCGGTCGTCACCATCCTGGGCCTGCAGTTCTCGGTGCTAATCGCCGGCGCGATCATCATCGAGAACGTCTTCGCCCTGCCGGGGCTGGGGCGGCTCGTCTTCCAGGCCATCGCCCAGCACGACCTCATCGTGGTCAAGGACCTCGTCATGCTCTTCGCGGGAGCGGCAATCCTGATCAATTTCGCGGTCGAATTGCTCTACGGGCTGATCGACCCGCGATTGAGGCAGGCATGAGCGCGGTCGAGGACAAGGCGCCCGGCGGCAGGCGGCATTGGTGGCTGGCGCCGTCATTCGTCATCGGCGCGGTCATCGCGGTGCTCGTCATCGCCGCCGCGCTGACATCTTACGTCTGGACGCCCTATCAGCCGACACAGATGGCGATCCTCAACCGCCTCAAGGGGCCCTCGGCAACGAACTGGTTCGGCACCGACCAGTTCGGCCGCGACGTCTTCTCGATGATCATGGTCGGGGCGCGCAATTCGCTGGCGGTCGGGCTGGGCGCCGTCGGCATCGGCATGGTGCTGGGCACCGCGCTGGGGCTCACGGCCTCCGTCCGGCGCGATGGCATCCTCGACCATCTCATCATGCGCACCGCCGATTTCACCCATGCCTTCCCGGCCGTGCTGACCGCGATCATGATGACCGCGATCATCGGGCCCGGCATGCTCAACGCCGTCGTCGCCATCGCCGTGCTGAACCTGCCCTATTTCGCGCGGCTTGCACGCGGCGCGGCGCTGCAGATCTGGGCGCAGGACTTCATCCAGGCGGCGCGGGCGGCCGGCCTGAACAACCGGCAGATCACGCTGCGCCATGTCCTGCCCAATATCGCCGGCATCCTGGTGGTGCAGGCGACGATCCAGTTCGCGCTCGCCGTGCTGGCCGAGGCGGGGCTGTCCTATCTCGGGCTCGGCACGCAGCCGCCGAACCCGTCCTGGGGGCGGATGCTCAACGAGGCCCAGACCTTCATGGCGACGCAGCCCTGGCTTGCGATCTTTCCGGGTGCCGCTATCGCGTTGACCGTGCTGGGATTCAACCTGCTCGGCGACGGCCTGCGCGACGCGGTCGATCCGTGCCTGCGCCGTGCCCGGTGAGGACAGATGCAGCGCTCAGCCCTCATCCTGAGGAGCCGCGCAGCGGCGTCTCGAAGGATGATCCAGATGGTTCAGGAGCCTCCTGGAGCATCCTTCGAGACGCAAGCCGTCGGCTTGCTCCTCAGGATGAGGGCTGGAGGAAATGAGGATATGGGATGACCGAGCTTGCCGATCTGAACGCCGCCGAGCTTCTCGCCGCCTATGAGGCGCGCAGGTTGTCGCCGGTCGAGGTCACGGAAGCGGTGATCGCCCGCATCGCGGTCTGGGAGCCGAAGATCGACGCGCTCTACGCCTATGACCCCGAGAGCGCGCGGGCGCAGGCCAAGGCCTCCGAGACGCGCTGGTTGAAGGGAGAGGCGCTGCCGCTCGACGGCGTGCCCTGCACGATCAAGGAGAACATCAGGACGAAGGGCGTGGCCGTGCCGCTGGGCACCGCTGCAAACGATCTCGCTCCTGCCGCCACCGACGCCCCCCCGGCGGCGCGGCTGCGCGAGGCGGGCTGCGTGATCCTCGCCAAGACGACGATGCCGGATTACGGCATGCTCTCCTCCGGGCTTTCCAGCTTCCACAAGCCGGCGCGCAATCCCTGGGACATCACCAAGAACCCCGGCGGCTCCTCGGCCGGCGCGGGCTCGGCGGGCGCGGCGGGCTACGGGCCGCTGCATGTCGGCACCGATATCGGCGGCTCGATCCGCCTGCCGGCCGGCTGGTGCGGGCTCGTCGGTTTGAAGCCGAGCTTCGGGCGGGTGCCGATCGACCCGACCTATTACGGCCGCGTCGCCGGGCCGATGACGCGCACGGTCGCGGACGCCGCGCTGATGATGCGGGAATTGTCGAAGCCCGACGCCCGCGACGGCATGAGCCTGCCACCGCAGGAACTTGACTGGCTGGCTGTCGATCTCGACCTGAAGGGCCTGCGCATCGGCTTGCAGCTCGATGCGGGGATCGGGCTCGCAGTCGAGCCGGAGACCAAGGCCGCGATCGAGGCGGCGGCGAAAGCTTTCGCCGATGCTGGCGCGATCGTCGAGCCGGTTTCGCCCTACCTGACCCGCGAGATGCTGGACGGGCTCGACGATTTCTGGCGTCAGCGCGCCTGGGTCGATATCGGCGCGCTCTCGCCCGAGAAGCAGGCGAAGGTGCTGCCCTACATCTTCGCCTGGGCGGAGGGCGGCAAGGCCTTGCCGGGCGACAGGGTTTATCGCGGCATGAGCCAGATGATCGCGATGCGCGATGCGGCGCTGAAGGCGATTGCGCCTTACGACTTCATCCTCTCGCCGGTTTCGCCGGTGCCGAGCTTCCCGGCGGAATGGGCCTCGCCGATCGACGATCCCACGCGGCCCTTCGAGCATATCTGCTTCACGGTGGCGGCGAACATGTCGGACCAGCCGGCGATCTCCGTCCATGCCGGGCTGACGGCGGGAGGCCTGCCGATCGGCCTGCAGATCACCGGCAAGCGCTTCGACGATCTCGGTGTGCTCAGGATGGCCCGCGCCTGGGAGGCGATGCGCGGCGCGATCGCCTGGCCGGTCCTTCCCGCATGAAGGCTTTTGAACGAACCGCATCGTCATCCCGGGCTTGACGCGGGATCCATCGTAGGGCTCGCGCTCGACGATGGATCCCGGATCGGCGCGGCTTCGCCGCTTGTCCGGGATGACCCAGTGTTTCCGAGCGAACGAGAACCGGAGAAAATGCTATGGATCTACAACTGACGGGCAAACGCGCGCTGGTGACCGGCGGCAGCAAGGGCATCGGCCGCGCCATCGCCCGGCAACTGGCGCTGGAGGGCGTCGATGTCGTCATCGCCGCGCGCAATCAGGACGAACTCGCCGAAGCCGCCTCGGCGCTCGCGGCCGAAAGCGGGCGCAAGGTGATCGGCCACATCGTCGATACCCAGTACGACGAGTCGGTGAAGGCGCTGGTAGCCCACACCGTCGCCGCGCTCGGTGGGCTCGACATCCTCGTCAACGCCGCCGCAAAGCCCGGCGGGCAGGCGCCGCCGCCGAAGCTCGCCGAGATCACAGACGCACTGTTCTGGGACGATGTGAACGTCAAGGTGATGGGCTATCTGCGCATGGCGCGTGAGGTCGCGCCGCACATGGCGGCGAATGGCTGGGGCCGGATCATCAGCATCAGCGGGCTCGCCGCGCGCTCGACCGGCTCGACCATCGGCTCGATCCGCAATGTCGCCGTCTCCGCGCTGACCAAGAACCTCGCCGACGAGCTCGGTCCGCAGGGCATCAACGTCACCGTCGTCCATCCCGGCACGACTCGCACCGAGCGTACCGCGTCGGTCATTGCAGCAAGGGCAGCGTCAAGCGGCAAGAGCGCGGCGGAGGTCGAAGCCGGCATGGCGGCGAATGTCACCATCGGCCGGCTGGTCGACGCGGGCGAGGTCGCCGATATCGTCGCCTTCCTCGCCTCGCCGCGCAGCGTCGCGATCAATGGCGATGCCATCGCCTGCGGCGGCGGCATCCGCGGCGCGATCCACTATTGAGACAGACTAGGTTCTGACGTGTTTCCACGGAAACACGGGTCATCCCGGACGTAGCGAAGCGGAGATCCGGGATCCATGCCCGAGCCTCCGTCGGCAACGTCCCGGCATGGATCCCGGATCAAGCCGGGATGACGGCGAGGTTTCGTCTTTCCCTCAGAACAGCGCCGTCGGGGCGAACTGCGCCAGGGCCATCAGCGCGAAGCCCGCAAGGCCGAGCGCGACACCCGTCCAGGCGAGCAGGACGACGCCGGTGATGATCGCTGCCGATGAGATCACGATCGCGATCTGGATCAGGCCGGACGCGATGTCGAACTTGTCGTCGCGCGCGGCGGCGATGTCGCGCTGCGCCTCGGCAGCCTTGGCGCGGGCGGCGAGTTCCTTGCGGCCCTCCTGGGTCTCGGGCTCGGAATCATAGCGCGCGACGGTCTGCTTCCAGCTCTCGATGCGCTTGGTCAGCCGCTGACGGGCGGCCTCGTCGGTGGCGCCGGCAAGCTCGACCTCCATCGCCTCGGCGGCGGTGCGCACCGCCGTCCCCCGGATCGTCTTGGCCTGGAAGAAGGCCCAGAGATTGGAGGCCTCGATGTTCTTGGCGACCGCCTCCTGCTCGGCATTCTTGCCGCCGATCTCTGAGAAGGCGAGCATCAGCGCCAGCAGCGCGATCAGGAGCGCGATGCGCTTGTTGCCGCCCTCGGGCGTTTCGACGGAGCCGGACACGAATCACCTCGCAGGGCCGATATTGGCGGGCGCTGTTTAAGGCTTTCCGTTAAGTCAGCAACAGCTCAGCGCCCGGCGCGTGGATGGGCGGCGTCATAGGCCGCCATCAGCCGCGTCGAATCGATGCGGGTGTAGATCTGCGTCGTCGAGAGCGAGGCGTGGCCCAGCAACTCCTGGATGGCGCGCAGATCCCCGCCGCGGCCGAGCAGATGCGTCGCGAAGGAATGGCGCAGCGAGTGCGGCGTGGCGGAGGAAGGCAGGCCTAGCGCGCCGCGCAGGCCCTCGACCGCGAGCTGGATGATGCGGGGCGAGAGCGGCCCGCCCTTGGCGCCGACGAAGAGCGGGCCCTCGTGTGGCAGGCGCCAGGGGCAGAGCTTGAGATACTCGGCGATGGCCGTGATCACGACCGGCAGCACCGGCACCATGCGTGTCTTGTTCCCCTTGCCGATCACGGTCAGCGCGTCGCCGGCATTCTGCGGCGCCTGCGAACGAGCGAGCGAGAGCGCCTCCGAGATACGCAGCCCGCTGCCATAGAGCAGGCCGAGCACGGCGGCATCGCGGGCGAGGACCCACTGCTCGCGCTCCTCTCCGGCGCGGGTATCGGCCTGCGTGACGGCGCGGGCGGCGCTGGGCTCGAGCGGGCGCGGCAGCGATTTGCCCAGCCGCGGCCCGCGCGTCGCGGCGAAGGCGGCGGCGGTGAGCTTGCCGTTGCGCTCGCCGAAGCGGGCGAAGGAGCGCAAGCTGGCGAGCTGGCGCATCAGAGTGCGGTTGCCGACGCCGTCGCGGCGGCGCTGGCCGAGGAAGGCGCGCAGGTCGACGGGCTTCAGCGCGGCGATATCCGAGAGCGAAGGCGCGCCGCCGAGATGCGCGGTCAGGAACGCCGTGAACTGGCCGAGGTCGCGGCCATAGGCCTCCAGCGTCTTGGGCGAGAGGCGCCGCTCGGACAATAGGTGGGAAAGCCAGTCCCGTCGGAAGCTGTCGAAATCGGTCATGGTGTACTCGTCATGCCCGGGCTTGACCCGGGCATCTCTTCCCGCGCCTGCCTGTCCCGAGATGGTCGGGTCAAGCCAGACCATGACGCTCCCGCCTTAACAGGTCGCGAATCGATGCTAGACACTGCGGGAGAAACACGCCGTCATCCCGGACAAGCCGCGCGAGCGGCGCCGATCCGGGATCCATCGCAGAGCACCGCGCCCTATGATGGATCCGGAGCTCCGCTTCGCTCCGTCCGGGATGACGGCGGTGGTAGTTTGGCGATGGCGCAGTTCGATTTGATCGATGACGAAACGACAGCGGCGGATCAGGGCGGCACGGTCGACGTGCTGATTCCGCTCGGGCTCGACCAGGCCTACAGCTATGCCGTGCCGGCGGGGCTCGTCCTCCAGCCCGGCGATGTCGTGCAGGTGCCGCTCGGGCCGCGCGAGATCGTCGGTGTCGTCTGGGAGGCCGGCTCGGGGCGCGGCGGCAATCTCAAGAAGGTCACCGGCAAGCTCGACATGCCGCCGCTCGATCCGGCACTGATGAAGCTGGTCGACTGGGTGGCGTGGTACACGCTTGCGCCCAAGGGCTCGGTTCTGGCGCTGGCGCTGCGCCGGCCGCCGGACGATACGCCGGAGCGGCCGAAGCTCGGTGTCAGGCTCGTCGGCCCGCCGCCCGGCCGGATGACGCCGGCCCGCGCCCGCGCAATGGCCGCCGCCGAAGGCGGGTTGCTGATCGCGAAATCGGCGCTGGCCGAGGCGGCGTCGGTCAGTTCCGCCGTGATCGATTCCCTCGTCGATGCCGGCACCTTCGCCGTCGAGCCGCTGCCGCGCGAGGCGATCGCGGCCGCGCCCGATCCGAACCATGCCGTGCCCGAGCTGTCCGACGGACAGGGCGCGGTTGCGCAGGCGCTTGTCGCATCCGTGCAGGCGCAGACGTTCGGCGTCTCGCTGCTCGAAGGCGTGACGGGCTCGGGCAAGACGGAGGTCTATTTCGAGGCGGTGGCCGAGGCGATCCGGCAGGGCCGCCAGAGCCTGATCCTGATGCCGGAAATCGCGCTGACGGCACAGTTCATCGATCGTTTCGAGGCGCGCTTCGGCGTCCGGCCGGGGCTATGGCATTCGGCCGTCACCGGCCGCAAGCGCGAGCGGCTGCAGGCGGCGATCGCGAGTGGCGAGGCGAAGGTGGTGGCCGGCGCCCGCTCGGCCCTGTTCCTGCCCTACAAGGACCTCGGCCTCATCGTCGTCGATGAGGAGCACGAAGCCGCCTACAAGCAGGAGGACGGCGTCTCCTACCATGCCCGCGACATGGCGGTGGTGCGCGGGCGCATCGAGAACGCGCCGGTCGTGCTGGCCTCCGCCACGCCGTCGCTCGAAACCCGCGTCAATGCCGAGCGCGGGCGTTACGCCCATCTCAAATTGCCCGAGCGTTTCGGCGGGCGCGAATTGCCGGTGCTCGGCCTCGTCGATCTGCGCCGGGACAAGCCCGAGCGGGGCCGCTGGCTGTCGGGCGCGCTGGTCAAGGCGATCGAGGCCAATATCGAAGCCAAGGAGCAGTCGCTGCTGTTCCTCAACCGGCGCGGCTATGCGCCGCTGACGCTGTGCCGGGACTGCGGCCATCGCTTCCAGTGCCCGAACTGCACGGCCTGGCTGGTCGACCATCGCTTCCGCCGGGCGCTGGTCTGCCATCATTGCGGCCATGTCGAGCGCCGGCCGCATGAGTGCCCGGCCTGCCACCAGCCCGAGAGCCTGATGGCCTGCGGGCCGGGCGTGGAGCGGCTGGCCGAGGAGGTCGCGACGCTTTTTCCACAGGCGCGTTCGATCGTGCTCTCCAGCGATTTTCCGGGCGGCACCGAGCGCCTGAAGACGGAGCTGATGGCGGTGGCCGAGGGCGCGTTCGACATCGTCATCGGCACGCAGCTCGTCGCCAAGGGCCACAACTTCCCCGGCATGACGCTGGTCGGCGTCGTCGATGCCGATCTCGGCCTGACCTCGGGCGATCCGCGCGCGGCCGAGCGCACTTTCCAGGCCCTGCGGCAGGTCACGGGCCGCGCAGGGCGGGGCGAGAAACCTGGCCGCGCCCTGCTTCAAACGCATGACCCTGAGCATCCCGTGCTGAAGGCGCTGATCTCGGGCGACCCGGAGCGCTTTTATGCCGCAGAGGAGGCCTCGCGGGAGGCGGCGGGGCTGCCGCCCTTCGGCCGGCTCGCGGCGCTGATCGTCTCCGCGAACAGCCAGGCCGAGTCCGAAAGCCATGCCCGGACGCTGGCGCGTTGCGCCGACGCCGGTGACGGAATCATGGTGCTGGGGCCGGCTGAAGCGCCCCTGGCGGTGCTGCGCGGGCGCCATCGCATGCGTCTGATCGTCAAGACGGCACGCGAGATCAACCTGCAGGACTATCTCCGCGCCTGGCTGAAGCGGGCGCCCAAGCCCAAGGGTTCGGTCAGGGTCGCGATCGACGTCGATCCGCAAAGCTTCCTTTGAAGAGCTGAAAGCCACGGCAAAATCGCCGCTTACGATGGCGAACTAGCGATTGCGTGGCCCGGAACCGCATGCTAGTGCACCGCCACATTTCGGTCGCGAAGTCGTCTTGCCGACTTTGCGCCTAAGATACTCGCAGTGTCGGGACCACGCACTCCACCTTCTCCGGAAGGTCGCCGGTGCAGTCCCTTGAAACGAGAGACGGGAAGCGTGGCAGAAGGCGGATCGCAGGGGACATTGGTGTCGGGCGTAGCTCAGCGCTATGCCACCGCTCTGTTCGAGTTGGCTGAGGAGACGGGTGCGATCGACACCGTCGCCGCCGCCCTCGATGCCTTCAACGGCTTGCTCGCCGAGAGCGCCGATCTCACCCGCCTGATCGAGAGCCCGGCCTTCACCGCCGAGGAGCAGGTCGCGGCGATCAAGGCCGTGCTCGAGAAGGCCGGCATCACCGGCATCGCCGCCAATTTCATCGGGCTCGTGGCCAGCAAGCGCCGTCTCTTCGCGCTGCCGGGCATGATCGCCGGCTACAAGCGCCTGGTCGCCGAGGCCAAGGGCATCGTCTCCGCCGAGGTGACGGTCGCCGAGCAGCCCACGGCCAAGCGCGTCGACGAGATCCGCGCGGCGCTCAAGGGCGTCGCCGGCAAGGATGTCGACGTTTCGATCAAGGTCGATCCGACGCTGATCGGCGGGCTCATCGTCAAGATGGCCTCGCGGATGGTCGACGCCTCGCTGAAAACCAAGCTCAATTCAATTCGTCTTGCCATGAAAGAGGTCGGCTGATGGACATCCGCCCCGCTGAAATCTCCGCCATCCTGAAGGCTCAGATCTCGAATTTCGGCTCGGAAGCTTCGGTTACCGAAGTCGGCCAGGTTCTCTCCGTCGGTGACGGCATCGCCCGCGTCTACGGCCTCGACAAGGTCCAGGCCGGCGAGATGGTCGAGTTCGAATCCGGCGTGCGCGGCATGGCGCTCAACCTCGAGAGCGACAATGTCGGCGTCGTGATCTTCGGTTCCGACCGCGAGATCAAGGAAGGCCAGACCGTCAAGCGCACCGGCGCCATCGTCGACGTTCCCGTCGGCAAGGAGCTGCTCGGCCGCGTCGTCGACGCCCTCGGCAATCCGATTGACGGCAAGGGCCCGATCAAGGCCAAGACCCGCGCCCGCGTCGACGTCAAGGCGCCCGGCATCATCCCGCGCAAGTCGGTGCACGAGCCGATGGCGACAGGCCTCAAGGCGGTCGACGCCCTGATCCCGATCGGCCGCGGCCAGCGCGAGCTGATCATCGGCGACCGCCAGACCGGCAAGACCGCCCTGGCGCTCGACACGATCCTCAACCAGAAGCCGCTGAACGTCGAAGGCGCCCCGGAGAGCCAGAAGCTCTATTGCGTCTACGTCGCTGTCGGCCAGAAGCGCTCGACAGTCGCCCAGCTTGTGAAGGTGCTCGAAGAGCGCGGCGCGATGGAGTATTCCATCGTCGTGGCGGCCACCGCCTCGGACGCCGCCCCGATGCAGTTCCTGGCGCCCTTCGCCGGTTGCGCCATGGGCGAGTTCTTCCGCGACAACGGCATGCACGCCGTCATCATCTATGACGACCTGTCGAAGCAGGCCGTCGCCTACCGCCAGATGTCGCTGCTGCTGCGCCGTCCGCCGGGCCGCGAGGCCTATCCAGGCGACGTGTTCTATCTCCACTCACGCCTGCTCGAGCGCGCGGCGAAGATGGGTGAGGCCGCCGGCCTCGGCTCGCTGACGGCGCTGCCGGTCATCGAGACGCAGGCGAACGACGTGTCCGCCTATATCCCGACCAACGTGATCTCGATCACGGACGGCCAGATCTTCCTCGAGACCGACCTGTTCTACCAGGGCATCCGCCCGGCGGTGAACGTCGGCCTCTCGGTGTCGCGCGTCGGCTCTGCGGCGCAGACCAAGGCGACGAAGAAGGTCGCCGGCAAGATCAAGGGTGAGCTCGCCCAGTATCGCGAGATGGCGGCCTTCGCCCAGTTCGGCTCGGACCTCGACGCGGTCACGCAGCGCCTGCTCAACCGTGGCGCCCGCCTGACCGAGCTCCTCAAGCAGCCGCAGTTCTCGCCGCTGAAGATGGAAGAGCAGGTCGTCGTGATCTATGCCGGCGTGAACGGCTATCTCGACGCGCTGCCGGTCAACAAGGTCCGCGCCTTCGAGGACGGCCTGCTGTCGCTGGTCCGCTCGAAGCATGCCGATATGCTCAACGAGATCGGCACGAGCAAGGACCTGTCGGACGCCAACGCCGCCAAGCTCAAGGATATCGTGACGAACTTCGCGAAGTCCTTCGCCTAAGGCGGGACTTTCCGCCATGGTCGACCTTGTGCCGACCATCCACGCCTTGCGACCGATCGAGCAAGGCAGGCGGGGTTGAAGACATGGGTGCCCGGGACAAGCCCGAGCATGACGGAATGAGACGTAGATGGTCAGTTTCGACCATGACGGGGTGAGAGCGCCAAATGCCTTCTTTGAAGGACCTTAGAAATCGCATCGCTTCGGTGAAGTCGACGCAGAAGATCACCAAAGCCATGCAGATGGTCGCGGCGGCGAAGCTGCGCCGCGCGCAGTCGGCCGCCGAAGCCGCGCGCCCCTATGCCGAGCGCATGGAGACGGTGCTGTCGAACCTCGCTTCCGGCGTGTCCGGTTCGAGCGCGCCGCGCCTGATCGCGGGCACGGGCTCTGACAAGGTGCATCTGCTGCTGGTGGCGACCGCCGAGCGCGGCCTGTGCGGCGCCTTCAATTCCTCGATCGCGCGCCTCGCCCGCGACAAGGCACTAGCGCTGAAGGCTGAGGGCAAGACGGTCAAGATCATCTGCATCGGCAAGAAGGGCTACGACATCCTGCGCCGGCAGTTCGCCAACGATATCATCGAGTTCATCGACCTGCGCGAGTTCAAGCAGGTCGGCTTCGTCAATGCCGAGGCGATCGCGCAGAACGTGCTGGCCCGCTTCGCCAATGGCGAATTTGATATCGCGACGGTGTTCTTCTCCAAGTTCCGCTCGGTGATCGCCCAGATCCCGACGGCGCAGCGCATCATTCCGGCGGAGATCCCGGAAGGTACCAAGCAGACCGACGCCGTCTACGACTACGAGCCGGAAGAGGGCGAGATCCTCGAGGCCCTGCTGCCGCGCAACCTGACCGTCCAGATCCTGCGCGCGCTGCTCGAGAACGCCGCGTCCGAACAGGGCGCGCGCATGTCGGCGATGGACTCCGCCACGCGCAACGCCGGCGAGATGATCAAGAAACAGACGCAGCTCTACAACCGCTCGCGCCAGGCGATGATCACGAAGGAACTGATCGAGATCATCTCCGGCGCGGAAGCGCTCTAACCGCCTAATCTTTTGCCGGTGGAGCGATCCGCCGGCTGCCGCTACATCCGAATGCGCTAGTCCCGAGGTTCCACCATGGCCAAAGCCGCTACCAAGACCACCAAGACGAAGACCGCCGAGAAGCCCGCCAACACCGGCACCGGCCGTGTCACTCAGGTCATCGGCGCGGTCGTCGACGTGCAATTCGACGGCGAGCTGCCCGAGATCCTGAACGCGCTCGAGACCGACAATCTCGGCAACCGCCTTGTCCTCGAGGTCGCCCAGCATCTCGGCGAGAACACCGTCCGCACCATCGCGATGGACGCCACCGAAGGCCTGGTCCGCGGCCAGTCGGTGACCGACACCGGCGCGCCGATCGCCGTTCCGGTCGGCGACGAAACTCTCGGCCGCATCATGAACGTCATCGGCGAGCCGGTCGACGAGGCCGGCCCGATCCTGACCACCGCCCGGCGCGGCATCCACCAGCCGGCCCCGTCCTATGCCGATCAGGCGACGGAAGCCCAGATTCTGGTCACCGGCATCAAGGTCGTCGATCTGCTGGCACCCTACGCTAAGGGCGGCAAGGTTGGCCTGTTCGGCGGCGCCGGCGTCGGCAAGACCGTGCTGATCATGGAGCTGATCAACAATGTCGCGAAGGCCCATGGCGGCTATTCGGTGTTCGCCGGCGTCGGCGAGCGCACCCGCGAGGGCAACGATCTCTATCACGAGATGATCGAGTCCAACGTCAACAAGGACCCGAAGGAGAACGGCGGCTCGACCGCAGGTTCCAAGTGCGCTCTTGTGTACGGCCAGATGAACGAGCCCCCGGGCGCCCGCATGCGCGTGGCCCTGGCCGGTCTGACCATCGCGGAGGATTTCCGCGACAAGGGTCAGGACGTGCTGTTCTTCGTCGACAACATCTTCCGCTTTACGCAGGCGGGCTCGGAAGTGTCCGCGCTGCTCGGCCGCATTCCCTCGGCGGTGGGCTATCAGCCGACGCTGGCGACCGACATGGGTAACCTGCAGGAGCGCATCACCACCACCAACAAGGGCTCGATCACCTCGGTGCAGGCGATCTACGTCCCGGCCGACGACCTGACCGACCCGGCGCCCGCGACCTCCTTCGCCCACTTGGACGCACGCACCGTGCTGTCGCGTTCGATCGCAGAAAAGGGCATCTACCCGGCGGTCGACCCGCTCGACTCGACCTCGCGCATGCTCTCGGCCGACATCGTCGGCGAGGAGCATTACGCTGTCGCTACGGCTGTCCAGCAGACGCTGCAGCGCTACAAGTCGCTGCAGGACATCATCGCGATCCTCGGCATGGACGAACTGTCGGAAGACGACAAGATGACGGTGGCGCGCGCCCGCAAAATCGAGCGCTTCATGTCGCAGCCCTTCTTCGTCGCGGAAGTCTTCACCGGCTCGCCCGGCAAGCTCGTCCCGCTCGAGGACACGATCAAGGGCTTCAAGGGCCTGATCGAGGGCAAGTACGATCACCTGCCGGAGGCGGCCTTCTACATGGTCGGCTCGATCGAGGAAGCCGTCGAGAAGGCTCAGCGCCTCGCCGCCGAAGCGGCGTAACGTCGACAAACGCACGACGTCATCCCGGACAAGCCGCGAAGCGGCGCTGATCCGGGATCCATCCGAGGGCACGCCCTATGATGGATTCCGGCTCTCCGCTTCGCTCCGGCCGGAATGACGTCGGAGGAGAGAGTAGCGATGGCCACCTTCAAGTTCGAACTCGTCTCGCCGGAGCGCATCCTGTTCTCGGGCGATGTCGTCAGCGTCATCGTCCCCTCGACCGAGGGCGAGATGACCGTGCTCGCCGGCCATGCGCCGCTGGTGGCGACGGTCAAGGCCGGCATCGTCTTCGTCCAGACGACCGACAGCAACGGCAAGGAATTCTTCGTCAATGGCGGCCTCGTCGAGGTCAACCAGGAGACGATGACCATCCTCGCCGAGCAGGGCAAGTTCATCGAGGATGTCGACACCGCCGTGCTCGACGCCGAAATCCTGACCGCCGAGACGCGCCTGACGGGTTCGCACAACGAGGACGAGCAGAAGCGCCTGCACGACACGCTGGTGCAACTGCGCGAATTCAAGCACGTCTTCGAGCAGCGCAAGGCGGCCTGAGCCCCTCTGCACGCTGGAAACATCAAAGGCCGCGCGAGCGGCCTTTTTCATGCGTAGCTTATGAATTCCAACAGCGAGCCGTCGGGATCACGGAAATAGACGCTGGTGCCGTGGCCGCCTCGGCCAACGCGCTGGACCGGGCCGAGCTCGATCGCGATCGACTGACGCTGGAGGTGCGTGATCGCCTCCGCGATCGGCCCCGGCCAGACGAAGCACAGATCGCTGCCGCCCGGCGGCACCGGCACGCGCGCGACCGGCGTCGGCTCGATGCCGGGGCCATGGCAATTCAATTGCGCCCGGCCGATGCGATAGGCGAAGCCGTCGCCGTTCCGGACGACCTCCGCGCCGAGAATGTCATGATAGAAGGCGTTGGCGCGTTCCCAATCGGAAACGTGGATGACGCAATGATCGAGCTCGACGATGCTCATCTGGTTGCTCCCTCTGCCGCGACGGGCGAAGCGAAGGCTGCGAAAGCCACGGCCACGCGCTCGTAGACGGGTCTTTTGAAGGGAACGACGAGCCCCGGCATCTGGTTCAGCGGGCGCCAGCGCCATTCGCTGAACTCCGGCGGTTCGTCGCCATTGGGCTTGCCGATATCGATCTCGTCCTCGCTGCCGGTGAAGCGGAAGGCAACCCAGCGCTGGCGCTGGCCGCGAAAGGCCGTGAGCTTGTGCGGCGGGCCGTCATAGGGCGGGAAATCGTAGCTCCACCAATCCTCCGTCACGGCCAGCAGGGCGGCACTGGTGACACCGGTCTCCTCTTCCAGCTCCCGGCGCGCGGCGGCGACGATGTCCTCGTCCGGGTCGATCCCGCCTTGCGGCATCTGCCAGTCGAAGCCGGGCAAGACGATCTCGGGCCCGGCGCTATGGGAATGGCCGGCAAAGACGAGGCCCTGCGCATTGAACAGGGCGATGCCGACATTGGGGCGGTAGGGCAGGCTCATCCGGCGAGCATAGGGCGCCGTGCCGGGGAGCGAAACGGCCGGGTGCTGATGCCGGCGATGTCACTTGGTGCTGTCAGCGCCGGCAAGCGAGAGTTCTCAGGCGCCGGGGGCCGAAAGAACGCAGGACAGCAGCCCGGGGAAACGGCGTTCGATGTCCTCGCGGCGCAGCGCGTTCATCCGTGACGCGCCTTCGCTGCGCGTCCGAATCAGCCCGGCTTCGCGCAGGACGCGGAAATGATGGGAGACGCTGGATTTCGGCCGGTCGCAGTCGAGGGCCTGGCAACTCGCCTCGCCCTCGACGGCCAGACGCCGGACGATCTCCAGACGGATCGGGTCGCTCAAGGCGTGAAAGACGTCCTCGAGCGCGATGTCTTCCAGAGCGGGCAGGCGGGTCTGTCGCATCGGGGGAATCTATCACAGAGTTTTGATGTTGCCAAATTTCGAAAAATATCGAACTATCGAATAATAAGATCCTGTCGCCAATTCCCCGTAGCGCGGAGCCGCTCCAATGCCCGGTCTGTTCGACCCCTTCAGCCTGAAGACCATCACCCTTCGCAATCGCATCGTCACCTCGCCAATGTGCCAGTATTCGGCGCAGGACGGCGTTGCCAACGACTGGCACCGCGCCCATCTCGCTGGGCTGGCGCGCGGCGGCGCCGGTCTCGTCGTCATCGAGGCGACGGGCGTCTCGCCGGAAGGGCGGATCACGCCCGGCTGCCTCGGCCTGTGGAACGATAAGCAGGCCGAAGCGCTGGCGCCCATCGTTGCGGAGATGCACAAGGCCGGTGCGGTCGCCGGCATCCAGATCGGCCATGCCGGCCGCAAGGCCAGCGCCAATCTGCCTTGGGAAGGCGACGACCATATCCCGGCGGGCGATCCGCGCGGCTGGGAGACGATCGCGCCCTCCGCCGTCGCTCAGGGCGGCGGCCTCGGGCGTGTGCCGCGGGCGATGACATCAGCCGATATCGAGCGCGTGCGCGGCGATTTCGTTGCGGCGGCGGAACGGGCCCGCGATATCGGCATCCAGTGGCTGAAGCTGCACTTCGCCCATGGCTATCTGGCGCAGAGCTTCCTGTCGCGCCACGCCAACAAGCGCGACGACGCCTATGGCGGCAGCTTCGAGAACCGCGCCCGCTTCCTGATCGAGACGCTCGTGGCCGTCCGCAAGGTCTGGCCGGAGGATCGGCCACTCTCGGCCCGGCTCGGCGTCATCGAGTATGACGGGCAGGACGAGGAGACACTGGCCGAGGCGATCGAGCTGGTGAAGCGCCTCAAGGCCGAGGGGCTCGATTTCATCGATGTCAGCGTCGGCTTCTCGACCAACGAGGCCAAGATCCCGTGGGGGCCGGCCTTCCTGGCGCCCGTCGCCGAGCGGGTGCGGCGCGAGAGCGGCCTGCCGGCCTCGACGAGCTGGTACATCAGCCAGCCCGAGCAGGCCGACGCGCTGGTGCGCGAGGGCAAGGTCGATCTGGTCACGCTCGGCCGTCCGCTGCTGGCCGACCCGCACTGGCCCTATGCGGCGGCAAAGGCGCTCGGCGTCGAGGACGCGGCGTGGAAGACCCTACCGGCGCCCTACGCCCACTGGCTGTCGCGCTACCGCGCGGCGTGAACCGGAAAGAATGGCGCGGTCATTCCGGGGCGCCCCGCAGGGGCGAGCCCGGAACCCAGAACCGAGCCCTTCGTCGGAAGGTGACAGGATCAGAGCCCTATCCGGTGATCGCATCGGTTCTGGGTTCCGGGCTCAAGCGCTTCGCGCTTGCCCCGGAATGACCGTGGCGAATTGTCACTGCTCGGCATAACCTGCAGGCGTTGTCGCTTCACTCGCCCATCGCGATCAGGCTGGCATTGCCGCCTGCCGCCGCCGTGTTGATCGTCACGGTCTGTTCGGTGGCGAAGCGCATCAGGTAATGGGGGCCGCCGGCCTTCGGGCCGGTGCCCGACAGGCCGTGGCCGCCGAAGGGCTGCACGCCGACCACGGCGCCGATGATGTTGCGGTTGACGTAGATATTGCCAGTCGAAAGCCGCTGCGTCACCCGCTCCACCGTCGTCTCGATGCGGGAATGCACGCCGAGCGTCAGCCCGTAGCCGGTCTCGTCGATCTGACCGATCACCTTGTCGAGTTCGCCGGCCTTCCAGCGCACGACATGCAGTATCGGGCCAAAATGCTCGGCGGTCAGGTCGCCGACGCGGTCGAGCCTGATGACATGCGGCGCGACATAGGTGCCGCCGAGATCGGGCGCCTGGCCGGCCCAGGCGACGCGGCCCTGCTGGCGCATGGCGGCTACATGGCCGTCGAGGCGCTGCTTGGCGGCGGCGTCGATCACCGGGCCGATATGGGTATCGACCTTGCGGGGGTCGCCGAGCTTCAGCTCCTTGGTCGCGCCCTCGATCATCTCGATCATCTTGTCGGCGACATCCTCCTGCACGACCAGCAGGCGCAGCGCCGAGCAGCGCTGCCCGGCCGAGCGGAAGGCCGACATCACGACATCGTCCGCGACCTGCTCGGGCAGGGCGGTGGCGTCGACGATCATGGCGTTGAGGCCGCCGGTCTCGGCGATCAGCGGCACGATCGGCCCGTTCTTGGCGGCGAGCGCCCGGTTGATGCCGCGCGCCGTCGCGGTCGAGCCGGTGAAGGCGACGCCGGCCACGTCCTTATGCGCGACCAGCGCCGCGCCGGCCTCGGTTCCGCCGGGCACGAGATGCAGCGCGCTCGCGGGAATGCCGGCCTCGTGCAGGATGCGGATGGCGACGGCCGCGATCAGCGGCGTCTGCGGCGCCGGCTTGGCGACGACGCTGTTGCCGGCGACCAGCGCGGCGACGACCTGGCCGGTGAAGATCGCGAGCGGGAAGTTCCAGGGCGCGATGCAGATGAAGGGGCCGCGGCCGCGCAGGATCAGTCGGTTCTCCTCGCCGGTCGGGCCGGGCAGGGCCGTCGGGGCGGCGAAATGGGTCTCGGCCTCGGCAGCGTAATAGCGGCAGAAATCGACGGTCTCGCGGATCTCGGAGATGGCGTCGTCGATGGTCTTGCCGGCTTCCGCCTGCAAGAGCGCGATCAGCAGGCCGCGGCGGGCCTCCAGCAGATCGGCGGCGTTGCGCAGGGCTGCGGCGCGGATGCGGGCGGGGGTGGCGTTCCAGGCGGGGAAGCCGGCCTTCGCCGCGACGAGAGCTCGCTCGGCCGTCGCCGCGTCGGCTTCCGTCACCTTGCCGATCGGCTTGTTGTCGATCGGCGAGCGTACGTCGCGTACCGCGCCGGGCTGCAGCTTGCCGTCGATGATCGGCGCGGCATCGGGGAAGCTCTTCGCCGCCGCGATCTCCTTCACCAGGGCGTCCAGGCTCTCTTCATGGCCGAGCTCGGTGCCGGCCGAGTTCTTGCGCGAGGGTCCGTAGAGATCGGCCGGGAGCGGAATGCGGCGATGACGCGCGGCGATCGGCGTGCCGATGATGTCGGCGGGCGCCAGCAGGAGCTGCGAGACCGGCACGTCCGGGTCGCCGGAGGCGCTGACGAAGGAAGAATTGGCGCCGTTCTCGAGCAGGCGGCGTACGAGATAGGCGAGCAGGTCCTGATGCCCGCCGACCGGGGCATAGGTGCGGCAGGCATAGCCCTCGTTCTCGCGCAGCAGCTTCTCGTAGAGCGCCTCGCCCATGCCATGCAGGCGCTGGAACTCGAAGTTTTCGGTGTTGCCCGCCATCTCCGCGACAGCCGCGACGGTGAGTGCGTTATGGGTGGCGAATTGCGGGATGATGCGCGGCCGGAGCTGGAGGAGCTGCGCGGCGCAGGCCTCGTAGTTCAGATCCGTCATCGCCTTGCGGCTGAAGACCGGATAGTCGGGCAGGCCGCGCTCCTGGGCGCGCTTCAGCTCGGTGTCCCAATAGGCGCCCTTGACCAGGCGGACCATCATGCGCCGGTCATAGGTCTCGGCCAGCCGGCCGATATGGTCGATCACGGCCGAGGCGCGCTTCTGATAGGCCTGGATCGCGAGGCCGAAACCGTCCCAGCCGTCGAGCGAGGGATCGGCGAAGATTGCATCGATCACGTCGAGCGAAAGCTCGAGCCGGTCGGCCTCCTCGGCATCGATGGTGAAGTTGAGGTCGTAGCCCTTGGCCTGGCGGGCGAGCTCGATCACCTTCGGCACCAGCTCGGTCAGTACGCGCTCATGGCTCGTCGCCTCGTAGCGAGGATGCAGCGCCGAGAGCTTGACCGAGATGCCCGGCCGGTTCGGCAGCTTGTCGTTGCCAGCCGAGCGGCCGATCGCGTCGATCGCGGCGGCGTAGGAACCGAAATAGCGGTCGGCATCGGCCTGCGTGCGCGCGCCCTCGCCGAGCATGTCGAAGGAATAGCGATAGAGCTTGCCGGTGCCCGAGCCGGCGCGCTTCAGCGCTTCCTCGATCGTCTGGCCGAGCACGAAATGGTTGCCCATGACGCGCATCGCCTGGCGCGTGGCGGTGCGTACCGTCGGCACGCCCAGGCGCTTGGCGAGGCTGCTGACGATGCCCGTCGGGGTCTCGCCCGGCTGGATGACGCGCGCGGTGATACCGAGCGCCCAGGCCGAGGCCGAGACGAGGAAGGCGTCCGACTTCGATTCATGGTTGGCGAAATCGCCCTGGCCGAGCTTGTCCTCGATGAGGCGATCGGCGGTGACAGAATCGGGCACACGCAGCAGCGCCTCGGCCAGCACCATGAGGGCGAGACCCTCCTTGGTGGAGAGCGAGTATTCGCGCAGCAATTCCTCGATGCCGCCCAGGCCGACCTTGCGGGTGCGGATCGCCTCGATCAGCCCCGTCGCGCGCGCATCGATCCGCGCCTTGGCCGCGGGATCGCGGCGAGCGGAGGCGAGCAGTCGGCCAGCGATGGCACCGTCATCCTCGGCGAAGGGGACGCGGAAAGACGGCACGGCGAAACGCGGGGCAGAGGCGGCCATGAAGGGCTCCGGATCTGTCAGACTGGATTATCTGAAGGATGAGGGATGATATCCCGCATATCAATTGGCATTTACAACGCCATTCCCGTATCAATCTCTACAGAATGGCAATTCCATAGAGTTTCATCATGCTCGACAGGACCGATCGCCGCATCCTCGCGTTGCTCCAGGGCGACGGCCGCATCGCGGGCGTCGAGCTGGCCGAGAAGGTCGGGCTTTCGCCGACCGCCACGGGCGAGCGGCTGAAGCGGCTGACGCGCGACGGCTACATCACCGGCTATCGCGCCACGCTCGATCCGATGAAGCTCGGATTAAACCTCCTCGTCTTCGTCGAAGTCTATCTCGACAAGACGACACCGGACGCCTTCGAGCGCTTCGCCGCGGCGGTGAAGCGGGCGCCCGAGGTGCTGGAATGCCATATGGTGGCTGGTGGCTTCGACTATCTGGTCAAGACGCGCGTCGCCGACATGAATGCCTATCGCCGCTTCCTCGGAGAGGTGCTGCTGGCGCTCCCGGCCGTGCGCGAGACCCGGACCTATGCGGTGATGGAGGAGGTCAAGACGGACGGTGCCCTGCCATTGTGACGCAAATGCCGCCGCGTTGACGCCATTTCAACATCTTATGGTGTCAAGAAGCGTGGATGGCACGGATATGCCGTGCCGATGCCCGCAGGGCACTCAGAGGCCTGCCATGCCGATCGCTCCGTCCCGTCCGTCCACTGACCTGTCGCGCCGTGCGCTCGGGCGGCTGGCGATGGGGGCCGCGATCGCCGCGACAAGCGGCGGCATGGCCGGAGCGCAAGGCAATGCGGCGATCCGCTTTGCGCTGGACGGCCGCTTCGATGGGCCGTCGGCGCCGTTTCTGATCGCGCAGGAGAAGGGCTATTTCGGTGCCGAGGGGCTCGACGTCACGATCGAGCCGGGCACGGGCTCTCGCGCCATGCTGCAGCGCCTGGCGACAGGTGCGCAGGACGCCGGTTTCGGCGACGTCAATGCGCTCATCCGCTTCCGCGACGAGAACCCCAGTGCCGATCTCAAGGCGGTGATGATCGTCCACGACCGGCCGGGCTTCGCGATCGTCGGCCGCAAGAGCCGCGGTCTGACCGCAGAGCCGCCCAGCCTGGAGGGGCGCAAGATCGGTGCTGCCAGCGGCGATGCCGCGCTGGCGCAATGGCCGGTCTTCAAGAACCTCAACAAGATCGACGACAGCAAGATCAGGCTGGAAACCGTGGGCTACCCCGTGCGGGAGCCGATGCTGGCCTCCGGCGAGCTCGACGCCGCCCTCGGCTTCGGGCCCTCCTCCTATGTCGGCCTCAAGGCGCGCGGCGTGCCGGTCGACGACATCATCCTGATGGAGATGGCCGATCACGGCCTCCTTGCCTATGGCAGCGCCGTCATCGTTGCGGGCAAGCTCGCGGCGGAGAAGCCGGATGCCGTGCGAGGCCTCGTGCGCGCCGTCACCCGCGGCTTCCGCGATGCCGTGGTCAATCCGGCCCTGGGCGGGCAATTGGTCCTGCGCCGCAATGAGGATGCACAGCCGGAGATCGAGCGCGAGAAGCTCGCCATGGTCATCGCGCAGAACGTTCTGACGCCTTATGTGCGCGTCCACGGCCTCGGCGGCATCGACCGGGAGCGCTGGTCGCGGGCGCTGGACCAGCTCGCGCTGGCAGGGAGCTTCCGCGACAAGGCACGGGCGGGCGATGCCTTCTCCGACGCCTTCCTGCCGCCGCCGGGCGAACGCATGTTCTGAGCGCATCCTGACGCACGGAAAACTTGCGCGCGCGGCGGGGTGACAGCCGGGAGCCGCCTGCCTATCGTGCCGCGCCTCCCGCTGGACCCACATCTTGAAATTGCCAGACCTGTCCGACTATGCCGCGCTGCGCGACGCTTTCCGCTGGCGCATTCCGGATCGCTACAACATCGCCGTCGACGTCTGCGACCGCTGGGCGGCAAGCGAGCCCGAGCGTCCGGCGATCATCGAGGTCTCGCAGGATTGGCTGGTGACGCCGGTCAGCTTCGGCTGGTTCCGCGAACATTCGAACCGGCTCGCCAACGCCCTGCGCGCACGCGGCGTCGGCCGTGGAGACCGCGTCGCGATCCTGCTGCCGCAGGGCCGGGCGGTCCTGGCGGCGCATCTCGCCGCCTACAAGCTCGGTGCCATCGCGGTGCCGCTGGCGGCGCTGTTCGGCGTCGATGCGCTGGCCTATAGGCTGGAGGATTCCGGCGCGAAGGTCGTCGTGACCAATGATGCGGGGCTCGCGAAGCTCAGCCAGATCGCGCAGCCCCTGCCGGAGCTCTCTCTGCTGATCTCCACCGACGGAGCGGATGGGCGCGCGGAAGGCTGGGACGCGCTGCTTGCCGAAGGCAGCCCGGATTTCGTGCCCGCCGAGACGACGCCGGACGACCCGGCACTGATGATCTATACCTCCGGCACGACGGGCAATCCGAAGGGCGCGCTGCATGGTCACCGCGTCCTGCCCGGCCATCTGCCGGGCGTGCAGATGCCGCACGAGTTCATGCCGCGCCCGGGCGACCTCGCCTGGACGCCGGCCGACTGGGCCTGGGCCGGCGGATTGCTCAACATGCTGCTGCCGGCGCTGCATTTCGGTGTCGCCGTGGTCGTGCGGCCGGTGACGCGTTTCGAGCCGGAGGAGGCCTATCGCCTGATCCAGGATCTCGGCATCCGCAACGCCTTCGTGCCGCCGACCGCGCTCAGGATGCTGCGCGGCGCCGGCAATCCGCGCGGGCGTTACCAGTTGCATCTCCGCACGGTCGCGGCGGCCGGCGAGGCCCTTGGTGCCGAGACGCTGGCCTGGGGGCGGGAAGCGCTGGGCCTGACGATCAACGAGGCCTATGGCCAGACCGAATGCAATCTCGTGCTCGCATCGAGCGCCGCCATCGGCGTGAGCCGGCCGGGCTCGATCGGCAAGGCCGTCCCCGGCCATCAGGTCGCGATCATCCGGCCGGACGGCATCGTCTGCGCTCCCGGCGAGGAGGGACAGATCGCGGTGCGCCGGCCCGACCCGGTGATGTTCCTCGAATACTGGCGCAACCCCGAGGCCACGGCGGCGAAGTTCATCGGCGACTGGATGATCACCGGTGACGAGGGCGTCCAGGATGAGGACGGCTATGTCCGCTTCATCGGCCGCGACGACGATGTCATCACCTCGTCGGGCTATCGGATCGGGCCAGGCGAGATCGAGGATTGCCTGCTGAGGCACCCGGCGGTCGCGCTGGCGGCGGTGGTCGGCAAGCCCGACGCGCTGCGCACCGAGATCGTCAAGGCCTTCGTCGTGCTGAAGCCTGGGCAGGGCGGGTCGCCGGCCCTGGTCTCGGAGCTTCAGAACTTCGTGCGCGCCCGCTTGTCGGCCCATGAATATCCGCGCGAGATCGCCTTCCTCGGCGAACTGCCGATGACGACGACCGGCAAGATCATCCGCCGTGTATTGCGGGCCGAGGCCTGAACAGCGACTGGCCGACCCGCCTGCTGATGCGGGCCGCCAGATCGGCCGGGGTGCCGGCGCGCCGATGGCTGAGGCGCAGCGTCGCGAAGCCGTCGCTTTTGGCTCCGAAAACCGGCAGGCCGCCAGCGAGCCGGATTTGCCGCGACGGGGCTGTCTTGCGCATCATCGCCAGGAGCAGGGCCAGCGGCCGCGCCCGAGCCAACTCGTCCTCGTCGGCGGCCAGATAGAGCCAGCTCGCCGGAGACCGGCCGATCGTCAGCGCTGCCGCGATCGGTATTTCATCCAGCATCAGCAGCGCGATCCGGCAGAGCTTCTGGCGGCTGAGGCTGCGGCTCATGCTGCGCAGGAAGGCGGCCTCGCGAATGTCCTGCAGGGTCGCGCTGCCGGTCCGCCCACGCCGGCCCGAGGCTTCGAGCGCGAGCAGGATCTCGGCGGCGTCGCGCCGGCCGGCGAGCGTCGAGGGCTCTTCCAGACGCAGCGTTCCATGCGCCTCTAACGCGGCCCGGGCTTCTCGGAGGTTGGTCGGGGCCGTAAACTGCGCGTCCGGCCGGCCAAGGCTGTGCCAATCCGCCAAGAAGCCGTGCCTGCGGGCGAGGCCCGTGAGCGCCGCGGCGAACGGGCCGCCCGGGTCGATCGCGTGGAAGGTCAATCCGGCCGTCGGCCCCGCCTCACCGCGCCAGGCACGCAGCAGCGCCGACAGCGCCGGCGCCACGAAGGTGGCGTCGATCAGCGGCGTGCCGTTGAGCAGGCGCGGATCGGCGAATTCGTCGAGGGCCTCGGCCGCGAACAGACGCTGGCGCCTGCGAAAGGGCGCGAGGCCGATGAGCCGGCGCGGCTGGCCTCCGGGTCCGCCCTGCCAGAGAAGCATGAGCGCGACATCGCGGAACGAGACGAGATGCTGTGCCGCCGCCAGTGCAAATCCCGGATCGAGAAAAGGGTTGGGCTCGATGGCGCGGGTGGCGAGATCGGCCCATTCCCCGATGATGTCGGCACAGGAGCCGAGCGGGCGGATCTCGCAATGGACCGCCGTGCCGGGATGCAGTCGAGGCGGGCTCGATGCCGTGGTGGACATGGCGGCGCCCGTGCCCGCCAAGGCCATGATCTCGCTCATCCGATCCTGCTCCCGATGCATCGTTCCGGCGCATGGCTGTGCCGGATTGGCGAGAAACAGGCATGTGCCTCGCCGCGCGAGGGAACAGGTTCAAGAAGCGCGCCGCGGCGTTCTCAGTGGTGATGCGCCGTTTCGGCTTGCTCCGCCTGCTGGCCGAGGAAGGCGGACCAGAGGCGCTGCACGGTCTCCTCCTCGATATCCTTGACGATGAGGACGAGGCGCGAACGCCGGTCGGCATCGGGCCAGCCTTCGAGCTGGATGGGCGGGTGCAGGATCTGCTGCACGGCATGGACGAGCAGCGGACGGCCCGGCTGCTCGGCGAGATCGACGAGACCCTTGAGCCGCAGCAGCCGCGGTCCGTGGATCGAGCGCAGCAGCGTCCAGAACAGATCGAAGGTGCTTTGCGCGACGGGACGGTCGGCCGTCAGGGCGAAGGCGCGGATCGCCTCGTCGTGACGGTTGACGTCATGCGGGTCCTGCCCGTGGTGATGATGGTGGTCATGACCGTGATCGTGGCCATGATGGTCGTGGCCGTGATGGTGATGGTCGTGCCCGGATACCGTCGTTTCCGCCAGCCAGCGTCGCAGAGCCGCCGGCCGCCGCGCCAGATCGTAGAGGCTCGCGCCGACGAGGTCGCTCGCGGGCGCGTCGGGGAGCAGGATCTCGACGCCCGGGTTCAGCGCGCCCAGACGCCTGCGCAGCGCATCGGCCTCGGCCGGCGTCGCGATATCGGTCTTGGTCAGGACGAGGCGGTCGGCGGCGACGACCTGCCGGCGCGCCTCCTCATGCTCGTCGAGCGTCGCCATGCCGTTGACCGCATCGACGAGCGTGGCGACGCCGTCCAGCCGGAAGCGCATGGCGAGATAGGGGTGGTTGATCAGCACGTTGAGGATCGGTGCGGGATCGGCGAGCCCGGTCGTCTCGATGACGACACGGCTGAAGGCTCCGATGCGGCCATTGTCGCGGCGGCGCAGCAGGTCCTCTAGCGTCACGATGAGGTCGTCGCGGATGGTGCAGCACAGGCAGCCGGATTCGAGGAGGATCATGTTCTCCTCGACGCCCTCGACCATCAGATGGTCGAGCCCGACCGCGCCGAACTCGTTGACGAGCACGACTGTGTCGGCGAGCGCCGGGTCCTTCAGGAGCCGGTTGAGCAGCGTCGTCTTGCCGGCGCCGAGGAAGCCGGTGAGCAGCATCAGCGGAACGGGGGCGGGGCGGGCGGGGGTCTGTCGTCCGGTCCGATGCATGGTCAAAGGTTGGATCGCCATCATGCGTCCCGTGACGCAAGAGCGATGCGGCCTTCAGGCGGGCACGACGCTCCGCCTTGAATGTTCTAATATTACATTAGTGACCAGCGCCACGATGACAAGGGCGCCGCCGCCATACTGCAATGGCCCCAGCCGCTCGGCCAGGACGATGGCCGCGATGGCCACGGCGAAGACCGGCTCGGCGCAGAAGGCGAGGCCGGCCGGTCCCGGGGCGATCCGTGCAAGGGCGAGGATCTGCAGGACGAAGCCGATGATGTAGCCGCCATAGGTGATGGCGATGGCGATCGGCGCGAGCAGGAAGGTCTGCGGCGGAAGCAGGCCGCCGGTGATTGCCAGGATCGCCAGCGTCACCGGCAGGATGACGACATGCGACCAGAACAGCTTTGGCAGCGTCGCGACCTGCGCGCAGCGGGCGGCGGCGAAGAACTGCGCGGTCGCGCTGAGGCTGGCGAGGAAGGCGAGGGCAAGCCCGCGCGGATCGAGCCCGTGCAGGTCGGGCCCGACGACCAGGGCGACACCGAGGAAGGCGACGAGCGCGACGGCGAGCCTGTCGGCCCGGAACGGCGCGGAGGTGAGGAGAGGCTCGGCCAGCACGATGAGGATCGGGAAGGTGTAGAACACCACGGCCGCGACCGAGACGGGCACGAAGCTGACCGAGGAGAGATAGGCGATGCCGACGAGCGCGGTGGCGAAGCCGAACAGCAGGACCGGCTGCCTTTCGCTGCGTGCGAGCCTGAGCGAGCCCCGCCACACCAGCGCCGTGCCGCCGACGAGGATCAGCATCAGCAGCACGCGATAGAAGACGAGCAGGGGGCCGCTGAGGCCGGCCTGTCCGGCGATCTGCGCGCTGACGATATTGGTGCCGAAGGCCGCGGCCGAGGCGAAGGCCAGCAGCAACCCGTTACGTTCGCTCGCCGGCCGTGTGTCCAATCAGGCCTCAGGCGTCGCTGGCGGGCTTGGCTTTCGCCTTCGCGGCGGGCTTCTCGGCCGGCGGCTTCACGGCGGCCTGCGATGGCCGCGGCTTGGGCTGCGGGATCGAGGCTGCGGGCGTCTTGCCGGGCTGGGGCTTTGCGGCCGGAGTCTTGGCAGGCTGCGTCTTGGCCGCCTGCGCCTTGGCGTTGCGCGGTGCCGCCTTGATGCCGGCGGCTGCGCCCGGCCGCAGGCTCGCTGCATTCGCGGCGCCCCGCTGGACCGCGCCCTGGAGCCGCAGCGGGCCGCCCTCGAAAGCGTCGGTGGAGGGCTGGACCGGGGTATCTGCCGGCGCGAAGGCCGTGGTGCGGCGCGGGATCGCGCCATTGCTCGACGCGGTACGCCGGGTCGGAGTGGCAGCGAGCCCGGCGGCGATCGGAGCGCCCGGCTCGATCGTCGGGGCGGTGCCGCGCGCGACGCGCGAGTCCGGCTGCGCCGTGACATTGGCTGCGAGCGGAGCCGAGGCGGAGCCGGCGGTGCGCCCGAAGGAGACCTGGATCGGCACGACCTGCGCCCGCTGGCCGAGGATGACGCGCCCGCGCGGCGAGCGCGTCGCGACCGTGCCGGCCGACTGGGTCGCGAAGGTCCCGAACCGGCCGCCGTCGGAATCGTTGCCGGCCGCCGCCGCTGCCGATGCCGAGAGCGGGCCGGAGAGATCGGCATCGTCGGCCAGTGCGACGCCGCCGCCGCGACGGCGGACATCGTCGCAGATGTTCGGCGCCCGCGTGCCGCTCGGTGGCATCGAGGCGACATTGTAGCCCGTGCCGCCCCAGCGGCCGAAGCTTTCGTCGAGAATCTGGGCTGCCTTGACGGTTCGCTCAACGCCGGAGACCGAGCCGAGCACCACGGCGATCAGGGTGCGGCCGCCGCGATTGGCGGTGGCGACGACGTTGAAGCCGGAGGCGCAGGTGAAACCGGTCTTCATGCCGCCGATGCCGGAATAGCGCCCCACCAGGCCGTTGGTGTTGTGCATCACCTGCTTGCCGAGCTGGACGGCCGAGGTGTTCCAGTAGTCCGAATACTGTGGGAAATCGTGCATCAGCGCCATGGCGAGGATGGCGAGGTCATGCGCGCTGCTCTGCTGGTCGGGATGATCCCAGCCATTGGGATTGACGAAGCGGGTGTCGCGCATGCCCAAGCGCTGCGCCTCGGCGTTCATCATGTCGACGAAGGTGCCGACATCGCCGCCGACGCCCTCGGCCACGACATAGGCGATGTCGTTGGCCGATTTCACCATCATGATGCGCAGGGCGTTGTCGAGCGTGACCTCCTGCCCGGCCCGGATATAGACCTTCACGCGCGGCTGGCTCGCGGCCAGCTTCGAGGCCGGGATCGCCGTCTCCAGGCCGATGCGCCCCTCCCGCACTGCCTTCAGCGCGAGATAGATCGTCATCATCTTGGTCGTGGAGGCCGGGCGCCAGGCCTGCGTCGCGTTCTCGCTGGAGAGCACCTCGCCGGTCGATGCGTCGACGACCAGACTAGCCCCGGCGAGGGCGGGACCCGTCACGGCGAAGGTGAGGGCGAGGGCGGCAGCGCAGCGTGAGAGGATCATCGGGCGGTCTTGAACCTGTCTTGGCGGGTGGCGAGGACGGCGCAGGGTTCAACGCGATGCATGCGGCGATTTCGAGACGGCGAGCAGATTTGTCCGCCCATGAACGCATACCTACCCCTAGCCGAGCGATTTGCCTAGTCGCGCAGGCCGGTTCAAAAGCCTAAGCCCGTCTTGCTTTCCCAAGGCTTACCGTGGCTTTCGGTCTTCTCTGGATCCCTGCGACCATCGTCGCCTCGCTGCTGCAGACCGCACGCAACCTCGCGCAGCGCTCGCTCACCGACATCATCGGCGTCGTCGGCGCCACGCAGGTGCGCTTCCTGTTCGGCCTGCCTTTCGCCGCGCTTTTCCTGCTCCTGGCCTGCATCGGGCTGCAGCGCCTGCCGCCCGCCATCGGCATGGCGTCCCTCGGCTTTACGCTCTGGGGCGCGTTGACGCAGATCGCGGCGACGGCGCTGATGCTGGCGGCGATGCGCGAGCGCTCCTTCGCGGTGACGACGGCCTATACCAAGACCGAGCCCGTGCAGGTCGCGCTGTTCGGTGCCGCGCTGCTGGGCGACGCGCTGACGCCGCTGAAGTTCCTCGCCATCGCGGTCGCGACGGCCGGCGTGATCGTGGTCTCGTGGAAGCCGGGCGAGAAGCTGACCCGCGCGGGCATGCGCCCGGCCGTGCTCGGCATCGTCTCCGGAGCCTTCTTTGCCCTGTCCGCCATCGGCTTCCGCGGCGGCATCCAGGCGCTGCCGGAAGGCGGCTTCCTGATCCGCGCCTCGACCATCCTCGTGCTCGGCCTCGGCCTGCAGACCGCGATCCTGACGCTCTATCTGCTCGCCGCCAATCGCGACGCGCTGATCCAGAGCCTGAGGAACTGGCGGCGCTCGCTCTCGGCCGGCTTCCTCGGCGCCGCCGCTTCGCAGTTCTGGTTCATCGGCTTCTCGCTAACCACGGCCGCCAATGTCCGCACGCTCGCCCTGATCGAGGTGCCGCTGGCGCAGATCGCCTCGCGCCGCCTGTTCTCCGAAGGCACCAGCAAGCGCGAAATCCTCGGCATGGCGATGATCGTCGGCGGGGTCGGGCTGTTGCTCTCGGTGGCATTGCGATGAGCGGAGCGGCCGGCTAGTGCTGAACAAAAGCCCGTCAGCCGATCCGCGCACGGCCATCATGCGCGGATACCGGCTTGCCGGGCGGAGCAAGGCTGCCAAGATATAGTGTAGCTGCACATTAAGGGAGAATCCGTCATGAGCGCTGCAATCGTCGGCTGGGCGCATACGCCGTTCGGCAAGCAGGATGCCGAAACCGTCGAAAGCCTGATCGTGCGCGTCGCGACCGACGCGCTGGTCGATGCCGGCATCACCGCCGACCAGGTCGACGAGATCGTGCTCGGCCACTACAATGCCGGCTTCTCCGCACAGGATTTCACCGCCTCGCTGGTGCTCCAGGCTGATCCGGCCCTGCGCTTCAAGCCGACCACGCGCGTCGAGAATGCCTGCGCCACCGGCTCGGCGGCCGTCCATCAGGGCGTGCGGGCGATCAAGGCCGGTGCTGCGAAGGTCGTCCTCGTCGTCGGCGTCGAGCAGATGACCAAGACGCCATCAGCCGAGATCGGTAAAAACCTGCTCAAGGCCTCCTACCTGCCCGAGGATGGCGAGACCCAGGGCGGCTTCGCCGGCGTCTTCGGCCAGATCGCCGCCGCCTATTTCCAGCGCCATGGCGACCAGTCCGATGCGCTCGCCATGATCGCCGCCAAGAACCACAAGAACGGCGTCGACAATCCCTATGCGCAGATGCGCAAGGACCTCGGCTACGCCTTCTGCCGCGAGGAGAGCGAGAAGAACCCCTATGTCGCCGGGCCGCTGAAGCGCACCGACTGCTCGCTGGTCTCGGACGGCGCCGCCGCCATCGTGCTGGCCGACGAGGCGACCGCGTTGGAGATGCGCCGCGCCGTCGGCTTCCGCGGCATGGCCCATGTGCAGGATTTCCTGCCGATGTCGAAGCGCGACATCCTGAAGTTCGAGGGCGGCGCGCTCGCCTGGCAGAAGGCGCTGGCCGATGCCGGCGTGACGCTGGAGGACCTCTCCTTCGTCGAGACGCATGACTGCTTCACCGTCGCCGAGCTGATCGAATACGAGGCGATGGGCCTGACCAAGGAAGGCGACGGCGCCCGCGCCATCAAGGAAGGCTGGACGCAGAAGGACGGCAGGCTGCCGGTCAACGTCTCCGGCGGCCTCAAGGCAAAGGGCCACCCGATCGGCGCGACCGGCGTGTCCATGCACGTGCTCTCGGCGATGCAGCTCACCGGCGAGGCGCCGGAGGGCATGCAGCTCAGCGATCCCCGCCTCGGCGGCATCTTCAACATGGGCGGGGCCGCGGTCGCCAACTACGTCTCCGTGCTCGAACGGATCAAGTAAGGCACTGCCACAGCGGGCCGGATACAGCCGGCGCGCCTGGAACGACATGTCATCCCGGCCGCAGCGAAGCGGAGCGCCGGGATCCATGCCTGAACCTCGTCGGTGACGCTCCGGCATGGATCCCGGGTCAAGCCCGGATGACTTGAGGTTCCGTGCGATTCAGAATTCTCCGAGTTCCCGGCTTAGCAGCCCAAGCGGATACTCTCTCGACGTGACGGTCTTCATCGCGCTTCTGCCGGCCTACATCCTCTCGATCTTCTACCGCTCCTTCCTCAGCGTGATCGCCGGGCTGGTGATGGCCGATCTCGGCATCGGCCCGGCTGCCTTCGGCCTGCTCGGCGCGGCCTGGTTCATCGCCTTCGCATTGGCGCAGTTCCCGGTCGGATGGGGGCTCGATCGGGTCGGCCCGCGCCGGACGGTGGCTGTCGCGATGGCGATCGGCTCGGCCGGTGCCTTCCTGTTCGCGCAGGCCGGCGGGGCGCTTTCGGCCGGCGTCGCCATGGCTCTGATCGGAATCGGCTGCTCGCCGATCTTCATGTCATCGCTCTTCCTGTTCGCCCGCACTGCCGC
The DNA here is from genome assembly GCF_057321085.1 of Allobosea sp. RIT-PG3_2. NCBI lineage: Bacteria > Pseudomonadati > Pseudomonadota > Alphaproteobacteria > Hyphomicrobiales > Alloboseaceae > Allobosea > Allobosea sp. RIT-PG3_2. The sequence goes on along the minus strand of NZ_JBXWCA010000002.1, from coordinate 413,874 downwards.
GCCGGCGCGCTTCGGGCTGCTGACTTCACTGTTCATCGCGCTGGGCTCGCTCGGCAATATCGCCGGGGCGGCGCCGCTGGCTATCGCGGCGGCGCATTTCGGCTGGCGCGGCGCGATGATGGCGATGGCCGCCGCCTTCCTGGTTGCGACCATCCTGGCGGCGTTGCTGGTGCGCGACCCGCCGCCGCGTCCCGCCTCGGCGGCGCCGGATGAAGGGTTGCTGCAAGGACTAGCCAGCATCGTCGCCATCCGACCGCTCTGGCTGCTCGCGCCGCTGACGATCACCGGCTACGCCATCGTCGCGACCGTGCGCGGCCTGTGGATCGCGCCCTTCATGACGCAGGTCCATGGCTTCGATGCCGTCTGGGCCGGGCATGCGGCGACGATCATGGCGGTGGCGATGATCGTCGGCGCATTCGTCTATGGCTGGCTGGAAAGCCGGACCGGGCAGGCCAAGGCGATCGTGCTGTGGGGGACGCTGCTGACGGCGCTCGGCTTCGTGTTGCTGGCCTTGAGCGGCCAGAATTCGCATCTGACGGCGATCGCGCTGTTCTCGCTGATCGGCGCGGCGGGCTTCACCTATGCGATCCTGATGGCGCATGCCCGGCAGTTCTTCCCGGAGCATCTGATCGGGCGCGGCATGACCTTCGTGAACTTCCTCTTCATCGCCGGAGCCGCGGCGGTGCAGTCCGCCTCCGGCTGGTTCATCGCCGAGCAGCGCGCGACCGGGCTCGACGCGGCCTCGACCTTCGCCAACCTGCACTGGGCCTTCGCCGCCCTGCTGCTGGCCTCGGTCGCGATCTACGCTTTCGCGCCGGCGCGGCCGAAGGGCTGACGGACCGGCGGGGCCGGATGGTTCTTGTCGCGAGCCCGCCTAGGTATTACTTTTAGATCAGGCGGTAATACGGAGGTGGCCATGGCGACGACTGTCACCAGCAAGGGGCAGGTCACGATCCCCAAGGTCGTGCGGGATAGGCTCGGCATCAAGCCTGGCAATGCGGTCGATTTCCGGATGGAGCCGGACGGCAAGGTCGTCCTGCTGAAGGTCGGCGCGGAGGTCGTAAAGAATCCTCTCGATAAATGGCGCGGTATCGCCGGGCCGGGCCCGAGCACCGACGAGATCATGGAAATGACCCGGGGAGAATCTTGAAGGCGACGCTCGTCGACTCGAATGTCTTTCTGGATCTCATCACCAATGATCCGGAGTGGGGTAAATGGTCGGCCGGACAACTGGGCGCGGCGATGAGCAGGGGAGGCCTTGTCATCACCGAGGTGATCTATGCCGAGCTCTCCATTCGCTTCGACGATATCGTGACGTTCGATACCATGTTGACCGACTTCCGCGTCGAAATCGATCCGATGTCACGGCAAGCGCTGTTCGTCGCCGGCAAGGCCTTCCGGCGCTATCGCGCGGCCGGTGGCACACGGGCGAGCGTTCTCCCGGATTTCTTCATCGGAGCGCATGCCGCTGTGGCGGAGGTCCCGCTGCTAACGCGTGATGCGCGGCGCTATCGCAGCTATTTTCCATCGGTCGAACTGATCGCACCCGAATAGAGCTGCGCGCTCAAACCTCGTCTGGCGCCTTTGCCGCGATCGCCAGCGCGTGGACGCGGTCCGCGAGCTCCTGCGCCAGCGCCGCATTGATGAGGCGGTGGCGCTCGAGCCGGCTCTTGCCGGCGAAGGCATCCGACACGATATCCACGCGGAAATGAGTCTCCCCGCCCTCGCGCCAGCCGCCATGGCCGTGATGCTGGTGCGATTCGTCGATCACCCTCAGCTCCTGTGGCGCAAAGGCCTCGGTCAGCTTTCGCGTGATTCTTTCAGCGATTGCGGTCATGATCGCGCCACCGTTGCAATGATTGTCCTATCGGTTCGGCGGTGTGTTGCATCGCACTTGCCGGTCCGAACCTTGCGTCTCATAACCCTTCGACGATGAACATCAACTCGCGCCTTTTCGATCGCATCAGGATCGGCCCTTCCGAGGCGGAAGCGGTCGAGGGTAATGATGCGCCCCGTTGCGACCATCCCGGCTGCACGCGCGTCGGCGAATTCCGCGCGCCCAAGGGGCGCGGCCGCGAAGGCCAGTTTTTCCTGTTCTGCATGGAGCATGTGAAGACCTACAACGCGACCTACAACTATTTCGCCGGGATGGATGACGAGGCGCTCGCCGCCTACCAGAAACAGGAAGAGATCGGCCACCGGCCGACCTGGAAGCTCGGCGTCAACTCGAAGGCGGCGCGGATGTCGCAGCGCGGCCGCGCGGCGAAGGGCGAGGCCAGCGCCGACATGCACGACGCCTTCAACCTGTTCGGCGCACGCAACAAGCAGCAGGCCGCACAGCCGGAATCGCGCGTCGGCGTGGTCGCGCGCAAGGCGCTCGATACGCTCGGCCTCGACGACACCGCCGACTCGGCCGCGATCAAGGCGCGCTACAAGGAACTGGTGAAGCGCTTCCATCCGGACGCCAATGGCGGCGACCGCTCGCGCGAGGGCACGCTGCAGGAGATCCTGAAGGCCTATCAGCAGCTCAAGAGCGTGGGGATGGTCTGACCGGGCGTGTCATCCCGCACGCGCTGCGGCACGCAGTGCTGCTGCGCAGATGCGGGATCGCATGACGAGAAGGCGCATTATCCTGCACACGGTCCCGTGTCTGCGCAGCGGCGTTACACGCCGCAGCGCGCACGGGATGACGGCTACCGCTCCTTCGCCGCCAGCCCCGCCACATCGGCGATGATGCCGTCCAGCGCGAAATCCTTCGGCGTATAGACCCGCGCCACGCCCATGTTGCGCAACGCGTTCTCGTCGTCGGGCGGGATGATGCCGCCGACCACGACCGGCACGTTCATGCCGGCGACCCGCAGCCGCGCCGTGACGTCGCGCACCAGCGGCAGATGAGAGCCCGAGAGGATGGAGAGCCCGATGATGTCGGCGTCCTGCGCCTTCGCCTCGCTGACGATCTCCTCCGGCGTCTGGCGGATGCCGCCATAGCTCACCGCCATGCCGGCGTCGCGGGCGCGCACGGCGATCTGCTCGGCGCCGTTCGAGTGCCCGTCGAGCCCCGGCTTGCCGACGAGGAAGCGCGGCGGCCGGCCGAGCCTTTCCGTCGCCTTCTCGACGGCTGCGCGCGCTGTGGCGAGGTCTGCGGCGTCGCCGAGCTTCTTGGTGTCGACGCCGGTGGGGGCGCGGTATTCGCCGAAGATCTCGCGCAGGGTCTGCGCCCATTCGCCGGTGGTGACGCCGGCCTTGGCGCAGGCGATCGAGGCCGGCATGACGTTGCGGCCCTCGCGGGCGCTGCTTGCAAGATCGGCCAGTGCCGCCTCTGCCGCTTTCGTATCGCGGCCCGCGCGCCAGGCCTTGAGCCGCGCGATCGCCTCCATCTCGACCGAATCCGGCACGGTGACGACGTTGCCTTCGCCGGCCGAAAGCGGCGAGGGCTCGCTGCTGGTGAACCTGTTGACGCCGACGACGACCTGCTCGCCGCGCTCGATCGCCTCGATGCGTCGCGCGCCGTTCTCGACAAGCGCCTGCTTCATGTAGCCGCTCTCGACGGCCGCGAGCGCGCCGCCCATGTCGTCGATCTTGGCGAGTTCCTCCAGCGCGGCCGCCTTGAGCTCGGCGACCTTGGCATCGACCACGGTCGAGCCGTCGAAGATGTCGCCGAATTCGAGCAGGTCGGTCTCATAGGCCAGGACCTGCTGCATGCGCAGCGACCATTGCTGGTCGAACGGCCGGGGCAGCCCGAGCGCCTCGTTCCAGGCCGGGAGCTGCACGGCGCGGGCACGCGCCTTCCGCGACAGCGTCACCGCCAGCATCTCGATCAGAATGCGGTAGACGTTGTTCTCCGGCTGCGGCTCGGTCAGCCCGAGCGAATTGACCTGCACGCCATAGCGGAAACGGCGCATCGCCTCATCGGCCACGCCATAGCGGCCGAGCGTGATCTCGTCCCAAAGCTCGACGAAAGCCCGCATCTTGCAGAGCTCGGTGACGAAGCGCATGCCGGCGTTCACGAAAAACGAGATGCGCCCGACGATGCCGGGGAATTCTTCCTGGCTCACCTCGGCGCGTGCGCGGATGGAATCGAGCAGCGCCACCGCGGTCGCCAGCGCGAAGGATAGCTCCTGCACCGGCGAGGCCCCGGCCTCCTGCAGGTGGTAGGAGCAGACATTGGTCGGGTTCCATTTCGGCAGCTCGCTGGCCGCGAACACCACGATGTCGGTGGTGAGCTGCATGGAAGGACGCGGCGGGAAGACATAGGTGCCGCGCGAGAGGTATTCCTTGACGAGATCGTTCTGCGTCGTGCCCTGCAGCAGCTTGCGGTCGGCCCCCTGCTCGTCGGCCACCGCGACATAAAGCGCAAGCAGCCAGGCCGCCGTCGCATTGATCGTCATCGAGGTATTCATCTGAGCGAGGGGGATATCCTCGAACAGGGCCCGCATGTCGCCGAGATGGCTCACGGGCACGCCGACCTTGCCGACCTCGCCGCGCGCCAGCACATGATCAGGGTCGTAGCCGGTCTGGGTCGGCAGGTCGAAGGCGACGGAGAGGCCTGTCTGACCCTTGGCGAGATTGTTGCGATAGAGCTTGTTGGACTCCGCCGCGTCGGAATGACCGGCATAGGTGCGGAAGATCCAGGGTTTGTCGCGCGCCGTCTGCTGGCCGCCGGTCTTCGTCGCGGTCATGGCGTTTCCCCGTATTGCTGAGCAATCTGAATGTTGCACTGCGGCGAGGATAACGCCAGAGCGTCGCGGCTGTCGCGTGCGACGTTAGGATGACGGGTTTTTCACGCGGACAGAGCGCGTTTCAGGGAAACGCGCAGCTCCTTCGGCAGGCGGCCGAACGATGGACCAGCGCGCCGGAAGCCGAGCCAAGCGGGCGTCGCGCGCCTATCGCGGCGAAACGCTGCCCTTGATCTCGACGGTGGGCAGCTCAAGCGAAGCCAGGCGGCGGTCGGGCCTGGGCGGAGCGGCGAAGGCGCGCACGGCTTTCGGCAGATCGAGATCGATCGGCCGGCCCGGCGGCAGCGGCGCGTTCTTGACCAGCATGACGGCCGGCGTCTCGATAGCGGGAAGCCTGGGCGTGGCAGCCTGAGGTGCGAAGCCCAGGGGCGCCGAAGCGAAGGAGGTGGAGGCGACCGGGGACGCGGTCGTGAGCGGCACGGAGGTGGAGGCCGATGCGAGCTGGATCGTCGGCTCCTCGATGCGCTTGCGCTCGGGGCGCTCGCCCTTGAGATAGAAGGCGTTGCCGCCGGCCACGGTCACATAGTGCATGTTGGCGTAGCCGAAGCGCATGCCGGCCATGTGGAAGTGCTTGGCCGATCCGACCGCCTCGTTCCGGCGGCCATCGAGGATGTCGTCCGCAATGGCCTCGATCTGGGGCCGGGTGCGTTCCGGCATCGGGCGTGTCAGGACGCCGGACGCGAACTGGCGGGGAGCTCCGACCACGCCGCAGATCGTCTCGGGATAACGCGCCGATTCGACCCGGTTCATCACGACCGTGCCGACGCCGAGCAGGCCGGCTTCGCTCGAGCGGTTCGATTCGAAATACATCGCGCGGACCAGGCATTCCTTTTCGCGCGGATCGGCCTTGGCCAGAGCGACGGCGCGCTTGCGCGCGACAGTCGGGTCCTTCGCCGTCGGCGCGGAGACAGCGGCGGTCTCGACCGGCGACATACTGCAGGCACCCAAGGCGGGCGCCGCCAGCGCGATCAGAAGCGGGATCGACCTGCGGCCGCCGTACCGGAGCACCCCATCGGAGCGGAGACCAAGTGCAGCGATCGCGGCCCGCTTCATGCGGTAACTCCTGGGTTCAGGATCCTCGGTGGCCAGACGCAGCACACCGGGATCACCAGCAAGGAAACCCGAAACACTTAACAGAAAGTTAATCCCGGAAGGAAGGGCCGAGCCACGCAAGGTGAGCCGCGGCGAGGGATCTTGCCGGCTATGGAGAATCTAACATGTTGGTAAAACAAGGAAAATTATGATGGACGGCGCGGCGAATTTTCATTTTTCCGCGTTACGGATCGGTCATCATTGCCGGAGCAGGGGCGCGATCGCGGAGCGGCTTGCCGGCAATTCGACGGCCTCCCGACCGTTTCTCGATCAAAGGTCGATCGTGATCATCGATGTGTCGCTGGCGACCGTCGCGGTGGAAGGCGCTTCAGTTCCCCGAGTTCGGCAGGCGCGGCAGGGGCAGGAAGTCGACGCCCTCCTCATGCAGCATGCGGGCGTCGTCGGCGTTCGCCTCGCCATAGATCGCACGCGCTTCCGTTTCGCCGTGATGGATCTTCAAGGCTTCGTCGGCAAAGCGAGTCCCGACATGCTCCGCATTCTCGCGGACATGGCTGTGGAGCGCGGTCAGCATCTCGCGGAAGGCGATCTCCTTGTCGCTCATCAGGGCCATTGGCGCAGGCGTGCCCGACGGCGCGGGAGCTTCCGCTGCGGGCTCGGCCGCTGCGCGCTGGCCGAGATCGGTACGCGCGACATTCGGCGCCATCACCGCGCGCTCGACCTTCGCGCTGTTGCAGAGCGGGCAGGTCACGAAACCGCGCCTGGCCTGTTCCTCAAAGCTGGCCGAGCCGGAGAACCAGCTCTCGAACTCGTGGGCATTGTCGCAGATGAGGGTGTAACGGATCATATCGTCTCAGATGGTGGCGCTTGGCCACCAGCGCAAATAGGCACGGCAGGGTAGCACGGCAGGAAGCCCGGAGGGGCGTCCCGCTCAGGCCGCCAGCAGCTTGTCGAGCTCGCCACGGGCATCGAGCGCATGGATGTCGTCGGAACCGCCGACATGGCGCTCACCGATGAAGATCTGCGGAACCGACGTGCGCCCGCCGGCCTTTGCCGTCATCGTCTGCCGCAGATCCGGCTTGCCGTCGACGTCGATCTCGGTGAAGGCGACCCCCTTCCGGGTCAGCAGGGACTTGGCGGTCTTGCAATAGGGGCACCAGGAGGTGGTGTAGATCGTGACCGGCGGCATGGGCTGGAGTCTCTCTTGATAGCGCTTGATCTCATGTAGTGATTTCCCGGCCATCCGTCACGACCCGCGCGAATGTCAGGATGTCGATCTCCCGGGCACCGGCCCGCAGCAGGGCACGGGCCGCGGCATTGGCGGTCGCGCCGGTGGTCAGCACGTCGTCGACCAGCAGGATGCGCCGGCCTTCGACCTGCGGCCGCATCGCATCCGGCACCCGGAACGCGCCCTGGAGGTTGTCGGCGCGCTGGGAGCGCGTGAGCCCGACCTGCTGGCGCGTGCGCTTGACGCGGACGAGGGCCGTCGGCCGGAGCGGAAGCCCTGCCTGACGGGCCACGACGCCGGCCAGCGCGGCGGCCTGGTTGAAGCGCCGGCTCCAGAGCCTCGTGCGGTGGAGCGGGATGGGCGCCACGATCTCTGCCTCGCCGAGAAGTTCGCGGCCGGCCTGCGCCATCATGCGGCCGAGCGTCAGGGACAGCTCGACGCGATCGCCGTATTTCAGGCGGTGCACCAGCTCGCGCGCCACGCCGTCGAAGCGGCAAACGGCCCGCGCCCGCGCGAAGACGGGCGGATCGGCGATCGCGGCCGGCGACAACAGGCCCGCCCCGAGATCGACGGCAAAGGGTGTGCCGAGCCGCTCGCAATAGGGGCGCTCGATGAAGCCCATGCCGCTCCAGCAGGCCGGACACAGCGCCTGCGCCTCGCCCGTCGCCGCCTGGCAGGCGATGCAGATCGGGGGATAGACGACCGACACCAGGCTGCCGAGCCCGGCCCTGAGCACGGCGTGTCCGCGCCGAAGGACGGCGTGGAGTGGATATCGTCGCTGCTCGCCCTGCGTCACGAACCGCTTCCCCAAGGCCGTCCCTGCGGCGTCTGCCCGCTGGAGCGGCCTGAAGGCGCGTCCGGCGGATGGCCCTCAGCATCGAACGTTCCGGAGAGGCGGGCAATCCCGCCGCGTATCTCTGTGGTCGGATGCGAAACGGCGTCGTCGCGCTTCACGAATCTTTTGTCGGGATCACCGCAAAAAGCAGTTGCGGCGGCGCGGTGGTCCGACTACATAGGCGCCCTCGGCCAGCGCTGCTCCCTTCGTCTAGCGGTCTAGGACGTCGCCCTCTCACGGCGAAAACAGGGGTTCGAGTCCCCTAGGGAGCGCCACCGATTTCCGCGGCTCAGGTTCGGCTCTGTCGACGGGCCACGCGGCGGTAGAGCAGATATAAGCCGCCAGCGATACGGGAACGGAGGCTGTGCCGCCTGTCGAGACTCGTTGAAGGCCCGGGCAGCGCCGCGAGCATGTTCGAGAAGGCGAGATACTGTGTCCTGAGATCGGCGAGCCGCCGGCTGGCATAGGCCATCTGGGCTTCGGCCTCGGACAGCATCTGCTCGTCTTCCGGCTCGCGCTCGAAGTAGATACCGCTCTCGTTTCCCAGAAGCGATGCTGCGCGCAACCTGGCTTCCTCCAGGCGTCGATCGAGCCCTTTCCGTTCTTGCTCCAGGCTGCGTCTGGCCCTCAACAGCGCGAGCCGAACCGCCTGGTTCCGGCCGTCATCCGTCTGTTGATCGCGATCGGGCCTGCGGAAGCGCGTGATCATCGACATGGGGCAGGGACCTCCCGACGTCGAGACAGCAATTGATGTGCCAATCAGCGCGGCAAGATACGATTCAACGCTGAGCGGAGGCCGGTGCGGGGCTCGTCGCCGGGCCTGTTCGCGAGACGCGCCACAATCATCGCCGCAGCGAATGCGCCGCAGCTCGCGACGAGCGAGGCCAGCATGACGGCAGGCAACGGCCCCAGCGGCCAGGCCATGACGACCGTGAGCCCACCGCCGATCAATGCGGCTAGGAACAGGACAAAAATCATCGGCCACCATTCTCTGACGACGCAGGAAGCCTCGTCAGGACTATACGCGCTCCGCGGGCCGGCACCAATTTGAATCAGGGCCTCGAATCCCGCCAGCCGCTCGATATCATCGGCCATGGCCGTTAAGCCCAGGTGAACTCCGCCGGCGCTTGGCAGAGAACTTGCTATGAGACGCCCTTGTAGCTGTCGAGGGCGTCAATGGTGCTTCGTCGATCTGCCACCGCGTCGAACTGCCGGATCGTGCCGCCACGGCTCGCGCCCCTGCTTGCCGCTGTTGTCGGCGCCTTCTGCTTTGTTTCGACGGTTATGGCCGGCGAGCCCAGCTATCGGGTCGGCCCCTCGGACAAGGTCAGGATCAAGGTTTCCGAATGGAGGCCGAACTCTCGCGAAGTCTTTGAATGGACGGGGCTGAGCGGCGAGTTCACGGTCAATTCCGGCGGGCTGATCTCGCTCCCCATCGTGGGATCGGTGTCGGTCGACAACAGGACGACCGACGAGATCGCGGCGCTCATCGCGGATCGTCTCAAGGTCTCCGCAGGGCTGGTCAATGCTCCCGCCGCGGCTGTGGAGATCGCCCAGTATCGGCCGATCTATGTCGTCGGGGCCGTCGAGAAGCCCGGCGAATACGCCTACCGCCCGGGCCTCAACGCGCTTCAGGCCATCAGCATCGCCGGTGGCTTCCAGCGGGCCGAATTCGCTCTCGCGCGGTTCGAGCGCGAGACCATCGTCGCGGACGGAGAAATCCGCCTGCAGGAGACGCAAAGGCTCGCGCTGCTTCTGCGCCGCGACCGCCTGTTGGCGGAAGCCCAGAAGGCCGATGCGATTGCCTTCTCGCAGGCCCTGCAGCGCTACCCCGATGCCCCGTCCGCGGCGCAAGGCATGCGGGAGGAGACGATGCTGTTCAACGCCCGGCGGACCGCGCTGCTCTCCCAGTTGACGCTGCTGCAACAGGCGAGATCGCTGCTCGAGGATGAGTTGAGGACGCTTGGGGCCAAGGAGACCAATCAGCGGAAGCAGGTCGATCTGGTCCGCCGCGAACTCGACAACATCAACACCCTGATGAGCAAGGGGCTTGCGGTGAGCCCGCGCCAGCTCGCCGTCGAGCAAAACCTCGCCCAGCTCGAGAGCCAGTCGCTGGACCTGATCGTGGCGATGGCGCGGGCCAAGCAGGAGATTGCTCGTACCGAACGCAACAGCCTTGATCTGCAGAACCAGCGCGATGCCGACGTCAGCAGGGAGTTGCGGGAGGCGCAGACGAGCCTCAAGCAGGCCGATGACCGGATTGGCTCGCTCAAGCTGCTGATCAACGAATCCGGTACGATCGGGCCGCGGCTCGAAACTGAGCAGTCGCGCGCCGCGTCCCGCATGTCGATCGTTCTGATCCGCCGGGAAGGTGGTTTGACGAAGCAGTTCGCTGCCGAGGAGACGTCAAGCGTGCAACCCGGCGATCTCATCAAGGTCGAGCGTCCGCAATTGCAGGCCATCGCGCCTGATTTGCTGTCGCTCGACAGGCGAAAGAGCGATGATGCCGGCGTGAAGCAAAATTGAGATCCAATGAATCTATAAAAAAGACGGGGGGAGGAGAGTGGAAGCGACGACCTGACCAAAGGGACGCCATGAGTTTGGCCTCGGATACGAAGCTGCGTGTCTTCATATGCGACGAACACCCGATCCTCGTGGCCGGAGTGCGATCGTTTCTCGGACGCTCGCCCGATATCGAGGTGGTCGGGGAAGCAAGTTCCGCTGGGGCATTCTTGCCTCTGATAAGCGAGGCATGCCCCGACATCATCATCGTCGACGCTGCTCCAGGCGGGATTTCGCTCATCAGGTGCCTCGTCCAGGCATTCCCCAATGCGCGCATCATCTGCCTGTCCGAGCAGGACGACCATCGCCATATCGGAGAGGCCTTGGCGGCCGGGGCGCGCGCCTATGTCCTGAAGACCTCGCCGGGCGAGAGCCTGCTGCGTGCGGTCGAGGCGCTCCGCCGGGGAGGCCAGTATGTCGAGGGCCAGGGGGTACGTGCCGGCGGACAGCTGGCCGGCGGCTCGAATGCTCACCGGACGGTGCTCAGCGAGCGTGAAGTCACGGTCCTCAGGCTGGTGGCCTTCGGCTATAGCAGCAGGGAGATCGCAACGCGCCTGGGCCTGACGACAAAGTCCGTCGAAACCTACAAGATCCGGGCGACCGGGAAACTCGAACTTCACGGCCGCTCCGACATCATCCAGTACGCCATCGTCATGGGGTGGTTCCAGGGCGTGGCGCGGCCCGCCTCTATCGCGGCGCCGAATTAGACCGCCAGCAGCGCCCCCGCCTGAATTTGGTGTGGTTGGGTCTGGGCTACCTCTCCCCTTCCTGTAGGCCGGATTGCTCTCTTCGTGCTGCCATAGGCGGATGGTCGGCAATGCCGTGTCCAGGGTGACATTCCCTAAGGGAGTGGCTCAATTTAACCCAAGGTAATGCAAATTAATTGGGCGAATGAATTGTCGTAATACGCTCGGTCGCAAAGCGATGAATTTAGAGCCATTTTCGTTCTCGTTTTGTAGGGTATTTTCTGATGGCTGGTTGAAAAAGCATCATCTTATGTATTGATAGTATAAATAGTAATCAGCAACTAAATTGATCTTGCAGTTTGTTTAACTTGGGTTGATATTTTCTTAAGCGACGTTGTCGTCTTACGGCCAAGGGTGATGCCATGGCGAAATCAAATCGACCGTCTGGCCTTTCTCTTCCGCGTCCAGTCGGTACGCGGCTGAATCCCAAAGTTCGGTCTGCTGCGGAACGTGCCGCCAAGCGTTCGTTCGACGTTGTTCTGGCGCTCGTGCTTCTGGCTTTCCTGATCCCGTTGCTCGTCGCGCTCTCGGCGGTGATCAGCGCATCCGATGGCGGCCCGGCGCTCTTTCGTCAGAGGCGGGTCGGCAGACAGGGCAAGCCGTTCACCTGCCTCAAGTTCCGGACGATGCGATGCGACGCGGAAAAGGCGCTTAACGACCTCCTGGAAGCGGACTCCGAGGCCGCGCGGGAGTGGACAGAAAATCAGAAGCTCTCTTGCGATCCACGCATTACGCCGCTCGGGCAATTCTTGCGGCGCACGAGCCTGGACGAGTTGCCCCAACTGCTCAACATCCTGTCCGGGGAGATGAGCTTCGTCGGGCCGCGGCCGATCGTGGAAGCCGAAATCGCGCGATATGGCGAGGCTTTCTCGCAGTGCTTCTCGGTGCCTCCGGGCCTGACCGGTCTCTGGCAGGTGAGCGGGCGCAGCGACTGCGGTTATGTCACGCGAGTGGCGCTGGATGCGCGCTATGCGCGCGACTGGACCCTCGCGCTGGACCTCCAGATCCTCGTGCAGACCGTTCCTGCCGTGCTTTCGGGGAGGGGAAGTCGATGAATTCGGGCCTCGTCTCCAGCCTCAAGCTTTCATGCCTGCACAAGCGATGCTCCCCGCCGGCTGCCGATACGCGGCGGGGCGTGCGGTCCCACAGGACGACAGCGGAGGCGGCGCCATGAAGGTCGCGATCATCCACTACTGGCTGGTCGGCATGCGGGGCGGCGAGAAGGTCGTCGAGTCGCTGTGCCGCATCTATCCCGACGCGGACATCTTCACGCATGTCTACGTGCCCGAGGCCGTCTCCGAGGAAATTCGGCGGCATCGGGTCATTCCGAGCTTCATCAATGGCCTGCCCCGGGCCCGAAAGATGTATCAAAAGTATTTGCCGCTGATGCCGCTCGCGCTCGAGCAGCTGGATTTGCGCGGCTACGATCTGATCATCAGCAGCGAATCCGGGCCTGCGAAAGGCATCGTGCCTCCGCCCGGCTCGATGCACATCTGCTATTGCCACTCGCCGATGCGATACATCTGGAACATGTTCCACGATTATCGCGAGAGATCGGGTTTCATCACGCGATGCATGATGCCTATTTTCGCGCATTACATCCGCAATTGGGATGCAAATTCCGCGAGCCGCGTCGATCACTACATCGCGAATTCGGAGACGGTCGCAGGAAGGCTGTACCGTTACTATCGCCGGGCCGCTGCGGTGATCAACCCGCCGGTCAATGTCGATGCGTTCGAGGTCGTGCCGAACGAGGCCGTCGAGAACTACAGCCTCATGGTCGGCGAACTCGTGCGCTACAAGCGGCCGGAGCTGGCGGTCCAGGCCTTCAACGAATCCGGCCGTGAGCTCGTCGTCATCGGCGGCGGCGAAATGCTGGGTGAATTGCGCCGGCTTGCGAAGCCGAACGTCAGGATTCTCGGACCGCAACCCTTCGACGTACTGCGGCATCACTATTCCCGGTGCAGAACGCTGATCTTCCCCGGCGAGGAGGATTTCGGGATCGTTCCGCTCGAGGCCATGGCCAGCGGTCGTCCCGTCGTCGCCTATCGTCGCGGCGGGGCCACCGAGACGGTCATCGAGGGCAAGACCGGCATCTTCTTCGACGAGCAGAGCGTCGAAGCCATCATCGCGGCCGACAACCGGGCGCGCGCGATCGCCTGGGATTCCGGCGCGATCGCCGACTATGCGCATGGTTTTTCGCGGGATGTCTTCGAAACGCAGATCAAGCTGCACATCGAGCAATTGCTGAAGCCGCTGCCGAACACGATGCGGAAAGCGGTCCTGCATTCCGGACTCACGCCGCAGCTCGCCCCGGCGGGAGGTTGAGGAATGCGTCGTGACAGGGACCGCATCGCCAACGCACCGGGAACGCGTTCGCCCGGGCTCGCAGAGCGCGATAGCCCCCGCAACCCTTGTTGAGTGAGTGCCGTGCAGACGATCTACGAAACCGAGCAATATGCCGACCGGAATCCGAACTGGCACGAAGAGGATTCGCCCTGGAAGGCGAAGCATGTCGCCGAGATCATCAGGAAGAACGATCTCGACTTCGAGACGATCTGCGAGGTCGGCTGCGGTACGGGGGAGATTCTGCTCAACCTCGCCGCCGCGTTCCCCGAAGCAAGGTTTTCGGGCTACGAGATCTCGCCGCATGCCTATCGGCGTGCGAAATCGAAGGAGACCAATCGTGTCCGGTTCCATCTCGCGAACCTGATCGAAGAGGATGGGCCCCATTTCGATATCCTCGTCATCGCCGACGTCGTCGAGCATGTCGAGGATTACATTTCTTTCCTGAAGAGCCTGAAGGACCGTGCCCGCTACAAGGTGATCCACGTTCCGCTGGACCTTTCGGTTCAATCGGTTCTGCGGGCCTGGCCGATCATGGGGCTCAGGGAGAGTGTCGGGCATCTCCACTATTTCTTCAAGGACAGCGTCCTCGCGACGTTGAAGGACTGCGGATACGTCGTCCTCGACTACAAATACACGGCGAGCCGGCTGGAGCTTCCCAATCAGGCCTTCAGCAGCCAGCTGATGCGGCTGCCGCGCCGGCTCCTCTATTCGGTCAATGCGGATTTCGCCGTCCGCATGCTCGGGGGCTATTCCCTGATGGTTCTGGCGGAATAGCCATGGATGGCGGGCGCAGACAGGTCGCGGGGCATCGGAGCCAGCAGTTTCTCCAGCAGGATTCGGGAGGCCGCCGGACATGATGCTGGAGCCGATCGGCCTGGTCACGGTCCTCATCGGGATCGCCTGCCTTCTCTCCACGATCGAAGCCTCTCTCGTCGGCCTCGGTATCGCGGCCGTGCTGGGCGCGGCCTGCGCGCTGTTCGTCGGCGGGGCGAATGTCCAGCCGGGCCACCTGTTCCTCGGCTTCGTCGTGATCGCGGCCCTCAGCCGCAGGCGGGAGGCCAGCACCGCGATCCGGGCGCTCAACCCCGATGAGCCCGGCTTCTGGCTCGCCTGCCTCGCGATATACGGGGTCGCCAGCGCCTTCTTCGTGCCGCGCCTGTTGGCGGGCACGACTGACATCGTCGCGTTGGGAACCTCGATCTACGAGGATAATGGCTCGACTGTGCCGCTGACGCCGGTCTCGAGCAATCTCACGCAGAGCGTCTATCTGATCGCCAATCTCATCTGTTTCCTTGCGGTCGTGGCGATCGCCACGACGCAGAAGGGGTTCGAGGCGGTTCTGAAGGGCGTCCTGGCCTATTGCGCCGCCAATCTCGCCTTCGCGGCGATCGATCTTGCGACCTTCTATTCCGGCACGCAGGCCGTGCTCGAATTCATGCGCAACGCCCAGTACGTGATGCATACAGAGGACCAGGTCGCCGGAATGAAGCGCATCGCAGGCTCGTTTCCGGAGGCCTCGGCATTCGCGCGCTCCACGCTCGGCGTGTTCGGCCTGACCGGAACGCTTTTCCTCTGCGGTCGATACACGCTCCTGACGGGAGGCCTTGCCGTCTGCGCGGCTGTCTCCCTTGTCTTCTCCACCTCGTCGACCGGGCTTGCCGGGGCGCCGGTGATGTTGCTGCTGCTTTACGCGACCGCCACCCTCCGCGCGCAGCGGCCGGGCGGTCGCACGGCGGCGGTGGTCGTGGTCGCAGCACCGGCCGCCGCGGTCGCGGTGTGCATCGGCGTGATGCTGGAACCGACGCTGTCCCAGATCATCCAGGACTATTTCAACCTGGTTCTCCTCGACAAATCGTCTTCGGATTCCAGCATCGAGCGCAGCGCCTGGAATGCGATATCGTTCCAGAACTTCCTGGATACCCACGGCATCGGGGTCGGGCTCGGCACCGCCAGGGCGTCGAGCTTTGCAGTCGCCCTGCTGGCGACGGTGGGTGTTCCCGGCGCGCTCTTCTATGGGGCCTTTCTCGCCAGCGCGCTTTTCATGCGGCAGGGCATTCCGGGCAGCTTCGCCACCGATGTGCGCCTCGCCGCTCGCAACGGCTGCATCGGCCTGCTGCTGGGCGACATGCTCGTCAGCCCGGTGATCGACCAGGGCCTGTTCTTCTACATGCTCGCCGCGCTGGCCGCCGCACGGCCGAAGGGCGAGACGGATACCGCGAGATCGATGATCCCCGGCTTTCCCGGCAGGAGGCTGCCGGCATGAGTTCCACGACCGGCTTCGCCATCAACGGCCGCTTTCTGACGCAACGGGTGACCGGTGTGCAGCGCTACGCCCGCAACGTCGTTGCCGCGATCGACGCGGCGCTTGTCGAGCGCGGACAGGCTGCGGCGATCATCGGGCCGCGCCGTGTCGACGATCCTGGCTTTCAAGCGCTGCCGCTAACCCGCACAGGCCGTCTCTCCGGCCATGGCTGGGAGCAGCTCGAACTGCCGATCTCGTTCTCCGGTCCGCTTCTCAACCTCTGCAACACCGCGCCGCTGGCAAAGGGCGAGCAGATCATCTGCATCCACGATGCGAACGTCTTCACCGCTCCCGGCAGCTATGGCCGGGCGTTCCGGGAACTCTACACCCGGTTGCAGCCGCTTTTGGTGCGCCGCGCGGCCCGCATCGCGACGGTGTCGCAGGCCTCGGCGCGGCAGCTCGCCCGCTACCTGCCGATCCGGGCGGAAGAGATCGCCGTGCTGCCGAACGGCCACGAACATGCCCTTGCCTGGCGGCCGGAGCGCGCCGAGACGGCGCCGCTGCTGCTCGCGGACAGGGCGGGCCGCCGCTTCGTGCTCGCGCTCGGCTCGCGGGCGCGACACAAGAACCTGAAGCTCCTGATCGACATCGCTCCCCAGCTCGCTGAAAGCGACATCGATGTCCTGATCGCCGGGGGCGAAGGCGACATCTTCGCGCCGGAAGCGCTGCGCGCGGCGCCCAATGTCCACCTCCTCGGCCGCCTGTTGGATGATGATCTCGCTTATCTGATGGACAGGGCGCTGTGTCTCGCCTTTCCGTCGCTGACCGAGGGCTTCGGTCTGCCGATCGTGGAGGCGATGGCACGCGGCTGCCCCGTGGTCTCGTCCGATTGCGCGAGCATGCCCGAGGTCTGTGGCGATGCCGCGCTCCTTGCCGCACCGACGCAGCCTGAGGCCTGGATCAGCTCAATTCTGACTCTCGCCGGGTCTCCCGGCTTGCGCGAGGAGCTGAGCGGGAAAGGGCGCGAGCAGGTGGCGTCCTTCTCCTGGGCGCAGACCGGCGCCGGCTATCTCGATCTGCTTCGCCAGCCGGCGGCGTCGCTGTCCGGGCGAGCGGCCGACCTGTCGCGGCGGCCGCATATCGCAGTCGTCATCGCCACGCGGGGCCGCCCCGATGTGGTCTCCCGCACCGTCAGGCATCTCCTCGCGCAGCAATCGCTGAAGCCGACTGACGTCATCGTCTCCTGTTGCAGCCGCGAGGATGCCGGCGATCTCGTCGGCACCTCGGACGCGACGGTCGTGACCGGCCCCGCAGGGCTGGCTGCCCAGCGCAATACGGCGCTGGCCCGGCTGCCGCCTGGAACCGAAATCGTCGTATTCTTCGACGATGACTTCGTCGCGCACCGGGACTGGTTGGCGCGGGCGGCGGAGGCCTTCCGGGACGACGTCGACGTGGCCGCGCTCACAGGCCGCGTCCTGGCGGACGGCGCCACGGGGCCGGGCATCGGCTTCGAGGAGGCCAGCCGGCTGGTCGAGCATGTTCCACGCAGCGACTGGTCCTGGATCGACAGCTACAGCCCCTATGGCTGCAACATGGCCTTCCGTGTTTCGCAGCTCGGCGATCTGCGCTTCGACGAGCGCCTCGTGCTCTATGGCTGGCTCGAGGACCGGGACTTCGGCGCTGCGCTCGCCAGGAAGGGCGGTCGCGTCGCCAAATCCGCAGAGCTCGTCGGCGTTCACATGGGCGTCAAGAGCGGCCGGATCGCGGGCGACCGCCTCGGGTACTCACAGGTCGTCAATCCGCTCTACATGCTCCGGAAGGGAACCATGACCTTGCCGCAAGTCGCCGGGCAGCTGTTCCGGAACATAGCGAGCAATATCGGCAAGGCCGCCTGGCCGGAGCCGTTCATCGACCGTCGGGGGCGCCTGCGGGGCAACGTACTGGCGATCGCCGACGTGCTCCGGGGGCATGTCCAGCCGGAGCGGGCGGCATCGATCACACTCGGTTCGGAGAGGGCATGATGCATAAGGGGTTCACCGGGGGGCGTCGCCTGCAAACGGTCTGGCCGATCGACGAGGTTTCCACCGCGCCGGCGGAGGACGGGCCGCTCGCCTTGCTGAGATCGGTTGGAGCCAAGGTGCGGCGCTATGCGGTCCCGCTCGGTCTGTGGACCGGCCTCTGCATCCTCGCAGCGGGCCTTTACGCTTACACGGCCGTGCCGATCTATTCCGCCACCGCGACGCTCCTGCTCGAGCCGAGGCGCGGAGTGTCTCGCGGTGTCGGGGAGCAGGCGGGTGCAGGGACATTGGACCTCAACCGTGCCGACAGCGAGATTCAGGTCATCCGCTCGGAGCGCCTGTTGAATGCGGTGTTCGAGGGGCTCGGCCTGGCCGAAAAGCCCGAGTTTCTGCCGCAGGGGGGCGCAGCCGTCGGAAACCTCGCGAACTGGCTGCGCCGGGTCGCCGGTAGCCAGGTGCGGGGAGGCAGGCGTGCCGTGACCGGCGAAAACCCCGGTGAGAACAAGGGCGCTGGTAACGAAGCTTCGTCGCCCGCACCCGACGCGGCCCTGACGCGGCAGGTCGCATTCGAGAATTTCGCGCGACGCCTGACCGCCCGGCGCGTCGGACAATCCTATGTCGTCGAGATCACCTATTCGTCGTCCGATCCCGCCCTCGCGGCTCAGGTCGCGAATGCCGCCGCCTCGGCCTATATCTGGCAATCCGTCTCGTTCAAGGCCGAGCTCGCCCGGAACGGAGCGGAGAATCTCCAGGGACGCGTGAACGCGCTGGATGCGCAGGTCGAGGCCGCCGGGCGTGCCCTGAACGAGGGCGTCGTGCCGGCGGGGCCGACGCCGGACGCCGATGCCCGGGTGATCGGGGCCGCGCTACGTCCGCTCGCGCCCTCGGCACCGCGAAAGACGCTGATCCTGCTGCTCGGGGCGATCGGTGGCCTGATGAGCGGCCTGATGGTGGCCGCGCTCGTCGGGGCTTTCGATCGCAAGCTGCGCGGCTCCGGCGATCTGCCGCGGCAGGCGGGCTTGCCCTGCCTGGCCAGCATCCCGCAGGGCAACGGCGGTCGCGGCGCAAGGCGTCGGTCCGAGGCGGAAATGGAGCGCCTCGCCGTCACGCATCCGACGAGCGCCTACGCATTGGCCGTCCGCCGGCTGCGCACCGCGGTGGCGCTGGCCTGCTCCGCCAGCAGGCCGGGAGAGAACATGGTCGTCGCCTTCGTCGCCTGTGACACCGGAGCCGGCACAACGACGCTGGTGATGAATCTGGCGCGGGTGATCGGCCGCAGCGGGACGCATGTCACCGTGCTGAATACGGAAGGCCCGGACCGCTATGAGCTTCAGGGTGGCGGGGCCGTGACCGTCGTCGACGCCTTGGCCCATCGCGCGCTGCCCGCTCAGCTGTCCTGCTTCAGGCTGGACGATGTTTCGGTCCTGCCTCTTCTCTCCGCGACCGAGGATCTGAACCATTTCGCTGACTTCAACGACCCGTGCGTGGACGCCATGATCGACGCCGTCAGGCAGAAGGGCGACGTGCTGCTCAATCTGCCTCCGGTCGGCAGCGAGATGGATACGCTCGCTTTGGCCCAGCACGCCGACGCCGTCATCCTGGTCGCAGTCGCCGGGAGCACGCGCATCGACGAGGTCGCGGAGGCTGCGCGCTCCCTTCGAGCCGGGGGAGCGAACGTCATCGGTGCCGTCCTGAGCAACGCGGCGGCCTAGCTGCCGCTGTCGAGAGGTGAAGACATGCTGACTAGAACGACCAAGAGGATGGCGGCAGGTGCCGTAGGCGCCCTGGCCGCTCGGCCCGACGTCCGTCAGATCGTCTTCAACGCCCTGCGATTGCGCCGGCCCGAGATCATGCAATTGCGCGAAGACGATGCGGTCCGCTTTCTCGCCTACGTCTTCGAAAACCTCGACAGCTCAAAGTCCCAGATCCTGCAGGATCTTTGGGTCGCCTACGAGCTTTCGGACATGCGCGGCGGGTTCTTCGTCGAGTTCGGGGCGACGGACGGGCTGACGAACAGCAACAGCTGGCGGCTCGAGAAACAGTTCGGCTGGAGCGGCATCCTGGCGGAGCCAAACCCCGTCTGGCATGACGCCCTCGACCGCAATCGCAGCGGCGCGGTCGACAAGCGCTGCGTTTATGCGCGGTCGGGCGAAACCCTCGGCTTCATGGCGACCGAGGATCCCGAGCTGAGCGGCATTTCGGCGAGCGCGGGACGTGACCATTTCGCTGCGGTTCGGCAGGCCGGGACGCCGATCGAAGTCGAGACGATCTCCCTCGACGATCTGCTCGACCATCACGCCGCGCCCTCGGTCATCGACTACATGTCGATCGACACCGAAGGCAGCGAGCTCGAGATTCTCGAAGCCTTCGACTTCGGAAAGCGGCAGGTGCGCCTTCTCTCGGTCGAGCACAGCAACAGCCCGCAGGAGCCCAAGATCGACGCGTTCCTGGCGCAACACGGCTTCAAGCGGCGCTTTCCGGAGTATTCGCAGTGGGACGGCTGGTACGTCCATGGAGGTTGAGACTCGGGAGGTTGAGACTCGCAGCGTCGGCATGCGCGAGGACCGGCGCACGCCCGCACCGCGGATCGCCGTCATCATCACCTGCTGGAACTACGAGCGCTTCGTCGGGCGGGCGATCCGCAGCGTTCAGGGGCAGAGCTGCGCCGAATGCGATCTGGTGGTGGTCGATGACGGTTCGACGGACGGGTCGTGGGATGCGATCCGCGAAACCGGCGCCACGGCGTTCCGCATCGCCAATGGGGGCCAGCGGGCGGCCTGCCTCTTCGGGCTCGATCAGACCAGCGCCCCCTTCGTGCTCTTTCTCGATGCCGATGACGAGCTGAAACCCGGCGCGCTCGCTGCGATCCTTCCGCATCTCGATGCCGGTGTCGCCAAGGTGCAGTTCCAATTGGCCAGGATCGACGAGAATGGCGAGCGGGTGGGGGCTGCCTTTCCGCCCCTGTCCGCCGGCCGCGATCGTGATCACCTGGTGCAGCGCGTCTTGCGCACTGGCGTCTACACCACCCCGCCGACCTCCGGGAACGTCTTTCGCCGCGATGTTTGCGAGCTGCTGCGCGAGGCCGATTACGACCGGGCGGCGGATGGCGTCATCCTGTTCGCCGCTCCGTTCCTCGGCGATGTCGTCAGTCTCCCGGAGGAGCTCGCGCTTTATCGCGTGCACGCCGCCAACGATTCGGGCCTCGGCAAGCCGCTGGACCCCGGATTGCTGCGTCGCGATCTCGTCCGTTTCGCTCGGCGGATGGAGCATCTGCGGCAGGTCGTGGCCCGCTCCGATGTGACGGTGCCGCTGGTCCAGGCGCAGGAGGCCTACTTCCACCGGGAGCGGAGCTTCTATCTGGCGCTCGCGACCGGAAACCGCCTCGACCGGGGCCAATTCCCGGCGTTGATCGGGAGCCTCTGGCGCGAATATTACCCGGCGAAGATCAAGGCGGTCATGACCCTCTTCTTCGCGCTCGCGGCGGTTCTGCCGCCCAGCCTTGCCGTGCGCCTGCTCGGTTATCGCCTGCAGCCGGGCCGGCGCTCTCCGCTCGGCTTCCTCAAGGCGCTGATGAACTGAACTCTACCAGCGGTCGACGAGCTCCAGTCGGCTCGGACCGGCCATGAGCCTGATGCCGAGGATCAGCAGCGTGCAGCCATAGGTCGCTGCCGCCAGAGCCGCGATGATCCCGAATTCCAGCACCGCTTGCAGGCCGAGAGGCGAAAGACGTTCGCGGAGCAGCAGGACGACCACGGTCATGACGGCTGCCGCGGCCAGCACCTTCCAGAGGTTCTTCAACTGCTCGGCAACGCCGACGCCGATCAGGCGATGGGTCGCGTCGAGATAGAAGGCGAACATGATGCCCGAGAGGGCGAGCCTCGCGATGCTGGCGCCCGTCGCGGAAGCGAGGAAGACGCCGAGCGAGACGAGGACGATCCGGAAACCGAGATCGATGACGCTCAGCCGGGCCAGAAGGGAAGGCCGGTCGACGGCCATGCTCAGGGCACACAGCGTCTGGAAATAGGGGATCGGCAGCACCGCGAGCGCCAGCCACTGCAGCAAGGGGGCTGTACCGGTCCATTTCGGGCCGAGCAGGATCGCGACGAGGAGATCGGCGGTAAGAGCTATTCCCAACGCGGCCGGAACCGCCAGCAGCATGGCGATGCGGGCCGCCTTGAGAAAGGCCCTGCGCAATCGCGGCGGGTCGGCATTCATCTTGGAGAAGGCGGCCATGACTGGCTGGAGCGCCGGGCCGATCAGGCTTTGCGTCGGGGCCGCCGACAGGTCGCTCGCGACGGCATAGTGACCGAGTGTCGCCTTGTCGGCCGTCACGCCGATCAGGGCGCGGTCGAGCTGCCAGTTCAGGGCCGAAATGACCTGGGTAGCGGTGAACCAGCCGACGAAGCTGGAGAAATGCGAGAAGCGCGCCAGCGACAATGACGGTTTGTAGGGTGACAGCACATAGGAGACGGCGGAGGCGACGGTCGGCGCCACGACGAAGTTGACGGCGATCGCCCAGAAGCTGCCGCCGGCGAAGACCGTCGCCATCGCGGCGGCGAAGGCGACGACCTTGCCGATGAACTCGGCCACGAACATCGGGCGGAAAGAAAGTTCGCGCGTATACGCGACCATGCCGGGGCTGAAGAGCCCTCGGGCAACGGGGGCGATGGAGAGCACCAGCACCAGCGGCAGGAATTGCTCATGCGCCCCGAAGAACGAGAAGGGCAGCGCCACCAGCAGGATCGCCAGCGCGACGATGACGCTGCGCGCGAGGCCGAGCGTGAAGCCGGTATCGAGATGGCTCTTGTCGATGGTGCGCAGCCGGGTCAGAGCCTGGCTGACCGGCACTTCCAGCACGGTATCGACGATCGCGACCAGGCTCATGGCGAGCGCGGTCGTCCCGAAATCTGCGGGGGTAAGGATGCGGGCGAGGACCAACATCGTGACCATGTCGATCGCGCGCCCGGCGAAACGGGAAAGGATGAGCCAGCTCGCGCCCTTGAAGGTCTTCACAGCGAGCATGTTTGGGCCTTTTCAGGAAGGCTGCCGCAAATCCGGGCACGGAGAGGGAACCTAGGCATGAGCCGCCGCACGCAGCGAAGTGGCCAGCTCCCGATAGAGCTTGCGGGTGTCGAAGCGCTGCCGGACCGTTGCCGCCGCCGCCGCGCCGAATTGCTCGCGCCTGTTCCAGGCATCGGTGATGGCCAGTGCAAGCGCGGCGGGGTCTGCCACCGGCACCAGCCGGCCATCGACCCCGTCCTCGACCAGCCATTCGAAGGCGCGGATCCGGCTCAGCACCACCGAGGCGCCGCAGCCCATGGCCTCGAGCGCGGCGATGGCGACCGCTTCGTTCGAGGACGGCATGGCGTAGACGCCGCAACTGCGGAAAAGCTCGCGCACTGCCGCCCGGCCGAGAAAGCCGTGGAAGACGACACGCTCCGTGACCCCCGCCTCGGCGGCGCATTTCTGCAGCTTGGCGAGGTCCGGCCCCGAGCCGACGATATCCAGGCGCCACTCCTTCGGCAGCAGGGCGAGCGCCCGGATGAGGTCGCTGGTCCGCTTCTGCTTGTCGGTCAAGCGCGCGACGGTGAGGATCGTCTTGTCGCGCCGGCGGCCCGGGTCGGGCGAGAATTCGCTGGTGTCGCAGCCATTGGGCTGGAGCTTCGATCGTCCGCCGAAGGCCTGGACGATGTCGCATTCGTTGGGCGTCTGGCTGTAGACGAACGGCGTCCTGGCGAAGCTGCGGCGCTTGAACCACTTCAGGACGCCCCTGGAAACGCCGCCATGGTCCGCCGCGGTCACGGGGATGTCGACGCGCGTCACGACATGGTCGAAACGCCCGCTCCAATATTCCTGGATATAGAGCAGGTCGATTTCGTCCGCGCTCAGGCTTTCGCGCAGCGGCTTCATCAACGCGATCGTGTTGAGGCGCTCGTCGAGATACAGCGACAGCGGGTTGGTCCGGCTCAGCCGCTTGAGCCAGACCCGCTCCGCCGGAACATACCAGCGCGCCAGCGGCAGGAAGCGCACGGCGACACCGAGCTCCGTTTCGTAGCGCCCGCTCTCGCGGAGGGAGGGAATGTAGAGCGTCGGCCTGATCCCGTTCTCGACGAGGCCGCGGGCGTAGTACCAGGACCAATCACCGCGATAGCTCTTCAGATACGTCTCCCGCGTCTGGCCCTGGACGCCGCCGAAGAAGCCTTCGAAGGAGCCGCAGCTGAGCAGCATCGCGACGTTCATGGGGCGCCCGGGAGCGGTCACCGCAGCCATTGTGCCGACAATCCTCTCACCGCGTAGCCTGCCTCCATCGCCAGCAGCAGCGCCGGGCGCAGATGCGGGAATTCGCGGGCGATGGCGCCTTCCCGCCAGAGATGCGACCGGACCGCAGAGAGGCGCGCTAGCGCATGGCCGGGGCTGTTGCCGTTGATTGCAGCGACGACACCGCTGCGCCCGAAATCGACCGAGCGCCGGCCGACATCAAGCGCGTGCAGATCCTGTGTCGATGGGCGGGTGATCGCCTGCTTCAGCCTTGGCCACGCGCGCTCCGCATCGTCGAGGAGCGTCGCGCCGTCGGGAATCTGATCGATATAGGCGAGGACATCCCGCAGCAGCGCGTTGCCGGCGGCGACATCCACGG
This sequence comes from Allobosea sp. RIT-PG3_2, assembly GCF_057321085.1. Lineage (NCBI taxonomy): Bacteria > Pseudomonadati > Pseudomonadota > Alphaproteobacteria > Hyphomicrobiales > Alloboseaceae > Allobosea > Allobosea sp. RIT-PG3_2. Next base: position 389,471 of record NZ_JBXWCA010000002.1, on the reverse strand, counting down.
CCTCGCGGCGGACGCAGCCGGAATTCGCCAGCACATCGCCCGCGGCGTCTTCATGAAAATGACGTACCGAGGGGATGGCCGGCTCGAACAGGCTTTCGACGAGCTGCCAGTAGCGCAAGACGGTCGTTTCGACCTGGAACGGGCTGTAGACATCCTGCTCGACGAGAAGGCCGACGACCCGCGGGAAATGCGCCTCCGAATGGCCCTTGTAGTTGGACCGCGCGAGCTGGACGGTTTCGATCGACAGTTCCGGAAACCCGTCGGCGAGGAGCCGCTGGGTGCTGCCGTAGAGACCGGTATCGCAGAGCACCAGCCGTCCTCGCCCGGCTGAGACCTGTTTCAGGTGCCGGCGGAAGAGAGCGTTCTGCGCGTCGATATCGTCCACGACCTGCTGGCCTGCGGGCGTTTTGAAGAGATCGTAGAGTTGGTCCGGTACAAACGGTTCGGACCAGTTGGCGGGCAGCTCGCGATTGCGCCCGCTCAAGGCCTGCGCCACGTCGGCAAAGCTGCTGTCCCGGAATTCGCGGCTCAGTTCCTCGAGTGCGGCGGGGCTGCGCCTTGCGATCGCCGCGCGCGCCGCGACGAGACGCGAGATCAGCAGGTTTTCCCGGGGCGTATCCAGCCGCAGATGCAAGCGATCGAGCAGACGTTCGAACGCCTCCCGAATACCGAGGCCGCCACGGGCGCAGAACAGCAGTATCGCGTCGTCATCCTTTCGGAGCTGATCGGCATAGAGCCAGATCCGGAGGCAGAATTCCGCGACGATCGGACCGAGCACCGCACCGGCGAAGCTGGCGGTATCTCCCGGCGTGGGCAGGGCCAGCCGGCTGCCAACCCATGCACGGCCGAGGCGCCGGCGCGCCTCGGCGGCGGCCCCGTGCATACGCGAGACGCGGCGGCGCAGCCGGGCTCGCGGCAAATGAAGCGTCCTGATGCCCAATGCGCAGGGCACTTCATGGTCGGCGATGGCGTCGTCGCCGACATGGAGCAGGCGGTGCGGCGGGACCTCCTCGGCAGCCAGGATCTGGAGGAAGATGTCGCCTTGGCGCTTGGTGGCCGCCTCGTCCGCGCTTGAATAGACCCGGGAGATCAATTCCGGCCCGTGATGATGCTCGATCAAGCCGGCTATGGCCGCCGCCGGCAAGCCCGTGTCACTGATCGCGACAACCGGCAGGCCGGACTGCCGGAGCGCTGCGGCCAGGGCACGGTTGGGCCGCAACGACCGCTTCTCGACCTCGATCTCGATGCCGAGCCGGTCCTGCGCCAGTTCTTCCGGCAGCCCCAGCACCTGGAGCTGGCGTCGGGTGATGTCGAGAAAGCCGACTTCCCCGTTTCCGTTCATATTGACGGCGCGGTGGGCCAGCGCCTGCGCGCGAAGGCGGAGGTCGACGAGCCTCTCCACGGAAACTGAAAAGCCGCGCTCGCCGAGAAACCGGGCAAACAGCCTTTCGCCTTCGACGATCCGCGAGCGCTCCGATCTCAGTCGCCGCAACAGCAGCGTGTCGAAGACATCCGTGGAGATCAGGCTGACACCATCGAGCCTGCTGCTGAGTTCGCTTGGGCCTCGCACGTCGGAATCCTCGTTCCAGAGCCAGAGCCGCTTGGGCTGAGGTAAAGCGAAGATCGTGCCAGCGCAGTCACGCGCCTCTGCCGCAGCGGCAGAAAGATGCCGAGTCGCATTCCCGAACGTTGGCCTAAGTCTTGCTGGGATCCGGAGTGATGCCGACGCGCCCGGTCTTTTGCCGGATACTTCTGGCTCCGGAGCGTCGCGCCCGATCCATCTGGCCACCGATCCGGTGGCGCAGGGATGAGAAGGGACGAGCCATGGATGACGCGGTTGCCCGCGACATGGAAGACGTCGAAGGCTCGGTCGAGCATTACGACGCCGTCGTGCTCGGCGCCGGCATATCCGGGCTCGTCTCCGCCTCGGTCCTCGGCGCGCAGGGATGCGGGCGTCTCCTCCTCGTCGACGAATACGCCCATGTCGGCGGGAACCACATCGATTGGTCGAGTGGCGGCTACACCTTCGACATCGGCAGCCTAATCTTCCAGGACGATTCGCCGCTCCTCGCCCACTTTCCGGAACTGCTGCCGCGCTATGTGCCGATCGACCCGAGCTGGGCGCGGCTGAACCCGCAGAGGAAGGTGACCGCCTATCCGATCTCGCCGAGGGACGACGTTCTGGCCGCCGGTCTCTGGGTCCTCATCTGCATCGCGGCCTCCGTCATCTATGCCCGGCTTTTCCAACGGCAGATGCGCAATGCACGGGACTTCGCGCGCTACTGGATCGGCGGGTATCTGCTGCACCGGACCGGGCTCGAATCCTATATGAAGCGCTTTTACGGCGTGCCGGCTGAGCAGATCGATATCGAGCTCGCCCGCAAGCGGATGCTCTGGATCAGCGAAAACGCCTCGCTGCGCGCCTTTGTCGCCCGCTTGCGGAAGCCGAAGGGCGGCGCGCCGACGAACCGGCAGCTCGCTCGCCCGAAAGAAGGCTTCTCGACGCTCTACGCCGCGGCGGTCGACCGCCTCAGTGCGAGTGGCGTCACATTCCGCCTGTCGACCCGACTCGAGGGGATCGAGCGTTCGGGACAGGGGTTCCGCGTCAGGTTCGCGGACGGCACGATCAGCGCGAGACGCGTCATCTCGACAATCCCTCTGGACCGTGCGGCGGCGCTGTGCGGGATCAATTTCGGCGAGGCGGAACTCGAGACGATCACGCTGGTGAGCCTCTATTTCAGCTTCTCCGGCGAAAGGGGCTTCCGGGAGTCCATCCTCTACAATTTCTCCCATGAAGGCGCCTGGAAGCGCCTGACCGTCTACTCGGATTTCTACGGGCCGGCTGATGGCCGCGAGTATTTCGCGGTCGAGGTCATCGCCGACCATATCGGGCATTCGGCCGCCCAAGCCGAGGCGGATTTCCGCGCGCATGTCCGCTTGAACGGGCTGTTCGATGGCGACCTCAAGCTGGAGGGCAGCCAGATGCTCGCCAATGCCTATCCGATCTATCGCAACGGAGCGGCGGCGAGGGCTGCGGCGCTGGTGGATTCGCTGCGTCAGTTCGGCGTGGAATCCTTCGGGCGGCAGGGAGCATTCAACTATCAGCCGACCGCCCGGGTCTCGACGCACGAAGCCGAGGCGGCGCTTGGCGCGAGCCGGTCCGCGCTGTGAGTCTCAAACGCAGCCAGACGAGGCTCCCACCCCGGGCAGGCTGCCGTTTCCGGGCGGCAGCCACTCGGTCCGGTCGGGACAGCAAGCGAAGATTGGCTACGCCGGCCTCCACGGGAAACGGATCATGCGCATCCTCCATCTGCTGAACCATACCCGGCGCCTCAACGGGCATGTTCATGCCGCGGTCGATCTGGCCTGTGCGCAACGACAGCTCGGCCATTCGGTCGCGGTGGCGAGCGGCGGCGGCGATTTCGACGACCTCCTCGCCAGGAACGGCATCGAGAGCTTTCATATCGATCACCGTCGCCGGGCCTCCGATCTCATGAGGGCGTTCCTGGCGTTGCGGCGGAAGATAAGGCTGTGGCGTGCCGATATCGTCCACGCTCACATGATGACCAGCGCCGTGCTGGCCTGGCCAGCCTGCAAGCTGGCGCGCATCCCGCTCGTCACGACTGTCCATAACGAGTTCGAGAAAAGCGCGACCCTGATGGGGCTGGGCACGCGCGTGATCGCAGTCAGCGAGGCCGTCGGCCTGTCGATGAAGAAAAGAGGTGTTCCCGCCTCCCGCCTGAGCGTGGTTCTCAACGGCACGATCGGCTCGGCCCGCTTCGAGGGGCGGGATCATTCGCCGCGGGATCTCGGCTCGCCCAGCATCCTGTCCGTCGGCGGGCAGCATCCGCGCAAGGGGCTGCCCGATCTGTTCGCGGCCTTCGACCGGCTCCATGCCGACCATCCCACCGCGCGCCTCTGGATCGTCGGGGAGGGGCCGTATCTGGAGTCCTATCGCGAGATGGTCGGACAAATGCGCTGCGCGCCGGCCGTGACCTTCGTCGGTGCGCAGCAGGATCCCTATCCCTGGATGCTGGGGGCCGATATCTTCGTGCTGCCGTCGCATGCGGACCCTGCGCCGCTGGTTCTCTCGGAGGCGAGAGAGGCCGGCTGCGCCGTTGTGGCGACGGCCGTCGACGGGGTTCCGCAGCTTCTGGAGAATGGCGAGGCCGGAATTCTTGTTCCGGCTAAGGACCCTATGAAGCTTGCCGACGCGCTCGGCCGGATCGTCGGGAATCCGGAGATCCTGTCCGAATGGAGGGCGCGCAGCCAGAGAAACCTGACGCATCTGACGATAGACCGCGTCGCTCGCGAGACCATGAGCGTCTACGAAGCGGCGGGAGCGGCGCATGCATGAGCGACGCTCTTCATCCCGGAACCTCGCGCTGCCGCGGCGCGGCCTGCTGAAGGGGATGGCGGCCCTTGCGGCTGCTCCGCTTGCCGTGGCGGGGCCTGCGAGTGGCGCGGCTGCCGTTCCCGCAGACCCGCTGGCCGGCAGGGCGCTCTCGTTCAGCGACGACTTTGCCGTTCTCGATACGAAGCTCTGGCAGGCCGGCCCGAAGGCGACGACCTTCGACACCGGCTTCTACGGGCGCTCGGCTTTCGCGCGGATCGACGGCGAGGAAGGGTTCAACCCCTACGCCATCATCGACGATCCCCTCACGGAGAACGGCAAGGCTCTCCAGATTTCCGCCAAATATATCGGTCGCACGATGAGGGTGCCGGCCTATTACGGAAACGTCCTGCCCGAATATCAGTGGATCTCCGGCAACCTGCAGACGGCGCGCCCCGACGGCACGATCGTCGCCGGCTGGCGGAACGGCTATTTCGAGGCCAGGATTCGCTTTCCCAAGCATCCCCTGAGCTTCCCGGCGTTCTGGCTCATGAACGGCCGCAGCATCCTGCTGCCGAAGACGAGCATCGAGATCGATGTCGTCGAGCACAAGGGCTGGGAGCTCGACCTCTACGGCACCTATCTCCACGAATGGGGGCAGCCCGGCGAACATCATGAGGGCGTCGGCGTGCCCACGGGGACCGACATCACCGCAGGATATTTTCGCTATGGCGTGCTCGTCGAAGGCGCGCGCTGTGTCCCGTATTTCGAGCGACAACCAGTGAGGGATCCAAAATCGGGCCTCCCCATCGATTGGACGATCGGCCGGGCGCGGCAGCTGGACGACCAAGGGGATGTGTTCTGGCCCTTGCTGACCCTCGCCTTGCGCTCGGACGTGCCCTTTCCCGATCCGCTGAGGGAGGAGGATCGCGAGACCAGCATGCGGGTCGATTACTTCCGCGTCTATGCGTGAGGCCGGTTCAGGCCTGGCAAAGCGCGCTGCGTCGCATGTTCGATGCCTTTGAACGGAGCAGTTGTTGCGGTCCGTCGCAGGAGGTTGAGATGAACGACCTATCCCCGCCGAACGCCGCGCGGACCGGGCTGGCCTTCAGTTTCGACGTGTTCGACACATCCCTCTGCCGCCTCCTCCATCTGCCCGAACACCTGCACCTCGTCGTCGGGCGAAAGCTGCGCCGGCTTGGCCTATCGAAGCTCGGCGACACCGAGTGGCTTTACGCCCGGGCACAGGCCGAGTTCGATCAAAGGCTCACGGTTCCTCACCGCGAGGTCACGCTCGACGATATCTACGGCCGCCTGGCCGGCTTTCTCGGCCTGTCGCCGGAGGTCGCGCGTGTCGCGCGCGGAATGGAATTCGAGGAGGAGCTGCGTCTCATCCGCCCGATCGCGTGGACGCGGAGCAGGGTGGCGGCGCTGGCACGGAGCGGGCAGCCGCTGCTCTTCCTGTCGGATACCTATTTCACGGCGGATGAGGTCGGCCAGCTTCTCGCCAAGGCCGGCTATGCCCCTCCGATGGCGATCATCTCGTCGTGCGAGGAGCTCAGGAGCAAGATCGATGGCAGCATTTTCGGCCATGTTGCGGGCCGAAAAAACCTCTCCGGCCTGCGCTTCCGGCATCTGGGCGACAATGCGCTGAGCGATGTCCAGAACGCCCGGGCGAATGGCTGGGAAGCCACGCTGTTCAGCGACTCCCATTGGACGACCCGCGAGCGGGTGCTGTTCGCATCCGGAGCCGGCGATGTCCTGGCCTCCACCATAGCGGGGTCGGCGCGGGCTGCTCGTCTCGGACAGGAGGCGCCGGTCGATAAAGGCATTCTGACGGCCGCAGCCAGCGTCGTCGGCCCGCTCTTCGCCGCTTATGTCCTGTGGATCTTGCTCGACGTGCTGAAGCGGGGCGGGCGCGCCATTCATTTCCTCGCGCGCGACGGGCAGGTCCTGGCTGCTATCTGCGAGCGCTTCGTCCGCTGGCTCGGCGTCGACGTGGCCGTGCATTACACCTACGCGTCGCGGCAAGCCTTCCTGCTGCCGGCGCTGCCCGACGACGATGACGAAGAGATGGTCGATCAGGCGTTGGCGCTGGCCTATTACGACCGCATCTCCCTCGCCGAAGCCTTGCTCTCCCTGCGCTATCCTCGCGGCGATATCGATCTGATCGCCCAGGCCTCGAGCGTCGATCCGGGTACGCCGCGCACGGAACTGAGCGAGAGCGACCGAGTCCGGCTGAAGGAGGTGCTGCTGCGGCCGCTATGGCTTGCTCCCCTGCGCGCGCGGGCCCGGCAGGCGCGGGCGGCGACCACGGCCTATCTTGAAACCAAGGATTTCTTTGCTGCAGACGACGCCCATATCGTCGATCTGGGTTGGCGTGGCACGACGCAGAGGCGGCTTCAGCGGGTCGTCGGCGATCGTGTCAGTCTCGTTGGCTATTACATGGGGCTCAGCAACACGGTGCTCGGGCCGGAGGCGCAGACGCGCATATGGATGCCGAGCGCGCCATGGAAGACGGCGCTGCTCGAGGTGATGGCCGCGGCCGATCATACGAGCGTGAAGGGCTTCGGATTGTCCGAGGGTGGGGAGCCGGTCTGCGTTCCACTGCTGCAGGACGATACGGTTCTGGTCGCATGGGGCGCGCGCCAGCAGCAGGAGATCGCTCTTCGGTTCGTCGATTACCTGACAGAGGCGGTCGAGCGCGACCACCACGAGCCCGCGGAGCTTTACGAAGCCCTCGAAAGCGCCGCTCTGGCGGCATATCGGCACTTCATGCTGTCGCCGAGCTGGGCGGAGGCTGAGGCCTATGGCGCGATCCTGCATCAGGAGGATGTCAATCACCTCAAATCGCGGGAGCTCGCTCAACGGCTGAAGAGCCTGGACGTCGTCCGTCATCTGGTGAACCGCGGCGCGAAAGGGGCGGTGACGAGCTGGTACACCGGCTCCCTGGCGCGATCGCGGGACCAGCTCATACCGGCGCTGATTTCCCGCGGCATCGACAAGGCGATCGAGCTGGAAGCGCGCATCCGGACCAAGCGCCGGAACGGGGCCGCCCGCCAGCGGGCGAAGGACGTTCTTGAGGCAAGCGCCGGACGCCGAAAGAGCTCGACGTGATCATTTTTCGCCGCCGCTTAACTGGGCGGCCAGGAAGGCCGCTGGCTAGAGATGCGTCTCGGTCACGCCCTGCAATCGCTGCGGCTGGCTGCAGCATGAGCGAGTGTGGCACCACCCTTTTTCTGATCATGGAAGATAGGCTTCGCTGCCCACTGCGATGATGTCCTCCTCGCTCATGCTGCGATGCCAGTGCGAGTAGAGGACGCGCCGGTCGGCCGGCAGCCCGACTTCCTCCCTGAGATGGCGGTGGATGGCGCGAAAGGCCTGGAACTCGCAACCGCCCCAGAAGAATGCCGATGCCAGATCATCAGGCCATGCGGATGCGCGTACGGCATCCACAAGCACGGTCGACAGTCCCGGCGCAGCCTCCGCGCGATGCAGCCAGCGCAACGCGATGCCGGGCGGATGCCGCAGCTGTTGCTCGTCCTCGGCGCCGCCGACTTCGACCAAGGCGATGCCACGAGCCTGTGCGTGGAGATCAGCCAGAATCCGGGCGATGCCCGGCAGACCTGTCTCGTCCCCCGCCAGCACATACCATTCGGCAGGCTTGGGCCCTTTGGCCGCCGGGCCGAGGATGCCGGCCATGCTGCCGGGGCGGGCTTCGATCGCCCATCGCGTTGCCGGGCCGGGCGTCGGGTGGAGGGAGAAGTCGATCGTGATCGTCCCCGCCGCCGCGTCGATCTCGCGGATCGTATAGACGCGGGACGGCAACGGCCCCGATTCCGGCCAGATGATCTTCCCGTCATTGCCGAGCATCGGCCATTGGGGATCGTCGATCCCCTCGGGCTGGAACAGCAGGCGGCAATGGATCTGGTCGGGGCGGTCGAAGCGGACGAGGTTCTCGCCCGAGAAGACGATGCGCCGCAGGCGAGGAGACATATCCTCGATATGCCGAACCCGCAGGATGCGCAGGTCATCGGGGAGCGAAGGGCCCGTCGTGTCGCCCTGCCAGTCGATGACGAGTTGCTCCGACCGCGCAATGAATTCGATCGGGCCGGCCAGCGCATGTTTCAGGCGGTTGAGATGCGCCGGCTCGTCGGTGGCGACCGTGAGGGTCAGCGTGCCCCGGCCCGCAGCGACCGTGGCGACACCCAATGGCGAGGAAACGGTGTATCCGCCACTGTCGGGCATGACCTCCATGTCATGCGTCGCGATCGAGTCCAGGATGTCGGGCAGGAAGGCGGATACACGCGGGAACGCGATCACGGCCTTGGCGGCGAATCGTGGGTTTGCCGGACTGGATATCGGCTTCACAGAGGCGGTCACGGATCGTCTCCGTCGAGGCTCGCCCATAACGGGCCGGCGAGGGGTTGCGAAAGGAAGCGGCGATTGATCTCGGCCAGCGTGGCCGCCGGGTCGAGATCGCCGCACAATTCCGGATGGAGCCATTTGGCGGCGAGCTCGACGAAGACGATGTTGAGCACCGGAACCGTGATCAGGCCGGTCCAGATACCGTGGACGCGACGGTCGCGAATGGCGGGCAGGGACGCGAACCCGGTCCGCTCGGTCAGCCGCTGCAGGCCGCGGCGCCCGGCTTGCGCGTCGAGCCCCGGCCCGATGGCCGGGCGCGTCGCGGACGCATAGCCTCCGCCGGTCGCGATATAGGCCTGCGGTTGCTGCGCTAGAAGTTGCTCCGTCGACAGCTTCGCCGTCCACGGTGCATCGAGCCCGTCGAGCGAGCGGCCACCGGCGTCGATGAGCAGCTCTCCCCAGATCCGGGTTCCCGCAGCCCAGCAGCACTCGTCGTAGAGCGACATGATTTCGAGATAGGTTTTGACCGGCTTGGCGCCGGACAGGCGCCGGGAGACGGCCTCGAACCGTTGATCGACGAAGGCGATAATCTCTTCGGAGCGGGCGGGCTCCCCGAGGATGGCGCCCCACATGCGCAGCTGGGCCGCAAGCCCCTGTCGCGGCGAGCGCCGGCTCTCGGACGGGGAGTTGCTGGCGGAGTCGCTGAACACCAGCGGAATGCCGAACTGTGCCAACCGTTCGACCGCCGCCTGCGGATCGCCGCCCGGCGCCATGAAGGCGGTGGCGATGACGAGATCGGGCGCGAGCGAAAGGATGCCTTCCAGCGAAAGCGTGTCGGCCGTCTGCTTGCCGACGAGCACGATCGGATGGCCGGCCGAGCGCTCGAAACGGTCCCGCAGCAGGTCGCTGTCGAAGCGCTCTGCGGCCGCCCAGCCGACGACGAGTTCCGCGGGCCGGGGGTGGAACAGTGCCATCGTCAGGAGGTCGCGCCCTTCGAGGAGCACGATCCGGCGCGGTGGCCGTGGCAGGGTGACGGTCCTGCCGAGCATGTCGACGACGGAAAGGCTGTCGTCGCGCGAGAGTGATGGCTGCGCGATCAACGCGGCCATCGTCCCCAGGGCGGTTCGGCGTGTCGGCAGGTGCATCGGCAGCTTCACCACCGGTAGCGCAGGCCGGCCAGAACCTCTCGGCCGGCGCCGAACTGGCAGTAAATATTGGAGCTGCAGCTCGTGTAGTAGTCCTTGTCGAACAGGTTGGAGACGTTGAGCGTGGCTTCCGCCCCCTTCAGCGAGGCGTGCAGCTTCGCGAGGTCATAGCGGATGGCGGCATCGACGACGGCGTAGCTGGGCGTGCGAATGGTGTTGGCGTCGTCGGCGAAGCTCGCGCCCACGCCGCGTACGCCGCCGCCGATCGAAAGCCCCGCCAGCGGCCCTGTCGCGAAGCGATAGTTGGCCCAGAGCGAGCCGAACTGGGTCGGTACGGCCTGGGGTCGCTTGCCGATCGTGGTCGCGACGGTGGAGCGGGTGACCTCGGTATCGAGCACGGTTACCGCCGCGATGATGTCGAGGCCCTCCAGAACCTCGCCGCGAGCCTCGAATTCGAGGCCGCGCGAGCGGATCTCTCCCTGCTGCACGTTGAAGCCAAGCATCGCTCCCGGGGTCAGCACGTTCTGCTGCCTGATGTCGAAAGCGGAGAAGGTCAGAAGCGCGTTCATGAAGCCGGGCTGATACTTCAGGCCGGCCTCGTATTGCTCACCGGTCTTCGGCCGAAATGGAACGCCCACGGCATCGACTCCGATGGTCGGTTCGAAGGAGGTGGAGTAGCTGACATAGGGCGCAAGGCCGTTGTCGAAGAGATAGAGCAGGCCCGCCCGATAGCTGGTCTTCTCGCTGGACTGGCTCTGCTTCGTTCCGGTCAGGCGGTTAAGCGTCGACTGCTCGGTCCAGTCGTGCCGAAGGCCCAGAGTCGCGCGGAATCCGCCGAGCGTGATCTGGTCCTGCAGGTAGACGCCGGCCTGGGTCAGATCCTGCTTGCTGTCGATGATGGTCGCGAGAGGCCCGGCCGGCTGATAATAGCTCGGCGAGACGACGTTCAGCGTCGTTGCCGGCCCGAACCTGTACTGCCAGTTGCTGCCGCCGTTCTGATAGTCGACGCCGGTCAGAAGCGTATGCTCGGCATTGAGGGTCCGCAGGTTGAACCGCAGGTGGTTGTCGGTCGACAGCCGGCGCGCATCCTCGATCGAGTTGAGCGCGATGCGGGGGATCGTGCCCGCCGCGCTGATCGGGCCGGCCATCTGCAGCGAGCGGAAATTGGTGTCGACCTCGCCATAGCGCAGGCTCGAATGCAGGCTCACCGTGTCGTTGAAGCGATGCTCGAGGCTGTAGCCGACGCCGTATTGCTCGCGCTTGAAGCTGTCGAAGCCGGGATCGCCGATATTGAGGTCCCGGTTGAGGAAGGCCCGGTAGTTGGGCGCCAGGAAGCGGGGGTAGAGCGAGTTGAAATAGCCGCCCTTCGGATCGCGCTGGTAAAAGCCGGAGACCGTCAGGCGCGTATCGCTCGTGGGCTGCCAGGTCAGCCCCGGCGCGATGCCGAACCGCTGCTCCTCGACGTCGTCGTAGCGCGTGTCGGCGAGGCGGCCGACGGCGCTGAGGCTGTACGAGAACTTGCCCTCACGGTCGATCGGCCCCTGGCTGGTGAAGCCGCTCTGGACCCGGCCATGGCTGCCGGCCTCGACGCGCAATTCGTTATAGGGCGTGGTGCTCGGCATCCGGCTGATCTGGTTCACGAGCCCGCCCGGGCTGATCTGGCCGTAGAGCAGCGCGGACGGCCCCTTGATCACCTCGATGCGGTCGAGCAGGAACGGATCGATCGAGGTCACCGCGAAGGCCTGTCCGCGCGGCAGCCTGAGCCCGTCCAGGAAGCCGACGAAGTCCGTCGCGGTGCCGAAGCCGCCGAAGCCGCGCAGGAAGACGCTGTCGTAGCGCGAGGTCGCGTCACGCTCGGAGAGCACGCCGGCGGTATAGCGCAGGGCGTTTCCCACCGTCTGCGGGTTCTGGTCGTCGAGCTGCCGGCGCGTCACCGTCGAGATCGCCTGCGGGGTTTCCAGGACGGGCGTCGCGGTCTTGGTCGCCGTGGCGGTCGTGCGGCGGGCGTATTCGTCGCGGCTGTCCGGGCGCTCCCCCGTCACGACGAGCGTGTCGAGCTGGACGGGTTGCGCGTCCGCACGCGTTTGCGCCCCCGCGATCCCCGATCCGGCGAAGAGTGCCAGCACGCATACCGATGTGGAAAGATGTGAAACCCGTGACGTCATAGCGGTAGCCCCAGCAAGCGCGATCGCTCTCGCCTAAACAAAACGGGACTTACCTGTCCAGTTTATTTTCCTTCATTTTCAAGCTTCTAAACTGTGTAGCCATGAGCTAAGGAAGCATCATGTCCGCCGCTCCTCCCTCTTCCTCACCGCCCAAAGCCTCGCCTGCGAAGGGTTCCCGGCGCCTGGGAAAGGGCGGCAGGCCATCCAAGGCGCGCGAAGGCCAGATTTCCGATGCGATCCTCGATCTCGCCTCGGAGATGTTCGCCAGCCAGGGCTATGCCGCCACCTCTGTGGAGCGGCTTGCCGTGACCTGCCGGGTCGGCAAGGACACCATCTATCGCCGGTTTCCCTCCAAGCGGGCGTTGTTCGATGCCGTGATCGAGCGATTGCGGTCCCGGGTTCTCCAGCGCCTGGAGGCGGTCGCCAGCGAGGCGGGAACCGGCATCGAGCGCCTGCGGCGGACCGCACGCTGGTTCCTCACCGTCAATGTCGAAGCCGAATTGACGGCATTCAAGCGCATCGCCTTCAGCGAAGCCCTTCTGCTCGATGGCGCTCTAGCTGCAAAGACGCCCGACCCGATCGTCGAGCGCCTGACCGACATCGTGCGCGACGCACAGGACGAGGGCGCGATCGCGGAAGGCGAGGCCGAATTCATCGCGGACCAGCTCATTCATGCCGTCGCGACCGGCCCCTCGATCGACGCCATGCTCGGCGGCACGGCCTATGCGACGGCGGAGGCGCGGGACGCGTTCTTCGAGAAGGCCTGGGCTCTGTTCCTGAAGGGCGCGGCCGACGGATCGCGTTGAGATCGCTGCCGGTCGCGGAATTCCGCTCTGCTCAGCAGCTCGCATGAGAGCCGCGCGGGCGATGGAATTGCTGCGACGTCCGGGAACGGGAGAGGATCTCTATCGATATCGCCGTGGATTTGAAGGCCTTTTCCGGATAGCCCGCGTTATTTTGGCGCCAATCTCGAAGTCTCGAAGACAAGGGCGTCGCTTTCATGAGTTTGTCTGCTTTGATCCGCTGGCCGGTTCTGGCCATGTGGGCGGCGTTGATCCTTGCAAGCCCTGGAAGCTCTGCCGCAGCCGAAACGCTGACGATCGCGCAGGGCAACGACATCCTCTCGCTCGATCCGGCCAATCACGGCAACAACAGCACCGAGTCGGCGCTGGTGAACATCTACGATTATCTGGTCGACAAGGATTTCAGCCAAGGCCGGTTGCGCTTCGCACCGCGCCTCGCGCTGACATGGCAGAGCGACGACAACATCCACTGGACGTTCAAGCTGCGCGACGACGTCTACTGGCATAACGGCGACAAGTTCACCGCCCAGGACGTCAAGTTCACGATCGAGCGCTCGCAGCAAGACAAGAAACTGGTCAACTCGAGCAAGTTCCGCCGCATCAAATCGGTCGAGGCGCCCGACGATCTCACGGTAAAGATCGAAACCGATGGTCCCGACACGCTGCTTCTGCACGCCTTCGTGGGCAACGGCGCCGGCATCTTGCCCAAGGCGGCGTTCGAGAAGGCCGGCAAGGACGAGTTCTTCAAGCAGCCGGTCGGCACCGGCCCCTATGTCTTCAAGCAGTGGATCAAGTCCGATCGCGTCGTTCTGGTGAAGAACGCGCGCTGGTGGGGCGGCACCCCGAAATGGGACAGCGTCGTCATCCGCTCGATCCCGGAGACGACGACGCGCGTGGCCGAGCTCCTGACCGGTGGCGTCGACATCGCCGTGAACATTCCGCCGGAGGATATCGCCCGGCTGGACGACAACAAGGGCACGCGGGCGCTGACTTTCGATATCGCCCGCAACCTCGCCCTCCACGTCCGGACGGGCAAGGACCGCGTCACGGGCGATCCGCGCATCCGTGAGGCGATCGATCTTGCCATCGATCGCAACGCGATCGTGCAGCAGGTTCTGGAAGGACATGGCACGCCGACCCGCGGCTTCTTCCCGCCGGCGATCCCCGGCTTCGCCCCCGATCTCAGCCGCAACATCCGCTTCGATCCGGAGCGGGCCAAGGCGCTGCTGCGCGAAGCCGGCTATGGCGGCCGCAAGCAGCCGGCGATCAGGATCAGCACGCCGAGCGGCCGCTACGTGAAGGATCGCGAAATCGTCGAAGCGGTGGCCGGTTATCTCGAGGATGTCGGCTTCAAGGTTCAGGTCGAGGTGCTGGACTGGACCGTCTACAACAACAAGGTGGTCGGCGACGGCTTCGGGGAGCTCTATCTCTGGGGAATGGGCTCCTACACCGACGCCTCCACCCTCTTCGTCGACAACTTCAAGCGCCATTACGACTGGGCGGACGAAACCTTCGACGGGCTCGCGACGGCCGTGCGCACCGCCAGGACCGAAGAGGAGCGCATCGCGATCTCGCAGAAGGGCCAGCAGATCGTGGCCGACGAACGTGTCCGCATCGGCCTGCTCTTTCCGCAGTCGATCTATGGCGTCAGCGACCGCGTCAAATACAACGGGCGCTTCGACGAGATGATCGCAGCCGAGGATGTCTCGCGCCCATGAGCGGCCGTTCTCCCTTGCGGGCGCTGCTGCAATTCGTCCCGGTGCTCTACATCGTCTCGCTGATCGTGTTCGTCCTCGTCTATCTGACGGGCGACCCTTCGGCCTTGCTGATCCCGGAGGATGCGAGCGAAGCGGACCGTCTCGCGCTGGTCGCGGCCTGGGGGCTCGATCAGCCCTGGTACGCCCAGTATCTGCGCTACATGGCCAACATCCTGACCGGGGATTTCGGCGTCTCCTATCGCTATGGCACCGATGCCCTGCCGGTCGTGCTCGAACGCATTCCCGCGACGTTGACATTGACCGCGGGCGGCCTCGTCGTCGCGATCATCATTGCCGTGCCGACAGGGATCTTCGCTGCGGTCAACCGCAACAGCATGCCGGATTTCGCGATCTCGGCGGTTACGGTGCTGGGCAAGGCGATGCCGAACTTCTGGGTCGGCATCATGCTGATCCTCGTCTTCGGCGTGTGGCTGCGGCTGGTGCCGGTGTCCGGCAGCGGCGGCTTCTCGCATCTCATCCTGCCGGCGATCACGCTGGGCACCGGCTTCGCGGCGGAGCTGACGAAGCTGATCCGCTCCAGCCTGCTGGAGGTGATGGGCCAGGATTACGTCCGGACCGCGCGGGCCAAGGGCGTGCCGGAGCGGCTCGTCATCCTGCGTCACGGCCTGCGCAACGCGCTGATCCCCGCGCTCACCATGACATCGCTGCACGCCATCGCCCTTCTCGGCGGTGCGCTGGTCACGGAGACCGTGTTTTCCTGGCCGGGCCTCGGCCAGCTCGTCGTGCAGGCCGTCTACACCAAGGACATGGCGGTCATTCAGATCGCGGTCTTCGTCATCACGATCATGGCCTTGACGATCAATCTGGCCACCGACGCTCTCTATCGGCTGATCGACCCTCGCCTGCGGCCTTGATCGGCTCACGTGAAAGCGATGCAGATAACTCTCTCGATCCCCCATAGGCTGCGCTGCCCGCGCGTGCTGCGCTCGCTGTTGTCGAACAAGGCCGGTTTGGCCGGTCTCACCATCGTCGTCCTCATCGCCCTCACGGCGCTGCTGGCGGACCAGCTGGCGCCGCTCGACCCGCTGCGGCGCAACCTGTCGCTGAAACTGCTCCCGCCGGCCTGGCTCGAAGGCGGCAATCCGCGACACCTGCTGGGAACCGACAGCCAGGGACGCGACCTGCTCAGCCGCATCATCTTCGGCGCCCGCACGTCGCTGACGGTTGGCGTCGCGGCGGTCGCCCTCTCCAGCCTCATCGGCCTTTCGCTCGGCCTGCTGGCGGGCATGGCGGGTGGCAGGGTCGATGCGCTGATCATGCGCGTGATCGACGCGATGCTGGCGATTCCGACGATGCTGTTCATGCTCGTCGTGGCCCTCGTCGCGGGCTCCGGGCTGCTGCCGCTCGTCGTCGTCATCGCCGCGACCAACTGGGTCGGCTGTGCCCGGATCGTCAGGGCCGATGTCTTGGGCGTGAAGGAAATGGACTATGTCGCGGCGGCCCGCGCGATCGGCGCGCGCCCGCTCGGCCTGATCCTGCGGCACGTCCTCCCCAACATCCTGTCGTCCTTCGTGGTCGTCTCGACCATGAATGTCGGCACCGTCATTCTCGCGGAATCATCCCTCAGCTTCCTCGGCTTCGGGATTCAGCCGCCCGAGATATCCTGGGGCCAGATGCTGAGCGAGGGCCGGCAATATCTGGCGACGAGCTGGTGGGTTGCGACCTTTCCCGGTATCGCGATCACCTTGACGGTGTTCGGCGTCATCCTGCTCGGCGACTGGTTGCGGGATCATCTCGATCCTCGCCTGGACTGAACGCAGCTCCACTCGATTGACCCTGTCCGAGAATGCAATGACGACCGTCGACCAGAATGCCGGGAAGCCCCGCAGGCTCCATCTCGGCCTGTTCCACCAGCCGCTCGGCCGGCATCCGGCTGCATGGCGGCAGGACAGCGCGCAGGGCCATCCCGAGGATGTCGACTGGGCGATCCGGATCGCTCGCAAGGCCGAGGAGGGACTGTTCGACATGTTCTTCGTCGCGGACAATCTGGCTGGCCCGGAGCCGGGCGCCCAAGGCAAGGCCGGCGGGCTCGAACCGCTGACGCTGCTGTCGGCGCTGGCCGTCACGACCTCGAAGATCGGTCTCGTCGGCACGATTTCGACTAGCTTCGCGGAACCCTACAATGTCGCGCGGCAGCTCGCCTCGCTCGACCACATCAGCCATGGCCGCGCGGGTTGGAACGTGGTCACCACCCAATCGGATCGAGCAGCCGAGAATTTCAGCCTCGCGGCGCTGCCGGATCACGCCACCCGCTATGTGCGCGCCGGCGAATTCGTCCAGGTCGTCCGCGGCCTTTGGGATAGCTGGGCCGACGATGCCCTGATCATGGACAGGCGATCGGGAGCATTCCTCGATACGGCGCGGGTGCGCCTGCTGGAGCACAAGGGCGAGCATTTCGGCGTGCGCGGGCCGCTCAACATCTCGCGGCCGCCGCAGGGGCACCCCATCATCGTGCAGGCCGGCTCCTCGCAGGACGGCATTGGGCTGGCCGCGTCCGAGGCGGATATCGCCTTCACGGCGCAGGATACGATCGAGGATTCGCTCGTCTATCGCGCGGCGCTGAGCGAGGCCGCGAGAGCCGCCGGCCGCAAGGCGCCGAGCCTTCCGATCCTGCCCGGCGTCATGCCGATCGTGGGGCGGACCGATGCCGAAGCGCGCGACAAATTCGCCGCTTTGCAGGAGCATACCGACATCGCCGCCGGCATCCGCCAACTGTCCGGGCGCTGGGGTTACGACCTTTCGCAGCACCCGCTCGACGGTCCCGTGCCGGAGCCGGGGGAACGCATCCATGGGGAAAGCCGGGTGCGCCTCCTGCTGAACAAGGCGCGCGCCGAGAACTACACGCTGCGCGAGCTCGCCGCCCTGGCCATCGCATCGCATGGCCACCGCATCATCATCGGTTCGCCGCAGACCATCGCCGACGACTTTCAAACCTGGTTCGAGCAGGGCGCCGCCGACGGCTTCAACCTGATCCCGGCCTCAATGCCGGACGGGCTCGACGATTTCGTCGATCTCGTGATCCCCGTCCTCCAGGAACGCGGATTGTTCCGCCGTCATTACGAGGAAACCACCCTGCGCGAGCGCTTTGGCCTCGACATCCCCCAGCTTGCCGCTTTCACGAGCTGAGCGGCCGGCGGAAAACCGCTTTCGACAGGGCTGACCGCCCGTCGTGGAATGACGGCTAGCGCTCGGCTCCCGCAAGCCATTGCTCCCAGGCGATCTGGGCTTTCGCGCCTGCGCCTCTGAAGGGCTCGGGCGGCAGCCAGTTCGGGCCCTTCTGCGCCAGCCGGTCTGTCAGCAGCTGGGATTGCGATCCGCACGCCAGCTCAGCCAGCAACTTGCCGTGAATCGTTCCGCGCGTGACGCCGGCGCCGCCGCATCCTGCCGAGACGAAAAGGCCTGGCCTGACCTGCCCGAACGCGAAGGCGCCGTTATGCGTCACCGCGGTCAGCCCGCCCCAGACATGCTCGAACTCATGCGTCCTCATCGCCGGGAAGCGGTTGCGATAAAGCTGGGTCAGCATCGCGCGGACAGCGGCGGGTTCGCGTTCCCGCTCGTAGGAATCGCCGCTCCGGATCAACAGGCGCCGCCCCGCCTTCCGCATCGTGGTGCCCATCCGATGCGCCGGCAATGCGCCCCATTGCGGCATTTCGCCGAGAAGCTCCAGTTGATCCCGGTCGAGCTCGGGCGTGAAGGCGCCATAGGTGTAGATGCCGATCATGCGGTCGCGAGCGAGCCCGAAGGCCCGGGCATGCAGGTTGTTCGTGATGAACACCCGGTCGGCGGTGAATTCGCCGCGGCTGGTCGCCACCGTGAACGGCGCTTCACCGCTCAGCGAATGCACCGTGGTGTTCTCCAGAAGCGTAACGCCCGCCGGCAGATGATCCGCGAGACCTCGATGAAGCGCGGCCGGTTGGACCAGGGCACGCGTCAGCGACTGGATTCCGTAGCGATAATAGGCGGTTCCGAGAATGCACCGCAGGTCCTCGGCCGGATATGCCTTCGATGCGATGCCCCAAGGCTTCGTAGCGACGGCGCGTCGCATGGAGGGAGCTTTCGCCCCGCGATGTCGCGGCGGCGGTGATCGCAGGGACGTCTTCCTGCCAGTCGCAGGCGATCGCATGGGTCGCGACGAGTTCGCGCAGCCAGTCCAGCCCCGTCTGGACCAGCCCGATCTGCCGGGACGCCCAGTCGCCGCCGAAGCCCGCTGCATTGGCGCTGGGTTCGCCGGGATTGATCAGCAGGTAGCCCGAATAATTTGAGGTTATTGATTGACGGGCGGCGCTCCTTTCCGGGCGTGAGCCGCGAAGGCCCGCGCCACCGGCGAAGGCTCGTTGCGGCGATAGGCGACCGCAAGCTCTGCCAGCACCGGCTCGCCCGCGATGGCGCGGTAGCGCAGGCCGGGAACCTGGATGCTCCGGAGCGACTGCGGCACCAGCGCGACGCCGAGCCCGACGGCGACCATGCTGGCGATGGTGACGAAATCGCGTCCCTGCGGCCCCAGCCGTGGAAAGAAGCCGGCGGCGCGGCAGGCCGAGGTCGTATGCGCGTGAAAGCTGACACCCGCAGGGTGGCGCGGCGTGATGAAGATGTCGCCGTTGAGCGCCGATAGCGAAACCCGCTCCTGCTCCGCCAGGGGATGGTTCTCGGGCAGCGCCAGCATGATCTCCTCGAAGAGAACCGGCGTCGAGACGATGCCCAGCGGCAGCGGCACAGGGGGGCGAATGAAGCCGATATCCAGCTTGCCATGGTCCAGCTGGTCCAGCTGCTGCGACATCTCCATTTCGGAGATGTCGAGTTCGACTTCCGGGTAGGCCTTGCGGAACTCGCCGATCATCGTGGTGAGTGCGCCGGTATAGGCGGCCGAGCCGACATAGCCGATGGCGATGCGCCCGAGCTCCCCTCTGCCTGCTCGGCGCGTCACCAGCAGTGCCGTTTCGGTCTGCTGGAGCGCCTTGCGCGCTTCCTCGGCGAAAAGCTCCCCCGCGAGCGTCAGCTTCACCGACCGGCGCGTGCGGTCGAAGAGCTGCGTGCCGACGATCTTTTCCAGATTCTTGATCTGCTGGCTGAGACCGGGCTGCGCGATGCGTAAGCGTTCGGCCGCCCGGCCGTAATTCAGCTCCTCGGCGGTCGCGAGGAAATAGCGCAGATGCCTCAGTTCGAGCATCGCGCTGCTGGGACGTCGGCCCGGCGCCATCGGTCATGCCTAGCATTGAGAAGTTTTAATTCTTGAAATCGATCAGTCAGGATATTGGACCGATATAACCTCGCTCAGCAATATCGCCGGACTACCGATGCCCGCGTACCCAAGCGAGTTGCGCATGGATTGTCCTCGACCGCCCTCGCGCGGCCTGCCTCACAGCGCCCATTGGGGCAGCTTCTTTGCCCGCCGCGACGGCGATCGATTGGTGCTGACGCCCCATCCGGAAGATCCCGCCCCGTCGCCGATCCTCGGCAACTTCACCGACGCGCTGGATCACAAGGCCAGGATTCGCCGGCCGATGGTCCGTCGCGGCTGGCTCGAAGCCGGTCCCGGCCGGCGTGAGCGCGATTTCCGCGACGATCTCGTCGCAGTCGGCTGGGACGAGGTGCTGGATCGTCTTGCCTCGGAGATCGGCCGTGTCCGGACGAGCTTAGGGCCTCAGGCCATCTATGGTGGCTCCTATGGCTGGGCGAGCGCCGGGCGTTTCCACCATGCCCAGAGCCAGATCCATCGCTTCTTCAACGTCGCCTGCGGCGGCTATGTCCGCTCCGTCAACAGCTACAGCGCCGGGGCGTCGTCCGTCATCTTGCCGCATGTGCTGGGGCCGTTCGAGAATCTGTCCCGGCGCAACGTCACCTGGGAGCAGATCGCCGATCATACCGATTTCGTGCTCGCCTTCGGCGGCATGCCGTTGAAGTACTCGATGATCGCCAGCGGCGGCATCACCCGCCATATCGAGCCCGACGCGATGTCGCGGGCCGCCGCGCGGGGCTGCGCCTTCTGGTCCGTGAGCCCGCTTCGCGACGACATGCCGGACGATGCCCGTCCGCATTGGCTGCCAATCCGCCCGGGCACCGATGTCGCGCTGATGCTCGGCATCGCCCGGACGATGGTTGCGGAAAACCTACACGACCAAGCGTTCCTCGATCGGTACTGCGTCGGCTTCGACCGCTTCGCCGCCTATCTCGGTGGCAAGGACGACGGCACCGTCAAGGACGCCGAATGGGCGGCCGCAATTACCGGCGTCGATGCCGGCACCATCCGCGAGATCGCCCGCAGGCTGGTCGGCGGTCGCAGCCTCGTCACGGTCGCCCACGCTCTCCAGCGCGCCCAATATGGCGAGCAGCCGGTCTGGATGGCCGCCGTCCTGGCGGCGATGGTCGGCCAGATCGGCCTTCCGGGGGGTGGCTATAATTACGCGCTCGGCGCCATGGGCCACACCGGCCGGCGGGTGAACGCGGTGCCGATCCCGACCATGCCGCAAGGCAGCAACGGGGTGAGGGACTTCATCCCTGTGGCGCGCATCGCCGACATGCTGCTCGGCCCCGGAACACCGTTCGAATATAACGGGCAGACGCTGGCCTATCCCGATATCAAGCTTGTCTACTGGGCCGGCGGCAATCCCTTCCACCACCACCAGGACCTCAACCGGCTGCGGCGCGCCTTCTCGCAGGTCGACACCATCATCTGCCAGGACAGCGCCTGGACGCCGATGGCGCGTTTCGCCGATATCGTCCTGCCCGCCACCATGTCGCTGGAACGTGACGATATCGGCGCCGCGGCGACCGATCCCCGCCTGATCGCGATGAAGCGCATCGCCGAGCCGGTCGGTGAGGCCCGCGACGATTTCGAAATCTTCCGCGGCCTCGCGCAGCGGATGGCCTGCGAGGCTGCCTTCACCGAGGGGCGCACGGCCCCGCAATGGCTGGAGCATCTCTACGAGCCGACCCGCGAAGCGCTCGCGGCGCAGGGCCATCCCGCGCCGTCCTTTGCCGAGTTCTGGAAGCGCGGCGAGATCCCCCTGCCATCGGCGCCGGACGATGGCGGGCTGCTGCGTGCCTTCCGCGCAGACCCCGAACGCAACGCCTTGCCGACGCCGAGCGGGCGGATCGAGATCTTGTGCGAGACGATCGCTGGTTTCGGCTACGACGATTGCCCCGGCCACCCCGCCTGGCTGCCGGCCACCGAGCAGCCCGACGCATTCGCGCCGCTGACGCTGATCGCCAACCAGCCGGCGACGCGATTGCATAGCCAGCTCGATTTCGGCGCCTACAGCCAATCGGCGAAACGGCATGGCCGTGAGGTCGTGCGGCTGAACCCGCAAGACGCGGCCGAGCGCGGCATAGCGGACGGCGATCTCGTGCGGATATTCAATGGCCGGGGCGCCTGTCTGGCCGCAGCCCGGCTCAGCGACGGCGTCATGCCCGGTGTTGCCAACCTTTCGACCGGCGCCTGGTACGATCCGGTCGAGGACGGCAGCGACCGGCCCCTCTGCCGCCATGGCAATCCGAACGTCGTGACGCGCGACATCGGCACCTCGCGGCTGGCGCAGGGCAGCTGCGGGCAGGTAACCACGGTCCAATGCGCGCGATACGAAGGGGAACCCTCGCCCATACGCGCCTATGATCCGCCCCGTGGCGCGAGCGAATTGCCATGAGCGGTCCTTTGGCCGGCATCCGGGTCCTCGACATGACCTCCGTGCTGATGGGTCCCTATGCGACCTCGATCCTCGGTGACATGGGCGCCGACATCATCAAGCTGGAAGCGCCCGAGGGCGATCTCATCCGCCAGGTCGGGCCCAGCCGAAGCGGCGCGATGGGCGGCCTGTTCATGCATGCCAACCGCTCGAAGCGCAGCATCGTGGTCGATCTCAAGAAGCCCGCCGGCCGGGATGTCGCGCTCGATCTCGCGCGGACCGCGGACGTGCTCGTCTACAATCTGCGGCCGCAGGCGATGGAGCGGCTCGGCCTCGGCTACGAGGCGGTGGCGAAAGCTAGAGAAGACATCATCTATGTCGGCACCTTCGGCTTCGGGCAGGATGGTCCCTACGCCGCCAAGCCCGCCTATGACGATCTGGTTCAGGGCTTGTGTGCCGTGCCGGCGCTCATCGCCGACGCCGGTGACGGAACGCCGCGCTATGCGCCCATCAACATCGCCGACCGTGTCGTCGGGCTGCATGCGCTTGCGGCGATCCTGGCGGCCCTGCGCCATCGCGACCGGACGGGGCAGGGGCAGCGCATCGACGTCCCGATGTTCGAGACGATGGCGAGCTTCGTCCTCGGCGACCATCTCGGCGGCTTGAGCTATGATCCTCCTTTGGACGACGGCGGATATGCCCGTCTCCTTGCGCCGGACCGCAGGCCGTTCCGAACGGCGGACGGATATCTCTGCGCGGTCATCTATACCGACCGTCACTGGCAGCGCTTCATCGACATCGCTGGGCGGGACGACTGGCGCGGCGATCCACGTTTTGCGAGCCATGCCAGCCGCACCCGCAATATGGCCGGGATCATGACGAGCGTCGCGGCGATATTCCTCACCCGCTCGACGGCCGAGTGGGAGCGCCTGCTTGGCGAGGCGGATATTCCGCATGCACGCATGCACACGCTGGATTCGCTTCTCAGCGATCCGCATCTGGTCGAAGTGGGATTCTTCCCGACCTCGGAGCACCCTTCGGAAGGGCCTGTGCGAACAATGCGTGTCGCTTCGCAGTGGAGCGCCAGCCAGCCTGAGCCGGAGAAACCCGCTCCCCGCCTCGGAGAGCACAGCCGCGAGGTGCTCGCGGAGGCCGGATATTCTGCAGAGGAGGTGCAACGGCTGGTCGCAGCGGGTGTCGTGACCTGTCTGGAAGCGCGGGACTGAGCGGCAAATGGAGCATGGCCTTGAAGCAGGGCCGAGCCCGGCACCGACAAAAAACTGCTGAAATAGCAATCTTCGGGCGTTCTCCCGCGGCACATTTGCCGAATTGTCATGAATCCCTTCGGTTTTTCGCCATAGTCGCTGCCGATGCTGTCGTTCGTGATCAGCGGAGGCCGATGGCATGGCGGAGTCGGGCGATCCAAAGGCGGGGGCCGTCGCCCTCCAGCGCTTCGGCCTCGGGCCGAAGCCGGGGCAGGGCGAGGCGATGCGCCGGGAGGCGCGGGACCGCCTGCTCGCCGAGATCGACGCCGGCCCCGTCGCGCAGCCGCAGGGCGTGCCGTTCTCGGGCGCGGCCGAGATCGGCAAGGCACTCTACGCCTTCGAGGATGAGGAAAAGCGCGAGCGGGAAGCGAAACGCCCGGCCGCGCAGCAGCCCGCTCCGGGCATGCAGGTCGCGGCTGCGATGCAGGGCGAGGCTCAAGCCGACGCGGCCCGGGGCCAGATGGCGCCGCCGCCCAAGCCGCCGAACGAGCCGGCGCTGCCCTACCGCACCTATCGCGACGAGGTGAAGGCGCGTGTCGCCCTGGCGCTGGCCGCCGAAACTGGTCTCGGCGAGCGGCTGACCCTGTTCTGGTCCAACCATTTCTGCATCGGCGCAACCAAGAGCAACATCTGCCGGATCATGGCGGGCGCCTATGAGCGCGAGGCGATCCGCCCGCATGTCTTCGGGCGTTTCGAAGACATGCTGGTCGCGGCCGAGAGCCATCCGGCGATGCTCGACTTCCTCGACAACCGCCAGTCCGTCGGTCCCAATTCGGCGGTGGGCCGGCGCCAGCGGCGCGGGCTCAACGAGAACCTCGCGCGCGAGATAATGGAGCTGCACACGCTCGGCGTCTCCGGCGGCTACAGCCAGGCTGACGTCACCAATCTCGCCCGCATCATCACTGGCTGGACGGTGGTGGGGCGCGAGGGCGTTCTTGGCTTTCCCGGCTCCTTCGCCTTCAATGCCGGGTTGCACGAGCCGGGCGTGACTCCGCTGCTCGGCCGTTCCTACGATCAGCCGGGGCGTGCGCAGGGCGTGGCGGCGCTGACCGATCTCGCCCGCCATCCCGCGACCGCGCATTTCATCGCGACGAAGCTCGTGCGCCATTTCGTGGCTGATGATCCGCCGCCGAAGCTGGTCGATCTCCTGGTCGCCACCTTCCGCCAGAGCGGCGGCGACTTGCCTTCGCTCTACCGGGCGCTGATCGGCAGCAATGAAGCGTGGACGGCGCCGGCGACGAAGATGCGTTCGCCGCAGGAGTTCCTGCTCGCCTCCTATCGGGCGCTCGACCGCCAGCCCGATTTCGGCCAGATCAACGGGCCTTTGACCGCGATGGGGCAGCCTTTCTGGCAGCCTTCGGGTCCGAACGGCTACGCCGACGACAACGCCGCCTGGGCCTCGGCCGAGGGCGTCAAGACACGCATCGACGTTGCCGCCGGCTGGGGGCGGCAGGCGGCGAATGCGGTGCCGGATCCGCGCAGCCTGAGCGAGGACATCCTCGGGCCGATCCTCTCGGCCGAGACGCGGCAGGCGGTGGCGCGGGCCGAGAGCCGGCCGCAGGCGCTCGCGCTCCTGCTGATGTCGCCCGAATTCCAGCGGAGGTGACGGTGATGGATCATCACGACGACGATGATGACTGCGAACGGATGACGCCGTCACGGCGCGCCGTCCTCGGCGCCGCAGGCGCGCTCTTCGCCTGGTCCTTCGTGCCGAAATTCGCCTATGCCGCGGCGGGCGCGCGCGACCCCCGCTTCCTGCTGGTGGTCCTGCGCGGCGCGCTCGACGGTCTTTCGGCCGTGCCGCCGATCGGCGACCCCGGCTATGCCGACCTGCGCGAGGGCATCGCGCTCGCCAAGGATGGACCCGACGCCGCGTTGCTGCTTGACGGCTTCTTCTATCTGCATCCGGCGATGCCGAATCTGGCGCGGCTCTACCGGCAGGGCCACGCCGCCATCGTCCATGCCGCCGCGACCGGCTACCGCGAACGCTCGCATTTCGACGGGCAGGACGTGCTGGAGAGCGGCCAGCCCGGCCCGGGACGGACCGCTTCGGGCTGGCTCAACCGTCTGCTCGCCGGCCTTCCGGCGGGAGAAAGCGTTGCGCGCAAGGGCTTGCTCGGCGTCGGCGTCGTGCCGCCGCTGGTGGTGCGCGGCGAGGCGCCGGTGCTCGGCTGGGCGCCGCCGCGCATGGCGCGGGCCGGCGCCGACCTGACGATGCGGCTCGCCGATCTCTATGGCCAGCGCGATCCCGGCCTTGCGGCGGCGCTGAGCCAGGCGATCGAGACGCAAAGGCTGGCGCAGCAACGCGGCATCGACGGCAAGATGGGTGGTGGCGGCCCGGATACGGCCGATGGCATGCGACGCATCGCAGAGGGGGCTGCCGCGCTCGTCGGCGCCGATGACGGGCCACGCATCGCCGCGCTGGCCTTCGAGGGCTGGGACACTCACGCCAACGAAGGCGGCGCCAAGGGCCGGCTGGCGACGCTGCTCGGCGGGCTCGACGGTGCCTTCGCCGCGTTGGAGCAGGGGCTGGCGCCGGTCTGGAAGGATACGGTGGTGATGGTCGCGACGGAGTTCGGCCGCACGGCCGCGGTCAACGGTACGGTCGGCACCGACCATGGCACCGGTACGGTCGCGTTCCTCGTCGGCGGGGCGGTCAAGGGCGGTCGCATCATCGCCGACTGGCCCGGCCTGAAGCCGGAGCAGCTCTACCAGAACCGCGATCTGAGGCCCACGACGGATATCCGCGCCGTGGCGAAGGGCGTGGTGGCCGATCTGTTCGGCCTCTCCGGGCCGGTTCTGGCGGAGAAGGTGTTCCCGGACACCGGCGATCTCAGGCCGATGCAAGGTCTGGTGGTGTGACGGACAGGCCCGCGCCGACTCGCTTTTGGGGCGAGCCCCGCTGCGACCGGGTTCAGTGCTATACTGGCGTGAGACAAGAGCGCCCCGTCCTTGTCTTCACCGGGAGCGCCAGGTCAAAGCATGACCGACCCGAAGGAAGTCGAGCTCAAGCTGGTTTGCGATGCGGCGGACTTGGCCACGCTGCGGCAATGGCCGCGTTTTGCCGCGGCTGAGGCGAGAAGCGAGGATCGGCTGGAGTCGATCTATTTCGACACGCCGGAGCGCCTCCTGCAGGAATGCGGTTACGTTCTGCGGGTGAGGCGGACGAAGGATGGCTACGTCCAGACCGTGAAAGCCGGCGGCGACGGCCTGATCGAGCGTCCAGAATGGGAGGCGGCGGTCGGCGGCCCCGAACCGGATCGCGACGCCCTGGACAAGACGCCGCTGGCGAAGCTGCTTGGCAGGAAGGCGAAGCTCGTCGCCTTGTTCACCGTCGCTGTCGAACGCGCCACCTGCCTGATGGAGCATGGGAACTCGCAGATCGAAGTCGCGCTGGACCAAGGGCGCGTCACGAATTCTCGCGGGGAGGACGGCGCTGAGACCGCCGCCATCAGCGAGATCGAGCTGGAGCTGAAGACCGGAACGGCTGGCGACCTCTTCACGCTTGCGCGCGAAATCGGCGCGCGCGTGCCGGTCCGGCTCGGAGTGGCGAGCAAGTCGGAGCGCGGGTTCGGCCTGATCGACGGGCAAGCTGACCGGGTCCGCAAGGCCGAGCCTGTCGCCCTGTCGGAGGACATGTCGGCGGCCGATGCCTTTCGTGCCGTCGCCCATGGCTGCCTGCGCCAGTTCCGGCTGAACGAGGACATCCTGCTCGATCGGCGCGACGCGGCCGCCCTGCATCAGGCCCGCGTTGCGGTGCGCAGGCTGCGTTCGGCGATGTCCCTGTTCAAGGATGTGCTGGACGACGACCGGCTCAAGGACATCAAGGCGGGATTGAAGCGCCTGTCGGAGCCTTTGGGGCGAGCCCGGAATCTCGATGTCTTCCTCTCGGAAACGCTGCCGACGGAGAGGTCCCGACATCCCGACCAGGTCGAACTCCTCAACCTGGAGAAGCATCTCGAAAGCCAGCGCACCGAAGTCTACCTTGCCGTGGACGAGATGCTGCGTTCGGAGGAATGGCGGCATTTCCTGATCGATCTTGTCGCGTGGATCAACGCCGGCCCGTGGCTGTCCGAAGCGAACGCCGCCGAGCGCGACCAGGCCGTCCTGCCGTTCGCCTCGCGCCAGCTCGACAAGCGCAGGCGGCAGGTCAGGAAGCGTGGCCGGCATCTCGCGGCGTTGGACCCGGAGGAGCGGCACCAGGTCCGGATCGCCGCGAAGAAGCTGCGCTATGGCGCCGAGTTCTTCGCTGGTCTCTACGAGGGCAAGAAGGAGCGGAAACGCCGGAAGGCTTTTGCATCGGCTCTTGCGAAACTGCAGGACAGCCTCGGCACGCTCAACGACATCGCCTCCGGCCATCGGCTGCTCGAACATGTGGCGGGTTCGGATGCCGGCGGCTCCGTCCAGTTCGCCGCGGGGTTGGCGACGGCGGACATCGGCGCGAAGGAGCGGAAGCTGCTCGCATCCGCCGTCGGGGCGCATGAAGATCTGGTCGAGCTCCGGCCGTTCTGGCAGTGAGCGGATCGTTGCGGGCAGGGAACGCTGCGTGCCGATGGTGGACCGCGCGCTGGTGAGCGATCGCAGCCGGGACGCTGCCATCGTGCTCGAATTATGTGTCGCCATGCTGCATGCGCAAAACTTCATGGTTTGCACTGCGGCTTGACTCTGGCTTCCCGGCCAATCGAACATGGCGAGACATTCGGGAAGGTGACCTATGCGCCTGTTCGCTGCCTCGCTCGCAACCGAAACGAACACCTTCTCTCCCATTCCGACATCCCGGGCCAATTTCGAGGCCTCGGCCTATTTTCCGGCGGGCCAGCATCCCGATCGCGCCACCCATTGCACGGCGCCGTTATACGTTGCGCGGCAGCGGGCCGAACGCGACGGCTTCGAGCTCGTCGAAGGCTCCTGCTTCTGGGCCGAGCCGTCCGGAACCTGCGCCAAGGCCGACTATGAGGAGATGCGCGACGAGATCCTCGCCCAGCTCAAGGCCGCATTGCCCGTCGACGGCGTCCTGCTCGGATTGCACGGCGCCATGGTCGCGCATGGCTATGACGATTGCGAGGGCGACATCCTCGATCACGTCCGCGCCATCGTCGGCCCCTCCGTGCCGATCGGCGTCGAGCTCGATCCGCACTGCCACCTGACGGAGAAGCGCGTCCGCCTTGCCGATGCGATCATCCTCTACAAGGAATATCCGCATATCGACTTCGTCGAGCGGGCGGAGGAACTCGTCGATATCATCCTCGGCACCGTGCGCGGCCAGATCAGGCCGGTGATGTCGCTCTATGACTGCCGCATGATCGAGCTGGTGCCGACGACGCGCGAGCCCGGACGCTCCTTCGTCGATCGGATGAGCGCGCTCGAAGGCAAGGATGGCGTGCTCTCGGTTTCGCTGGCGCATGGCTTCCAGCAGGGAGACGTGCCCGAGATCGGCACCCGCGTTCTCGTCGTCACCGACAACGACAAGGCGACGGGCGATGCGCTCGCGGCGAAGCTCGGCGAGGAGTTCCGTTCGCTCAAGGGGCAGTTCGCCCCGCCCGTCGTTCCGCTCGACGAGGCGCTCGACCGTGCCCTCGGCAGCGCGGCCAATGGCCCCAGCGTGATCGCGGATTCGACCGACAATGCCGGGGGCGGCGCCGCGTCCGACAACACCAACATCATCCACCGCCTGCGCGAGCGCGGCATCCGCGACGCGGCGATCGGGCCTGTCTGGGATCCGGTCGCGGTCGAGTTCTGCCTGACCGCCGGCGTGGGCGCCACCATCCCGCTGCGCTTCGGCGGCAAGGCGGCCTCGACCTCCGGCACGCCGGTCGACGGCGAGGTGACGGTGCTCGGCGCCATCCGCAACGGCACCCAGAGCTTCGGCACCGCGAAGGTGCCGATCGGCAACGCGGTCGGCATCCGCATCGACGGCATCGATGTCGCGCTCCTCTCGCACCGCACGCAGGCGCTGGGGCTCGAGATCTTCACCAGCGTCGGCATCGAGCCGACGCAGAAGCGCATCGTCAGCGTCAAGTCGACCAACCATTTCCACGCCGCCTACGGACCCATCGCCAGCGAGGTGATCTACACCGATGGCGGTGGCCCTTCGCATCTCGACGTGCGCAAATACCCCTACCGCAAGATCAACCGGCCGCTCTGGCCGCATGATCCGCTCCCGCCGGGCCGGCTCGTCGTCTGACGCCGCATGCACCGGATGGACCAGGAGAATTGATGCCATGACCCGATGAGGGCCAGACGAGGCGAATGCCCGCGGCTCGATCCACAACGAGGAGGAGAACGACATGAACACGACACGCCGTCGCTTCGTACAGGGCGGGCTGGCCACCGGCGCGATCGTCGCCGCTCCGGCCACGATCCGCGCCCAGACCACGCCTCCCGTGGCGCGCACCATCCGCGCCGTCCTGCATGGCGATCTTCGCGTCTTCGATCCGATCTGGACGACCGCGAACATGACCTCCTACCACGCCGGCATGGTCTACGACACGCTGTTCGGCGTGAACGACAAATACGAACCGCAGCCCCAGATGGTCTCGAAATGGTCGCTCTCGGACGACCGCAAGACCTATAGCTTCGAGCTGCGCGACGGTTTGCGCTTCACCGACGGCACGCCGGTCACGGCGAAGGACTGCGTCGCCTCGATCCGGCGCTGGGGCGCCCGCGACGGCGGCGGCCAGCACATGATGGCCCGCCTCGCCGACACGCCGGTGAAGGACGACAAGACTTTCCAGATCGTCATGAAGGAGCCTTACGGGCTCGTGGTCGAGTGGCTGGCCAAGGCGGCCACCAATGTCTGCTACGTCATGCGCGAGAAGGAGGCGCAGACCGACCCGAACCAGCAGATCAGCACCATCCTCGGCTCCGGGCCCTTCCTCTTCAACGAGGGCGCCGTCGTCCAGGGCCAGCGCTACGTCTACGACCGCAATCCGAACTATGTGCCGCGTTCGGAGCCGGCCGTCTTCACCGCCGGCGGCAAGGTGGTGAACGTCGACCGCGTCGTCTACGAGAACATCGCCGACGAGGCGACGGCGATCGCCGCGATCCGCGCCGGCGAGATCGACATGATCGAGTACCCCAATGTCGACCTGCTCGACTCGCTGGCCGGCGAGAAGGAGATCAAGCTCGAGGTGCTGAACAAGCAGGGGCAGCTCGGCTGGGCGCGTGTGAACTGGCTCCATCCGCCGTTCAACAACGTCAAGGCCCGCCAGGCGATGCTGCACCTGATCCACCCTACCGAGGTGATGAAGGCGACCTTCGGCGACGAGAAGTATTTCCGCGGCTGTTCCTCGCTCTTCGGCATGGGAACGCCGATGGAGAACGACGCCAATATCGACTGGTTCAAAGGCGCGCCAAACATCGAGAAGGCGAAGCAGCTCGTCAAGGAATCCGGCTATGACGGGCGCCCGGTCGTGGTGCTGCAGGCGACCAACATCGCCTATATGAACAACGCCGCCAACCTGATCGCGCAATGGATGCGGCAGGCCGGCTTCAACGTCTCGCTGCAGGCCTCCGACTGGGGCGCGGTCGTCACCCGCCGCGCCGTCAAGGCAGCGCCGGACCAGGGCGGCTGGAACGTCTTCTTCACCTCCGGCTCGGTCAACGCCTTCGGCAATCCGGTCTCGCTCAGCGGCCACGCCGCCAATGGCGAGAAGGGCTGGTTCGGCTGGCCGACCAACGAACTGCACGAGCAATTGCGCGACAAATGGGCCGGAGCCTCGACCGACGCCGAGCGCAAGCAGATCGCCCGCGATATCCAGCAGAACGCCTGGGATTTCGTGCCGCATGCGTATTTCGGCCAATGGTTCCAGCCGGCGGCCCTGCGCAACCTGACGGGCCTGATCGGCATGCCCGAGCTGATCCCGTTCTGGAACGTCAGAAAGGGCTGAGCGCCCTGCCGAGCCCTGCATCCGATCTCCGGGACCCGCCATCGGCGGGCCCCGGCCGCGACGTCGCCTTTCGCGGGCGATCGCGCGGCTGCGGCCCGCGCAACGACCTAGCCGACGGAGGACGACCGGAGCCATGCTGAGCTATCTCGCACAACGCCTGGCATCGACCATTCTGGTGATGACGCTGGTCGGCATCTTCGTCTTCCTGCTGCTGCATCTTTCGGCGGGCGACCCGGCCGCCATCATCGCCGGCGACTACGCCACGCCGCAGCAGATCGTCGCCATCCGCCAGCGCCTCGGCCTCGACGATCCCCTGCTCGTCCAGTTCGGGCGCTGGGCGCTGCGCGTCGTGCAGGGCGATCTCGGCGTCTCGATCTTCTCCAGCACCCCGGTCTCGACCCTGATCCTGCAGCGTCTGGAGCCGACGCTGTCGCTGGCCGTGCTGACGATGCTCTTCGCCGTCACGATCGCGGTGACCTTCGGCGTGCTGGCGGCCTGGAAGGCGGGCCGCCCCATAGACCGGCTGTTGATGGGCTTTTCCGTGCTCGGCTTCTCGATGCCGACCTTCGTCGTCGGCTACGGGCTGATCTACATCTTCGCCATCGAGCTGCGCTGGCTGCCCGTGCAGGGCTACCGGCCGATCCTGGACGGGATCGGCCCCTGGTTTCTCCACCTCATTCTGCCGACAGTGACGCTCGGCCTCGCCTATGTCGCGCTGATCGCCCGCATGACGCGCGCCTCGATGCAGGAGGTTCTGGAGGAGGACTATATCCGCACCGCCAACGCCAAGGGCGTCCCGGCGCGCACCATGCTGATGAAGCATGCGCTCAAGAACGCCGGCGTGCCGATCATCACCGTCATCGGCATCGGCGTCGCGCTGCTGATCGGCGGCGTGGTGATCACCGAGACGGTGTTCAATATCCCCGGCGTCGGCCGGTTGGTCGTCGATGCCATCTCGAAGCGCGATTATCCGATCATCCAGGGCGTGATCCTCGTCTTCTCCGGCGTCTACGTGCTGATCAATCTGGCGGTCGATCTGTCCTATTCGCTCATCGATCCGCGCATCCGGCATTGAGGGAGCGCGACCGATGACCGTGATCACCGCTCCGCCCGTCGTTCCGTCCTCCGGCAACCAGATCGCTCGCCTCGGCCGCTTCGCGCGCCGCAACCCGACGGTGCTGCTCGGCGCCGCCCTCCTGATCTTCTTCCTCGGCGTCGCCATCGTGGCGCCGCTGATCGCCGGCGATCCGATGATGAAGCTGCCGACCCGGCGCCTGCAGCCGCCGTCGCAGGCCCTGTGGTTCGGCACCGACCACCTCGGCCAGGATGTCTTCGCCCGCACCGTCTACGGCGCACGCGTCTCGCTCATCGTCGGCTTCAGCGTCGCGACGATCTCGATCCTCGTCGGCCTGACGATCGGCCTCTTCGCCGGCTATTACCGCTGGTTCGACGGTATCGTCATGCGGCTCATGGACGGGCTGATGGCGATCCCCGCGATCCTGCTGGCCATCGCCATGGTCTCCCTCAACCAGGGCAGCATCGGCATCGTCATCGCAGCGATCTCGATCCCGGAGCTACCGCGCGTCGTCAGGCTGGTGCGTTCCATCGTGCTCAGCGTCAAGGAACTGCCCTTCGTCGAGGCCGCGATCGCCTGCGGCGCGCGCACGCCCCGGATCCTGTTTCGCCACATCATGCCGAGCACCATCGCCCCCCTGATCGTGCAGGCCACTTATATCTGCGCCTCCGCCATCCTGGTCGAGGCCTCGCTGTCGTTCCTCGGTGCCGGCGTTCCGCCGGAAGTCCCGAGCTGGGGCAACATGATCGCGTCGAGCCGCCTCTATCTCGCCCGCGCACCCTGGACGATCTTCTGCCCGGCGATTGCGCTGGCGCTGGTGGTGCTGGCGGTGAACCTGCTCGGCGACGGCCTGCGGGACCGGCTCGATCCCCGTCTCTCGCGGCGATTATAGGAGCTTAATACGGGTTTCCGCCGCCGTGAACCCATAGCTCCACTCCATCCCGGCCTGCGCAGAGTATGGCTCGGTCGGTGCTCTCAGGCTGAAAGAGGGCACGGAGTCGCGGACTTCGGCAATCCAGGATCGAGAATGGTTTTCATCGCGCCTCTGGCTTCTGCCAGGACGACGCTGCTTCAGCGCTTCACGACACTAGCGCGGCTGCCGCGCCTGCTGCGAAGCCTCTGGACGGCAAGTCCCGTCCTGGTGTCGGCGGCGATCGTGCTGCGGCTGCTGCGCGCGGTGCAGCCACCGCTCGTGCTGTTCGTCGGCAAGCTGATCGTCGACGAGGTCGTGCTGCAGGCGGGAATGCCGTCGCCGGGGCCCGCTCTGGCCGACTGGCTGGCGAGCGGGCGCCTCTCGGCGCTGGCCGAGTGGCTCGCGCTCGAATGCGTGCTGATGGTCGGCGCGAACATCCTGCAACGCCTGAGCACATTGACGGAGGGGCTGCTCTCCGAGCGGCATGCCAACCGGCTCGGCATCGACCTGATCGAGCACGCCGCGCGGCTCGACCTGATGGACATCGAGTCCAGTCAGGCGCAGGACAAGCTGCTGCGCGCACGCATCCAGACGATAAGCGGTGGCGGCCTGCTCGGCCTGATGCTCGGGCAGGTCCAGAGCGTCGTCACGCTGATCGCCTTTCTCGCGGGGCTGATCTTCTACGCGCCGGTGCTGGTCTGCCTGCTCGTGCTGGCGCTGCTGCCCACGCTGCTCAGCGAGGCGTATTTCAACGAGAAGACCTATGACTGGAGCGTCGCCACCACGCCCCAGCGCCGGCAGATGGAATATGTCCGCCATGTCGGCTCGGTCGCGGATCTGGCCAAGGAGGTCAAGCTCTTCGGCCTCGGCGGATTCCTGGCGGATCGCTTCGGGGCCCTGGCCGAGACGCCGTTCGTCGCGCGGCGCAGGCTGGCGATCAGCCGCGCCGTCTGGGGCAGCCTGTTCGGCGCGGTCGGCTCGCTGGCCTATTACGCGGCCTATGCGGTCCTGGCCTGGCGGGCCGTGCGGAGCGAGATCAGTCTCGGCGATCTGATCTTCCTCTCCGGCTCGCTGCTGCGCCTCAACGGGCTGTTTGAAGGTCTGATCCTCGGCCTGACGCAGATCGCCTCGCAGGCGCAGTATCTCAACGACTACTTCTTCTTCATGGACCTGCGCTCGTCGATGCCGAACGCGGCGCGCCCGCGCGCCTTTCCGTCGCCGCTGCGGCAGGGCATCGTCTTCGAGGATGTCGGCTTCCGCTATCCCGGCAAGGACGGCTGGGCGGTGCGCCATCTCAGCTTCGTGCTCAGCCCCGGCGAGACGCTCGCTCTGGTCGGGGAGAACGGCGCGGGCAAGACCACCATCGTCAAGCTGCTGACCCGGCTCTACGATCCTGTCGAGGGCCGCATTCTCGTCGATGGCATCGATCTGCGCGAGATCGACCTTGACGAACTGCGCAGCCATGTCGGCGCGATCTTCCAGGATTTTGCGCGCTACAACATCACCGCGGCGGAGAATATCGGCATCGGCCGTGTCGCTGCCATCGATGATCGGCCGAGGATCGTCGAGGCCGCGCGGAAGAGCCTGGCCGACCCGCTGATGGGCAAGCTCCCGATGGGATACGACCAGATGCTGGGGCGCAGTTTCGCGCAAGGGATCGATCTCTCGGGCGGTGAGTGGCAGAAGATCGCGATCGCGCGGGCCTATTTCCGCGACGCTGATATCCTCATCCTCGACGAACCGACCGCTGCGCTGGATGCCCGCGCCGAGGTCGAGATTTTCGAGCGCTTCCGCAACCTGAGCCGATCGACGACCGCGCTCCTGATCTCGCACCGCTTCTCGACCGTGCGCATGGCCGACCGTATCATCGTGCTGGAAAACGGCGCGATCCTGGAAAGCGGCGATCACGCCGCCTTGATGGCGCTGGGCGGGCGCTACGCCGAGCTGTTCTCGCTCCAGGCTGCGGGCTTCCAGTAGCCGGAAGTATCCCGCTCAGGTCGGAGCATCCGGCGACACCGTCAAACCGTGCCCTTTTCCACCGCGGGCGCCGCGAGTTCTTCCTTCGGCCGGGTCGATGGCCGCAAGCGCTCGCGTAGCGACTGGAAGACCACGTAGAGCGCCGGGATCACGAAGATGCCGATAAAGGCCGCTGCGAGCATGCCGCCGAAGACCGGTGTCGCAACATTGCGCCTGGCGAGTTTCGCCGGCCCCTCGGCGATGACGAGCGGCAGCAGGCCGAGGATGAAGGCGAAGGAGGTCATCATCACCGGGCGGAAGCGCAGGCGCGCGCCCTCGGTCGCCGCGTGCAGCAGCGGATGTCCCTTCTCGCGCAGCTCCTTGGCGAACTCGACGATCAGGATGCCGTTCTTGGCGGCCAGGCCGATCAGCACGACGATGCCGATCTGGGCGTAAAGATCGAGCGTCAGCCTCCCGATCACGATCGCGACGAAGGCTCCGAGCACGCCGACGGCGACAGAGAGCAGCACCGGGACCGGGATCGTCCAGCTCTCGTAGAGCGCGACGAGGAAGAGGTAGGCGAAGAGCAGCGCGAAGGCGAGGATGATCGAGGTCTGCCCCTCCGCCCGCTTCTCCTGGAACGAGACGTCGGTCCAGGCACCGCGATAGTTCGGCGGCAGCGTCTTGGCGGAGACCGCTTCCATGGCCGCCAGCGCCTGGCCGGACGAAACACCGGGTGCGGGCGAGCCCTGCAAGGTCACGGCAAGGCGGTTGTTGTAGCGGATCAGGGCCTGCGGCCCGACTACTACCTTGGCCTCGACGAAGCTGCGCAGCGGGATCATGTCGCCGGCGCGGCTGCGGACATTGATGCGGTAGATGTCGTCGAGCGAGGCGCGATCGGCGCCATCGGCCTGCACCTGCACCTGCCAGGTCCGGCCGAACAGGTTCATGTCGTTGACGTAGTAGCCGCCGAGCGAGGCCTGCAGCGCCTGGAATACGTTGGTCAGCTCGACGCCGAGGATCTGGACCTTGTCCCGATCGATGTCGAGATAGATCGACGGGGCCGAATCCGAGAAGGTCGAGAATACCCGCCGCAGCTGCGGGTCCTGATTGGCGGCGATGGTGAGGCCGCGCAGCGCCCGGCCGAGCGCCTTGGGATCGGACGTTCCCATATCCATCAGCACATAGCTGAAGCCGCCGCCGCTGCCGAGGCCGATGATCGGCGGCGGGCCGAGCGGCACGACATTGGCGTCGCGCACCGCCCGCAGCTTCTGCGAGAGGCGGGCGATGACAGCCTGGGCGGAATCGTCGCGGCTCGTCCGTTCCTCGAACGGCTTGAGGGAGACCATGACGAAGGCGGCGTTGGGCTGGGAGTAATTGTCGAGGAAGTTCAGCCCGATGACAGTGGAGTAGTCGGCGATCGCGCTCTCGCTTTTGAGGATGCCCTCGACCTGCGCCATGGCCACCGACGTCCGCCCGATGGAAGCTCCGTCGGGCAGCTGGGCGACGACGAAGAAGGCGCCCTGGTCGTCGTCCGGCAGGAAGCCTGTCGGCGTGATCCGGCCCATCGCATAGATGCCGGCGCCGAACGCCGCGGTCAGCGCCAGGCTGACGAAGGCGACCCGCACGAGCCGCGCGACGGCGTTGCCGTAGCGGTCCCGCGTCCAGTCGATGCCGCTCATGATGCGGGCGATCGGCCCGCGCCGCGGCCCGTGCTGGGGCTTCAACAGGACGGCGCAGAGCGCCGGCGAGAGGGTGAGCGCGTTGATGGCGGACAGCACCATCGCGACCGCCACGGTGACTGCGAACTGCCGGAACAGCTCGCCAGAAATGCCCGGTATGAAGGCGACGGGAACGAAGACCGAGAGCAGCACCAGCGTGATGGCGATGATCGGCGCCACGATCTCGCCCATGGCTTTCTTCGTCGCCTCGGCCGGGGTGAGCTCCGGATGTTCCTCCATCACGCGCTCGACGTTCTCGATCACCACGATCGCGTCGTCGACGACGATGCCGATCGCGAGCACCACCGCGAGCAGCGACACCGTATTGGCGGAATAGCCGATGGCGTTGAGGACGATGAAGGCGCCGATCAGGCTGACCGGCACGGCGACGGTCGGGATCAGCGTCGCCCGGATGTTGCCGAGGAACAGGTAGACGACGAGCACGACGAGAACAAAGGCCTCGAGCAGCGTCTTCTGCACCTCGTGGATCGTCGCCGTGACGAAGGCGGTCGGGTCGTAGGTGACCTTCCAGGCCAGTCCCTCGGGGAAGGATTTCGAGAGGTCGCCCACCGTCTTCTTGACGGCGTCGAGCGCGGCGATCGCATTGGCGCCGGGCGATTGGTAGACGCCGATCAGGACGGCCGGGCCGCCGTTCAGCCTTGTGTCGCGGTCGAGATTGGCGGCGCCGAGTTCGAGGCGCGCGACATCGGACAGCCGCAGGATCGAGCCGTCCGCATTGGTGCGCAGCACGATCTTGCCGAACTCCTCGGGCGTGCTGAGCCGGCCCTTGGTCTGGATGTTCAGCTGCAACTGCTGGTCATCCGAGATTGGACGGGCGCCGATGCGTCCGACGGCCGCCTGCGCGTTCTGGGACTGGATGGCGCTGATGATGTCGCCGGTCGTCAGGTTGAGGCCGGTCAGGTTGTCGGTGCGGATCCAGGCCCGCATCGAATAATCCTGGGCGCCGAACAGCGCCGCGTCGCCGACGCCCGCCGTCGAGCGGATCGAGTCGAGCAGGTTGATGGTGACGTAGTTAGAGACGAACAGCGTGTCGTAGGTGTTCTTCGGCGCATAGAC
Source organism: Allobosea sp. RIT-PG3_2 (assembly GCF_057321085.1). Lineage (NCBI taxonomy): Bacteria > Pseudomonadati > Pseudomonadota > Alphaproteobacteria > Hyphomicrobiales > Alloboseaceae > Allobosea > Allobosea sp. RIT-PG3_2. Next base: position 351,364 of record NZ_JBXWCA010000002.1, on the reverse strand, counting down.
CGCGATGACGCCGAGCAGCGCCGAGGACTTCTTCTTCACCGTCACGCCGTTGCGCTGCACCTCCTGCGGCAGCTTCGACAAGGCGATCTGCACGCGGTTGTTGACGTTGACGCTGTTGATGTCGGGGTTCGTGCCCAGCTCGAACGAGACGAGCAGCGAGTAGCTGCCGTCATTGCCGCTGACGCTCTTCATGTAGAGCATCTTGTCGGTGCCGACGATCTGGGCTTCGAGCGGCTGGGCCACCGTCTGCTCGATCACAGCCGCCGAGGCGCCGGGATAGGAGGTCGTCACCGAAACCTGCGGCGGCACGATGTCGGGATACTGCGCCACGGGAATCGCGAAGAGCGAGAGCAGGCCGGCGATCGTGGTGACGAGCGCGATGACGATGGCCAGGCGCGGCCTGTCGACGAAGACGGAGGTGAACATCGGCTCAGCTCCGGCCGGCCGGCGGGGGCACGGGCGAGGCGAGGACCGGCGTTCCCGCCCTGAGATTCTGCAGCCCCTCGACGACGATCTGCTCGTTGCCGGCCAGACCCTGTTCGACGACGATATAGGCACCGGCCTCGGCGCCGATCTTGACGCGCTTCACCACGGCCTTGCCGTCCTCGACCGCGAAGACATAGGCGCCTTGCTGATCGGCGATCAGCGCCGATTGCGGGACCAGCACCTTCTCCTCGCTCTGATCGGCCTGGACGGTGACGCGCACCAGCGTGCCGTCGATGAGCTTTCCCTCGGGATTGGCAATCTCGGCGCGCACCAGGACCGTGTCGGTGGCGCGGTCGACCGAGACATCGACGAAATCGACGCGCCCCTTCTGGTCGTAGCTCGATCCGTCCGCGAACCTGATGGTGACGAACGGGGCGCGTGTCTCGGCTGTGACGGCATTCGTCTTCAGGCCGAGGAATTCACGCTGGCTGACCGGAAAGGTGACATACATCGGATCGCCGCTGACGATCTGCACCAGCACGCCGCTATCGGGGCCGACGACGTTGCCCTTGGTCAGCTTCGTCCGGCCGATCCGGCCGGAAATCGGCGCCGTGATCTCGGTGTAGCCGAGGTTGATCTGCGCCGTTTTCAGATTGGCTTCCGCAATGGTCTGATTGCCTTGCGCACTCTTCTCCTCGGCGACGCGCTGGTCGCGGACGGCGACCGAGCCGGCGCTGGTGCGCAGGAGCTCCTCGGCGCGCTGGCGCTGCACGATGGCGTTCTGCAAGGTTCCCTGCGCCCCTTCCAGCGCGCCCTGCGCCTGCTCGACAGCCGCCTCGAACGGCGCGCGCTCGATGCGGAAGAGCGGCGTTCCCTCCTTGACGATGGCGCCGTCCTTGAACAGGACTTCGTCCAGATAGCCGGTCACGCGGGCGCGGATGTCGACGCGATTGACGGCCTCGACGCGGCCGACGAAATCGGCGGTCCGTTCGATGGCGCGCTTCTCGGCTGCGACCGTGCCGACCTGGACCGCCGCCGGGGCGGCTTGCTGCGCCGATGCAGGGGCGATGGGGGCGATTACGAGCCCGCCGGCCAAGGCAATTACTATGAGGTAGGCAAGTCGGGTACGGGATTTTTCGTTCGACTGCTGCGAAAACTCAGGCATCCGCTTCCCCTTGCCGCCTCGTATCGCGCCGGCTTCTCCTGGGGCCGCCAGCGCGAGGCGATACTGAGTGTTTTTCTCCCGCGGCGCTACAACATTGTTGAATACTTCTCACACGTCCGCTTCTTGCCTGCTATTCGCGTTTCCCATGAGTTTCTCGAAGCGTGCGAGGGCAAATCTGTCGAGGCGGCGACACCTACGGCGACGCCCGAGGCTGCTTTCCGTACCGTCCTGAACATATGTGTGACGAGCGTATCTTATGTATATTCTAAATATAGATCGAAATTCGAGTTTCGCTGTCTGGCCTCGAGAACGGATATTGTTACGATTTATTTTCAATTTTTCGAATTAAAATTTATATCAAGTTCAACTTCAGATTGATGGTTGCATCGCGGAAAACGCTCCCGATGTTGAACCTTGAGTTGCATAAGAATTCCAGTTTAGAGTTCGGCATTCTCCTTTCGGTTCATCCATTTTCCAACGTGCCAGATTTCCGAGATTCAGGAGTAGGTCCGTGGCGGCGCTATCGTCGATTTTTCATCAATCCCCTGAAATAGCTCTCTTTCTGTCATTGGCAGCCGGCTATTGGATCGGGAAGTTCCAGTTCGGGAAATTCCAGCTCGGCGGCGTTGCGGGCTCCCTGCTAGCCGCCGTGCTGATCAGCCAGGTCGGTGTCACCATCGACAACGGCATCAAGTCGGTGCTGTTCGCGCTGTTCATCTACGCGGTCGGCTTCGAGAGCGGGCCGCAATTCTTCCGGTCGCTCGGGCGGCAGTCGATCCGTGAGATCGTCATGGCGGCGGTGCTGGCGCTCAGCGGCCTCGCCACCGTCGTCATCCTCGCCAGGATGTTCGGGCTCGACAAGGGCCTCGCGGCCGGCATCGCGGCCGGCGGGCTCACCCAATCGGCGATCATTGGCACGGCGAGCGCCGCCATCGGCAAGCTCGGGCTCGCGGCCGACGAGGTCCAGCGCCTGCAGGGGAACGTCGCCGTCGGCTATGCGGTGACCTACATCTTCGGCTCCTTCGGCGCGATCATCGTCTGCGTCAACATCCTGCCCTGGCTGATGGGCCGCAGCATCCGCGACGACGCCATGAAGGCGGAGGCCGAGATGCTCGCCGGCATTCGCGTCTATGGCGCGGGCGAGCATCCGGCCGCGCCGGATCTTGTGGGGCGCCTCTTCAAGGTGGAGGGCGTGGCCGGCCGCACGGTCGCCGAGGTCGAGGCGCTCGCGGGCGGCTCCTCCATCGTCATCGAGCGGCTCAAGCGCGCCGGCTCGGTCATCGGTGTGGAGCCGGATCTCAAGCTGATGGCCGGCGACACCGTCCTCGTCGTCGGCCGTCGCGCCGGCGTCGTCGGCGTGGCCGGCCAGATCGGCCCCGAGCTCCAGTCTTCCGAGGGTATGGACCTGGTCGTGCTCAACCAGGACGTGGCCATCGCCAACCGCGACTTCATCGGCAAGACCGTGCAGCAGATCAGCGAGGCGACCGCCGGAAGCCTGCGCCACGGCATCTATGTCACCGGGCTGCAGCGGGCGGGAAAGCCGCTGCCGCTGAAGCCGGACACCGTCATCGAAGTCGGCGATGTCGCGACGCTCTATGGAACGGCCGAGGACGTCCAGCGTGTGGCGAAGGTCGTCGGCACCGTCCTCGTCGCCAGCGACAAGACCGATTTCGTCTTCCACGGCGTCGGCCTCGTCGTCGGCCTGCTGATCGGCCTGCTTGTCGTTCGGATCGGCGATGTCCCGCTGACGCTCGGCAGCGGCGGCGGCGCGCTGCTCTCCGGTCTGGCGTTCGGCTGGTATCGGAGCCGCAACCTCGCCATCGGCAACATGCCCACGGCAGCCTCGACCCTGCTGCGCGATCTCGGCCTCGCCGGCTTCGTCGCGGTGGTCGGGCTTCAGTCCGGGCATCAGGCCGTCACCACCATCGCCCAGAGTGGCCTGTCGATCTTCCTGATCGGCGTGGTCGTGACGATCCTGCCCATGATCATCACCATGCTCGTCGGGCGCTATATCCTGCACTACGACAACACCGCGATCTTTGCCGGCGCACTGTCTGGATCGCGCAGTGCCAACCCCGCCTTCGGCGAGGTTCTGGACAAGGCCGGGAACTCCATTCCCACCACCCCCTTCGCCATCACCTACGCGTTGGCGAACGTTTTCCTGACCCTGCTTGGCCCGCTCGTCGTGGCCTTCGCCTGATCTGATCGAGGAGACGTATGATGGCGACCGACTACAGCAAATACTCCAAGCTCAGCCCGTTCGAACTGAAGGATGAACTGATCAAGCTCGCGTCGAGCCGCGAGAACCGCCTGATGCTGAATGCCGGGCGCGGCAATCCGAACTTCCTCGCGACGCTGCCGCGCCGGGCGTTCTTCCGGCTCGGCCTCTTCGCGACGGCTGAAGCCGAACTGTCCTATTCCTACATGCCCAACGGCATCGGCGGCCTGCCGCAGATCGAAGGCATCGAGGGGCGGTTCGAGCGTTTCATCGCCGATAATCGCGAGCACCCCGGCGTCGTCTTCCTCGGGCGCGCCCTGAGCTATGCGCGCGACCAGCTCGGGCTCTCCGCCTCGGCCTTCCTGCACGAGATGGTCGAGGGCATCCTCGGCAGCAACTATCCGGTCCCGCCGCGCATGCTCGTGGTGAGCGAGGAGATCGTCAGGCACTACATCGTCAAGGAGATGATCGGCGGCTTCATCCCGGCAAGCAGCATCGATCTCTTCGCCGTCGAAGGCGGCACCGCCGCGATGACCTACATCTTCAACACGCTGAAGCAGAACGGGCTGGTCAAGCGCGGCGACAAGGTCGCGATCGGCATGCCGGTCTTCACGCCCTATATCGAGATCCCCGAGCTGGACGAATACGGTCTGGTCGAGGTCGCGATCGACGCCGATCCCGAAAAGGGCTGGCAGTATCCCGATTCCGAGCTCGAGAAGCTCAAGGATCCGGCGGTCAAGATCTTCTTCTGCATCAACCCCAGCAACCCGCCATCGGTGAAGATGGACGATCGCAGCCTGGAGAAGGTCGCGGCCATCGTGCGCGACCATCGGCCCGATCTCTTCATCCTCACGGACGACGTCTACGGCACATTCGCTGATGATTTCAGGTCGCTCTTCGCGACCTGCCCGAAGAACACGATGCTGGTCTACTCCTTCTCGAAATATTTCGGCGCGACGGGCTGGCGCCTCGGCGTCGTCGCGACGCATCGCGATTCCGTCTTCGACAAGGCGCTGGACGACCTGCCGAAGAGCACCAAGACCGCGCTGGACAGGCGTTACGGCTCGCTCCTGCCGGATGTCAGCCAGTTGCGCTTCATCGACCGTCTGGTCGCGGACAGCCGCACCGTCGCGCTCAACCACACCGCCGGCCTCTCGACGCCGCAGCAGGTGCAGATGGTGCTGTTCTCGCTCTTCGCCCTGATGGACGAGAACGACGGCTACAAGGCAGAGCTGAAGAAGCTGATCCGTCGCCGCGAGGCGGCGCTGTATCGCGAGCTAGGCGTAGCCCAGGAGCAGGATCCGAACTCGGTCGACTACTACACGCTGCTCGATCTCGAGACGATCTCGCGCAGCCTTTACGGGCCGGACTTCGCAGCCTGGGTCAAGGAGAACGTCAATCCCGACGAACTGCTGTTCAGGATCGCCGACGACACCGGCATCGTGCTTCTGCCCGGCCGCGGCTTCGGCACGCGCCAGCCGGCCGGGCGTGCCTCCCTCGCCAATCTCAACGAGTATCAATACGCCAATATCGGCAAGGCGCTGCGCGAGATGGCGGAGGAGTACCACCGCGCCTTCCAGAAGGGCGGCTCGCCGGCGGCCAAGAAGCGCAACGGAAAGCCCGGACGCAAGAAGTCGAAGGGCTGAGGCCGCTATCGGCCGGTGCCAGGGCGCCGGCCGTTCTCCGCCAATCGCTCACAGGCGTTTCGGAGACTCCATCGAGTGCCTCCGTCAAGGATGGCCCGGCCTGGAGTATGTCGTGTTTTTGTGGAAAGGCGGGTCATCCCGGACGGAGCGAGCGCAGATCCGGGATCCATGCCTGAGGGATTCGTCGGACAAGCTCCAGCATGGAGCCCGGGTCAAGCCCGGGACGACGGCGTGGTTCCTGGCAAAATCAGTACGCTAGCGTGACCGGCCGGAGGGCGCCGCGTTCAACGCAATGGCCGCCCGGATCAGGCTCGTCAGGGCCTTGTCGTCGATTTTGTCGCCCTCGTGGAAATCGATGGCGCGCCGGACATTGCCGTCGAGGCTGGAGTTGAACAGGCCGGAAGGATCTTCAAGGGCCGCGCCCTTGGCGAAGGTCATCTTCACGGCGTTCTTGTAGGTCTCGCCGGTGCAGATCATGCCGTCACGGTACCAGACCGGCACGCCCCGCCATTTCCACTCCTCGACGACCTCTGGGTCGGCCTGCTTGATCAGCTCACGCAGCCGCGCGAGCATCTCGCCGCGCCAGTCACCCAGCTCCTTGATCCGCGCGTCGATCAGTTCGGACGGTGATGTCTCGCCCTGGGTTGCGCTCTTGGCCATGGGTTGTCCTCCAGCTTCGGTGTGCTGCTGCGGCGCAGGGTGCCTAGATCACCCAGCCGGGCCGTTTCGCGGCCTGTTCGACCCAGCGCGCCATCAGCGCCGTGTCGGTCAGGCCTTGCTCGTCGATGTGGACGTAGCGGGTGTTCTTGTCCTTCGACGCGACGGGCGGCAGCGGGTCGAGCCCGGCGCCGTTGAAGAAGGCGATTTTGACGTAGCGCGCGAAGCAGTGGACCCCGAGGAACCAGCCGTGCTCGCTGGTTCCGTAAAGCGGCGAATTCCATTTAACCGCCTTGCGCAGGTCGGGCACGGTGCGCTCGATCAGCGCATCGAGCTCCTTTCCCACCGCGCTCTTCCATTCTGGCATCGCCGCGATATAGGCCTGCACGGCCGCATCGCCCTCGGCCTTGGCGATCTGCGGGTTGCCGCCGGAGAGCAGGACGGGCTTGGCGGGGCCGGCCGCATCGGCCTCGATCGATGGTCTTGTCTTCCTCGCCAAGCCGCTCTCCTCCGGCAAACCGATCTCCAAACGATGCGCCGGAACGGCGTGCGTTCCTCAGCCGATCCGCGCCAGCACATCCTCCAGCGCCGCGAAGAAGCGCGGCCAGCCGCCCTGCGCGCCCTGGAAATAGCGCGGCTGGTCGGCCCGGAAGCCCGCCTGCTCCATGCGCAGCGACGTGCCGGACCCGGCTGGCGTCAGCGTCCAGGTCACCACCGTCTTCAGCCTGTGGTCGCCCCATGTGTAGGACAGGGTCCTGGTCGGCTCGACCTCCAGGACCTCGCACTGGACGGAGCCCCATTCGGCGCTGAGATCGAAGCGATGGCCGACGATTGGCTGGAAGTCGTTCTTCATCAGCCATTCCGCGATCAGATGCGGCTGGGTCAGCGCGCGCCAGATCTTCTCGGGAGCGTGCGGAAGCTGCCGCTCCACGACGACGGAAAGCACCTCGTCCGATGTTTCACTCATTGATCCATTCTCCTCAGCAGATCCTCGAGATCGTCGAAGCGGTTCTCCCAGAAGCCGCTCATCTGGCCGGTCCAGTCGACCAGCGGTGCTAGTGCCTGGGGCTGCGCGCTGTAATGCGTCTGGCGGCCGTCCTGGCGGTCGCGGACCAGCCCGGCCTGCTTCAGCAGACCGAGGTGCTTCGACACGGCCGGTTGCGAAACGCCGGCGCGAGCGGTCAGGGCGCCGACCGTCTGCTCGCCGTCCCGGCACAGACGCTCGAACAGCGCCCGCCGCGTCGGGTCGGCAAGGGTCCGGAAGAGCAGGTCGTGATCGGTCGATGTCAAACGCATAACCCGTCAGTTATAGGTCGAACCAATAACTGACGGGTTATGCGTGAGTCAATCCGCGCTGGGCCGAATCTTGCGGAGCCTTCCGGCTGTCAGGAAACGAAGTCCTGCCGCATCGGCGTGAAGACGTCGACGAGCGTCCCGGCCTCGACATTGACGGCGCCGTGGATGGCATCGGGCGGCACGGTGAAGCTGTCACCGGCCTTCAGGCGTTCGGTGTGCCCGGAGATGGTGATATCGAAGACGCCGCTCTCGACCAGCGAGCACTGGATATGCGGGTGGCTGTGCGCCGGCCCGATGGCGCCGGCCTCGAAGCGTACGCGCACCATCATGACGTCGTCGCGATAGGTCAGGATTTTCCGCGTCACGCCTTCGCCGGCCGGCTCCCAGGCGAGACCGGCATCATGGGCGAAGGGCTCGTTCTTGCGGTCCATGTCAGATCTCCCTCAGCGTGCGAGCCAGCCGCCATCGACGGGCAGGACGACGCCGTGGATGTAGGCTGCTGCGTCGGAGGCGAGGAACACGGCAGCGCCGCCGATCTCCTGCGGCTGGCCCCAATGCCCGGCCGGGATGCGCGCGAGGATGGCGTCGTTGCGCGCGGGGTCGGCACGCAGGGCCTGCGTGTTGTTGGTCGCGAAATACCCCGGCGCGATGGCGTTGACGTTGATGCCCTTCGCAGCCCATTCGCAGGCGAGCAGCCTCGTCAGCCCGGCGAGCCCGCTCTTCGACGCGGTATAGGACGGGATGCGGATGCCGCCCTGGAAGGAGAGCAGCGAGGCGATGTTGATCACCTTGCCGCCCTTGCCGTCGGCGAGCATGCGCTTCGCCACGCCTTGCGTCAGGAAGAAGGTCGACTTCAGGTTGACGTCCATCACGGCGTCCCAATCGGCCTCGGTGAAGTCGATCGCGTCGGCGCGGCGGATGATGCCGGCATTGTTGACGAGGATGTCGAGACGCGAGCCGTCGGCCTGCGCCGCGGCCTCGGCCTCGCTCACGATACGCGCGATCGGTTCCAGCGTGGCGAGATCGGCCGCGATCTCATGGAAGGGCCGGCCGGTCTCGGCGATCAGCGCCTTCGTCTCGCTCATGCTCGAGCGGCCGACGGCGACGATGCCGGCCCCCGCCTGAGCGAGCGCGACGGCGATCGCCTGGCCGAGGCCGGTATTGGCCCCGGTGACGATCGCGGTCCGGCCGCTCAGATCGAACGCTGAGAGCATCAGCGCAGGTCTCCGGTCGCGACCATGTCCATGTCGGTGTAGTCGACATTGTCGCCGCCCATGCCCCAAATGAAGGAATAGGCCTTCGTCCCGACGCCGGAATGGATCGACCAGCCGGGCGAGAGGATCGCCTGCTCGTTGGCGACGACGAGGTGGCGGGTCTCCTGCGGCTCGCCCATCAGATGGAAGACGCGGGCATCCTCGGGGACGTCGAAATAGAGATAGGCCTCCATGCGCCGGTCGTGGACATGCGAAGGCATGGTGTTCCAGATGCTGCCCTCCTCCAGCGTGGTCAGGCCCATCACGAGCTGGCAGGTGTCGCAGACGCCGGGGATGATGTACTGGCGGATGACGCGCTTGTTGGCGGTCGCCTGCTCGCCGAGCGCGAGGGTTTTGGCGTCGGATTCCCGGATCACCTTGGTCGGATGCACGGCATGGGCCGGCGTCGAGAGCAGGTAGAACTTCGCGGGATTGCCGGCCTCGTCGCTGGAAAACGAGACCTCGCCGGCCTCCTTGCCGACATAGAGCGCGTCGCGCTTCGCCAGTGCGTAGGCCTTGCCGCCAACCGAAACCGTGCCGGCGCCGCCGACATTGACGATGCCGAGTTCGCGCCGCCGGAGGAAGGCGTCGGTGCCGACCGCCTTTGGCGTCGGCAGCACGACCGGCTTGCTCACCGGCGTGGCCCCGCCGACCATGACGCGGTCGAGATGGCTGTAGGTCAGCTTGACCTCGCCCGCCACGAACAGCGTCTCGATCAGGAAATGGCGGCGCAGCTCCGCCGTGTCGAAGCCCTTGACGGCCTCGGGGTGCGAAACCTGGCGAATCTCGATGGTCATGGTCGGTCCTTCAGTGGAACAGGCGCGGCAGCCAGAGCGACAGGCCGGGCACATAGGTGACGAGCAGGAGCATGGCGACGCTGGCGCCGTAGAACGGCCAGATCGTCCGCATGGACTCCCCGATGGAAATGCGGCCGATGGCGCAGGCGACGAACTGCACCGAGCCGACCGGCGGCGTGTTGAGGCCGATGCCGGCATTGAGGATCAGGATCACGCCGAAGTGGACGGGATCGACGCCGAACGCCTTCACCACCGGCAGGAAGATCGGCGTGCAGATGATGATCATCGGCGCCATGTCCATGAAGGTGCCGAGCACCAGCAGGATCAGGTTGATCATCAGCAGGATGACGATGGGATTGTCGGAGACCGCCTTCATCGCGGCGATGGTCGCCTGCGGCACCTGCAGGAAGGCCATCAGCCAGCCGAAGGCGCCGGCCGTCCCGATGACCAGCAGCACCATCGCGGTGGTGCGGACGGCGCCGAGCGTCGCCTCGACGAAGGCCGTCCAGGTCAGCTGGCGATAGACGAAGACGGTCACGAGGATGGCATAGACGACGGCGACGCAGGACGATTCCGTCGCGGTGAAGACGCCGGAACGGACGCCGCCGAAGATGATGCCGATCAGCAGGATGCCGGGCAGCGCCAGCACGACATAGCGTCCGACGGCGGCAAAGCCCGGAAAGGCCTCGCGCGGATAGCCGCGCTTCACCGCAACCGCCCAGGCGGCGACCATCAGCGCGCCGCAGAGCATGAGACCCGGCACGACGCCTGCCGTGAACAGGTCCGCGATCGAGATGTTGCCGCCCGCCGAAAGCGAATAGATGATCATGTTGTGCGAGGGCGGGATCAGCAGCGCGATGATCGCCGCGTTCGCGGTGACGTTGACGGCGTAGTCGGCGTCATAGCCGCGCTTCTTCATCTGCGGGATCATCAGCCCGCCGACGGCCGAGGCGTCGGCGACGGCCGAGCCGGAGATGCCGCCGAAGAGCGTGCAGGTCACCACGTTCACCTGGCCGAGCCCGCCGCGCAGATGTCCGACGAGGCTCGCCGCCATCTGGATCAGCCGCTCGGCGATGCCGCCGCGGATCATCAGGTCGCCCGCATAGATGAAGAACGGGATCGCCATCATCGCGAAGGCGTTCATGCCGGAGTTCATCTGCTGGAAGACCACGACCGGCGGCAGGCCCATATAGGCCACGGTCGCGACGGAGGCGATGCCGAGGCAGAAGGCGACGGGCACACCGATCAGCAGGAGCAGCGAGAAGAGGCCGAAGAGAACCCAGAGTTCCATGTGATCAGGCCTCCTGGCTCTCGCCGAAATGGACGAAACCGAGCGGCGCCTGCTGCTCGCCGGTGATGAAGAGAAGGATCTTTTCGAGCGCGAACAGGGCTATCAGCGCGCCGCCCGCCGCGATCGGGACATAGTCCCAGCCGCGCGAGATGCCGATGATCGGCATGCGGTCGCTCCAGGTGCCGGCCGCGAGCTGCCAGCCATAGCCGAGCATGGCGAGCCCGAAGGCGCAGACCAGGCCCTCGCCAAGCACGGTCAGCACGGCGCGTAAGCGCGGCGGCGACATCACGAGCCCGACCTCGAAGCCGAGATGGTCGCTTTCGCGCACCCCGACAGCGGCGCCGAGCAGGATGAACCAGGACATCAGGAAGAGTGATCCGGCTTCGACCCAGATCGGCGTGTCGTTCAGCACATAGCGGCCGAAGACGCCCCAGGCGACCATGATGGTCATCAGGACGAGGCCGGCCCCTGCGGTGATCAGCGCATAAAGGCTGAGCTTGGCATCGAGGCGTGTCAGGAAGGCCGTGAAAGCGCGCATGAGATTGGCCCGGGCTGGCGGGTTGCCGAAAGCGGAGCGGCCGTTGCCGGCCGCCCCGCATCGCAGAGGCTCAGTTCACCGCCTGGATGGCGGCGACCATTTCCTTCAGCTTCGGATCGGTGACGAACTTGTCGTAGACCGGCTTCATCGCGTCGATGAAGGGCTTCTTCTCGACGGTATTGATCTGTGCGCCGCCGGCCTTGACCTTGGCCTCGGACGCCTTCTCGCGCGCATCCCAGAGCTCGCGCATCTTGAGGACCGATTCCTTGGCCGCAGCCTTGATGATCGCCTGGTCGGCCGCGTTGAACTTGTCGAAGCTTTTCTTCGACATCACCAGCGCTTCCGGCGACAGCGAGTGCTCGGTCACGGAGTAGAACTTCGAGACCTCGAAATGGCGGGTCGATTCATAGGACGGCCAGTTGTTCTCGGCACCGTCGATCACGCCGGTCTGCAGCGCGGAATAGACCTCGCCGAAGGGCATCGGCGTCGCGTTGGCGCCCAGCGCCGAGACCAGCGCGACGAACATGTCGGACTGCTGGACGCGGATCTTCATGCCCTTCATGTCGGCAGGGCTGTTGATGGGGCGCTTGGAATTATAGAACGAGCGCGAGCCGGAATCGTAGAGCGCGAGGCCGATGAGGTCGTGCTTCTCGAATTCCTTCAGCAGATTGTCGCCGATCGGCCCGTCCATCGCCTTCCGCATATGATCGACCGAGCGGAAGATGAAGGGCAGGGAGGGGATGTTGGTCGCCGGGATCAGGTTGTTGAACGGCGCCATGTTGATGCGGTTGATGTCGACGACGCCGAACCGGGTCTGGTCGATGGTGTCCTTCTCCTGGCCGAGTTGTCCGGAGTGGAAGACGTTGATCTTGATCCGGCCCTGTGTGCGCTCTTCGAGCAGCTTGCCGAGGTAGCGGACCGCCTCGACGGTCGGATAGTCGGTCGGATGGATGTCTGCGGAACGAAGCGTCACGCTCTGGGCGAGCGCGGATGAAGCTGCCGCTGCCGAAAAGGCCAGCGCGGCGGTATAGGCAAGGAATCTGCGGCGTGCGGTCATGGTGCGTTCTCCCGTGGTTTCGAGCGCCCTGCCGTTTCCCGGCTTGTTCGCTGGCGCCTCGAACGTAAACTTGCTGCCCGCCCCTGCTTGGTTGCGGCAGTGATTGTATGGTAGTATGTTGTTGTATGGTACGCAACAGGCCCTGGAGGTTTTTGACTTGAGCCTTTCGTTGGCGTCACCCGCCGCTCTCCAGGGCGCTTCGGCGGCCGGACGTGTCGAAGCCGAACTGCGTCGGGCGATCATCGCGCTCGAATTGCCGCCCGGCACGCGGTTGTCGGAGCAGGAGATCGCGCTGAAATACGGCGTGTCGCGCCAGCCGGTGCGCGAGGCGCTGATCGCGCTCGCCAAGACGCGGCTCGTCGATATCCAGCCGCAGCGCGGCACCGTCGTGGTCAAGTTCTCGGTGCGCAAGATGATGGAATCGCGCTTCGTGCGCGAGGCGGTGGAGGTCGCGATCGTCCGGCAGGCCTGCCAGTCCTTCGCCGCACAGAGCCGGCAGCGCATCGCCGATTTCCTGGAGATGCAGGACAAGGCCGCCGCGCGCGACGACCATGCCGCCTTCCAGCGCTATGACGAACTCTTCCATGTCGAGCTGACGGAAGGCGTCGGCATGCCGCTCGCCTGGGAGGCGATCCGGGACATCAAGGCGCATATGGACCGGGTCTGCCAGCTGACCCTGCCGGGGCCCGAGGCGATGCTGCCGCTGATCCAGCAGCATCGGCGCATCATGGCGGCGATCGACGCGGGCGATGCCGCCGAGGCCGAGGCCGCCATGCGCCACCATCTCACCGAGATCCTGCGCGCCCTGCCAAAGACCGAAGCGGCGCATCCCGACCTGTTCGAGTAGCGCGCCGCGCATTGCGAGCCGCCCCGCCAGCGGGCAGAGGCGACCGAACCCCCTCGGGAAACGATGGGCGCGAGATCGCGGCGTTGTGCCGCGTTCCCGAGCGCGAACGAAAAGGGCGTCATGCGAGCGCGGCTCTCGCCGGCTGCGGCTTGCGTGCTATGAAAACCGCAGAGCTGAACGTTCCAGGCCTGTCCCGTTGGAGACGCTCCATGCGCGTATACCGAGTAGCCGTCGCCGCTGCCCTCGCCACGTTCCTGTTGTCGCCGCCTCCCGTACAGGCGCAGTCGCGGTTGAAGGCGCTGATCGAAAGGCTGCGCGGCGACGCGATGCCGGAAGGGATCGTCAAGACCAACGGCCGCATCGAGGCGACGCAGATCGACGTCTCCTCGAAATATGCCGGCCGCCTGGCGGAGGTCTCGGTCAAGGAGGGCGACGAGGTCACCGCCGGCCAGGTGGTCGCCCGCATCTCCTCGCCGGAATACGAGGCGCAGCTGCGGGCCGCGCAGGCACAGGTCCTTCGCGCCCGCCAGGCGCTCGCCGAGGCCGAGGCGCTGATCGCCCAGCGCAAAAGCGATCAGATCCTCGCCCGCACCGATGCCGAACGCGGCAAGGAGCTGGTCGCGAAGGGCTATCTCAGCAAGCAGACCGACGATCAGCGCTCTGCCAAGGCCGATGCCGCCGACGCCGCGCTGAGGGCAGCACAGGCGCAGCGCGATCAGGCACAGTTCGCGATCCATGCCTCCGAGGCCGATGCCGAGCAGATCAAGGCGATCCTGGTCGATCTCGTGCTGGTCGCGCCGCGCAGCGGGCGCGTCCAGTACCAGCTCGCCCGGACCGGCGAGGTGGTCTCGGCCGGCACCCGTGTCATCACCATCCTCGACCTCTCGGACGTCTACATGACGATCTACCTGCCGGCTTCGCAGGCGGGGCAGCTCGCGCTGGGCGACGAGGCGCGCATCATCCTCGATCCCGTGCCGCAATACGTCATCCCGGCGACGGTCAGCTTCGTCGCGGCCGATGCGCAGTTCACGCCAAAGGCCGTCGAGACCGCCGAGGAGCGCGAGAAGCTGGTCTTCCGCGCCAAGCTTCAGGTCGATCCCGCGCTGCTCGCCAAATACCACCGGCAGGTGAAGACGGGCGTGCGCGGCCTCGGCTTCGTGCGTACCTCTCCCTCCGCGAAATGGCCCGACTCCCTGGTCGTGAAGCTGCCATGACGCAGGCCGGTCCTGCCGCCAGCCTCGTCGGCGTCACGCACCGTTACGGCAAGGTGACCGCCCTCGACGCGATGACGCTCGACATCCCGTCCGGCCGCATGATCGGGGTGATCGGGCCCGATGGCGTCGGCAAGTCGACCCTGCTGGCGCTCGTCGCCGGGGTGCGCACGATCCAGCAGGGCAGCGTCCATGCGCTGGGCGGCGATCTCGGCGTCAAGGCGCAGCGCGAGGCGCGGCGTGGACGCATCGCCTATATGCCGCAGGGGCTGGGTCGCAATCTCTACCCGACGCTGTCGGTCTTCGAGAACATCGACTTCCATGCGCGGCTGTTCGGACAGGATGCCGCCGAGCGCCGCAGCCGCATCGACGAACTGCTCAAGGCCACCGGGCTCGACCCCTTCGAGAACCGGCCGGCAGCCAAGCTTTCCGGCGGCATGAAGCAAAAGCTCTCGCTCTGCTGCGCGCTGATCCACGATCCCGACCTGCTCGTGCTCGACGAGCCGACGACGGGCGTCGATCCGCTCTCGCGCGGCCAGTTCTGGGACCTGATCGACACGATCCGCGCCCGCCGGCCGGGCATGAGCGTCATCGTGGCGACTGCCTATATGGAGGAGGCCGAGCGCTTCGACTGGCTTGTCGCCATGGACGACGGCAAGGCGATCGCCACCGGTACGCCGGCCGAGCTGCGCGAAAAGGCCGGGCAAACGACGCTGGAGGGCGCTTTCGTCGCGCTGCTGCCGGAGGCCAAGCGCGCGCAGCATCGGGAGGTCGTGATGCGGCCGCGGACGATCAGCGACGATGCCACCCCGGCGATCGAAGCCGAGGGGCTGACCCGCCGCTTCGGCGATTTCGTCGCCGTCGACCATGTCAGCTTCCGCATCGGCCGCGGCGAGATCTTCGGCTTCCTCGGTTCGAACGGTTGCGGCAAGTCGACGACCATGAAGATGCTGACAGGCCTGCTGCCGGCGAGCGAAGGCACGGCCAAGCTCTTCGGCCAGCCGCTCGCCGCCGACGACATGGAGACGCGCCGCCATGTCGGCTACATGTCGCAGGCTTTCTCGCTCTACAGCGAGCTGACGGTCCGCCAGAATCTGCTGCTCCATGCGGAGCTCTACCATCTGCCGCCGGCCGATATCCCCGGCCGGATCGCAGAGCTCCTGACCCGCTTCGACCTCGAGACCGTTGCCGACGAACGGCCCGACAGCCTGCCGCTCGGCATCCGCCAGCGCCTGCAGCTCGCCGTCGCCGTCCTGCACCGGCCGGCCATGCTGATCCTCGACGAGCCGACCTCGGGCGTCGACCCGATCGCGCGTGACGCCTTCTGGCGCACGCTGATCGACCTCTCGCGCGATGACGGCGTCACGATCTTCCTCTCGACCCATTTCATGAACGAGGCGGAGCGCTGCGACCGCATCTCCTTCATGCATGCCGGCAAGGTGCTCGCGGTGGGCACGCCGCAGGAGCTGGTGCGGAAACGCGGCATGGACACCCTGGAAGAAGCCTTCATCGCTTATCTCAAGGAGGCCGCCGGCATCGAGGATGCGCCTGCGGAAGCGGCTGCGGTCCCAGCCGCCGCGGCCCGGCCGGCGCCGCCGGCGCGCCGCTTCGATCCGCGCCGGCTCTGGGCCTGCACAAGGCGCGAGACCATGGAGCTGCTGCGCGATCCGATCCGGCTTAGCTTCGCTTTCCTCGGGCCGCTCCTGCTGATGCTGGCCTTCGGCTTCGGCATCTCCTTCGATGTCGAGAACCTGAAATTCGCCGCCTATGACCAGGACAGCTCGATGGAGAGCCGGCAACTGGTCGAGGGCTTCTCGAGTTCGCGCTATTTCGACGAACAGGCGCCGATCCGATCCGCCGTCGAACTGGACCAGCGCCTGCGGAGCGGCGAGCTTCAGTTCGCGATCGAGATCCCGCCTTCCTTCGGTCGCGACCTGATGAGCGGACGGGTGCCCGAACTATCCGTCTGGCTCGATGGCGCTATGCCGTTCCGGGCGGAGACGACGCGCGGCTATGTCACCGGGCTGGCGACGCAGTACGCGCAGAACTTCGTGGCTTCCCAGGCCGCATCGAGCCATGCGCCGACGCCCGTCACGATCGAGACCCGCTTCCGCTACAACCAGGACTTCAAGAGCGCCAACGCGATGGTGCCGAGCGTGATCATGCTGATGCTGATCCTCATCCCGGCGATCATGTCAGCGATCGGCGTCGTCCGCGAGAAGGAGACCGGCTCCATCGCCAATTTCCGCTCGACGCCGATCAGCCGCTTCGAATTCCTGTTCGGCAAGCAATTGCCCTATATCGCCGTGGCGATGGTCAGCTTCGTCATGCTGGTCCTGATCGCGCTGACCGTCTTCGCGGTTCCGATCAAGGGGCCGGCCTGGGTGCTGGTGCTGGCGACCCTGCTCTATGTCTCCGCCACGACCGGCTTCGGCCAGCTCATTTCGAGCTTCACGCGCACGCAGGTCTCGGCCGTCTTCGCCACCGCGATCCTGTCGATCATCCCGGCGGTCAATTTCTCCGGCCTGATGGTGCCGGTCGCTTCGCTCTCGGGCGGCGGCCGGATCATCGGCATGAGCCTGCCGCCGGCCTGGTACCAGCCGGTCAGCGTCGGCGTCTTCACCAAGGGGCTGGGGGCGGCCGAGCTCTGGCCCAATCTGCTGGTGCTCGGCGGCTTCTTCCTGCTCTTCCTCGTCGTCGCCCAGTTGGCGCTGCGCAAGCAGGAGAACTGAGATGGCGGCGCTCGTCATCCACCTCCAGAACATCCTGCGCCTCATGGTCAAGGAGCTGCGCAGCCTGCGGGCCGACCCGATCATGCTGGTGCTGGTGGCCTACACCTTCAGCATTGCCGTCTACACCGTGGCGACCGGCGTGAAGCTGGAGGCGCGCGATCTGACCATCGGTGTCGTCGACGAGGACCAGTCCGAGTTCTCGCGCTCGCTGCTCGGCGCCTTCGGTCCACCGCTGTTCAAGGTCTCGAAGCGCATCGCCGCCACCGAGATCGACGCCGAGATGAATTCCGGCCGCCTCGTCTTCGTGCTCGAGATACCGCCCAAGTTCCAGGCGGACCTGCTGGCCGGGCGGCAGGCGGTGCTGCAGCTCAACATCGACGCCACTGCGATGACCCAGGCCGGCAACGGCGCGGTCTATATCCAGCAGATCATCGCCCAGGAGATTTCGAACCGGCAGGCCGGGCGCGAGACGACGACCGCGCTGCCGATCAATCTGGTGGTGCGGGCGCGCTTCAACCCCAATCTCGACTCCGGCTGGTTCAGCTCGGTCATGCAGGTGCTCAACAACGTCACCCTGCTGACCATCATCCTGACCGGCGCGGCGCTGATCCGCGAGCGCGAGCAGGGCACGGTCGAGCATCTCCTGGTGATGCCGGTCACGCCGGTCGAGATCATGCTCGCCAAGATGGTGGCGAATGCACTGGTCATCCTGGTCGCGGCGGTGGCCTCGCTCCTCCTCATCGTCGAATGGGCGCTGGGCGTGCCGATCGCCGGCTCGCTCCTGCTCTTCGTGTTCGGCACGGCGATCTATGCCTTTTCCGTCGCAGCGCTCGGCATCCTGCTCGGCACGCTGGCGACGACGATGGGGCAGTTCGGCCTGCTCGCGATCCCGGTCTTCGTGGTCACGCAGCTTCTGTCCGGCGCGACGACGCCGATGGAGAGCATGCCGCTCTGGCTACAGTGGATCATGCGGATCTTCAGCCCGACGCCGCATTTCGTCGCCTTCTCGCAAGGCGTGCTCTATCGCGGCGCGGGCCTCGACATCGTCTGGCCGGAAATCGTCAAGATCGTCGCCATCGGCGCGGCCTACTTCGCTTTCGCGCTCACGCGGTTCCGCAAGGTGATCTTCTCCTGAGGGCCGCTCCATCGTCCGGTGCTGGCCCGTCCGCACCGGTTGTCATCGCCCTGTCGGCTTCCTAGTGTCCGAGCTGACGGGAGGAGATCTGGATCCGCTTATGACCGCCCGCAAGAAGACGACGCCTGCCGCGCAACTCGCCGCAGACCGCCCCGCCGAACTCAGCCTGCCCTGGTTCTGGCCCGTCGATGCCGCCTTGCGCCTGACCGAGCGCAATCTCGATTTCCTCTCCGAGGCGGTGAAGATCACCCGCCCGCCGCCGCCGGACTGGGCCACGCCCAACACGGTGCGCCTCGACCTTCAGACGATGCGATTGCGCGAATTCGGCAAGCCTCGTGCAGACGGCGTTCCCGTGCTGATCGACGCGCCCTATGCCGGGCACGGCGCGACCATCGCCGACTACGACAAGGGCCAGAGCCTCGTCGAGACGATGCTTTCGAACGGCATCGACCACGCCCTCGTCACCGACTGGAAGCCTGCGACGCAGGAGATGCGCTATTTCAGCATCGACACCTATCTCGCCGAATTGAATGCCGCGATCGACGATCTTGGCGGTGTCGTGCATCTGGTAGGCCTCTGCCAGGGCGGCTGGCTGAGCGCGATGCTGGCGGCCCGCTTTCCGGGCAAGGTCAGGTCGCTGGTGCTGGCGGGCTCTCCGATCGATGCCGATGCGGGCGATGGACCGATCAAGCAGATGGCGCAGACCATGCCGCTGAAGAGTTATCGCGACATGGTGCGGCTCGGGCGCGGGCTGATGCCGGGCCGTTTCATGCTCGCCGGCTGGAAGAACATGCATCCGGAGGAGCACTACGTCGACAAGTTCATCCGGCTCTACCAGAATCTCGCCGACAGGAACTATCTCGACCGGACCGAGACCTTCGCGGCCTGGTACGAGAACCCGCTCGATCTGCCTGGCGTCTACTATCTCCAGGCCATCGAGCAGATCTTCAAGGAAAACCGCTTCGCAAAGGGTGAGTTCGTCGGGCTCGGCCGGCGCCTGAGCCTGAAGGATGTCACCTGCCCGGTCTATCTCCTCGCTGGCGCGGCGGACGACATCACCACCAGCGAGCAGGTCTTCGCGGCGGAGGATCTCGTCGGGACGCCGAAAAAGAAGGTCGAGAAGAAGCTGGTGCCCGGCGGCCATATCGGCCTGTTCATGGGCCGCAAGACGCTTGGCGAAACCTGGCCGGGGATCGCCCGCTGGATCGCGGAACAGGATTAGATGCCATGACGACGCTGTCCGCTTCCGAATATCTCCAGCTCGCGCTCGGCCGCTGCCAGGATCTCCCGGCGGTGCGCACGGGCGTGGTCCATCCCGTCAAGGCCAATGTGATCGAAGCGGTGGCCGATGCGGCCGGCGAGGCGTTGATCGAACCGGTCCTGATCGGCCCGGCCGCCCGCATCCACGCTGCCGCGCGGGAGGCCGGCATCGACATCTCGCCCTGGGAGCTCGTCGATACCGAGCATAGTCACGAGGCCGCGGCGAAGGCCGTCGCATTGGCGGCGGGCGGCGAGCTCGGCGCGCTGATGAAAGGCTCGCTGCATACCGACGAGCTTCTGGGTGCCGTCGTACGGGCCGATTCCGGGTTGCGGACCGAGCGGCGCATTTCCCATGCCTTCGTGATGCATATCGAGAGCTATCCCAAGCCCTTCATCATCACCGATGCGGCGGTCAACATCTCGCCGGATCTCGCTACCAAGGCCGACATCGTCCAGAACGCCGTCAATCTCTGGCATGTCGCTCTGGGCGGCCTCGACGATCTGCCGAAAGTCGCCGTCCTCGCGGCGGTCGAGACCGTCAACCCGCACATGCCGGCGACGCTCGACGCCGCCGCGCTCTCGAAGATGGCCGAGCGCGGCCAGATCACCGATGCCATCGTCGACGGGCCGCTCGCTTTCGACAATGCGATCAGCGCCGCGGCGGCGAAGGAAAAGGGCATCGTCTCCGCCGTTGCCGGCCATGCCGACATCCTTCTCGTGCCCGAGATAGAGGCCGGCAACATGCTGGCCAAGCAGCTCACCTTCCTGAGCGGCGCCGATGCCGCCGGGATCGTGCTCGGCGCGCGCGTGCCGATCATCCTGACCAGCCGGGCCGACAATCTGCGTGCGCGGCTGCTCTCCTGCGTTCTGGCCGTGCTCCTGGCCGATGCGCGCCGCACGGGGCGGATCAAGTGATCGATACGATCCTCGTCCTCAACGCCGGGTCTTCCAGCCTCAAATTCCAGGTCTTCCGCAGCGACGACCTCGGCGTGCTCGCCCGCGGCAAGGCGGTGCGCCTCGGCGAAGCCGAGCCCGCGATGGATGCGAGCCTTGCCGACGGCAGGCGCGAGCGCATCGCGTTGCCGCAGGCCTGCGACCACGACACGGCGCTCTCTGCTGTCCTCGCTTTCGTCGACCGGCATGACGATGGCTGGCGGATGCAGGCCGTCGCCCATCGCATCGTCCATGGGGGCGAGAACTATGCCGATCCCGTCGTGGTGACGCCGGCCGTCTTCGCTGCGCTGGAAGCGCTCTCGCCATTGGCGCCGCTGCACCAGTCGCATAATCTCGCTGCGGTTGCCGCTGCGCAGCGCCTGATGGGCGGCGTGCCCAACATCGCCTGTTTCGACACCGCCTTCCATGCCGGGCACGATCCGCTCACCCATAACTTCGCGCTCGAACAGGGGCTGCGCGACAAGGGCATCCGCCGCTACGGCTTCCACGGCCTGTCCTATCAATGGCTGGAGATGGTGCTGGCCGAGCAGCATCCCGATCTCCACGCCGGGCGCGTCGTCGCCGCTCATCTCGGCAATGGCGCGAGCCTCTGCGCCATCCGGGGTGGCCGCAGCATCGACACGACCATGGGCATGACCGCGCTCGACGGCTTGCCCATGGGCACCCGAAGTGGCGCGCTCGATGCCGGCGCCGTGCTCTACATGTTCCAGAGCCTGGGCATGAGCGCGGAAGAGGTCTCGAACGTGCTCTATGAACGCTCCGGTCTGCTCGGCCTCTCCGGCTTGAGCAACGATGTCGAGACGCTGCTCGCGAGCGACGATCCCCGCGCGCGCTTCGCCCTCGATTATTTCGCGCTGAAGGTCGCGCAGTTCGGCGCGGCGATGGCCGCTGCCATGGGTGGCATCGACGGCTTCGTCTTCACCGGCGGCATCGGCGAGCATGCCGCGCCGGTCCGGGACGCCATCCTCGAGCGCCTTGCTTTCCTCGGGAATTTCAAGGTTCTCGTCATTCCGGCCAATGAGGAGCGTGTCATGGCCGTTCAGGCGAAGGGGTTGATCGCCTGACGATCGGAGGAAGCGGAATGAGCAGTGCCGGTACGGGCTTCATGCGACGCGTCGATCTACCCGCTGAAATCGCCGGCAAGCTTTGGCTTGGGCCGATGCCCGGCCGTTTGCGGCCGCTGGCGGACGATCTGGCCGATCTGACCCGGCAAGGGATCGCCCGCGTGATCTGCCTGACGCCATCGGACGAAATCCGGCTGAAGTCGCCGGACTATGCCGCACGGCAGGGCGATCTCGGCATCCCCGTCACAAGCTTCCCGATCGGCGATTTCGGCGTTCCCGATGATGGCGGCGGCTTGAAGACCCTCGCGCAAGAGTCTGCACGCGACCTGAAGGCGGGGAGGGCGCTGTTCGTCCACTGCGCCGCCGGCATCGGGCGGACGGGCATGGTCGCGACCTGCATCCTTGTCGCGCTTGGCTTGAGCGGGGATGCGGCGATCAGCGCGATCACTGCCGCCGGCTCGGGCCCCGAGACGGATATCCAGAAGCGCCTGGTCGCCCGCTACGCCGAAGAGGCGCTGAATTCCGGCCGCTGAACCTGGCGCTTATTGCTAGAAATACATGTCATCCCGGATCTGTGCTTCGCTCCGTCCGGGAATGACGGCGTGGCTCCGCGCTCGATCAGCACGCTCCAGCACCCCCCAGTCACGCTCCCGGCTCGTCCCGATCGAGATCGACCAGATATTCGATGTGCCGGCGCCCGGCATGGCCGGGCTTGATCGCCACGGCCACGCCGAACACGGTCCGGATGGTCTCTTCCGTCAGCACGGCTTCTGGCGTGCCCGCCGCCAGCAACCGGCCATGATGCAAGAGCGCGATCTCGTCGCAGAACAGAGCGGCGAGGTTGAGGTCGTGCAGCGCGACGATGCAGGTGATGCCGAGCCGCCGGATCAGCGTCAGGATCGAGAGCTGATGCTGGATGTCGAGATGGTTGGTCGGCTCGTCGAGGATCAGCTCGCTCGGCTCCTGCGCCAGCGCCCGCGCGATATGGACGCGCTGGCGCTCCCCGCCCGAGAGCGTGTGCCAGGGCTGGTCATGCCGGTCTTCGAGGCCCACCCGCACCAGCGCTTCGCTGACGGCGGCCTCGTCGGCTGCGCTCCACGAGGCGAGCGCGGCGCGATGCGGCGTGCGGCCAAGGCGGACGACCTCGCAGACGGAGAGCTGGATCTCGGTCGTCGCCTGCTGTTCGACGAAGGCGAGCCGCTGTGCCAGTTCGCGTCGCGGCACCCTCGCGATGTCGCGCTCGTCGAGCGTCACCACGCCGCTCGCCACCTTGCGCAATCGGCAGAGCAGCCTGAGCAGGCTCGACTTGCCGGAGCCGTTGGGGCCGATCAGGCCGAGGATGCGCCCCGGCGCCGCCGCGAGCGTCACACCGTCGACGATCATCCTTCCGGCCGCGCTCCAGCGCACGTCCTGCGTCGCGAGCGTCATGCCGGCTTCCTCACGCAGGTCTCCTGGCGCGATAGAGGATCAGCGCGAAGGCCGGCGCCCCGAACAGGGCGGTGACGACGCCGATCGGCAGGATCTGCTGCGGTACCAACACGCGCGAGAGGATGTCGGCGAGGATCATGAAGACCGCGCCGATCACGAGGCAGGCCGGCAGCAGGCGGGCATGGCCAGAGCCGACGAGGAAACGCGCGGCGTGCGGGATGACGAGGCCGACGAAACCGACCGTGCCGACGATGCTGACCATGGCGGCGGTCATCACCGCCGTCGTCGCGAACAGCACGATCCGCACGCGCAGAACCGCGATGCCGAGCGAGGCGGCGGCGTCGACGCCGAAGGCGAAGGCGTCGAGCGCCTTGGCGTGCAGCATGCAGACGCCGAAGCCGAGCAGGGCGACCGGCGTCGCGATCCATAGATCCGGCCAGCGCACGCCGCCGAAATTGCCGAGCAGCCAGAACATGACGCCACGCGCCTGCTCGGCGCTGGCGAGTGTCGTGACGATGGTTGCCGTCGCGGCGTTGAAGAGCTGCGAGGTCGCGACGCCGGCCAGGATGACGCGGTCGCTGGCGCCGCCCGCCCCCGTCGCGAGCAAAGCGACGGCTGCCAGCGCCGCGCAGGCGCCGATGAAGGCGCCTGTCGACAGGCTGATCGCCACGCCGCCGATGCCGATGCCGAGGATCAGCACCGCGACGGCACCGGTCGAGGCGCCGGCGGAGATGCCGAGGATATAGGGCTCGGCCAGCGGATTGCGCAGCAGCGCCTGCAGGATCGCGCCGGAAAGCGCGAGCGCCCCGCCGCACAATCCGGCCATCAATGCCCGGCTCAGGCGATAGTCGAAGATCACGCCCTGCTGGATCGCGCTGACCGGCAGGTCGAGGTCGAACAGCCCGTTGCCGAGCGCCTTGACGGCGACCTGAAACGGGATCGCCATCTCGCCGATCGTCACCGCCAGCGCCACCGACAAGGTGAGTGCCAGCAGCGACAGCAGCGCGAGACCGATCCGCGCCGGCCAGTTCGGACCGTGGGCGGCGTGGCTCAAGGGGCGATGCCGAAGCTCGCGATCGCCTTGGCGAGCGTCTCGATGCCATCGACCGTATCGAGCCCGGCGCGAGTGGCCCCGACGTCGATGATGACGACGCGGTTGTTCTTCACCGCGTCGAGCTTGCTGGCGACGGCATCCGTCTTCAGGAATTCGAGCTTCTTCTCGATATCGTCGGCCGGGAAGCGGCGGCGGTCCATCCTGACCGTGACGATCACGGCCGGGTTGGCGGCGGCGATGCTCTCCCAGCCCACCAGCGGCCATTCCTCGTTGGTGGTGATGATGTTGCGCGCCCCGAGCTGCGACAGGATATAGGCCGGCACGCCGTTCTTGCCGGCCATGAAGCCGTCGCCCTTGATGTCCTTGCTGGAGAACCAGACGACCACGGGCACGTCCTGCGCCTTCAGCTTTGCGACCTGCTCGACGGCCTTGTCCTCGCGCGCCTTGAGCTCGGCGACGAGCTTCTCGGCGCGGTCGGAAACGTCGAAGATCTGCCCGAACTCGCGGATGTTGCGATAGACCAGCTCCATCGAGAACATCTGCGTGCGCACGCCGTCGCCGGGGCCGGAATTGTCCTTGCCGACGCAATCGGTCGGCGAGACATAGGTCGGCACCTTGACCTTGTGGAACTGGTCGCGCTTGCCGACGATGCCGTTCGGCCCGAGATGCCATTCGAACATCGCGGTGACGAGGTCTGGCTCCTGGCCGACGACGGCCTCGAAGCTCGGGTCGTTGTCGGCGAGGCGCTTCACCTTGGCGTTGACGGCCTCATAGGACTTGGCGACCGGCGAGAACCAGACGGCGGTGCCGACGACACGGTCGCCGAGGCCGAGCGCATAAAGGATTTCCGTCTGGGTCTGTCCGAGCGCGACGACGCGCTTGGGCGGGGCGGCGAAGGTGATCGTCTCCCGGCAGTTCTCCAGCGTCAGTGGATACTGCGTCGGAGCTGCCGAGGCGGCGGCGGCGAAGAGGACGCTGCCGGCGGCCGCGGCGAGCAAGGCGGGAACGAACTGGAAGGCACGACGCATGAACGGGACCGGCTTGGAGAGGGCGTCACGGCAGCGGAGCAGCGAGGCCCCGGCGCAACGGACATCAAGTGTAACAATGTTGCATTTCTCATAGGTCGCGCGACGCGGGCGCGTCAAGTGACGTGCGGCCTGCGCGGCGGCATCAGCGGATATCGTGGACATGGATTTCATCGCTCCCCGAAATGAGCGCGGGGAGTCTGGGCGGATACGGCCGGATGCGGGTCTGGGGACGCCGCCGACGCGCATCCCTCCGGAACACCCCGCCCGAAAGACGTCTCGCGATCGCGGCAGGTCTCCTGGCTCGCGGGTCGACGCCTGATCCGCCCGGCCTTCCCAGTGCGCGGGGCACCAGTGGACGATGGACGGAAGGCTCACCGCTTACAGTTGCGGGGGCAGCCTCGGCTTCGGCGAAAGGCGCCTCACCGAATTCCCTCTTAGCTCCGGGGTGCAACCCGGAGAACCTCGATCGACCGGCACCATAGGGCGGCGCCGAGGCGCGTCAAGCGGGCAGACGCTACGTCACCGTCCTGAACAATCCGAACTGTGAGAACAATGCGGCAGTGCCGCCGGTATGGATCACGCAGGCCGGCTCGCCGCCAGCGATCCGGCCCTCGGTGAGCGCGTCGAGGAAGCCGGCACAGGTCTTCGCCGTATAGACATGCTCGATGAGGATGCCCTCGGTGCGGGCGAAGGCCAGGATGGCGGCCTCCGAGGCCGGGGTCGGCACGCCCCAGCCGCCGCCGAGCTGCTCCATGTGATATTGCGGCAGCGCCGCATCGAGCGGCGCGACATCGAGCCCGGTCCGGTCGCGCAGGCCCTCATAGATGCGCCGGACATGCTCCTCCAGCTCCGCTCGCTCGTATTCGACGCTGACGAGATGGAGCTGGAAGGGATGCCCGAGCAGGGCATTGCCGAAGATGAAGCCGGCCTCTGTCGGCCCCATCGAGCCGGCGAGAAAGACGTGCCTGATCGGCGCCTCTTCCCGCTGCGACTGTTCGTGCAGCTCGAAGGCGGCCCGGACATAACCCATCGCGCCGAGCACGGGGTCGCCGACGATGTAGGGCTTCCGCCCCTGACGCGCGAGTTCCGCCGCCGCTTCGGCGAGCGCGGCGTTGCGCTCGCCTTCATCGACGGCCCCGATAAAGCGCAGCTCGGCGCCGAACAGTCGGTTCAGGAAGGAGCGCTCGCGATTCTCCGGCGTATCCGGCGCATTGTGCAGGACGATGCAGTCGAGACCGACGAGCGAGGCAGCCGCGGCCGTGAGGCGGCAGAGATTGGAGGTCGCGCCGCCTCCGACCAGAAGGATATCGGCCTTCTCGCGCAGCGCAGCGCCCAGCCAGTATTCGAGGCTCCGCAGCTTGTTGCCGCCGAGCGCGATCTCCATCAGGTCGTCGCGCTTGATGTAGACGCCGGGCCGGCCGAGCTTCTCCTCGAAACGGCGCAGCCTCTGGAGCGGCGTCGGAGCCTGGACGAGGGCATGGCGCGGCTCGCGCAAAAGGGTGGAAGGCTGAGGCGTCATCGTCCCGTTCGCGGTAGGGCGTGGTCAGGCTGGGTCGAATGAGCGGCGATCAGCCGCCGTACTGGGCGTCCGAGACCTGCTCCAACCATTCCACGACCTTGCCGTTCTCGGCTTCCTGAATGGCGATATGGGTCATGCCCGTTGCCGGCGCCGCGCCATGCCAGTGCTTTTCGCCGGGCGGGAACCAGACCACGTCGCCCGGTCGAATCTCCTCGATCGGCCCACCCCAGCGCTGCACCCGGCCGGCACCGCTGACGACGACCAGCGTCTGGCCGAGCGGGTGGGTGTGCCAGGCCGTCCGCGCGCCCGGCTCGAAGGTGACGCTGGCGCCCTGCACGCGCTCCGGCGCATGCGGATTGAAGAGGGGGTCGATCCGGACCGATCCGGTGAACCAGTCGGCCGGTCCCTTCCCGGACGGCCGGGAGCCGGCGCGCATGATCTCCATGGTGATCTCCTCGTCTCCGGCGCTGCGGAAGGCGCTCGGGATATTGCGACGATACGCGATCGGTTGGGAATCGCCTCGTCCGCTACGGGCATAGACCGGGAAGCGCCGTGCCGACAGAGGCGTTCGGACTGAACGAGGCCGGCGCGCCTTGGCGGTGATGATCGGTTGAGCACCCCTGAGGGTTTGGCTCGCAAAGCGGGCGATTGATGCCGCTTTATTGTGCAAATCAGTTTCTTGGATGGCGTCATCGATGGCCTCGGCCAGCTGAGGACCGAATGGTCGGTGCCTCCTGCCGCTTTTGAATGCAGGTGATGGCACTGAAGCGCAGTGCAAACGCGCCCGCCAGCCGGCGCGGGCCGATCAATCCTTTGCCGCGGACGAGCCACTCTGATCGCAATGACATTGAGCTCTCCCGGCTGGCATATCACTTGCGTCTTTTTTCGGCAGCAGAGGGGAATGCGGCGTGCGTGTGGCTTGGCGGGATCGCGATGGGGGAAGAGCTGTGCGGCTTGCGATCCGCCTGACGCTGGGCATCGGTGCGGCAGGAGTCGAAGCTGAGGCCTTCGTCCCGAAGCGGAAGCGGCGTTGAAGATGCTGTTGGCTGCCGATAGTGCGGCGATGCAGGGCGCCGGACCGCCACGGATGCAGCGTGCTGTCGGCCATGCCGGCGTGAGTTTTCGGTCGCTGGATGGGACGACGCGTCTCGAACGTCTCTTCCAGGATGGCTGCGCCAAGATACGCTTGCCCAAGACGCTGGGCGTCGACGATCCGCAGGCGATCCTCATCAACACCGCAGGCGGCCTGACGGGCGGCGACCGCCTGGCCACCGATGTGAATCTCGGCGCGAATACCGCGGCTTGCGTGACCACGCAGGCCTGCGAGCGTGTCTATCGCTCGACGGGGCCGGATGCGACGCTCAACAATCATCTGCGCGTCTCGGCCGGCGCGCGGCTCGCCTGGCTGCCGCAGGAGACGATCCTGTTCGATGGCGGCCGCCTCTCCCGCCGGCTCGACGCCGATCTCGAGGGCGATGCCGAACTGGTTGCTGTCGAGGCCGTGCTCTTCGGCCGGATGGCGATGGGCGAGACGCTGCGCAGCGGGCTTCTGCATGATCGCTGGCGGGTGCGTCGCAACGGTCGGCTGATCTTCGCCGACGATCTGCGTTTCGAGGGTGATATCGCCGCGCGCATGGCGCCGCAGGCGGTTATGGCCGGCCGGCGCGCCATGGCGACGGTGCTGTTCACTGGGGCCGCGCCCGAGCGCTTTCTTGAGTTGGCCCGATCCATCATTGGACCAGCCGGCGGCGCCAGCGCGTGGAACGGCAAGTTCCTGGCGCGGCTGGTCGAGGAGACCGGGCTCGCTCTGCGGCGGCGGCTGGAGCCGCTGCTGACCCTGCTGATGGGCGGCCGTTCGCTGCCCAAGGTCTGGCAACTCTAGCAAGGCCCGGAAACTCTAGGATGACGGCATGAACCTGACACCGCGCGAGAAGGACAAGCTCTTGATCTCGATGGCCGCCATGGTGGCGCGCCGCAGGCTCGAGCGCGGCGTCAAGCTGAACCATCCCGAAGCGATCGCGCTGATCTCGGATTTCGTCGTCGAAGGCGCGCGCGATGGCCGCAGCGTCGCCGAGCTGATGGAAGCCGGGGCGCATGTCGTCGGCCGGGCGCAGGTCATGGAAGGCGTCGCCGAGATGATCCACGACGTGCAGGTCGAAGCGACCTTTCCCGACGGCACCAAGCTCGTCACCGTCCATGAACCGATCCGCTGACGTCCCGACACAGAGGCTGCCATGAAGAGACTGTCGATCGCCCTGATCCTGAGCGTTGGTGCCGCGAGCCCGGCCTTCGCCCATCTCAACCCGGCCGAGCATGGCTCGTTTGCGGCCGGCTTCTCGCATCCGCTCTTCGGCGTGGACCATATCCTGGCGATGGTCGGCGTCGGCCTCTGGGCGTTCCTTGTCGGCGGGCGCGCGATCTGGGCGATCCCGCTCGCTTTCGTCGTCACGATGATGCTCGGCTTCGCCGCGGCGCTGGCGGGCATCGGTTTGCCCTTCGTCGAGCCGGTGATCGCCGCCTCCGTCGTCGTGCTCGGCATGCTCGCGCTCGTCGCGCTGCAGGTGCCGACGCCGGTCGGCATGGCGGTGGTCGGCTTCTTCGCGCTGTTCCACGGCTATGCCCATGGCGGCGAACTGGGCGAGGCGACCAGCACGTCCTTCATGGTCGGCTTCGCGCTGGCGACGGCGCTGCTGCATGCGGTCGGCGTCGGCGTCGGTTTTGCCGGCAATGCGCTTTCGCATCGCGGGCGCATGGCGGCGCGCGTCGCCGGTGGCCTGACCGCGCTCGGCGGCCTCTGGCTGGTCGCGGGAGCCTGACGCGATGATCCCCGGAGAGGTCTTCCCCGCTGCCGGCGACATCGTCCTCAACGAGGGGGCGGCGCAGGTGACCCTGCTCGTCGCCAATACCGGCGACAGGCCGATCCAGGTCGGCTCGCACTACCATTTCTTTGAGACCAACGCGGCGCTCGATTTCGACCGTGCCGCCGCGCGCGGCATGCGGCTCGACATCGCCGCCGGCACCGCCGTGCGCTTCGAGCCCGGCCAGCAGCGCGAGGTCCGCCTCGTGCCACTCGGCGGCGGGCGGGCCGTCTACGGCTTCCAGCAGAAGGTGATGGGGAAACTCTGATGCCGGCCACGCTCTCCCACGCCGCCTATGCCCAGATGTACGGACCGACGGTCGGCGACCGGGTCCGCCTCGCCGATACAGACCTGATCATCGAGGTCGAGAAGGACTTCACGATCTATGGCGAGGAGGTGAAGTTCGGCGGCGGCAAGGTCATCCGCGACGGCATGGGCCAGAGCCAGGCGAGCCGCGCCGAGGGCGCGGTCGATACCGTCATCACCAACGCGCTGATCGTCGATCACTGGGGCATCGTTAAGGCCGATGTCGGGTTGAGGGACGGCGTCATCGTCGCCATCGGCAAGGCCGGCAACCCGGACACCCAGCCCGGCGTCACCATCATCATCGGCCCGGGCACCGAGGCGATCGCCGGCGAGGGCAAGATACTCACCGCCGGCGGCGTCGATGCGCACATCCACTTCATCTGCCCGCAGCAGATCGACGAAGCGCTGATGGCGGGCATCACCACCATGCTCGGCGGCGGCACCGGCCCGGCCCATGGCACGCTGGCGACGACCTGCACCCCCGGCCCCTGGCATCTCGGCCGGATGATCCAGTCCTTCGACGCGGTGCCGATCAATCTCGGCCTCTCCGGCAAGGGCAATGCGTCGAAGCCGGCCGCGCTGATCGAGATGATCGAGGGCGGCGCCTGCGCGCTGAAGCTCCACGAGGATTGGGGCACGACGCCGGCCGCGATCGACAACTGCCTCGCGGTCGCCGACGATCACGACGTCCAGGTGATGATCCACACCGACACGCTCAACGAAAGCGGCTTCGTCGAGGATACCGTCGCGGCCTTCAAGGGCCGCACCATCCACGCCTTCCATACCGAGGGCGCCGGCGGCGGCCATGCGCCCGATATCATCAAGGTCTGCGGGCTCAAGAACGTCATCCCGTCCTCCACTAACCCGACCCGGCCCTATACGCTGAACACCATCGCCGAGCATCTGGACATGCTGATGGTCTGCCATCACCTGTCGCCCTCGATCCCCGAGGACATCGCCTTCGCCGAGAGCCGCATTCGCAAGGAGACGATCGCGGCCGAGGACATCCTGCACGACATCGGCGCCTTCTCGATCATCTCCTCCGACAGCCAGGCCATGGGCCGCGTCGGCGAGGTGCCGATCCGGACATGGCAGACCGCGCACAAGATGAAGCTGCAGCGCGGGCGCCTGCCCGGAGAGACCGGCGACAACGACAATCTGCGCGTGCGCCGCTACATCGCGAAATACACGATCAACCCCGCGATCGCGCAGGGGCTGTCCCGGCATGTCGGCTCGATCGAAGTCGGCAAGCGCGCCGATCTCGTGCTCTGGAACCCGGCCTTCTTCGGCGTGAAGCCGGAAATGGTGCTGGTCGGCGGCATGATCGCGGCCGCTCCCATGGGCGACCCCAATGCCTCGATCCCGACGCCGCAGCCGATGCATTACCGCCCGATGTTCGGCGCGCTCGGCCGGGCGCCTGCCATGTCGTCGGTGACCTTCGTCAGCGGGGCCGCGATCGCGAACGGGCTGCGCGAAAAGCTCGGCGTCGCCAAGGGCATGCTCGCGGTCGAGAACACGCGCGGCGGCATCTCCAAGGCCTCGATGGTCCTCAACGACGCGACGCCGCATATGGAGGTCGATCCCGAGACCTATGAGGTCCGCGCCGATGGCGAATTGCTGACCTGTGAACCCGCGACCGTGCTGCCGATGGCGCAGCGCTATTTCCTGTTCTGAGGCCGATCATGCTCCGCGCCATTTCCCATAGCCACGGCGGTGGCGGCGAGCCCGCCGGCACGATCCGGCTCGACCATGCCGCGCGCCATCTGCGCCGCAAGCTCGTCACCACCGATCAGGGCGAGAAGATCATGGTCGATCTGCCCGAACCCGTGCTCTTCGCCGATGGCGACCGGCTCGTGCTCGATGATGGCCGCACGATCGCGATCACGGCGGCGGAGGAGGAACTCTACGAGGTCAGGCCGGGCGCGGCCTGCCCGCTGCGCCATCTCGCCTGGCATCTCGGCAACCGCCATCTGCCGGCGCAGATCGATGCGGACCGCATCCTGATCCAGCGCGACCATGTCATCCGCGCCATGCTGGAAGGGTTGGGCGCCTCTGTCGGCGAGGTCGTCGCGCGCTTCCAGCCCGTGCACGGCGCCTATCATGCTCACGGGCATGACCATGGTCATCACCACGACCACGACCACGACCGCGATCACGCGCACGATCACCACCATCATCATGACTGATCCGGTCGCGCTCTCCCGATTGATGACCTGGCTGTCGCCGGCTTTCCCGGTCGGCTCCTTCGCCTATAGCCACGGCCTTGAGCGCGCGATCCATGACGGGCTGATCCGCGACAGGCTCAGCCTGACCGGCTGGCTGGAAGCGCTGCTCGATCGCGGTTCCGGCTGGAACGATGCGGTACTGCTGGCCGAGGCCTGGCGCTGCATCGCGGCCGGCGACGGTATCGAGGATGTCGCCGAACTTGCCGAGGCCATGGCGGGCTCGCGCGAGCGGCATATGGAGACGACTTTGCAGGGCGGCGCCTTCGTCGATGCGATGGCGGCCTGGTGCGGCGAGCGGCCGACGAATGGGGAAGGGGCGATCACCTATCCGGTCGCCGTCGGTGCGGCTGCGGCACGCCATCAGGTCAAGCTGGAGGATGCGCTGGTCGCCTATCTCCACGCCTTCGCCTCGAACCTCATCCAGGCCTGCGTCAGGCTGGTCCCGCTCGGGCAGCGCGACGGCGTCGGCACGCTCGCCGCGCTGGAGGCGGTCATCCTGCGTACAGCAAACCGCGCAGCCGGCTCGACGCTCGACGATCTCGGCTCCTGCACGGTCCTTGCCGACATCATGTCGATGAACCACGAAACGCAGTATTCCAGGGTGTTCCGCTCGTGAAATCCTCCAATGGCCCCCTTCGCGTCGGCATCGGCGGCCCGGTCGGCGTCGGCAAGACGACGCTGACCGAGAAGCTCTGCAAGGCGATGCGTGATCGCTATTCCGTCGCGGTCGTCACCAACGACATCTTCACCAAGGAGGACGAGCTGATCCTCAACCGGCTGCAGGCTCTGCCGGAGGAGCGCATCCTCGGCGTCGAGACCGGCGGCTGCCCGCATACCGCGATCCGGGAGGACGCCTCGATCAACCTCGCGGCCATCGCCGAAATGCGCCGACGCTTTCCCGATCTCGACGTGGTCTTCATCGAATCCGGGGGCGACAACCTCGCCGCGACCTTCTCGCCCGATCTCGCCGACCTCACGCTCTACGTCATCGACGTTGCCGGCGGCGAGAAGATCCCGCGCAAGGGCGGGCCGGGTATCACCCGCTCGGACCTGCTGATCATCAACAAGATCGACCTCGCTCCCTATGTCGGCGCGAATCTCGATGTGATGCGCTCGGATACGCAGAAGCAGCGCGGCGAGCGGCCCTTCGTCTTCACCGACATGAACCGCCGCATCGGCCTCGACGAGATCGTCGGCTTCATCGAGGAGAATGGCGGGCTGGCGGCTTAGCGCGCCAGCGTCTTCCGCGGTCGAAAGGGCTCGCTACAGCGAAAGCTGCGAACCGGCCTCCCGGCAGGAGGCTTCCAGCGCCAGCAGGATCGCCTGCTCGTCCGTCGCGATGCCATGGCGCTGCAGGCAGGGCACCAGGATCGCCGCTTCGGCATGGCCGCCCGGCCCGATCACCGGGCAGGCGATGTCGGTCACCGCCATGATGTCGCGGCTGGGCGCGACGCGATGGCCGCTGGCGCGGATCTCGGCGAAGGTGCGGAGCGTGTCCTCGCTCTCCAGCCTGTCCCGGTCGGCCTCGGAGGCCTCCTTCATCAATTGCCGGCGCCGCACCTCGCTCTGGAAGGCGAGGATGAGCAGGCCGGAATTGGCATCGAGCGCCGGCCGCCCATAGCCCGGCCGCACGATCACGCTGGCGTCGAGATGGCCGGAGGTGGTCGCGAGCACAACGGTCTGCGCCCGGCTCAGCACGACCAGATGCGCGGCCAGTCCGCTTTCCTCGCTGAAGCGCTCCATCAGCGGCAGCACGATCGACGTGAGCTGGCGCCCGCCCGGCGTGCGGATGCCGAGGTCGAACAGCCGCCGCGACAGGGCGAGGCGGTCGGTTCCGGCCTCGCGGGCAAGATAGCCGCGCTGCTGCAGCACGAAGACCATGCGGAAGATCTCGCTCTTCGAGCGTGCCAGGCGCTCCGCGATCTCGCGCGTCGACAAGGGCTCGCCGGCCTCGGCGAGGAGCTCGAGGATGTCGAGCCCCTTCTCCAGGGCGGGAGCCGCGTAGGTGCTTTTATCTCCGCTCTCGGAGTCCGGCAGGTCGCTCATGCTTTCCTGTTTCATATATGAAGCTTGACATCAAATAAGAAACGAACCTAGCCTCCTCGTAAAGGGGAGGCGGATGGTGCGATTGCCGGATCATATCGCGCGCCGGGGCGGCAGCGGAAATCGCCCGCGAGGCGGCAGGGCATGAAATACGGGCTGCAGTTCCGCGACGTCTTCGCCGCGTGGGAATCGATCCTCGACGGCGTCTGGATCACACTTCTTCTGTCGGCGGCGGCGATGACCGGCGGCCTCGTCATCGGCATCGCCTGCGCGGCGGCCCGCGTCTATGGCCCGGCCTGGCTGCGGCGTGCCGTCGGAACCTATGTCGAGGTCATCCGCAACACGCCGCTGCTGGTGCAGCTCTTCCTGATCTTCTTCGGTCTGCCCAGCTTCGGCCTGCGGCTCGACGGCTTCACCGCCGCGATCATCGCGCTTATCGTCAATCTCGGCGCCTACACCACCGAGATCGTTCGTGCCGGGCTGGAGGCGATCCCGAAGGCGCAAGTCGAGGCCGGCCATTCGCTCGGCCTCTCCGGCCTGCAGGTGTTCCGCTACGTCGTGATGTTCCCGGCGCTGAAGGCGATGTTCCCGGCGCTCGCCAGCCAGTTCGTGCTGCTGATGCTGGCGACCAGCGTCGTCTCGCAAATCTCGGTCGAGGATCTCTTCCACGCCGCCTCTATCGTGCAGTCGCGCACCTTCCGCGATTTCGAGGTCTACACCGTCATCGGCGTGCTCTATCTCGGGCTCGCCTTCGCCTTCCGCGGCCTGTTCGCAGGCATCTATTACTGGGCGTTCGTCAGGCGATGATCCGCGAATTCGGCCTCATCGACGTCATGTACCTGATAGCGGCGGCGCGCTGGACCTTCGCCCTGACCGCGACGGCCTTCATCGGCGCCGCGCTGATCGGCATCGTCCTCGCCATCGCACGCATCCTGCCCGTCGCGCCGCTGCGCTGGCTCGCAGCCGCCTATATCCACATCGTCCAGGGCACGCCGCTGCTGGTCTGGCTCTTCGTCATATTCTTCGGCCTGCCGCTCATCGGCATCTCGGTCAATCCCTGGCTCGCCGCCGCCACCGCCTTCTCGGTCTATGGCAGCGCTTTCCTCGGCGAGATCTGGCGCGGCGCGCTGGTCTCGATCGCCAGGACGCAGTGGGAGGCCGGCGCCTCGCTCGGGCTCTCGCTCCGGGAGCAACTGCGCCACGTCATCGTGCCGCAATCGATCCGCGTCGCCATCCCGCCGACGGTCGGCTTCCTCGTGCAGCTCATCAAGAACACCTCGCTCGCCGCGACGATCGGCTTCGTCGAGCTGACGCGCGAAGGCCAGCTCACGGCCGCCGGCACCTACAAGCCCTTCGCGGTCTACATCACCGTCGCCGCGATCTATTTCGCGATGTGCTTTCCTCTCACGCAATGGAGCCGCTCGATCGAGCGGAAGCTCGATGTCGCTCGTTGAAATCCACGGAATCAACAAGAGTTACGGCGCCGTCCAGGTGCTGAAGGATGTGACGCTCGATGTCGCCAAGGGCGAGATCATCGCCGTGATCGGCCGCTCGGGCTCGGGCAAGAGCACCATGCTCCGCTGCATCAACGGGCTGGAACCGGTGCAGGCCGGCGTGATCCGCGTCGACGGCACGCAGGTCAACGATCCCAACACCAATCTGCGCAAGCTACGCCAGGAGGTCGGCATCGTCTTCCAGAGCTTCAACCTGTTCCCGCATCTCTCGGTCTGCGACAACATCACGCTGGCACCACGCGTCGTGAAGAAGCAGGCGCCGCAGGCCGCCCGCGAGGTGGCGCGCGAGGTGCTCGCCCGCGTCGGCCTGGAAGACAAGCTCGACGCTTATCCCTCCCAGCTCTCCGGCGGCCAGCAGCAGCGCGTCGCCATCGCCCGTTCGCTCGCCATGCGGCCGAAGCTGATGCTGTTCGACGAGGTCACCTCCGCGCTCGATCCGGAGCTGACCGGCGAGGTGCTCAAGGTCCTCGAATCCGTCGCGCAGGAGGGCATGACCATGATCCTGGTGACCCACGAGATGGGCTTCGCCCGCCGCTTCGGCTCGCGCGTCGTCTTCATGCATGAGGGGCGCATCCACGAACAGGGACCGGCGGCCGCCGTGTTGGCCGAGCCGAAGACGCCGGAACTCCAGACCTTCCTCAGCGCTGTCCTGCACTGAGGCGGAACCAAGAACCGACATCAACGAGGGGAGAGAAGACGATGCGTTCACTGTTCGCAGGTTTAGCCGCCCTGGCCGTCGCCGCCTTCGGCGCCGCCGAGGCCAAGGCCGACAAGCTCCAGGACATCCTGTCCAAGGGCGTCGTGCGCATCGGCGTGCCGCTCGACGCGCCGCCCTTCGGCGCCCAGGATGCGGACCGCAAGCCGATCGGCTTCGACATCGAGATGGCGGAGATGGTTGCCAAGGGTCTCGGCGTGAAGCTCGAGATGCAGCAGATCACCGGCGCCAACCGCATCCCGTTCCTGCTGACCGACAAGGTCGACATCGTCATCTCGGTGATGGGCCTGACCCCGGAGCGCGCCAAGCAGATCCAGTTCACCGCGCCCTACGCCAACACCTTCCTGGCGGTCTACGGCGCCAAGAATTCGACGGTGAGCAGCCCGGAGACGATCGGCTCCGCCCGCGTCGCCGCCGCCAAGGGCACGACGCAGGAGCTCGCCATCTCGGCCTCCGCGCCGAAGGCCAGCCTGATGCGCACCGAGGACGATGCGACGGCCGCTGCCGCCTACATCACCGGTCAGGCCGATCTGCTCGCCACCAACTCGATCGTGGCGCAGGCGCTCGCCAAGCAGAACCCGAACAAGGAGTTCGAGCGCAAATTCGTCATCCGCCGCAGCCCGGCCCATATGGGCGTGCAGATGGACCAGCATAACCTGGTGCGCTGGCTCGACGGCTTCATCTTCTTCAACGCGATGAACGGCGAGCTCGACCGGCTCCACCGGAAGTATCTGGACATTCCGATGGACCCGCTGCCGACGCTGTAGTCGAGCCGACATCCGTCATTCTCGGGCGAAGCGTAGCGAAGACCCGAGAATTTCCTGACCAGAAGGCGCTGGTCGGCGCCTCACTCGGCCGGAGATGCTCGGGGTTAGCCCGAGCATGACGGCTTGTCTCGTGCCTCTCCTTCCTGGGGAGGCTTCCAAGCCACGTCTCATCGAGCCCGCCATGACCAGTTCCTCGCGCCCCAAGCCCGCCCCGCGCCCGTCCAGCGCCTTCCTCACCGTCGATCTCGACCGGGAGGGCAAGCAAGCCGGCTTCCTCATGATCCCGCATTCGCCGCATGACGATGCCTGGGGCGTGACGCGCGTGCCCATCGCCGTGATCAAGAACGGCACCGGCCCGACCGTGATCATGGAAGGCGGCAACCATGGCGACGAATACGAGGGGCCGATCACGATCTGCGACCTGATCCGCGATCTCGATCCCGGACGTGTCCAGGGCCGCCTTATCCTGATGCCGGCGAACAATGTCCATGCCGTCGTCGCCGGTCAGCGCACCTCGCCGGTCGACGGGCTGAACTTCAACCGCACCTTCCCCGGCGATCCGCGCGGCACCATCACCCAGCAGATCTCGGCCTTCGTCAACGACCACATCCTGCCGATCGGCGACGCCTTCCTCGACCTGCATTCCGGGGGCTCCTCGCTCGACATCATCCCGAGCGCCATCGTCGAGCCGACCGACGATCCCGCCCTGCACAAGCGCAATGTCGCCGCAGTCCAGGCCTTCGACGCGCCGATGATCGTCGTCATCAGCAATCTCGGCGAGCCGCGTACCGCGACCGCCGCCGCCTGCCGGGCCGGGCTCGTCACTGTCGGCACCGAGATGGCCGGCGGCGGTACGGTCTCGCTCGACGCGCTCCAGGTCTGCCGGCGCGGTGTGGCCAATGTGCTGGATCATCTCGGCGTCGTCGTTCGCGAAAAGCCCGAGCCGAAGCGCGGCGATGGCCAGATCCTCGAACTGCCCGGCATCTCGGCTTACGTCTATGCGACGGCGGACGGCATCTTCGAGCCCTTCCACGCCAACGGCGCCAAGGTCAGCGCCGGCGAGCCGGCCGGCCGCATCCATTGCACCTGGGACCCGACGCGCCCGCCCGAGACGCTGCATTACGCCGCCGACGGCATCCTCTACGGCCGGCGCCAGTCGGGGCGGGTGAAGCCGGGCAATTGCTGCCTCATCGTCGCGGCGCCCTATCGCGGAACCCTGTCATGATCGCGCTCGACGACATTCGCGCCGCCCGCCAGCGGATCGCGCCGCATATCCGCCGCACCCCGACGCTGCCCTATGCCAAGACGCGCGGCTCGGATTTCGGCGGCGAGGTCACGCTGAAGCTCGAACTGCTGCAGGCGGCCGGCTCCTTCAAGGCGCGCGGCGCGATGAACCGCCTGCTGACCCTGTCGAAGGACGAACTGGCACGCGGCGTCGTCACGGCGTCGGGCGGCAATCACGGCCTCGCCATCGCCCGCTCGGCCCATGTGCTCGGCGTGCCCGCGACCATCTTCCTGCCGTCCAATGCCGCGCCAGACAAGATCGCCAAGCTGCGCGACTGGGGCGCGGACGTCCATATCGTCGGCGACATCTGGGACGACGCCAATACGGCCGCGCTCGCCCATGCCGCCAAGACCGGCGCGACCTATGCCCATCCCTTCAGCGATCCGGTCGTCGTGGCGGGGCAGGGTACGCTCGGCCTCGATATCCTCGACGACATGCCTGATGTCGACGTCGTCCTCGTCGCCATCGGCGGCGGCGGATTGATCACCGGCCTCTCGACGGCGGTGAAGGCGCTGCGGCCGCAGACGCGGATCATCGGCATCGAGCCGGTGGGATCGCCGACCCTGCATGCCTGCCTCGCCGCCGGCCGCCTCGTCGCGCTCGACAAGCTGGAGACCCGCGTCGCCACCATGTCCTGCCGCCAGACCGATCAGGCGATCTATGAGACAGTGGCCCGCAATGTCGACGAGATCGTGCTGGTGACCGATGCCGAGATGGAGCAGGCGGCGAAGTCGCTTTGGTTCGAATTCGGCATCGCGGCAGATTTGTCGGGCGCGGCGGCGCTGGCGGCGCTCCAGTCCGGGCGAGTCGCGCTCACCGCCGGAACGAAGGTCTGCGCACTCGTCTGCGGCGCCGGCACCGATGGCTGCCTGCCGGGTTAGGTTGCGTTGAATTTGCACGAAGCCACGGCGTCATTCCGGGGCAGGCCGCAGGCCTGAGCCCGGAACCCAGAACAGATACCGTCATGAATTCAAGCGCTGGCCCGACTGTGCCTTTTCGTGAAAACGGCATCGATTCTGGGTTCCGGGCTCTTCGCTGACGCGAAGCCCCGGAATGACGGCGCAGTTCCGAGGGAAATCAGCTCGCTTCAGCCGACTTCCGCGCGTGCCTCGTCGTTGAAGAAGCCGGGCGGACCCATCTGCCCACCCTTCAGCACGATCTCGAGTCCATCGAGGCGCGGATCGTCGGAATGAGCACGGCAGAGCGGCGCGCCGGGAACGCACGGCCCGCGATAGGACAAGCCCCATATCGGCAGTGATCGGATCGCCATGGTCGAGGTATCGCCGCCCGCGACGATGAGCCGGCCGAGATCGGCCGCGGCGATGATCGCCGAGAGCAATGCCCCAGTTGCTTTGGCAACCGCGCCGGCTGCGGTCGGAGCACCCGCGGGCTGTTCCGTCACCAACATCACGTCGCGCTTAGCTAGTTTTGACAGGGCGGCTGCACGCAACTCCGCAGCATAGCTCTCGTCCGATAGCAGCCGCCCGGCATCGACGGGCAGCATCGCATAGCCTCTTGCGGCTTCGACCTGCGCGCGCGTCACTGGTGACAGGCTGCCGACGAGGGCGAGGGCCGGGCCGCTGCTGCGATGGATCGCACCAGCGGCCGGCGCTGTTGTCGATGATCCTGCATAAGCCGCCGCGAAGGCGCGCGCGACCGAGCTGGCTCCCACCGCGAGCATCGGACCATTCCCCAGCGAGGACGCAAGCAACCCACCGATCGCCGCGAGATCGGCTTCGGTCGCGACATCGAACAGAACGGCCGGCTTTCCATCCGGACATGCGTGGGCCAGAGTGGCCGAGCCGCCGGCATTGGCGCGGTAATCGACGAGGCCGATATCTTCGAGCCCCTGCGCGGCGAGGTGCCGGCGCAGATCGGCTTCCGCCATCGGTGTCACCGGATGGCGGCTCATGGTCGGATGCCGGTCGATGCGGTGGATCGTGCCGTCGCCGCCCGCCGCGAACAGGTTCCCGAACAGGCAATAGCGCCCGAGATTGGGCTGGCCGCCGAGGATCGGCACCAGCGGGTTCGGAAAGATCGGCTTCAGGGCCGTAACCGCCGCGCCGATGCTGCCGACGTCAGGCGCGCTGTCGAAGGTGGAGCAGCATTTGTAATGCATCAGCCCGACGCCGAGCCCGGCGAAGAAGCGCCCGATCTGCGTCAGTTCCGCCGTGATCGCTTTCGGCGCCATGGCCCGGCTCGCCCCGGCGATGCCGATCGCATCGAGCGGGCCGGCAGCGGTTAGTTGCGCCTCATTCGGCTGCCGTAGGAAAAGCAGGGCGCGAAAGCCGCGCTCGGCCAGCGTCGCCAGCGTATCGGTCGAGCCGGTGAAATCGTCGCCGTACCAGCCGTAGAGAGGCGTCTGCGTCGCACTCACGGCCGCTAGCCTGCCTTGCCGCCGAAGGTGTCGAGCGCCTGCTGCAATTCCGGATGCGCGCGCGCCGCCTCCGTGACGGGCGTGCCTTCCGCCACGGCGGTCCAGGCCTGCCGGATACTGGCGACGCCGGCCTTCGGCCCGCCGGGATGGGCGAGGATGCCGCCGCCGGCCATGAACAGCAGGTCGTCATGGCCGATCGCATCCCAGGTCGGTTGCGCCGTACCCGCCCATTGGCCCGAGGAGAAGGCCGGCATCACCCGGTCGTCGGCGCCATCGGTCAGTGGCGTCACGCAATCCCGGGCGGAGGTCACGACCTCCTCGTCCTCCTGCGCGAATTTACCCTGCAGGCCGTGGACATGCATGTGATCGACACCGGCCAACCGCCACAGCACTTGATAGGCCTGGAAGCCGATGCCGAGCAGCGGATGGCGCGAGAAGGCTCCGTAGCCGTTGCGGTGCCCGTGCAATGCGAGGTCAGTCGAGCGGCGTAAGGTTTCGACGCCTGAGAAGCCGCACCAGTTCAGACTCGCCATCACGCAGGAACCGCCCTCGCGCGCGACGAGGTCGGCATGACGGCGCATCGCATCGGTCTCGTCGGTGATGTTGAAGGCGACCATGACATGCTTGCCGGTCCGGTCCTGATGCCGGCGCACCGCCGCCATCACGGCGGGAATGCGCTCGGCAAGGGGCGCATGCACCGGGTCGGCGGAAATCTCGTCGTCCTTGATGAAGTCGAGCCCGGCCTCGCACAGGCTGGCGACGAGTTCGGCCGTTTGCGCGGTGCTCAGGCCGACATTCGGCTTGATGATCGAGCCGACGAGCGGGCCTGTCGCGGCTCCGGTCAGCCGGCGCGTGCCGGCGATGCCTTGTGTAGGTAGCGGAAAGCGCTGGCGGTAGGACCAAGGCAACGAAATGCTTTCGAGCCGGAGCCCCGTGACCTCGCCGAGATCATAGAGATTGCCGGCGACGACGGCGGCCAATGTCGCCAGATTGGCGCCGACATTGTCGACCGGGAAGGAAATGGTGACCCGCGCGCGCCGCCACGGCCCGCCGACGCCTTTGCGGGTGAGCCAGGCATTGGGCAGGCTGGGCTCTGCCGCGGATTCCAGCTCCTCGATCCGCGTGACGGTGGCGCGCGCCCGCTCGCGCAACTCGTCGGTCTCGCCGGCAACGCGGGCGAAGGTGCCGCAGGACTGCTCGCCCGCCATCACCTCCGCGACCTCTGTCGGGTCGAGCGGGGTCTCGATGAGGTAGGTGGCTTCGAAGCGGTTGTCGGTCATCGGACGCATCCAGGCCGTTCATAAGGCGTCATTCTCGGGCTCGACCCGAGAATCTCATGACCAGAGGGCGCTGGTTTCCGAGATGCTCGGGTCAAGCCCGAGCATGACGCAATGCAATTGCGGACTCACGCCGCAGCAGCGGCGAGCTTGCTCAGATCCGGGAAGGGCCGGACCGGCTCCTTGCCGTCCCAGGTCTCGGAGGCCTCGCGGATCAGCCGGAACATCTCGCCCTTGGGGCCGGCGACCTCCGACAATTCGATTACGGTGCCGGGATGGTAATGCGTGTCGAAATAGACGAAGCGCCCGCGCTCGCCGACCTCGCCTGACATCACCGGCTTGAAGCCCTCGGCAACAAGCCGTTCCAGATCGGCGTCGTAGTCCGAGGTCCAGTAGGCGACATGCTGCAGGCCGGTCAGCCCCGCATCCGTGAAGTCCTTGTACATGGACGGCACGGCGTTGCGGCACTGGATCAATTCGATCTGGAGCGGGCCGGAATTGGCCAGTGCCACCGAGTTGTGCGGCTCGTAGGTCTCGCCCTTGTAGCGGTAGTTTTTGATCGGGACCTTCGGGTTGTAGAAGAACGGCCCGACGCCCAGCACGCGGCTCCAATAGTCCATGGCCGCCTC
The DNA here is from genome assembly GCF_057321085.1 of Allobosea sp. RIT-PG3_2. Taxonomy (NCBI): domain Bacteria; kingdom Pseudomonadati; phylum Pseudomonadota; class Alphaproteobacteria; order Hyphomicrobiales; family Alloboseaceae; genus Allobosea; species Allobosea sp. RIT-PG3_2. Next base: position 308,792 of record NZ_JBXWCA010000002.1, on the reverse strand, counting down.
GATGTCGGGGACGACATAGCCGGCCTGACGGATCTGGCCAAAGAAGCGGCTCATGGGCGTTGCTTTCTCAAATATCAGGTTCGGAGGAAGCCGATGGAGATCCACGGCACGGCAGCCACGACGAGAAGGCCGATGAGCAGGGCCAGGATGTAGCCCCAGATGTATTTCAGGCCCTCGTCGGGATTGATCTTGCTGATCGCGCAGGCGCCGTAATAGCCGACGCCGAAGGGCGGGGCGAAAAGCCCGATGCCCATCGCGAAGATCACGACCATCGAATAATGCACCTCGTGCACGCCGACCTGCTTGGCGATCGGGAAGACCAGGGGCCCGAACAGCACGATCGCCGGGATGCCCTCGAGCACACTGCCGAGGATGGTGAAGGCGACGATCGAGACGCCGAGGAAGCCCCAGCTTCCGCCGGGCACGGCCGCCATCACCTGCGCGAGGTCGCGCGAGAAGCCGGATTGCGTCAGTCCCCAGGCCATGGCGGTGGCGCAGCCGATGATGAAGATGATCGCGCCGGTCAGCGAAGCCGTCTCGACCAGCATGCGCGGCAGGCGGCGCCAGTCGAACTGGCGGTAGAGCAGGATGCCGGCCAGCACCGCATAGGCGATGCCGATGGTCGAGACCTCCGTGGCGGTGGCGACGCCCTCGACCACCGCGGCGCGGATGACGAAGGGGAGCGCGATGGCCGGGGCCGCGATCAGGGCGAGCTTGGCGATCTCGCGGCGGGAGAAGCGCGTGACGTTGCTGAGGTCCTCGCCGCGGCAGCGCCACCAGACGACGAAGCAGAGCGCCGCGCCCAGCACCACCGCCGGCAGCATGCCGCCGGTGAACAGCGCCGCGATCGAGACGCCGGTCACCGAGCCGATGGTGATCAACACGATCGAGGGCGGGATCGTCTCGGTCTGCGCGCCGGTCGCCGAGAGCAGGGCGACGAGATCGCCGGGCTTGGCGCCGCGCTTCTTCATCTCGGGGAACAGCACCGGGGCGATGGCCGCCATGTCGGCGATCTTCGAGCCGGAAATGCCGGAGACCAGATACATCGCGCCGACCAGCACATAGGACAGGCCGCCGCGGACATGGCCGAGCAGGCTCGCCAGGAACTGGATCATCGCCTTGGCCATGCCCGTCATCTCGATGAGAGCGCCGAGGAAGATGAAGAGCGGCACGGCGAGCAGGATCAGGTGGCTCATGCCCTCGTCGAGGCGGCCGACCATGACGAGCATCGGCGTCGAGGTGGTGCAGGCGAGGTAGCCGAAGGTCGCGAGCGCGAAGGAGAAGGCGATCGGCACGCCCGAGAAGACGTTGAGCGCGACGACGCCGACGAAGAAGACGATCAGGTTGAGCTTGCCGAGAGGCTTCAGCGCCGGCCCGGCAAGCCAGAACAGCAGCACGAGCAGCGCGGTCAGGCCGATCGCGAGCAGCGCCGGCTTCAGCGAGGAAAAGCGCAGCAGCCGGCAGCCCGCCGCGATCAGCATCAGCCCGACGCCGACCGGGATCGCCGCCGCCCGCCAGGCATTGCTGATCTCCAGCGCCGGGGTGACGATGAAGTTCTCCTCCTCGGCATATTCGATCGCATGCGGGATGATCAGCAGCAGGAAGGCGATCGAGGCGGTGATCGCGACCGCCTCCAGCAGCGCCCGCGTCTGCGGCGAGACGCGGCTGACGAGGCCGGTCATGCGCATATGCTCGCCGCGCCTGAGCGCCACGACCGCGCCGAGCATCGAGAGCCATAGGAACAGGATCGAGGCGAGCTCGTCCGACCAGACCAGCGGCGCGTGGAAGACGTAGCGCGCCGTCACGCCCGCCCCAAGGATGATGATCTCGACCAGCACCAGCACCGCCGCCACCGCCTCGACCAGCCCGCCCAGCGTGCGGTCGAAATGGCCGGCGAAGCGGCCGAGCCCGGTCGCGGGCATGGCGGCAGCAGCGGGAAGGGTCGCGCTGTGAACATCCATCGGGGCGTTTCCTGTCTTATGCGTTTGGGCGCCTTATAGGCCTGCCCGCACGCCTCAGGCCAGCTTGCCGACGGCGTCTTCGAGCAGGCTCCAGGCGTCCTTGCCGAAACGCTCCTGCCACTCCTTGTAGAAGCCCGCGTCGCGCAGCTTGGCGCGGAAGGAATCCGGGTCTGTCTTGTTGAAGGCGAGGCCCTTCGACTGGAGATCGGCCTGCACGGTTTCGTTGAGTTTCTTGATGTCGCCGCGCTGGGCGACGCCGGCATCGTTGATCGCGCCGGCGACGATCGTCTGGATGTCGGCCGGCAGGCCGCGCCAGGCGCGCCCATTGGCGATGAACCAGAAACCGTCCCAGATATGGTTGGAGATGGCGCAGCTCTTCTGCACCTCGTAGAGCTTGGCGACCTGGATGATCGGCAGCGGGTTCTCCTGCGCGTCGACGACCTTGGTCTGCAGCGCCGAATAGACCTCGGAGAACTGCAGGCTGGCCGGAGCGGCGTCGAGCGCCTTGAACATCGAGATCGAGAGCGGGCTCACCGGCACGCGGATCTTCAGGCCGGCCATTTCCTTGGCTGATTCGATCGCCTTGCCCGAGGTGGTCATCTGGCGGAAGCCGTTGTCCCACATCTTCTCGAAGGCAAAGAGGTTCACCTTGGAGATGGCCTCGCGGACATGGGCGCCGAGCTTGCCGTCCATCGCCTTCCAGACCTGGTCGTAATCGGCGAAGGCGAAGCCGACGGCATTGATCGCCGCGACCGGCACCAGCGTCGCGATCACCAGCGCCGAGGGCGTGAAGAAGGTGATGCCGCCATTGCGCACCTGGCTGAGCATGTCGGTGTCGCCGCCGAGCTGGTTGTTCGGGAAGATCTTGATCTCGACGCGCCCGTTGGTCTCCTTCGCCACGCGCTCGGCAGCCTCCTGGGCGCGGATGTTGAGCGGATGGCTGAGCGGCAGGTTGTTGCCGTATTTCAGCTCGATCTCGGCGGCGCGCGCGATATGCGGCATGGCGATGAGCGAGGCGGCGGGGGCGGCGGCGAGCGTGCGCAGCACCGTGCGGCGCGTGAAATTCGTCATGATGGTCCTCCCGGTATCGCTGATGCGATTTGATTGATTGAGGTCTTCTTGCCTCAAGAGTAGAAAACAGGAATGATGGTCGTCAAACTCAATTCTTGATGCTTTTTGATGTAATCTCATGGATGATTTGAAGACGGCAGACGGGCTGCAACGTCGCCGGATGGCGCGCATCGCCGATGTGGCGGCGCTCTCGGGTGCCTCGACGGCGACGGTCGACAGGGTGCTCAACCAGCGTCCCGGCGTGCGCGCCGCCACGGTCCAGCGCGTGCTCAAGGCGGCGAGCGATCTCGGCTACGTGCTCGATCCCGGCCTGCCGGCGCAGGCGCTGACGCCGATGCGGCTCGCTTTCCTGCTCCCGGCCGGCAGCAACCGTTTCCTCGCCATGCTCGGACGCCACATCGCCGGCGCGCAGGACCAACTCGCTTCCTTCAACATGCGCGCCCGTGTCGAGTTCATCGAGAGCTTCAAGCCGGAGCTGCTGGCCCAGCAGCTCCGACAGGTCGGCCGTGACGTCGATGGCATCGCCTTCATGGCACTGGAGCACCCGGCCGTGCGCGAAGCGGTCAACGGCCTGGCGGAGCGCGGCGTACCGGCTGTGACCCTGATCTCCGACGTCGCCAATTCGCGCCGCGCCGCCTATGTCGGGCTCGACAACCGCTCGACCGGGCGCACCGCCGGCTCTCTCGTCGCCCGCTTCATCGGGCGGCGTCCGGCCAAGGTCGCGATGATCGCGGGCAGCCTGAGCTACCGCGCCCATGAGGAGCGCGAGATGGGTTTCCTGCATCTCTTCGAGGAGCTGTTTCCGCAGATCGAGGTTGTCGGGCTGCGTGAGGGTCTCGACGACGAAGGGCGCAATTATCGGCAGGCCAAGGCCTTGCTGGCCCGGCACCCGGACCTTGCTGGCATCTACAATATCGGCGGTGGGCCGGAGGGGATTGCCCGCGCGCTGAAGGAGGTCGGGCGCCAGCAGGAGGTCGTCTTCGTCGGCCATGGCCTGACTCCGGAAACCCGCGCGCTCCTACTCGACGGCACGATGGACGCCGTCATCACCCAGCATCCGCATGCGGCGCTGATGAGCTGCATCGCGATCTTCGCCAATCTGCGCGCCGGCCGCCCCGCTGGCGAAGGCACCGCAGCGCCCAGCATCGAGATTATCCTGCGCGAGAACCTGCCGTGAGAGCCAGAGCAATCGCTTCGGATTGCAGTCTCGCCGCTTTGATCTTGAGCAAGTCCGGACCCACTCCCACGCGTCATTCCGGACAAGCCGCGAAGCGGCGCCGATCCGGAATCCATCGTAGAACTCAGCGGCCTATGATGGATTCCGGCGCTCCGCTTCGCTCCGGCCGGAATGACGGTGGCGGTAAGTCAAGCTGAAGCAATGGTCCTGTCCTGAGAGCGGCTTGGACTTGCAATTTCGGAAACAAAGAGGGAACATGTTGGCATGTCCCTTCCGGATTCCGTTCTCAACCCGCCGCCCGCGCGGCCCGATATCACGCGTATCGTCTGTCGCGGCGCGGCCCGGCATCTGCGCGAGCGTGGCTACGCCATCGTCAAGGAGATGACCTTCGCGAATGGCCGGCGTGGCGACATCGTCGCCCTGTCGCCTTCGGGTGAGCTCTGGGTCGTCGAGGTCAAGTCAGGCATCGCGGACTACCGCGTCGACGGTAAATGGCCGGATTATCGCGACTATTGCGACGGCTTCCTCTTCGCGGTCGCGCCGGAATTCCCGCGCGAGATCTTGCCGGAGGATGTCGGGCTGATCGTCGCCGATGCCTATGGCGGCGAATTGCTGCGCGAGCCGCCGCGCCATCCCTTGAGCCCCGCGCGCCGCAAGATGCTGACCATCGCGCTCGCGCGGCTTGCGTCGATGAGGCTCGCGCTGATCGAGGATCCGGTCGATTCAGACTGAGGCCGCCTCTCGCGCAGACTCGGCTGGGGCGGGCTCCAGCGGCTTGGCAAAGCGGCGCAGGTCGATCTCGGCGACCAGGAAATCGATGAAGGCGCGCACGCGGGCCGGCAGCCGGCCGCCATGACCGACATAGACGACGTGGATCTCCTCGACATCGCCGGGATTGAATTCCTCGAGAACCGGAACGAGCCGGCCAGCTGCGATGTCGTCGGCGATGTGGAAGAGCGAAAGCCGGGTCAGCCCTTGGCCGGCAAGCGCGAGTTCGCGTGCGCTCTCCCCGTCGCCGACCGTGGTGCGTCCGCGGGCGGGGAAATCGCCGCGCTTGCCGTCGATAGCGAAGGGCCAGGAATCGCTGTGCCGTGTGAAGTTGAAGGTGACGAGGTCGTGCTTGGCGAGTTCGTCGGGATGGGCTGGAGCGGCGCGCGCCGCCAGATAGCTTGGCGCCGCGACCACCGCCATGCGGCTTTCGCCGAGCTTGCGCGCCACGAGCTGCGAGGAGCGCAGCGGCCCGACGCGGATGGCGACATCGGCGCGCTCGTCCACCAGATCGACCACAGCGTCGGCGAGCGTGATGTCGAGCTGCACCCCGGGATGACCGGCTGCAAAGCGCGGCACCAGCGGCAACAGGAAATGCCGGCCGAAGGGAACGTTGGTGTTGACCCGGAGCCGGCCGCGCGGGATCTGACAGGCGGCGACGGCGCGCTCGGCGTCGTCGAGGTCGGCGAGCACCCGCAGCGTCCGGTCATGGAAGGTCGTGCCCTCCTCGGTCAGCATGAACTTGCGGGTCGAGCGGACGATCAGCCTGACGCCGAGCCGCGCCTCCAGCCGGGCGACGAGCTTGCTGACCGCCGAGGGCGTCATCCTCAGCGCGCGTGCCGCCGGCGAGAAGCCGTTCAGCTCGACGACGCGGGCGAAAACCTCCATCTCGCCGGAGCGGTTGATCTCGGAGCGTGGCATCGTGAATTCAACTCACAATTCCTGATCGTTACCGCAGTCTAATTCACAGGCGCTCGCGGCGCTATCTCCGGGCCGAACCAGTTCCCCGGAGGCATCTCATGCCCATTGCCCTTTATGCTCTCACCGTCGGTGCCTTCGGCATCGGCGTCACCGAATTCGTGATCATGGGCCTGCTGCTGCAGGTTTCCAGCGATCTCGGCGTCAGCATCCCGCTCGCCGGCCTGCTGATGACCGGCTATGCGCTCGGCGTCTTCGTCGGCGCCCCCGTCCTGACGATCGCCACCCGCTCCCTGCCGCGCAAGACGACGCTGCTGGTGCTGATGGCGATCTTCACCCTCGGCAACCTCGCCGCCGCGCTGGCCCCGAGCTTCGGCTGGCTGATGTCGGCCCGCATCGTCACGGCGCTGGCGCACGGCACCTTCTTCGGCGTCGGCTCGCTCGTCGCCACCAGCCTGGTCGCGCCGGAGCGCAAGGCCTCGGCCATCGCGCTGATGTTCACCGGCCTGACGCTCGCCACCCTGCTCGGCGTGCCGTTCGGTTCCTGGCTCGGCCTCGCTTTCGGCTGGCGCTCGACCTTCTGGGCCGTGACCGCCATCGGCCTCGTCGCCTTCGTCGTCCTTGCCGTGTTCGTTCCGGCAGACCGCGAGCGCGTCGTCCCCGGCTCGCTTGCCGAGGAGTTCAAGGTGCTGACCCGGCCGCAGGTCCAGCTCGGCCTGATCATGACCGTGCTCGGCTTCGGCGGCATCTTCGCGATCTTCACCTTCATCCAGCCGATCCTCATCGAGCTTGCCGGCTTCAGCGAGGCGGCCGTCTCGCCGATCCTCCTCGTCTTCGGTGGTGGCCTCGTCGTCGGCAACCTGCTCGGCGGGCGCTGGGCGGATAAGGCTCTGGCGCCGGCACTGATCGGCTCGATCGCGCTGATGACCGTTGTGATGTTCGCCTCGAGCTTCGGGTTCCACAGCCAGATCGGCGCGGTCATCGCAGCATTCGCGCTGGGCGCAGCCGCCTTCGCCACCGTCGCGCCGCTGCAGATGTGGGTGCTTCAGCAGGCAGGCGGAGCCGGACAGGGCCTGGCGTCGAGCCTGAACATCGCCGCCTTCAACCTCGGCAACGCCTTCGGCGCCTGGCTCGGCGGCTTGGTCATCACGCAGGGGTTGGGTTATGGCGCCATCGCGCCTATCGCGGCGGTCGTGCCGCTGGTGGCGCTGGGCCTGGCCGCCTTCGCCGTCGCGCTCGAACGGCGCACGGCCCGGGCAGTTGCGGCCTGAGCGTTCCGATCCGAGAAACGACCTAACAAGAGAAAGCCCGCCGGATTCATCATCCGGCGGGCTTTCTTTATGGCCCTGTCAGCGCGGAGCGCGCTTGGCCAGGATGCGCTGCAGCGTGCGCCGGTGCATGCCGAGACGGCGCGCCGTCTCCGAGACGTTGCGGCTGCACAGCTCGTAGACGCGCTGGATATGCTCCCAGCGGACGCGGTCGGCCGACATCGGGTTTTCCGGCGGTTGCGGCCGGGCATCGCGGGAGGCGGCGAGAGCCGCGTGGATCTCGTCGGCATCTGCCGGCTTCGCCAGGAAATCGAAGGCGCCGAGCTTCACGGCGCTGACGGCGGTGGCGATGTTGCCGTAACCCGTCAGCACCACGCCGCGCGCATCCGGCCGGCGTTCCTTGAGGCGTGCGATCACGTCGAGCCCATTGCCGTCCCCGAGGCGGAGATCGATCACGGCGAAGGCGGGCGCGGCTTCTTCCACGGCTGCGAGCCCGGCCGCGACGCTGTCTGCTGTGCGGACCGCATAGCCGCGGCCTTCCATGGCGCGTGCGAGACGGGTGAGGAAGGGTTTGTCGTCGTCGACCAACAGAAGGGACATGTCCGCATGGGCATCAGCCCTGTCGGTTTCGCTCGGCGCATCCTGCATCATCGTCTCCTGACCGCTTGTCCATGCGCGCTGCGGTGGCGCGAAGTGTGGTTTCGAACAGCCGGTCGCAGGCCCGCGGGCCTCCGATCAGCTAAGCTCATGTAATGCCGATGCTTCCGGCTTGGTACCCCCTAGGGCCGGCAGATCCGCTTCAAAAATGTCGCGGGGCCAGACGATTCGGATCGAGGCGCCGCTCGCGGGGGCCGCCCGGTTCGAGAATTCCAGCGTCGCGCCGCCACGCTCCAGCAGCGTCTTGGCGATGAAGAGCCCCAGGCCCAGCCCGCCGCCAGCGCGGTTTTCACCGCCGCCGCGCGAAAGATAGGGCTCGCCCGCGCGCATCAGCACGTCCGGCGGGAAGCCCGGCCCGTCATCGGAGATCGCCAGCACGACGCGGCTTTGGGTCCACTCGGCCGCGATCGTCACGGTCGAACTGGCGAAATCGACCGCATTGTCGACGATGTTGCCGAGACCGTAGATCATGCCGGGATTGCGCCGGCAGACCGGCTCCGGCTTGTCGCCGGTCATGGTGATCTCGAAGGGAACGCCGAAGGGCCGCTGCGGCCCGGCAGCCTCCTCGATCAGCAGCCGGAGCGTCAGCTGGTCGAGCGGGCCGGCATCGTCGTCCTGCAGGCTGGAGAGTTTTCCGAGGATGCCGCGACAGCGCTCGACCTGCTCGCGCAGCAGCGCGATGTCCTCGGCCATCTCGCCATCGGGCGGGGCGAGACGGGTGAGCTCGCGGGCGACTAGCGCGATGGTGCCGAGCGGGGTGCCGAGCTCATGGGCGGCGGCCGCGGCGAGCCCGTCGAGCTGGGAGAGATGCTGCTCGCGCGCCAGCACCAGCTCGGTCGCGGCGAGCGCGTCCGAGAGGTCGCGTGCCTCCTTGGCGACGCGCCAGGCATAGATGCCGGTGAAGGCGAGGCCGAGCACGAGCGCGACCCAGTTGCCGAGCTGGTAGAAGGGCGGCAGCACCGGCCGGTCCGCGCCGGCCCAGGGCAGCGGCAGGTGGAAGCGGCTGAGCAGCGTCGCCAGCACCATCGCCAGCAGGCCGAGCAGCAATGTGCGGTGCGGCGGCAGGGCCGTCGCCGAGATCATCACCGGCGCCAGGAACAGGATCGCAAACGGGTTCTGCAGGCCGCCGGTCATGTAGAGCAGGGCGGCGAGCTGGGCGATGTCGAAGCCGAGCAGCGCCGTTGCGGGGCCGTCCTTCAGCCGATGGCTCAGCGGAAAGCGGATGCGCAGGGCGATGTTCAGCGAGGCCGAGACGGCGATGACGATGAAGCACCAGCCGAAGGGCAGAGAGAAGCCGAGGCCGAAATGCACGCCGGCGACCGCGACGCTCTGCCCGACGATGGCGAGCCAGCGCAGCCTGACCAGCGTGTCGAGCCGCAAATGGCGGCCCGTGCGGGCGAGCAGCGGGGCCGAGAGATCCGAGACACTCACTGGCGATCGGCCTTCTCAGCGGCTTCCAGCGGGCGCGGAAATAAGGGGTTCATCCACATGGCAGGAGAATCTTAGCCTTTAGCCGGGTTGAATGAGAACAAAATCAACGTAAGGTGCGTTGTTGCGACGCATCATCTTTTGTTGCGCCGCCGGAAGGACATCGCATGTACGGGGCCACCATGTCGTTTGCCTATCATGCCTATGAAGCGGTTCACATGATGGTGAGCCCGGTCCGGGGTGTTTCCGATGCGATGCATCTGGCTTTCAAGAACCCGGCCAATCCGCTGACCTACACGTCGTTCGGGCGCTCGGTCGCGGCCTCCTGCGAATTGTTCGAGCGCGTGACGCGCCGCTACGGCAAGCCGGCCTTCGGGCTCGACGAGACCACGATCAACGGCGTCAAGGTGCTGGTCGAGGAGCGGGTGGTCTGGGAGCGGCCGTTCTGCAAGCTCGTCTATTTCGACCGCAAGATTCAGGGCCGGCGCAAGCCGCAGCCGAAGGTCCTGCTGGTGGCGCCGATGTCGGGCCACTACGCCACGCTGCTGCGCGGCACGGTCGAGGCCTTCCTGCCCGGCCATGAGGTCTACATCACCGACTGGGTGGATGCGCGCCTCGTGCCCATGGCCGCCGGCCGGTTCGATCTCGACGACTACATCGACTACGTCATCGGTATGCTCCAGACGCTGGGTCCGGATACCCATGTCATGGCGATCTGCCAGCCCTCCGTCCCGGTCATCGCCGCCGTGGCGCGCATGGAGGCCGAGGCCGATCCCTGTGCACCGCGTTCGATGACGCTGATGGGCGGCCCGATCGACACCCGGCGCTCGCCGACGGCGGTCAACCAGCTCGCCATGGAGCGCGGCACCGACTGGTTCCGCCGCAACTGCATCACGGTGGTGCCGTTCCCGCATATGGGCGCGTTCCGGCAGGTCTATCCCGGCTTCATGCAGCTCTCGGGCTTCATGGCGATGAACATGGACCGCCATGTCACCGCCCATTACGACATGTTCAAGCATCTCGTCGGCGGCGACGGCGATTCCGCCGAGAAGCACCGCGAGTTCTACGACGAATATCTCGCGGTCATGGACCTGACGGCGGAGTTCTACCTGCAGACCGTCGACACCGTCTTCGTCCAGCATGCCCTGCCCAAGGGCGAGATGATGCATCGCGACAAGCCGGTCGATCTCAAGGCGATCCGCAGGGTCGCGCTGATGACGGTCGAGGGCGAGAATGACGACATCTCCGGGGTCGGCCAGACCAAGGCGGCGCATGATCTGTGCGTCAACATTCCCGCCGAGAAGCGCGTTCACTACCTCCAGCCGAAGGTCGGCCATTACGGCGTCTTCAACGGCTCGCGCTTCCGCTCTGAGATTCAGCCGCGCATCTCCGACTTCATGGTCAGCCTCGACATGGAGGCCGCCAAGGACCGCCGGAACGATAGCGCGACCGAGCAGCGCAAGGCTCTGAAGGTCGTCGGCTGACAGCCACTTCCCCATCGCCTGCGAATCCCGCACAATCGCGGGCGATGCGCATCTCCCTGTTCAGGCGCCAGCCGGACCCCGACCGGATCGAGGTCGTGCATGCCGGGACGCGCTATCCCGTCCTGGTCAAGCGCCGCGCCACGGCGCGGCGGATGACGTTGCGCGTCTCGCAGGCGAACGGCGAGATCACCCTGACATTGCCCGAGCGCGCCGACTTTGCCGCCGGGCGCGCCTTCGCCGAGAATCATGGCGGCTGGATCGCGGCACGCGTCGCCAAGCGCCCGCTCGCCGTGCCGTTCGAGCCCGGCCATGCCGTTCCGCTGCGCGGCGTGCCGCATCGCATCGTCCACTGGTCGAAGGCGCGCGGGCTGACGCAGGCGACGCAGGACAAGGACGGCGCGCCGATCATCGCGGTCGCGGGCGAGGGCGCCCATGTGTCGCGCCGGGTCAAGGATTTCCTGCGGCGCCTCGCGCTCGAGGATCTGGAGAAGGCTGTGCGCCGCCATACAGCGGCGCTGGGCATCCCCGCGCGCAAGATCACCATCCGCGACACCACGAGCCGCTGGGGCTCCTGTTCCTCGCAGGGCCATCTCAACTTCTCCTGGCGGCTGATTCTCGCGCCTCCCTCCGTGCTCGATTATCTCGCAGCCCATGAGGTGGCGCATCTCAAGGAGATGAACCACTCGCATCGCTTCTGGGCGCTGACCCACAAGCTTTGCCCCCATACGGAAGAGGCCGAGGCCTGGCTGAAGCGCCATGGCGCCAGCCTTCACGGCTATGGTTGACGCGGCGTGCCGGCCGCAATTCTGCCGTTAACCACTTTCTGAAGTCTCACCCCGCACAGTGAAGGCCGATTCGGCTTCAGTGTGAGTATGCCTATGGGTCAGGTCATCGCGTTCCGCCGCCTGCAACAGTCTTCCGCCCCTAGCGAGCCAGCGCTCGGCCTGATGTCGGCGGTCGATTTCGCGCTCCGCGACCTTGCGGAAATCATGCCCCACATCGCTCTCGATACTGCTCGCGAGCAGGCCGAGGCCTGTCGCGCCATGCTGGCGCAGGCCTTCGACGCCGAGGTCGAGGCCGAACTCGGCGGCTGACACCGCCCCGCGCATGCCGCCCCCGGCGATGATGCGGGTTGTCGAAGCGGATGAATTGTCGAACCTCTCCCGAAAGAGCCGGCGATCGTGCCGGCTCCGGCATTCGGACCGAAAAGTGGAGCCCACTTTCCGGGAAAATCCGATGCAATGAAAATACGCCCGGGAGGCTCATCCGTGTTCCTGACCAACAGCGATATGGTCGATCTCGTCGATCTCAGACATCGGCTGCACCGGAGGCCGGAGATCTCGGGCGAGGAAGGCGAGACCGCCGCGACCATCGTCGAATTCCTCAAGCCGACACAGCCCGACCGCATCGTCACGGAGCTGGGCGGCCATGGCGTCGCCGCGATCTATGAGGGCGCCGAGCCCGGCCCGACGGTGATGATCCGCGCCGAGCTGGACGCGCTGCCGATCGAGGAGCTCTCGACCAGCGACCATCGCTCCGAAATTCCCGGAAAGGGCCATCTCTGCGGCCATGACGGCCATATGACCATTCTTGCCGGCCTGGCGCGCGGGCTGCAGCGCAATCCGCCGAAGCGCGGCCGCGCCATCCTGCTGTTCCAGCCCGCGGAGGAGACCGGCGCGGGCGCCGCAGCCGTCATCGCCGATCCGAAATTCGACGAGATCGTGCCGGACTACGCCTTCTCCCTGCACAACCGGCCGGGAATTCCCGTCGGCCACACGCGCATCTCGGAAGGCGCGGCCAATTGCGCCTCGCGCGGCCTGAAGATCGTCCTCAACGGCGAGACCACGCATGCCTCGACGCCGGAGCATGGCCGTTCGCCGGCTCCCGCCATCGCGCGCTTGATCCCGGAATTGACGGTGCTCGGGCCGGGCGGCGCGCTCGATGCGAATTTCGCGCTCGCCACCGTCACCCATGCGGGGATCGGCGAGCCGGCCTTCGGCATCGCGCCCGGCCGCGGCGAGCTCTGGGTGACGCTGCGCACCGTCAACGACGCGCAGATGGGCGCGCTCTGCGAAAAGGCCGAGGCTCTGGTGCGCGAGGTCGCGGAGGCCGGCGGGCTCGAAGCCGAACTGAGCTATCACGACATCTTCCACCATTGCGAGAACGAGCCGGAGGCGGTGGCGATGCTGCGCCGGGCGATGGACGAGGAAAAGGTGCCGCACGGCCCGACGAAACCGTCGCGCGGCTCCGAGGATTTCGGCCTGTTCGGCGGCAAGTCCAAATCGGCAATGTTCCTGCTCGGGTCTGGCGACACTGCGAATCTGCACAATCCGGATTTCGATTTCCCGGATGACGCCATCGACACGGGCGCGCGCGTCTTCATGCGGGCGCTGCGCAATCTGCTCGGCGAAGCCCGGCCGCAAGGCTGAGAGGGCAGGCGCATGGCTCCGGACTGGATGCGCGCCGCCGCGCGTGCGAACGAGATCGTTGCGAACTGGCAGCGCGACGCCGGGCCCGGCGGCGCGGTCGTCCTGTTCGATCGCGACGGGGTGCGTGAGGCTTTCGCCGGCGGCCTCGCCAGCATCGACCACAACCTGCCCTTCACGCCGCAGACGCCGAACCGCTTCGCCTCGATCAGCAAGCATCTGCTGGCGATCGCGCTGCTGCGCGAAGGCGTGCCGCTCGATGCGCCGCTCGGCCGCTGGCTGACCGAGCTGCCCAAGCCGCTGGCCGAGGTCGAACTCGGCCGCGCCCTCGACATGACCGGCGGCCTGCCTGACATGATGGAGGCCTTCTGGCAGCAGGGCGTGCCTTTCACGGCGACGCTCAGCGCCGAGGAAATATACGCGCTCGCCTGCCGGTTTCCGTCGCTGAGCGCGGCTCCTGGCACCGAGATGGCCTATTCCAATACGGGCTGGCGGCTGGGCCAGCGCATCCTGGAGCTGATCACGGGCAGGCCCTACAGGGACATCGTCGCCGAGCTGTCCGGTGATCTCGGCCTCTCCTTCCGCCTGCCCTATGACGCGGCCGAGATCGTGCCCGGCCTCGCCACGGGCTATTGGCGTGACGGCGAAAGCTGGCGGCGCGGCCATTACGGTTTCCACTTCTCCGCCTCCGGCGGCATCGCCGGCTCCGCCGCCGATCTCGCCGGCTGGGCCTCCGCCCTGCTCGCGGGGCGCGGGCCGCTCGCCGGCATGCTGGAGCGCCTGACGGCACCGCGCCATTTCTCTGACGGAAGCGAGAGCGTCTATCGGCTCGGGCTGGTCTGCAGCCGCCTCGGGGCAACCGAAATCGTCGGCCATGGCGGCTCGCTGACCGGCTATCGCAACCATATGCTGATAGCGCCGGCTCTGGGCGTCGGCGTGGTCGTCCTGACCAATCGCGAGGAGGAGGCGCTCTGGCCCGCCCTGACGGTCCTCGCCGCCCTGCTCGGACAGGAAATGCCTGCGGCGGCGAAGGCGCCGACCGGGTTGTTCGTGGCCGACGAAGGCCCGTTCTGGGCCGAGCTGACGCCGGATTCGATCAGTTTCATGGGTGGCTATGAGCGCCTCGTCGAGGACGGCGATGGTGGCCTGCGCAGCCTGCCCGTCTATCTCGACATCCGTCTGAAGCAGGACGGGGACGACAGGCTCACCGGCCTGATCGGCGGCGTACGGCGCTCGCTCCGGCGGGTGCCGGCGGATACGGCGCTTGATGAACGGCTGGTCGGGCGCTGGCGCGATCCGGGCTTCGGCACCGAGATCGAGATCCGGGCGGGCGGCACCGCCCTGATGCCCTGGCCTTCTGGTGGAACGGTCTCGCGTTTGATGCCGCTGCCGAACGGCCGGGCGCTGGCCGAACTGCTTCACGGCCCCTGGCGCTCGCGGCCCTGCCTCTGGCTCGATGCCGATCGCGGCTTGCGGGTGGCCGGGCACCGGGCAAGGATCCTGCAAATGAACCGCGTCGGCTAGGGCGGCTCGTCCGGAGCGCTGCGGTCGACGACGATGGAGGAGGACGTCCCGATGCAACTGCCCCGTTTCGCTGCAGCGCTGCTACTGACCGCATCCGCGCTGCTGCCATTACCGGTGTTGGCGCAGGCACAGCCGGCCGCGAACCGCGTCCTGCGCGTCGCGCCACATGCCGACCTCAAGACGCTCGATCCGGTCGCCGCCTCCATCGTCATCACCCGCATGCACGGGTTGATGATCTACGAGACGCTCTTCGCCTGGGATGCGAATCTCCAGCCGAAGCCGCAGATGGTCGAGAGCTTCGAGACCGCGCCCGACAAGCTGAGCTGGACCTTCAAGCTGCGTCCCGGCCTCAAATTCCACGATGGCCAGCCGGTCACCACGAAGGACGTCGTCGCCTCGCTCGCCCGCTGGATGAAGCGCGACACCATCGGCGGCAAGCTCGGCGAATACACCGAGGGCATGGAGGTGGTCGATGATGCCACCTTCAGGCTCAAGCTGAAGCGCCCGCTGGCTCTCGTGCCCTTCGCGCTCGGCTCGGCCGTCGGACAGATCCCGGTGATCATGCGAGAGGCCGACGCCAAGAGCGATCCGATGAAGCCGATCACCGAGACGATCGGCTCCGGCCCGTTCAGGTTCAACCGCGAGGAATGGCGCAGCGGCTCGAAGATCGTCTACGACCGCAACCCCGATTATGTCCCGCGTTCCGAGCCGGCCGACGGGCTCGCCGGCGGCCGCGTCGTCAAGGTCGACCGGGTCGAATGGCTGATCATGCCCGATGCGGCGACCGCGGCCGCCGCGCTCCAGACCGGCGAGATAGACATCTGGGAGCAGCCGAGCCAGGACCTGATCCCGATCGTTTCCGCCAACAGCCAAGTCAAGGTCGAGCGCTATTCCAACCTCGCCAATCAGGTGATGCTGCGGCCGAACCATCTCCACCCGCCCTTCGACAACCCGAAGGCCCGGCTCGCCTTGGCTTATGCCACCGATCAGGCGGACTTCCTCGCCGCCGGCTTCGGCGACGAGGAATGGTGGAAGCGCTGCAACGCCTATTTCATCTGCGGCGGCCCGAACGGCATCGAGGCCGGTGCGGAAGGCTACGCCAAGCCCGACCTGGAGAGGGCGCGCCAGCTCCTCAAGGAGAGCGGCTACAAGGGCGAGAAGCTCGTGCTCTCGACCAGCAACGATATCGCCCCGATCGGCCGCATGGCCGAGGTCGCGGCGTCGCAGCTCAAGGCTGTCGGTTTCAACGTCGACGTCCAGTTCGCGGACTGGGGCGCCGTCACCACGCGCCAGCAGAACAAGAGCCTGCCCGATCAGGGCGGCTGGAACCTCTTCGTCACCTATGCCTCGGGCGCGACGATGCAATCGCCGCTGACCAATATCGGCACCAACATGGCCTGCGAGCGGGCCTGGGCCGGCTGGCCCTGCGATGCCGAGGCGGAGAAGCTGCGTGGCGCCTTTGTCGATGCGCCCGACGACGCCAGCCGCAAGATCGCGCTGGAAGCGCTGCATAAGCGCCTCGCCGAGATGCAGCCCTATCGCGTGCTCGGCCAGTTCGACCAGCCCTATGCGCGACGCACCAATGTCGCCGGCGTGCTGCCAGCGCCGGTGATGCTGTTCTGGAACATCGAGAAGAAGTGAGGGCTAGAGCGTCACGCGCCAGGTGAAGTCGCGGCTTTCGCCCGGCGCCAGGGTCAGGATGCCCGGCTTGGCCGCGAACTCGCCCTGCCAGCCGGCCGGGCTCGCCATGCTGTACCAGGGCTCGATGCACAGGAACGGCGCGCCGGTCGGTTTCGACCAGATGCCGAGATCCTTGTAGCCCTCCCAGCTTACGGTCAGGGAGCGTCGCTCCCGCCCGGCGTCGTCGCGTGCTGCGAAGCGCACCGAGCGGTTGGCGACGTCCGCGATCACGATCGCATCGTTGGCGAACAGCCCCTCGGCGAGCGGGAGTTCGGTGCCCGCGAAAGGCAGAGGGATCGCTGGTCCGAGCAAACCGCCGTCGACGCTCAGGCCCGGCCCCGGCTCGGCTTGCGGAAAGGTCAGGCGATGAGCCTCCTTCGCGATCCCCTCGGCCAGCGGCCAGAGGAAGGCGGGATGGGCGCCGACGCCGCAGATCAGCTTCGTCTCCGCCGGGTTGCTCACCTGCGTGGTCACCGACAGCGTATCGTCGGTGACCGCGTAGATCATCCGCAGCACGAAGCGGAACGGGTAGTGCGCCAAGGTCTCCGCGCTGTCCCGCAACTCCAGCACGGCGCGGTCGGCGCTTCGCTCGACCCAGCTGAACAGGCTGTCGCGGGCGAAGCCGTGCTGCGTCAGCCGGTAGGGCTGTCCTTCGTGGATCAAGGTATCGTCGGTGAGGCGCCCCACGATCGGAAACAGCACCGGTGAATGGCGCGGCCATTCCGGGCCGCCATGCCAGAGCGCCGGCCCGTCCTCAGTGCTCAGCGCTATCAACTCGCCGCCCTGGGCCCTGATCGTCGCATGCAACCGGCTGGAGGAAATCTCATGGGTATCGCGCATCATCATCTCCGGCGGCTGCTTCGTTCCTCGATATCCGATCAGGCGGGCCAGCGGAATTGCGATGACCTCCCGCGCGTATCGCGTACGCGCTTGTTATGCGTTTCACGCAAGAGTGATGGCTTCCGGCAAAGAGTTTATGCGATAGAGGCGCCGTGCCCTGTCGGGTTCGTTTGATGGCAAGGCGTTGCCGGAATGGATCTTTTTAAAGATTTTCCTTTCCTTGACCGCCTGATCGCGTGTGCCGATCCTGCCGAACGCCTCCGCAGGGAATTCCATCGGAGGTGGTTCGCGCCGCCGCCAATCTGCCGTCAGGACGTTCGATGACCAACACCGCCAACAGCCGCACCGCCGATCACGATATCGACCCGCTCTTCCTCGAGCGCTGGTCGCCGCGCGCCTTCACCAACGAGATCATCTCCGAAGCCGAGTTGAAGGCGCTGTTCGAGGCGGCGCGCTGGGCACCGTCTTCCTACAATTCGCAGCCCTGGCGCTTCATCTATGCGCGGCGCGACTCGGCCCATTGGCCGACGCTGCTGGGCCTGCTCAACGAGTTCAACCAGTCCTGGGCGAAGCACGCGGCAGCCCTCGTCGTCATCGTCTCGAAGGAAGCGATGGCGGTGCCCGGCAAGTCGGAGGAAGTGCCGTCCCACAGCCATTCCTTCGATGCCGGAGCCGCCTGGGCCAATCTCGCCCTCCAGGCCGTGCGGCTCGGTTGGCAGGCGCATGGCATGGTCGGCTTTGATCTCCAGCGCGCGCGGTCGGAACTAAAGGTGCCGGCCGGCTACCGCGTCGAGGCGGCCGTCGCCATCGGCAAGCCCGGTGACAAGGCGCAGCTTCCGGAAGCCTTGCAGGCGCGCGAGACGCCGAGCCAGCGCAACCCGATCAGCGCGACCGTCTTCGAAGGCAGCTTCGGCGGCTGAACGGCTGTTGCCTCTTGCCGGGGGAGCGGTTTCGGGCGATCCCCCGATCAGCGCCGAAGGAGGCAAGCCCTTGCTGATCACACGCCGTCAAGCAGCCGCCGGCCTCGTCGCCGCGCCGGCTGTCCTGAGTGGAAAGGCCTTGGCCGCCGGGCGCCCGGTCACGGTCGCCTCGCTGCTCGGCGAGGACAAGCCGGAAACCAGGATCTGGCGGCGGATCGCCGAGATCCTGGCGCGCACCGCGCCGGGGCGTTTCGATCTGCGCATCGTGCCCAACGCCGCGCTCGGCGGCGAGAAGGAAGTCGCCGAGGGGCTGCGGCTCGGCTCGATCCAGGCGGCGCTCTCGACGGTGTCCTCGCTTTCCGCCTGGGTGCCGGAGGGGCAGGTACTCGACCTGCCTTTCATGTTCCGCGACAGGGATCATCTCGGGCGCGTCTTGGCCGGGCCGCTGGGCGGCGAGCTCAAGGCGCGCTACGAGGCGCAGGGCTTCGTCGTGCCCGGCTTCATCAATTACGGCGCCCGCCATCTGCTGGCGAAGGAACCGCTGACGACGCCGGCCTCCGTCAGGGGCAAGCGCATCCGCGTCATCCAGAGCCCGCTCCATACCGCGCTCTGGTCCGGCTTCGGCGCCTATCCGACGCCGATCCCGATCCCCGAGACCTACAACGCCCTGAAGACCGGCGTGGTCGACTGCATGGACCTGACCAAATCCGCCTATGTCGGCTTCCGGCTCCACGAGGTCGTGCCCGTCCTGATCGAGACCGGCCACATCTGGGCGACCGGGGTCGTGATGTTCGCCGCGCCGTTCTGGAAGGCGCTGGCGCTGCCGGACCGCGAGGCGCTGGCCGCCGCCGTCGCGGAAGGAACTGCCTATTTCGACGAGCTGATGCTGGCTGACGAAGCGGCCTCGATGGCCAAGGCCGCATCCGAAGGCGGCAAGGTCGTGCCGGCCGAGGACCGCGCCGGCTGGCAGGACGGCGCCCGCAAGGTCTGGGCGAGCTTCGCCCCCCAGCTCGGCGGCATCGACAAGATCGAGGCCATCGCGCAGAGCGCCTGAATCCAGCATCGACAGGGAGTCGCGACCATGCCGCTTTCGATCGACCATATCGTCATCGCCGTCACCGATCTCGACGCCGCGGCGCGGGACTACACGGCGCTCGGCTTCACCGTGCTGCCCGGCGGCGAGCATCCGCGCGGCTCTCGCAATGCGCTGGTCGTGTTCGAGGACGGCGCCTATCTCGAGATCATCGCCTTTCCGCGCCCGGTGCCGGGGTTCCGCTGGTGGCAGGTGCTGGATCGCGCCGGCCCCGGCCTCGTCGATTATGCCGTGCTGCCGGATGATTTCGACGCCGATCTCGCCCGTGCCCGCGCCGCCGGCATCGTCATGGACGGGCCGATCGAGGGCGGCCGCCTCCAGCCCGACGGCACACGCATCGCCTGGCGCTCGGCCCGCCCGCCCGAGCCCGACATCCCGTTCCTGGTCACCGACGTCACGCCGCGCGATCTGCGCGTCCCCAAGGGTGAGGCGCGTCGTCATGCCAATGGCGTGACGGGGGTGGCCGGCATCACCGTCGCGGTTCAGGATCTCGCCACCTCGACGGCGCGCTACCGTGCCTTGCTCGGACGCGAGCCTGTCGCCACGGGCGGCGTTCCCGGCCTCGGTTTCGGCCTCGTGCAGTTCCGCATCGAACGGCAGACCTTGTCGCTGGTCGAGCCGCGTGGCTCTGCCGCAGCGGGACCGGCTGCGCATCTCGTCCGCCATGGTCAGGGCTCCTACGCGGTGTCTTTCTATGGCCCCGACGACCTCACGCTCGATAGCGGCCTTGCTCATGGCGCTCGTCTGGAGATCGTCCGCGATATCTGAGCCGGCGGCGTCATTTTCCGGTCACGCTTGCGAGCGAGAGTGGCCCGTTACCTTCGAATAGTTCTATTTATGTAGTAATAACAAAGGCTTGCATCGAATCTCAGTCCTGCCTATCTCTCCCGGCGATCAGTGAATCAACCGACGGAGGTACCGGGATGGGTGGGGTCACCGAGGTGGATGTCGCGGCCGCGATCGGCCGGATCGACGAGATCATCATTCGCGAGATCGTCCGCACCGGCGCAACCCGGCCGGAGCTGCGCCGCGCGCTCGCTCTGGCCAAGGGTCCCGGCGATCTCGCCGCCGATTCGGCTCTGCCGCCGCGCATGCAGCGCCTCGTCGATCTGCTGGCCGTGACCTTGCCCGAACAGGGGCCGCCAAACCGCCGCCATCCCGCCATGAAGGGTATCGATCGTGCCGCCTGAACAGGGAAGCGCCGAATCGCTCGAAGCTGCCCGCGGCCATCTCCGCGAGGCGGTCATGACAGCTTTTTGCGCGGCGCTCCGGGATACTCACCTGCCGCCGTTGGCGCTGATCGAGCTGGCGGCGGAAGCGGTCGGGTCGGTCTACAGAGAGGTGGCGGATGCTCATCGCGGCGATCAGCCATGCCCTTGCGGCTGGCACCCGCGCCTCGCGGCGGATCTGGAGGCGCTTCAGGCGGCGCTGGCGTTGAGCGCGGCGCCTGTTCCCCAACCCGACCTCGCGCGCATGGTGGTGCTCGGCCGGGCCTGATCTCGCATTCCCGGTGCGGGCCATGGTAAGCCGCTGCGAACCTTCGGAGCGGCATGCGCAACATCCTCATCATCGGCATCGGGGCCGGCAATCCCGACCATATGACGGTCGAGGCCATCGAGGCGCTGAACCGCGCCGACGTGCTGTTCATCCCCGACAAGGGCGAAGAAAAGGCGGCGCTGCGTGCCCTGCGCGAAGCTATATGCGCGCGCTTCATCCGAACGCCCGGCTATCGCACGATCCCCGTCGCGATTCCGCAGCGAGCGGAAGCCGGCAGCGATTATCGCGGCGTCGTCGACGACTGGCATGAGCGCATCGCCGCCAGCTATCGCGCCCTTTTCGAGGCCGAACTGGCTGAAGGGCAGACCGGCGCGCTGCTCGTCTGGGGCGATCCTGCGCTCTACGACAGCACCTTGCGGATCATGGAGCGGGTCGTCGCATCCGGCCTCGCCATCGACTGGCAGGTCTATCCCGGCATCAGCAGCGTCCAGGTGCTGGCGGCGCGCCACCGCATTCCCCTCAACAGCATCGGCGCGCCGATCCTGGTCACGACGGGGCGCAGGCTGGCGGCGGGCTTTCCGGCCGATCAGGACAGCGTCGTCGTGATGCTCGATGGCGAGCAGGCCTTCGCGAAGCTCGATCCCGAGGGGCTCGACATCTTCTGGGGCGCCTATCTCGGCACGCCGGACGAGATCCTGCTTGCCGGCCCGCTCGCCGAACTCTCCACCGAGATCACCCGTGTTCGGGCGCAGGCCCGTGCCCGGCACGGCTGGATCATGGATACCTACCTGCTGCGTCGCCGCCCGGCTTGACGCGGAGCCCCTCATCCGCCATCGCTCGCCGCGATCTTTCGAACCCTGCCGGAGCCGTCTGATGTCCCTCGCCGATCTTGCCGCTACCATCGACGCCGCCTGGGAGAGCCGGGCCGAGATCGGCATCTCCACCAAGGGCGCGGTGCGCGAGGCCGTCGAGCAGGCGATCGAGATGCTCGATGCCGGTACCGCTCGCGTCGCCGAGAAGCAGGGCGCCGACTGGGTCGTGCATCAGTGGCTGAAGAAGGCGGTGCTGCTCTCCTTCCGCCTGACCGACAACATGATCATCGCCAACGGCCCGGGCGAGGGCGTGTTCTGGGACAAGGTGCCGTCGAAGTTCGAGGGCTGGGGCGAGAACCGCTTCCGCGCTGCCGGCTTCCGCGTCGTGCCGCCGGCCGCCGCGCGCAAGGGCTCGTTCCTGGCGCCGAACGTCGTGCTGATGCCGTCCTTCGTCAACATCGGCGCCTTCGTCGACACGGGCACCATGGTCGATACCTGGGCGACGGTCGGCTCCTGCGCCCAGATCGGCAAGAACGTGCATCTCTCCGGCGGCGTCGGCATCGGCGGCGTGCTCGAGCCGCTGCAGGCCAACCCGACCATCATCGAGGACAACTGCTTCATCGGCGCCCGCTCCGAGGTGGTCGAGGGCGTGATCGTCGGCGAGGGCTCGGTGCTCTCCATGGGCGTCTTCATCTCGGCCTCGACCAAGATCGTCGACCGCGCGACCGGTCAGGTCCATGTCGGCAAGGTGCCGCCCTATTCGGTGGTGGTGCCGGGCTCGCTGCCGGGCAAGCCTTTCCCGGATGGCACGCCGGGCCCGGCGCTCTCCTGCGCCGTCATCGTCAAGACGGTCGACGCGCAGACGCGCTCCAAGACCGGCATCAACGAGCTGCTGCGCGACTGAATCAGCCGTCATTCTCGGGCGCGCGCAGCGCTGTCCCGAGAATCTCGTGCAGGAGATGCTCGGGCGGAGCCCGACCATGACGTGCCTTGATTTTCAGCCCACCGGCGAAGGCGCGCCCGTTCCCTGCGGGTAGGGCTCGGGCGGCGTCTGGGCCGCCGCCGGCGTCGCGCCATGCGCGTCGGCCAGCGCATCGCGCAGCTTCTGCTCCTGCGCGCGGTCGAGCGAGGTCTTGAGCACGGTGCCGCCGGTGCCGCGGATCGCTTCCAGAACCTTGTCGCCGGTCACCTTGTTGATCAGCACGAACAGCGCCGCATTGCCGGGTTGCAGGCTGCCGGACAGGTCTTTCATGAACTTGTCGTTGACGCCGTAATCAGTCAGCGCGCCGCCGAGCGCGCCGGACGCCGCGCCAAGCGCCGCCCCGAAGACCGGCATCAGGAAGATCGCGCCGATCAGCAGGCCCCAGAACGAGCCGGAGACCGCGCCCATCGCCGTCGTGTTCAGGAGCTGGTTGAGCTTCACCTTGCCGCCGTCCTGCATCACAGCGATGGCGGCATCGCCGATCTCGATCAGATATTCCTTCTGCAACCCGATCAGCTTCTGGCGCATCTCCTCGGCGCGGGCCTCGGTCGAATAGACGATGACGACGAGATCGGACATGGCGGGAACTCCTGCTGCGGATGCTGGCATGCTGGCCCGGATGGATGACGGGCTCAAGGCAACGCGCAGTCGCAGCGAGCGGTTCCGGCCGAACTCCTATTCGCCGCCGACCGCGTTGGCCGCTTCGACCGCCCGGCCGCGCAGCGGCAATTGCTCCATCAGGGCGAGCGAGACGAGGGCGCAGCCGAAGCCGAGGCTTGCCGCGCCGAAGACGTAGCGGAACAGCGTCACCATCGTTTCCCGATCGACCGTGCCGAGCTTGAGCGCTTCTGGCGAGAGCTGCGCGGCCGCGCCGCCGACGCCGCCGAGCACGATCGCACCAAAGATCGCGACGATCAGCGCCCCGCCGATCTGACGGAAGAAATTGGCGACGGCCGTGGCCGTGCCGAGCTGATGAACGGTCACCGCGTTCTGGATCGAGACGGTGGCGACCGGCAGCAGCGTGCCGAAGCCGATGCTGACGATGGCGAGCAGCACGGAGAAGGGCAGCAGCGCGAGCTGCCCCGAGAACGCGGCGAGCACGGCCGTGCCGGTAAGCGCCACGAACAGCCCGACCATCGGAACGCGCTTGTAATGGGTGAGATGAGACATCGCCCGGCCGGAACTGGTCGCACCGACGACGGTGCCGCAGGTCAGAGGCAGCAGGCCGAGGCCGGAATGGGTGGCGCTCAGCCCCATCACGGTCTCGAAATAGAGCGGGAGATAGATGGTGAGGCCGATGAAGGTGCCCATGCCGAAGCCGGCCGCCAGCGTGCCCCGGCGCACGACGCGGTTGCCGAGCAGGTCGAGCGGGATCAGCGGTTCGGAGGCTGTGCGCAATCGCCAGGCAAACAGCGCCCACAGCAGCAGCGAGACGCCGATCAACGTTGCGATCGGCAGGGAGCGCCAGGGATAGGCGGTGCCGCCCCAGGACAGGGCGAGCAGAAGCGACACCGTCGCCAGCATCATCAGCACGGCGCCGATCACGTCGAGCTTGTGGGGGTGCTCGTGGCGCGGCAGGCGTTTCAACGCCCCGCTCGTCATCCAGTAGGCGCCGAGGCCGAGCGGCAGGTTGATCCAGAAGATCACCGACCAATGCAATTGCTCCGCCAGGACGCCGCCGAGAACGGGCCCAAGCAGCGAGGACGACATGAAGACGCTGGCGAAATAGACCTGATAGCGCCCGCGCTCCTTGGGGGGCACCATATCGGCAACGATGGTCTGCGCGAGCGCGATCAGCCCGCCGCCGCCGAGGCCCTGAATGAAGC
Organism: Allobosea sp. RIT-PG3_2; assembly: GCF_057321085.1. Classification (NCBI taxonomy): domain Bacteria; kingdom Pseudomonadati; phylum Pseudomonadota; class Alphaproteobacteria; order Hyphomicrobiales; family Alloboseaceae; genus Allobosea; species Allobosea sp. RIT-PG3_2. The sequence goes on along the minus strand of NZ_JBXWCA010000002.1, from coordinate 284,460 downwards.
GCGCCAGCACGAGCAGCCAGAGCGAAGGCGCCAGCGCGCAGGCGATCGACCCGATCACGAAGACGACGATGCCAGAAAGCAGCACCACGCGACGCCCATGGATGTCGGCGAGCTTGCCGTAGAGCGGCGTGACGGCTGTCGCGGCGAGCAGGTAGATCGTCACGATCCAGGACAGATGCGTCACGTCGTTGAGTTCACGGCCGATCGTCGGCAGCGCGGTCGCGACGATCGTCTGGTCGAGCGCGGCCAGGAACATGGCCAGCATGATGCCGATCAGGATCGAGCGGATATCCGCAGGCGTCAGCGGCGCGGCAGGAATCTGTGTGTCGAGCCGCTTGTCCATAAAAACCGCGATCGTATCTGCGTCTTGGGAATGCTGGAACTTAATGTCAGCTCTTGCCATGCGCCAGAGGCGCGTCGTGGGAGCGGCCTTGCGACCAGGGCGGGGCAGGTCGAGAGTTGACGGCCTTCGCCACCATGGGTTTCTCCGGCGCTTGTCATGCTAGGCTGGCGGGAAAGCGAGAAGGGAGCTGGTATGCCGCTGCTGTCCGCCGGGAACGCGATGCTGGTCATCATCGATTTCCAGGCGCGTTTGATGCCCGCGATTCATGCCGGCGACAAGGCGCTGCTCAATGCCGGGCGTCTCGTCGAGGCGGCGCGCCTGCTCGACATATCCACGATCCTGACCGAGCAGAATCCGCGTGGTCTCGGCGCGACAGTGCCGGAACTGGCCGGGGCCGGGCCGGTCGTCACCAAGATGAGCTTCGACGCCTGCGCCGAACCCGCTTTCCTCAATGCCGTCGCGGGCGATCGCGAGCTGGTGGTCTGCGGCTGCGAGGCGCATGTCTGCGTCGGCCAGACGGTGCTGACCCTGCTCGAGCATCGTCGGCGGGTGATCGTGGTCGCCGATGCGATCGGTTCGCGGGCCCCGGAATCGCGCGAGATCGCGCTGCGCCGCATGGCGGGGCACGGCGCCGAGATCGTCACCACCGAAATGGTGCTGTTCGAATGGCTGCGGACGGCCGAGCACCCGCAGTTCAGGCCGGTCTCGAAGCTGATCCGCTAGAGCCCGCCGGCCGCCGCTAGAGCGGCTTCTTGATGGCTTTGGCGATGACGCCGACGATGCCCTCGCGGAAGAGCAGGACGCAGAGCACGAAGATCACGCCCTGGACGACGGTGACCCAGGCGCCCAGCGTCGCCAGGTAGTTCTGCATGGAGACGATGACGAGCGCGCCGACGATCGGGCCGAAGACGGTGCCGAGGCCTCCGACCAGCGTCATCAGCACGACTTCGCCCGACATCGACCAGTAGACGTCGGTGAGCGAAGCGAGCTGGAAGACGATGGCCTTGGTCGCGCCGGCGAGGCCGGCGAGCGTGGCGGAGAGCACGAACACCATCAGCTTGTACTGGTTGGCGCGATAGCCGAGCGAGATGGCGCGGGGCTCGTTGTCGCGGATCGCCTTGCAGACCTGGCCGAAGGGCGAGTGGATGATGCGGTAGATCAGCAGGAGGCCGGCCATGAAGATCGCGGCCACCAGCCAGTAGAGGGCGCGGTCGTCGGCGAGGCTGATCAGGCCGAACAGCTTGCCGCGCGGCACGGCCTGGATGCCGTCCTCGCCGCCGGTGAAGCGCGGCGTCTGCAGCGAGAAGAAGAACACCATCTGGGCCAGCGCCAGCGTGATCATGGCGAAGTAGATGCCCTGGCGGCGGATGGCGAGCGCGCCGAAGACGGTGCCGAGCAGGGCAGCGACGGCCGTTCCGAGCAGGATCGCCAATTCCGGCGTCAGGCCCCAGTTCTTGGCGGTGTAGGCGCTGACATAGCTCGCCATCCCGAAATAGGCGGCATGGCCGAAGGACAGGAGCCCGCCATAGCCAAGCAGGAGGTTGAAGGCGAGCGCGAACAGCGCGAAGCACAGCACCTTCATCACGAAGACCGGATAGGCGACGAAGGGCGCGATCACCAGCAGCGCCGCGATGGCGATGAACAGGTTGCGATGCAGGCGGGCCGTGCTGTCGTCGGTCTCGGTGAGGACGGTGGCGGCCGGGGTGTCGGTCGAGGCAAGGTCGGTCATGTCGTCGGATCCTTGCTTGCGTCAGGCCTGGCGGCCGAACAGGCCGGCGGGCTTCACCAGCAGCACCAGCACCATGATGATGAAGATCACGGTCGCCGCCGCTTCCGGGTAGAACACCTTGGTCAGCCCCTCGATCAGGCCGAGCGAGAAGCCGGTGACGATGGCGCCCATGATCGAGCCCATGCCGCCGATGACGACGACGGCGAAGACGACGATGATCAGGTCGCCACCCATGTTCGGATTGACCGAGTAGATCGGCGCGGCGAGCACGCCGGCGAAGGCCGCGAGCGCGACGCCGAAGCCGTAGGTCAGCGTCACAAGCAGCGGCACGTTGATGCCGAAGGCCTGGGTCAGGGTCGGGTTCTCGGTCGCGGCGCGCAGATAGGAGCCGAGCTTGGTCTTCTCGATCAGGAACCAGGTGCCGAGGCAGACGACGAGCGAGGCGAAGATCACCCAGGCGCGATAGTTCGGCAGGAACATGAAGCCGAGATTCTGGCCGCCCGAGAGCTGCGGCGGGATGGCGTAAGGCAGGCCGGACGAGCCGTACTGGTTGCGGAACAGGCCCTGGATGATCAGCGCCAGGCCGAAGGTCAGCAGCAGCCCGTAGAGATGGTCGAGATGGGCGATGCGCTTGAGCAGCAGCCGCTCGATCGCGATGCCGGTCGCACCGACGATGATCGGCGCCAGCAGCAGCGCCACCCAGTAATTGAGGCCGAGATAGTTCAGGCACATCCAGGCCACGAAAGCGCCCATCATGTACTGCGCGCCATGGCTGAAGTTGATGATGTTCAGGAGCCCGAAGATCACCGCCAGCCCAAGGCTGAGGATCGCATAGAACGAGCCGTTGATCAGGCCGAGAAGGACCTGGCCGAACAACGCCTGGGGCGGAATTCCGAGAAGCTCGAACATGAGGGGCTCTTCGCTTTTGTCTTCTGAGTGACTTCGCTCGCGTCATCCCGGACGGAGCGAAGCGAAGATCCGGGATCCATCACAGAGCGCCGAGCCCTTGGATGGATCCCGGATCGGCGCGGCCTTGCGGCCGCTTGTCCGGGATGACGAGCGCTAAACCGCGACCGTCACTTCTTGACGAGCGGGCACTCGCTCTCGGCGAGCGGCTGGAAGGCCTGCTCGCCCGGCAGCACGGCGATCTGCTTGTAGTAGTCCCACGGGGCCTTCGACTCGGACGGCTTCTTGACCTCGTAGAGATACATGTCATGCACCTTGCGGCCGTTGACGCGGATCGTGCCCTTGCCGAAGAGCGGGTCGTCGGTTGGCGTCTCTTTCATCTTGGCCATGACGGCGGCGCTGTCCTTGCTCTTCGCGGCCTCGACCGCCTTGAGATAGTGCAGCAGCCCGGAATAGACGCCGGCATGGACCATGGTCGGCTTCTTGCCGCCGTTGAGCTTGGCGAAGCGCTCCGACCAGGCGCGGGTCTGGTCGTCCTTGTCCCAGTAGAACGACTCCGTCAGGACCAGCCCCTGCGCCGCCTGCAGGCCGAGCGCATGGACGTCGCTGATGAAGACGAGGAGCCCTGCGAGCTTCTGCCCGCCGGCGACGATGCCGAACTCGCCCGCCTGCTTGATCGCGTTGGTGGTGTCGCTGCCGGCATTGGCGAGGCCGATGACCTTCGCCTTGGAAGCCTGCGCTTGCAGCAGGAAGGAGGAGAAGTCGGTTCCGGGGAATGGGGTGCGAACCGCGCCGACGACCTTGCCGCCGTTCTTGGTGACGGTGGCGCTGGCGTCACGCTCCAGTGCATGGCCGAAGGCGTAGTCGGCGGTCAGGAAGAACCAGCTGTCGCCGCCGGCCTTCACCATGGCGCCGCCCGTGCCCTGGGCCAGCGCATAGGTGTCGTAGGTCCAGTGTACGGTGTTGGGGCTGCAGGCCTTGCCGGTCAGGTCCGAGCTGCCGGCGCCGGAGTTGATGTGGATCTTGTTCTTCTCCTTGGTAATCTGGCTCACCGCCAGCGCGACCGAGGAGGTCGGTACGTCGAGGATCAGGTCGACGCCGTCCTGATCGTACCATTGCCGGGCGATGGTCGAGCCGACATCCGGCTTGTTCTGGTGGTCGGCCGAGACGATCTCGACCTTGATGCCCTTGTCGGCGGCCTTGAAGTCCTCGACCGCCATGCGCGCGGCGATCACCGAGCCCTCGCCCGAAAGGTCGGCATAGAGCCCTGAGCGGTCGTTGAGCACGCCGGCCTTGACCGAGATCTGCTGGGCCAGTGCCGGGCTCGCCATCAGGGCGGCGAGCGCGGTCGTTGCGAGAATGGTCTTGAGCTTCATCGTTGTTCTCCCTGCTGTGGTTGTCGGCGTTTCGCCGTGTTCTTGGCCGCGCGATGCCGGCGCCCGGGCAAAAAGCCCGTCAGACTCCGAGATATCTGTGCAGCTTGTCGATATTGGCGTCGAGTTCGGCGTTCGGGATCATATCGATGACCTTGCCCTGCTCGACGACATAGTGCCGGTCGGCGACCGTCTGGGCGAAGCGGAAGTTCTGCTCGACCAGGATGATGGTGAAGCCGTCCTGCTTGAGCCTGGCGATGGTGCGGCCGATCTGCTCGATGATGACCGGCGCCAGCCCCTCGGTCGGCTCGTCGAGCAGGAGCAGATGCGCGCCGGTGCGCAGGATGCGCCCGATCGCCAGCATCTGCTGCTCGCCGCCGGAGAGCTTGGTGCCCTGGCTCTTCAGCCGCTCCTTGATGTTGGGGAAGAGCGTGAAGATCGCCTCGAGCGAGAGCCCGCCGGGGCGGACCTGCGGCGGCAGTATCAGGTTTTCCTCGACGCTGAGCGAGGAATAGATGCCGCGCTCCTCCGGCACGAAGCCGATGCCGAGCCGGGCGATCGCCCGCGAGGGCAGCCCGATCGTCTCGGTGCCTTCCAGCACCACCGAGCCCTTGCGCTTGCCGATCACGCCCATGATCGACTTCAGAGTCGTGGTCTTGCCGGCGCCGTTGCGGCCGAGCAGCGTCACCACCTCGCCCGGCGCGACATCGAGGTCGACGCCATGCAGCACATGGGATTCCCCGTACCAGGCCTCGAGCCCGCGCACTTTCAGCAAAGGCGCGGTGCCCGTGGCTGCTGCCGGCGCCTTCAGGGCCTCAATGGTGGCCATGGCCGCCTCCCGAACCGATATAGGCCTCGATCACGCGCGGGTCCTTCGAGACCGTGGCATAGTCGCCCTCGGCCAGGACCTGGCCGCGCGCCAGCACGGTGATGCGGTCCGACAGCGAGGCGACGACCGAGAGGTTGTGCTCGACCATCAGGATGGTGCGGTTCTTCGAGACCTTGCGGATCAGCGCCTCGATGCGCTCGACATCCTCGCGGCCCATGCCGGCCATCGGCTCGTCGAGCAGCAGCATCTCGGGATCGAGCGCCAGTGTCGTCGCGATCTCCAGCGCCCGCTTGCGGCCGTAGCTGAGCTCGCCTGCCGTGAGCGACAGGAAGGGCGTGAGGCCGACAGCGTCGACGAGGTTCCTCGCCTCGTCGTCCAGGCTCTTCAGCGTGCGCTCCGAGCGCCAGAAGTCGAACGAATCGCCGCGCTTGCGCTGCAGCGCGATCCGGACGTTGGTCAGCACGGAGAGCTGCGGAAACACTGCCGAGATCTGGAAAGAGCGGACGAGCCCGAGCCGCGCGATCTCGGCCGGCTTCTCCCGCGTGATGTCACGGCCATTATAGAGAATGGTCCCGCGCGTCGGCGGCAAGAATTTCGTCAGCAGGTTGAAGCAGGTCGTCTTGCCCGCGCCATTCGGCCCGATCAATGCATGAATCGAACCGCGCCGGACATTGAGGTCGACGCCGTTCACAGCTGTAAAGCCGGCAAATTCTTTGGTTAGACCTGACGTCGAAAGAATATTGTCCTCAGGCATGCCGATTGCCAGCCCTCATCAGCTTTGTCTTTCTTGTTTGAGCGGTTCCCCTTGCATGTCATGCTGCACCGCGCCGGGAACATAAGTCAACGATCCCAGGGCTGGAAGCGGCTCGCGGAGCGGGCTTCTCATCCCTTGGTCTTATACCGCCTCTCTCCTGCAAATGGAGGATGCCGCGATCGGCCACGTCGCGCGATGGTGGCCCTTCGGAGCAAGGCTCCGAAATTCCGTTTGAACCTGGGACGAGGGAGGCGCGACCAACGGGTATTCTGGTTTACCGTCGGGAAGTGTTGCGGTAAAAATGTCTGTTGGCCTTCGTCTATCGTCGTCCGTTTATCATCGTGCAGTGCCCTTTGTCGGGCCTTTCGCGGCCAGAAGATATGTGCCGCAGCAGCAGGGGAGGTTGTCGTGAGCTTGACGTCTCTGGTTTCGGTGTTCCAAGCCCGGATGGCTGCGGCCTTTGCGCTGGTGCTCTGGGCCGTGGCGTTCGCCTCGCCCGGCTCCGCGGCCGTGCCGGAGCGGCGCGTCGCGCTGGTGATCGGTAACAGCGCCTATACGGCGGTGCCACCGCTCGCCAACCCGCAGCGCGACGCCAGGGGCATGGCGGCGGCGCTCAAGCGCCTCGGCTTCGACGTCGTCGAAGGCTATGACCTGAAGATGGACGAGATGACGGGCGTCGTGCGCGAGTTCGCGCAGAAGCTCGACGGCGCCAAGGCCGGCCTCGTCTACTATGCCGGCCACGGCATCGCGGTCGGCGACGAGAACTACCTGATCCCGGTCGACGCCTCGCTCCGTTCCGAGGCGGACCTCGATTTCCGCGCGGTCAACGTCCAGCTGGTGCTGCGCCAGATGCAGCGCGACGAGCGCGTCAACATCGTCATCCTCGACGCCTGCCGCGACAATCCCTTCGCCACTCAGCTCGCGGCGAAATCGCGTGCCGTCACGCGCGGCCTGACGGCGATCGAGACCCAGTCCGCCTCCGGCATCCTGATCGCCTTCGCGACCGATCCGCGCGCCACCGCGCTGGATGGCGAACGTGACGGCAACAGCCCGTTCACCTCCGCGCTGCTCAAGCACATCGAGACTCCCGAGGTCTCGATCACCACCGTGATGGATCGCGTGCGGGCCGATGTCTGGGAAACCACCGGCAAGAAGCAGAAGCCCTGGACGAATTCCTCGATCATCGGCGAGTTCAGGCTCAACCCGACGCTGAAGCTGGCTTCGGTCGATCCGAGCGCCGCAGCGACCAAGGCCATCGACGCCGCTGTGCCGATTCCGGCCATGCCGGTCGCCTCCTCGCTCGATCGCGCCCAGCTCGATGTGAAGACCTGGGAAGTGGCCGAGCGCGGCAATTCCGCACCGGACTACCGCGCCTATCTCGACGCGTTCCCGTCCGGCCAGTTCGCCACCTTCGCCCGCAACCGTCTCGCCAGCCTCGAGGCGGCCAAGCCCGCCGCCGGCTTCCTGGCGACACCGCCCGGCGTCACCGACGAGGCGCTGAAGAAGGAGATCGGCACCGCGCAGAGCGAAACGGCCATGAAGCTCTCGGCTCCGGAGCGGCGCGAATTGCAGAACCGGTTGCGTCTCAGCGGCCTCCAGCCTGGCAAGATCGCCGCCAATTTCGGCCCGAGCCAGCGCAAGGCGATCCAGGAGTGGCAGAAGAGCCGCGGCATCCCCGAGACCGGCTTCTTGACCGCGATGCAGGCGACGGCATTGCGGGCCCAGAGCGAGCCGGCCTACCAGCAGATGCTCGCCCAGGAAGAGAAGGCCGCGGCCGAGAAGAAGACCAGGAAGGCTGTTGCGGAGCGTCCGCAGGGCGGACGCGCCACCCGCAACGTCACCTATGAGGGCGACGAGATGTACCGGCGCGACATGGCCCGCGAGCGCGGCGTCGCTCAGGAAGGCTCGGGCACGACCTCGCAGCGCGGCACGGCCGGTGCCTATCGCGGACAGGTGCGCACGCGCGAGCCCGCCCCGGATACCGGCGGTGCCGCAGCCATCGGCTCGATCCTCGGCGGTGCCATCATGGGCGGCATCCTGCGCGGACGCTGAGCCAAAGCGGAAGACGAAACAGAAGAGCCGGCCGCATGGGCCGGCTCTTTGTTTTTGCAGGGGCTGCGATCCGCCGGCGCTTTGCTATGGCTCGGCGCAAAGACGCGCGAGCGCGGCGGCGAAGCTGCGGGCCGCGGGCCCGAGCGGCGCATCGAGGCGATGCCCGACATAGGCCTCCGCCGGGAGTTGCGCGCGGCGGCCGAGAACGCCGGTCTCGACGCGCGCGAGCCGGCCATTCGCAAGATCCTCGGCCGCAAGCCAGCCCGGCAATCGGCCCCAGCCCAGACCGGCCAGGATCATGGCGTGCTTGATGTCCTGCCCGCCGACGCGGCAGGTTCGCGGCGAGATCACGCCGATATCGCGCTGATCCGTCAACGGCGACCGGTCGAACTGCACGATCTGGAGATGATCGGCGAGCGCGGCGGCATCGAGCGGCCCCGCCTGTTGCGCGAGTGGATGCGCAGCCGCGACCACGGCGATCATCTCGATCGCGGTCAGGGCGTCCACCGCAATGCGGGGGTCGCGAAAGCTCTCGCCGACGATGATCGAGAGCTGGCTGCGCTTGTCCAGCAGCGCCGTGATCGGCCCGCCGAGCGCCTCGGCCGAGAGCCGTATCGCGACCGACGGATAGGTCTGGCTCATCTCGGCCAGGGCGGCGCCGACAAGCAGGGGCGGGAACAGCACGTCGACGGTCAGCGACAATTCCAGCTCTACCCCGTCGCGCAATCCTCGTGCCCGTGCCCGCATCGCGTCGACCCGCAGCAGCACGTCGCGGACATTGCTGAGCAGCGCCTGCCCTTCCGATGTCAGGGCGGGCCTGTGCCCCGAACGATCGAACAGGGCGATGCCGAGTTCGTCCTCGAGCTTTGCGACGGCGTGGCTGACGGCAGACTGCACCCGGCCGAGCCGGGCGGCCGCGGCGCGAAAGCTGCCAGCTTCCGCCACCGTCAGGAACATCCGCATCTGGTCGAGCGACAGGCTGTCGAGCATGATCGATTCCATAGATCGAGTTGATGCGGATTATCTCACTTCCGTCGATGAAGCAGAAGGTCCATCACAGCACAGGGTTCTCAACGAGGTGGGCCGTCTTGCGCGGAATTGAGGAAACAGCGGGCGGCGCGGCGGGCACGAACCGTATCGGTGCGTCGCCCACGACCGATTGGTGGCTCGTCGCCTTCGTCGTTACCGCCGGCATCGCCGCCTCGCTCCAGATCGGCAAGGCGGCTATCGCGATCCCGCTGCTGCAGGCGGAGACGGGCTACGATCTGGCCGTGCTCGGCTGGGTCAGCTCGATCTTCGCCGTCCTCGGCCTGTTCGGCGGCGTTGCGGTTGGCGCCCTCGCCACGCGCTTCGGCGACCGGCGCATCTTGCTGCTCGGTCTGGCGCTGCTCGCCTTCGGCAGCGCGCTCGGCGCCGGCACGTCCGGCTTCGCGCCGCTTCTGGCTTGCCGGCTCATCGAGGGCACCGGCTTCCTGATGGTCAGCGTCTCCGGTCCGGCGCTGCTGCGCCGCTGCGTGGCGGAGCGCGATCGGGAGATCGCGATGGCCCTGTGGAGCTGCTTCATGCCGGCGGGAATGGCGCTGGCGATGTTGCTGGGTCCGCTGTTCGGCAGCTGGCGCGCGATCTGGCTGGCGGGCGCCGCCTTCGCGCTCCTCGCCGCCCTGGCGGTGCTGCTGCGGGTGCCGGCTGGTGTCGGCGGCGCAAAGATATCGTGGCGCGGCCTCGCGGCCGATGCCGGCAACATGTTTCTCGCTCGCGGGCCGGTCCTGCTGGCGCTCTGCTTTGCGCTCTATGCGATGATGTTCTTCGCGGTGCTCAGCTTCCTGCCCGTCCTGCTGATCGAGCGCATGGGCAGCTCGCTTGCGCTGGCAGGCCTGCTCAGCGGCCTGGCCACGGCCGGCAACATCCTCGGCAACCTGTTGGCCGGCGTCCTGCTGCGGCGCCGGGTGAACCGCGCGTTGCTCCTCGCCGCAGCCAGCGGCGCCATGGGCCTCGCCGCGCTCTTCGTCTTCCTGCCGCTACTGCCGGCGGCAGGCGCCTTCCTCTGCGGTGTCCTATTCGCGATGGCGGGCGGCTTCATCCCCGCGACCCTGCTCTCGACGGCCGCCGCGATCGCGCCACGCCCCAACCTGGTCCCGACCGCGATCGGCCTGCTGATGCAGGGCAGCAATCTCGGCCAGGTGCTGGGGCCTGCCGTGGTGGGCCTGGTGATTTCCGGGATTGGCTGGTCGGGTGCGGCGGGGCTCGTCGCAATCCTCGCCCTTCTGGCGATGGCGACGTCGCTGGCCTTGCGCCGTGATGTCGCGCGCCTCGCGCGGGCGGGGGGCTGACCGTCAGCCCTGTTCCCAGCCGGCCCTGACGAGTTCGGGTAGGTCGGATTCGTCCTCCGGCCAGCCGACGCAGAGATAGGCGATCAGCTTCCAGCCGGGCTGCGCATCCACTGCCGCCGCGATCACATCCGGTTCGAGGATCGAGACCCACCCGACGCCGAGCCCATGCACGCGTGCCGCCAGCCAGAACTGCGTGATCGCCGCGACGACCGAATAGTCCAGCATCTCCGGCATGGTCCGCCGGCCGAGGCCATGGCCACGTCCTGTTCCGTGATCGCAGAAGACGGCGAGTTGCATCGGCGCTTCACGCAGGCCCTCAAGCTTGAGGCGGGCATAGAGCGCGGCCTGTTCGCCGTCGTAGGACGCCAACGCATCAGCGTTGCAGCGGCTGAAGCTGGCCTGCACGGCCTCGCGCTGCTGCGGCCCATCGACCGTGAGCCAGCGCCAGGGTTGCGAATGTCCGACCGAGGGCGAGAGCTGTGTCTGGGCGAGCAGCTCTTCGATCAGCGTGGCCGGCACCGGGTCGCGCCTGAAGCGCCGGACATCGCGACGCCAGCGCAGCAGTTCTCCGAACTGTCGGGCGAACGCCGCGTCGAAGACCGGGGCGCCGGTCACGCGGACGGCGCCGTCGCAATGGCATGGAAGAACGAGCCGGTCACCAGCCCGCGCCTGCTGCCGGCCGGGGCCGGAGCGGAGCCATGCGGGTCGCCGACCACGGCGAAGGGCGGATCCTCACCCTGCGCGACGATGCTGGCATAGTGGAACTCATGGCCCGTCAGGGTCGCACCGGCCAACCCGAGCGGGCCGTCGGCCTGCAGCACGGCGCGGCGATAGCCGAGATTCATCTTGCGTTTGGCGAAGGAGGTCTCGACCGAGAGCAGCCCTGCCATGCCATGCGAAACGCCGTCCGCATCCGTCAGGCTGCGGCCGAGCACCATGTAGCCGCCGCACTCGCCATGCACCGGCCGGGTCTGGGCGAAGCTGCGCAGGCCGCCGAGGAAACGTGCTGCCGCCGCGATCGTCGCGGCGTGGAGTTCGGGATAACCGCCCGGCAGCCAGCAGGCGTCGCAGTGCTCCGGCGGCGCCTCGTCCTGCAGCGGCGAGAACGGCACGAGTTCGGCGCCTGCCGCCCGCCATCCTGCCTCGACATGCAGATAGACGAACGAGAAGGCCGCATCGCGCGCGATGGCGATCCGCCGGCCCGGAGCCGGCAGGGGCGGGGTGTCGTGGGCGGGTGGCAACCTCGTCTCGCCGGCGGCTGCAATCACCGCATCGAGGTCGACGGCGGCCGCCACGGCCTCCGCCAGCGCATCGAGTCGCGCATGCAGATCGGCCGTCTCGCCCGCCTGCACCAGCCCGAGATGCCGCTCGGGCAGGATCAGGCTCGCTTCGCGCGGCAGGGCACCGAGGACGGGCATCCCGATGCGCTCCATGCCCTGCCGGGCGAGGCGTTCATGGCGCGCGCTGGCGACCTTGTTGAGGATCACGCCGGCCACGCGAATGCGCGGATCGTAAACCCGGCAGCCGAGCGCGACCGCCGCTGCCGATTGAGCCTGGCCGGAGACGTCGATGACGAGCAGGACCGGCCAGCCGGTCAGGGCGGCGATGTCGGCGCTGGCGCCGGTATGGCCCTCCGGCCCCGGCACGGCATCGAACAGCCCCATGGAGCCCTCGGCGATGACGAGATCGGCGGCTTCGATCGCATCTGCGGCGATGCGCCCGAGCAGGCCGTCCGGCATGGCATAGGAATCGAGATTGGCGCTGGGCGCGCCGGTCGCTGCGGCGTGGAAGGCCGGGTCGATGTAATCAGGCCCGCATTTCAGGCCGCGCACGGTGAGGCCGCGCCGGACGAGCGCACGCTGCAAGCCCAGGGTGATCGTCGTCTTGCCCGAGCCCGAGCGCGGGGCGGCGATGAGCAGGCCGCGCGCGCTCATGGGCCGCCCCGAGGCCGGAAGCGGCGGTCGTAATCGACGGAATAGAGCGCGCTCTCGCCGAAATCATCTGCCGCCAGCGCCGGGCCGACGAGGATCAGCGCCGTGCGTTCGAGAGCGCTCTCGCGAACCTGTCCGGCGATGTCGGCGAGCGTGCCGCGCAGCACGGTCTCGTCCGGCCATGTCGCGCGGAACACCACCGCGACCGGGCATGCCGCGCCATAGAACGGGGTCAGCTCCGCCACGAGCTGCTCGATCACATGGATCGAGAGATGGATGGCGAGCGTCGCGGCGGATGCGGCGAAGGTCGCGAGCGTCTCCTTCGGTGGCATGGCCGAGGCGCGCCCCGAGGTGCGCGTCAGCACCAGCGATTGCGCGACGCCCGGCAGGGTGAGCTCGCGCTTCAGCACGGCGGCGGCGGCGGCGAAGGCCGGCACGCCCGGCGTCACGCTGTAGGGAATGCCAAGCCGGTCGAGCCGGCGCATCTGTTCGCCACAGGCGCTCCAGATCGAGAGATCGCCGGAATGCAGCCGCGCCACATCCTGCCCGGCGAGATGTGCTGCCTCCATCTCGGCGATGATCGCGTCGAGATCAAGCGGGGCGGTGTCGACGATACGCGCGCCCGGCGGGCACCAGTCCAGCATCGCCTTCGGGATCAGCGAGCCGGCATAGAGGCAGATTGGGCAGGCGGCGATGAGATCGCGGCCGCGCAGGGTGATGAGGTCCGGCGCGCCCGGTCCGGCGCCGATGAAATGGATGGTCACGACGCGCTCCGCGCCAGCGCGCAGGTGACGCGCGCGGTCGCGATGCGCGGCTGCACCAGCGAGCCCCCCGGACCCGCCGCCGCGAGCGCCGCAGCCTCGGCGACCGAACCGACACCATAGAGCGAGGCGATGCGGGTCGAGCGCGTCGCGCAGGCGGCCTCGAAACCCTTCAGCGCCTCGTCGGGAATGGCGACGAGCTCGGCAGACCTGTCGGCGGCGGCGGCGATCATGCCGGCCTCCGCGACGCGGCTCGCCAGCGTGGCGAAACGCGCGGTCTCGCTGCCCGCAAGGCCGGCGATCGCCAGCGCCTCGTCGAGGCAGGCGAGGATGTCGGCAGCCCCCGTTCCGGGCCGGATGCCGATGCCGGCGACGAGGCGGCCGCCGCTCAAGGCTTCTCGACCCGCCATTGCGTCACCGGCATCGCTGGCCGCCAGCCATGCTTGCCGCCGACGGGTGCCAGCCGGTCGATCGAAATGCGCCTGAGCGAGCCGCCATGCTCGGCATGCAGCGCCGCGAGCTTCGCCTCGCCTTCGATCGTCACGACATTGGCGACGAGCCGGCCACCGGGCTTCAGCGCCGCCCAGGCGGCGTCGAACAGCCCGTCCTCCGTCAGTCCGCCGCCGATGAAGATCACATCCGGCGCCTCGCGCCCGACGAAGCCTGCGGGCGCTTCGCCGAAGACATCGACGGAGAGCCCGCCGAGCTCGAGCCTGTTGCGCGCGATACGCTCGGCGCGTTCCGGCTTCGCCTCGAAGGCGACCGCCCGGTTGCGGACATGGCGCTGGCACCATTCGACGGCGATGGAACCGGAGCCCGCTCCGACATCCCAGAGCAGTTCCCCGGCGCGCGGCGCCAGGGCAGATAGGGTGATGGCGCGGATTTCCGATTTGGTGATCTGCCCGTCATGGGCGAACCAATCCTCGTCGAGACCGGGCGTGAGCGGCAGAATATGGGCATCGCGCCCGGCCACGACATCGACCGCGATCATGTTCAGCGGCACGATGTCGTCGAAGGCGAAGGCATCGGCCCGCGTCTCGCGCACGCGCTCCTGCGGGCCGCCAAGCTGCTCCATCACGACGAGACGGCTGGCGCCGAGGCCGCGCGCGCGCATCAGCTCGGCGACGGCGCGCGGCGTCGTCTCGTCCCACGACAGGGCGAGGATGCGCGCGCCCGGCTGCAGATGCGGCACGATCCGATAGAGCGTGCGCCCATGCAGCGAGACCAGCGCGCATTCCTCCTGCGGCCAGCGCATCCGCGTGCAGGCCATCGAAAAGGAGGAGAGCTGCGGAATGATCCGCATTTCCGCGGCCGGGATGGCGCGGCTCAGGCTGTTGCCGATGCCGTAATGAAAGGGGTCGCTGGTCGCGAGCACGCAGACCTTGCGGCCGCGCTCGGCCAGGATCTGCGGCAGCGCGTTGCGGAAGGGCTGCGGCCAGGGCCTGAGCTCGCCCGGCACGGAGCCGACGAGCGCGATGTGCCGCTCGCCACCAAAGACGATCTCGGCCTCGTTCAGCGCAGAGAGCGCCTCGCGGCTGAGGCCTGCGGGGCCGTCTTCCCCCAGCCCGACCAGCGAGAGCCAGGGCGTCGGCGCCTCGCGGCTCGACAGGGCATCCGATTCACGTAAGACTGCCGACATGACCGTCCTCATCCTTGGCGGAACGAGCGAAGCTGCTGCGCTTGATCAGCTTCTGGCTGATCAAGCTCCGGAAATCCGTGCCATTATCTCGCTGGCGGGGCACACCGTCGATCCCCGGCCGACGAATCTGCCGGTGCGCGTCGGCGGCTTCGGCGGCATCGACGGCTTGAGACAATATCTCGTCGAGCAGGGCATCGTCGCGGTCGTCGATGCGACCCATCCCTTCGCCGCGATCATGCCCTTCAACGCCGAGCACGCCTGCAAGGCGGAAGGCGTGCCGCTGTTGGCGATCCGGCGCGAATCCTGGGCGCCGCGCGCCGGCGACCGCTGGAAATCGGTGCCGGATATCGATGCCGCCGTGCAGGCCCTCGGCGAGGCGTCGCGCCGGGTCTTCCTCACCGTGGGCCGCCTCGAACTGCCGGCTTTCGCCGATGCTCCCCAGCATCGCTACCTCGTGCGCGTCATCGAGCCGATCGGCGACCGGCTGCCGGTGCCGCATGTCGATGTCATCCAGCAGCGCGGGCCGTTCGACACTGACGACGAGGAGGATCTGATGCGCCGCGAGGGCGTGGAGATCCTGGTCAGCAAGAATTCGGGTGGCCCGGCGACGGTCGGCAAGCTCGCGGCGGCGCGCCGGCTCTCCCTGCCGGTGGTGATGGTCGAGCGGCCGCCCAAGCCCGATGTCGAGACCGTCGATCATATCGATCAGGTCCTGCCCTGGCTGGTGGCGCAGGGGCTCTTCGTCACCGAGCGCGGGGTGTAGACGTAAGGCGCGGCGCCCTCGCGGGCGATCAGCCGCGTGCTCGATGCCCCGATCATCACCAGCGTCGCCATATCGGCCGTGCCGGCTGTCGCGATCGCCTCAGCGAGCGTAAGAACGCGCAGGATCTCGTCCGGCCGCCCGACGGCGCGGGCGAAGAGCACGGGCGTTTCAGCCGCGCGGTGCTCGGCCGCCAGCTCCAGCGCCGCGCCGAGCTGCCAGGGCCGCGCCTTCGAGATCGGGTTGTACAGGCAGATCACGAAATCGGCGGCGAGGGCCGCCGTCAGACGCGCCGTCACAACTTCCCAAGGCTTCAGGTTGTCCGAGAGCGAGAGCGCGCAGAAATCGCCGCCGAGCGGTGCTCCAGCCCGCGCCGCCGCCGCCAGCATCGCGGTGATGCCGGGCTCCACCGTGATCGGGATGACCAGCCACTCCGCCGGCCCGGCTTCCAGCGCCTCGAACACCGCCGCCGCCATGGCGAAGACGCCGGGATCGCCACCCGAGACGACCGCGACCTTTCGGCCCTCGGCAGCCAGCTTCAGCGCGTGGGCGGCGCGCTCGACTTCGACGCGATTATCGGAGGCATGCTTGGTCCGGCCGCTCCGTTCCGGCACGCGGTCGAGATAGGGGCCGTAGCCGATGAGATCGCTGGCGGCATCAAGCGCGGCCTGCGCGGCCGGAGTGATCCATTCCGGCGTGCCGGGGCCGAGGCCGACGATGGTGAGGGAGCCTGTCGCGGTCGTGGCCTTTTTCTCTGCCTTGTCCCGCTCCGCGCCGTCATCCCGGATCGGCGCGGCTGCGCCGCTTGTCCGGGATGACGGCGGCGGTGAAACAGAATGCGAAGGACCGTCGCTCACAGCCGGCGCCCCTCGCCGGGCACCAGCACCATGGCGAAATAGGGCGCCTCGTCATCGGCCTTGTCGACGAGGCGGGCCACCACCTGCCGCTCCATGGTCGCGCGCTCGACATAGATCGCGCGCCCTTCCAGCCCGGCCGCCACGAGCGCGCGGCGCACCTTCGGCAGGTTGCGGCCGAGCTTCATGATGACGGCGGCATCCGTGTCGGCCAGTCGTCGCGCCAGCTCCGCCTCCGGCAGCGTGCCGGGCAGAACGGTCATGACGTCGTCGCCCCAGGTGATCGGCGCACCGGCCTCGGCCCAGGCGCCGGTCATGCCGGTGACGCCGGGCACGATTTCGGTCGGGAAGCGCTGGCTCAGGCGCCGCCACAGATGCATGAAGGAGCCATAGAAGAATGGATCGCCGTCGCAGAGTACGGCGAGGCTGCGCCCGGCCTGCATCTCCGCTGCGAGGCGCTCGGCGGCTTCCTCGTAGAAGGCCGCGATCGGCCCGTCATAATCGGGTTCGCCGACGCTGGCCTCGGTCGTGACGGGGAAGGCGAGTTCGATCTCACGGCCGGCGTCGGGCGCGATGATGGCGTCGGCCGTGGAGCGGGCGTTGCCGCGCCGGCCACGCTTGCAGAAATGCACGAGACGGTCGGCCGAGAGGATGATGTCCCGCGCCCGGACGGTCATCAAATCCGGCGCGCCGGGGCCGAGGCCGACGCCGTAGAGCAGGGTCTTTTCTGTCCCGCTCACGCCGCTATTCCTTGTCCTGCGCCAGCGCATTGACGGCGGCAGCTGCCATGGCCGAGCCGCCGCGCCGGCCATGGACGACGAGGAAGGGCACGCGTCCGTCCTTCGCCAGAGCCGCCTTGGATTCCGCCGCGCCGACGAAGCCGACGGGGATGCCGATCACCGCAGCGGGCCTGGGCGCACCGGCATCGAGCATTTCCAGCAGCCGGAACAGCGAGGTCGGCGCATTGCCGATCACGACGATGGAGCCAGCGAGCCGTGGCCTCCATAATTCCATCGCGGCGGCGGAGCGGGTCGTGCCCATCCTGGCCGCGAGCGCGGGGACCTGCGGGTCGTCCAGCGTGCAGATCACCTCGTTGCCGGCCGGCAGCCGGGCGCGGGTCACGCCGTTGGCGACCATCTTGGCGTCGCACAGGATCGGCCCGCTGCTCTTGAGCGCGGTGCGGGCGGCTTCGGCGAAGTCGACGGACATCTCGACGTCACCGGGCAGGTCGGTCATGCCGCAGGCATGGATCATGCGCACGACGACGCGCTCGGCCGCGCCGCTGAAGCGGGCAAGATCAGCTTCCGCACGGATGATCGCGAAGGAGCGCTCGTAGATCGCCGCGCCGTCCTGGATGTAATCGTAAGCCCTGCTCAACCGCGCGGTCCCGTTATACGCGCCGCATTGGTGAGCCGCGCGTGAATCTCTTCTCCGGGCTGCAATCGCGCCATGAGCGTCGAAAGGTCAAGCGTCGCGAGCGGCTTGTCCCGCGCTGTGCCGCCGAGCACGACCTCGTAACGTCCTTCTCGACCGACCAGGGTAAGGTCGGCACTGGCCGGATGCGCGCAGGATTTTATGCAGCCCGAGACATGCAATGTGGCACCCCGAGCGAGCAAGTCGCTGGCGGCTTCGGCCAGTTTCGCGGCGTCCGCCATGGCCGGAGCTTCCGCCCGCGAGCAGGCCGGGCTCCCGGCGCAAGCCTGCACCGACAGGCGCGGATCGTCGTCACGCGTGATCAATCCGAGGTCGTTCGCGAGGACGAGCATGGCCTCGGCATCGACATTGCTGAGATTGCGGAAGGCCAAGCCCCGCCAGGGCGAGAGCCGGATATCGGCCTGCTGCGTTCCAACGCCGGCACCGAGCCTATCGAGCGTCGCCGCATCGCAGCGGCCAAATGGCAGGTTGACGAGCGCCGCGAAGCGATCACCCGCCAAGGCGAAAAGCCCGGCGCGTCGAGGGGCCGGGCGGGGCGCTGGGGCAGCCGTTTCAGCCAGTCCGCTGAGGCCGGACAATGCCGCGGCGGAGAGGTCGCGCAGGCGGCGGATGCGCTCTGGAGCGGCGCTGCGTGCGCGTGCGAACCCGCGCAGGACGGTTTCCACGATGGCGGGTGCATCGACCTCTGAAACCGGGCCGCGCCAGATCGTGTCGGCGAGCCCGACGACCACCCGGCCGGATGCGACGGCGACGAGCCGTATGTCGCAGGCAAAGCCGTCCAGCGCCTGTCGACCGCCATCATCGACGATGACGCAGAGCTTTGCTGGCAGGCCGGCAATGCTTCGCACCCGTTCCTCGATCGCCGCCGATAAAGCCGCGGCGTCGATCAAGCCCTGTCCGTCATTCCGGGGCGCGGCAACGCCGAGAGCCTGCAAACCTTGAACTTCGTCGCCAATCGTCGGGGCGCTGGAATCGCCCGCGCTTCGTCGATCCCGGCTGTGTTCATGGATTCCGGGCTCTTCGCTGCGCGAAGCCCCGGAATGACGGCAGGCGCCTGCCAGCGGCGAAACCAGCGTCAGCCGCTGCGGGCCGTCGCCCTCATGCTCGTCGACGAGGCGTTCCGCCAGCAGCCGCTCGACCAGCATCGGATGGCTTGCCGGCGTCACGCCCCTGATCTGCAGATTGGCCCGAGCCGAGATTTCTACGAGCCCGTTGCCGTGCTCCGCCGCCAGCGCCGCGATCCGCCGCAATTGCGGGGGCGTCAGTTGCGCGCCGGGCGGATGCAGGCGCACCAGCCAGCCATCGCCGGTCTCCATTGGCCTCAGCGTGCTCGGGCACCAGCCGCGCCGCAGCGCCTCTTTCGGAAGTGCACTCATTCCGCCGCCTCCCGCGCCAGGAAGGCCCCGACCGAATTGCGCCGGCTGGTCCACAGGCCGCGCCGCGCCGCCTCGGCGAGGCGCGAGCGGATCGAGGCGGCCGCCGGGGCATTGGCGGCTTCCAGCGCCGTCCAGATTTGCGGATCGGCGCAATAGGCCTGGAAGACGGCGTCGAACAGCCCGTCCGCGACGGCGTCCGTGCTCGCAGCGAAAACGAAGAGCGTATCGACCGCCTCGGCCAGCTCCGCCGCGCCGCGCCAGCCATGGGCGAGCTGCGAAGCGACCCAGCGCGGATGCGTCAGCCGGCCATGGACGATGCGGGCGATGTCCTCGGCCAGCGTGCGCACCTTCGGTGCTGCTGGGTTCGCGCTGTCGAGGCTGTAGAGCGCCGGGTCGGCGCCGAGCGCCTTGGCTGCAGCCGCGAGACCGCCGATGACATCGGCCGCGCTGCTCGCTTCCAGGATATCGCGCCCGGCGGTGTCGCTGACATGGATGAAGGCATCGGAGCTGCGGATGCGGTGGGCGAAGCCGGAATCGGCCGTCGCGAGGCCCTCAGGCCCGCCATAGGCATGGTCGGAAGCCGCGAGATAGGCGGCGCCCAGCTCTTCGCGATGCGTCCAGTCGCCGTCCAACGCGCGGTCGGCCATCGCCGCGCCGTAGCGGCCGGGCGCGGCGCCGTAGATGCGCGCGCCGTGCTCGCCGCGCCGGCGGGCGGCGGCGGGCTCGTTCCAGTCGTCGGGCTCGTCCAGCGCGGCCACGGCCCGCGTCGCCTGATCGATCAAGGCGATCTGGCCGGGAAAGGTGTCGCGGAAGGTGCCGGATATCCGCACCGTCACATCCAGGCGCGGAAAGGCGAGCTTCGGCTGAGGGACGATGCTGAAGCCGGTGACGCGGGTGGAGGCATTGTCCCAGAGCGGCTCCACGCCCATCAGCGCCAGCGCATGGGCGATATCCTCGCCGCCCGAGCGCAACGTCGGCGAGGCCCACAGGTCCATCACGATCCGGCGCGGATAGTCGCCGTGATCCTGCAGGTGGCGCGACACCACCGCCTGCGCGGCCACCTTGCCGAGCCTTGCTGCGGCGCGCGTCGGAATGGCGCGCGGATCGAGCGTCGAGAGATTGCGCCCGGTCGGCAGCACGTCGGGCCGGCCGCGATGCGGCGCGCCGGCCGGGCCGGGCGGCACGAAGCGGCCGTCGAGGGCGGCGAGCAGGTTCTCGCGCTCGTTGCGGGCCGAAGCTGGGTCGATCTCGGATTGCCCGAAGACATGCAAGCCGTCGCGGAAGGGCAATTCGGCGATGTCGCAGAGATGCGCGTCGAGCCGCGTCAGCGCCTCGTTCATCTCCATGTCGGGCATGACGCCGCAGGAGGCTGCCAGTCCGCTCGCCTCGGCACGGGCGCGAATCTCGGCAGCGACGATGTCGGCGCGACGCGGGTCGAGCACCTGCGCCTGCGAGAATTCCTCGACGAGATCGCGCAGCAGGGCGACTTCCCCTTCGGGCTTGGAATCCGCCAGCGGTGGTGGCAGATGGCCGAGGGTGATGGCCGAGAGCCGCCGCTTGGCCGGCGCGGCTTCGCCGGGATCGTCGACGACATAGGGGTAGATCACCGGCAGCCCGCCGACGGCAAGGCGCGGCCAGCAGCCGGCGGAGAGCGCGACCGCCTTGCCCGGCAGCCATTCCGTGGTGCCGTGGGTGCCGAGATGGATCAGCGCGTCGACGGCCTCGGCTTGGCGGAGTGCGAGGTAGAAGGCGAGATAGCCATGGCCGGGCGGTGCGTCGGGGTCGTGATAGCGCGCCTTGCGGTCTGGCGTGGCGTCGCGCGGCGGCTGCAATGCGACAGTGAGCTTGCCGTAGCGCACGGCGCGGAAGCGGAAAGCGCCGTCGCGGCAGGTCGGATCGGCCTCGGGCGCGCCATGGCTCGCCAGAAGAGCCTCGCGCGCTGTGGCGGGGATGGTGGCGAGCCAGTCGCGATAGCCGGCAAGCGAGACGCTCAGCTCGGCCGGGCCTGCGGTAAGGGCTGCCATCAAGCTGGCCCCCTCATCCAAATCTGCGCTGTCATCCCGGACAAGCCGCGATAGCGGCGCCGATCCGGGATTCCGGGTCTCCCTCTGGTCGCCCGGGATGACCGAGGAGGGGATATCGACGGAATACCCCGCTCCGGCCAGCAGCTTCCGGATCGCCGTCACGCTGGCGGGCGTGTCCAGGCCGACGGCGAAGCCGGCCCGCCCGCCGCGAGCAGGATAATCGGACATCACCAACGCCAGCCTGCGCTCTGCCGGTGGCTTCCGTGCCAGCGCAACCCAGCCGGCAGCGAGATCGGCGAGCGCGGCGATGCCCTCCGCGTGGGGCTCGAGCCGGCGCGTGGCGAGGCCGGTCGCCGGATCGGTCGCCTCCGCCTTAAAGGCGACGGGGATAGCGCCGATGCGGCCGTCGAATTCCGTTAGCGCCACCTGCATGGCGAGATCGGCAGCCGAGAGGCCACGCGGCGATGCGTCCCAGGCCTCGCGTGGGCTGCCGACCGGCACGGCCTGCAGGATCGGACAGGCGGCGGCATCGAGCACGAAGTCGTCGCCCTCGCGCGCCGAGAAGGCTGTGGTGGTGACGATCAGCGCCGGCTTGCGCAGTGCGATCAGTGCCGCGAGCTCGGCTGTAACGGCCGGGTCCTTCAGGCTCGTCAGCGCGAGCGGCAGTGCCGCCAGGCCGCGGCCGGCCAGTTCAGCGGCGATGGCCTCGCCCATGGCGGTGTCGCCCGCCGCGACGCCGGAGCGGTAGAGCAGGATCGGGACCAGCGGCCGGTCGGCCGGGATTGCGGCGAGCGCGTCCCGCCAAGGCAGGGGCGCACCGCCTTCGCTCAATGCGAAGAAGGATGGCAGGGCGATGGGTGCAAGGTCGGCGGCGTCCCGCCGGCCCTCATCCGCCTGCCGGCACCTTCTCCCCCGAGGGGAGAAGGGCGCGATTGCCGCCGCTTCATCCTTCTCCCCTCGGGGGAGAAGGTGGCCCGGCGAAGCCGGGTCGGATGAGGGTCGAAGCGCCGTCAGATATCCTTCGATCCGCCCCAGCAGCCGGCGCATGTTCTCGGCGCCGCCGCCGGCCTGGAAATAGGCCAGAAGCCCTTCCGCAAGCTCCACGGACACCGTGGCATGCTCGGCCAGTCGCGGATCGTCGCGCTCGTCGCCCGGCAGGATCGCGAGCGGAATGCCGTGCTCGCGGCAGGCCGCGCCCAGCCGCTCGATGCCGTAGCGCCAGTAATCGAGCCCGCCGAGGCAGCGCACCAGCACGAAGCGGCACTGCGCCGCGGTCTTCTCGATCAGGAAATCGACGGAGAGCGGGTGCTTCAGCCGCCGCAAGGGCGCGAGCCGCAGTGACAGCTTGCTATCAGCGGCCGCCACCGCCAGCGCCGAGAGGTCGCTGTCGGTGAAGGAGAGCACGAGCACGTCTCCCGGCGGCAGGGCGAGATCGACGGCGTCCCCGCCGTCGTCGAGCCTGATCTCGCTGGTCGGGAGAAGGTGCATCGCCCGATGTTACGCCCCCGCGAGGGCCGCTTCCACGGCCTTGAGATCGAAGCCCTTGAGCCCGATCACGGTCAGCCGCCCGTCGCGGGCCTCGCCAGCGCCCCAGGGCCGGTCGAAATGATGCCCGACGCGCCGTCCGACGCCCTGCACGACCAACCGCATCGGCTTGCCCGGCACGGCGGTGAAGCCCTTGAGCCGCAGCACGCCTTCGGCCTCGGCCGCTCTGGCGACGCGCGCCGACAACTCCTCCGGCGACAGGCCCGCCGGCAGCGGCAGGGCGATGGAGTCGAAATCGTCATGGTCGTGATCGTGCTCGCCCTCGCCGTGATGCGAGGGACGGGCGGCGAGATCGTTTTCGGCGGCGGCGCTCAAGCCCACGATCAGCGCCGGCTCGACCTTGCCATTGATGGTCTCGACGATCTTGATCGCCTTAGGCAGATGCTCGGCGATCTCGGCCTTGACGCGGGCGCGGCCGGCTTCGTCGACGAGGTCGCTCTTGTTGAGCAGAATGAGATCGGCGCAGAGGATCTGGTCCTCGAACACCTCTTCCAGCGGGTTGTCATGCTCGACCGAGGCGTCGGCCGCCTTCTGCGCCGCCAGCGCCTCCGGATCGTCGGCGAACTGGCCCTCGGCCACCGCCGGGCCGTCCACCACGGCGATGACGCCGTCGACCGTGACGCGGGCGCGGATCGCCGGCCAGTTGAAGGCCTGCACCAGCGGCTTCGGCAGGGCGAGGCCGGAGGTCTCGATCAGGATGTGCTCGGGCGGGTTCGGCCGGTTCAGCAGCTTTTCCAGCGCCGGCACGAAATCGTCCGCGACGGTGCAGCAGATGCAGCCGTTGGGCAGCTCGACCACGTCCTCGTCGCTGCAGCCGGCGATGCCGCAGCCTTTCAGGAATTCGCCGTCGAAGCCGAGATCGCCGAATTCGTTGACGAGCACGGCGAGCTTCTTGCCCTGCGCGTTCTCGAGGAGATGGCGCACCAGCGTGGTCTTTCCGGCGCCGAGGAAGCCGGTGATGATCGTGCAGGGCGTCTTGCCGAGGTTGGCGGTCTGAGGAGCGTTCATAGGTTTATCCTTGCTGGCGCGCCGGCATGGGCGGCACGCGTGCGACCACGCCCTTGCGGAAGGACTGGGGCCGCTCTTTCCAGGGAACGATGCCGTTGGCGCTGGCGGCATAGGCCTCCGCCGCGCCGACGATCTCGTCGAGATGGGTTTCTGTATCCAGGTCGCCGATCAGATAGGTCCATTTGCCGTCGGCCGCGAAGGCGACGGTACAGGGCCGCTTGCAGACGGCGAGGCATTCGACGGGCACCACCGGAATGGCGCTGCCCTTGGCTGCGAGCTGCGCGGCCAGCGCTTCGGCGAGCGCCAGCCCCGGCTGGTCGTAACCCTCCGGGAGGTCGGCGCGCGCCCGTCTGCAAACCGTGCAGACATGGATGGTGAGGTCGCCCTCGGACATGTGGCTTGCCTTTCGCGCGGAGCCCGAAGGCGCCGCTATCCTCAGGCCGCGGCGGCGCGGCGGCTCCCCCAGGGCCAGAGCACGCCGACCATGAAGCCGGTCGCGAGCCAGAGCGCGGCCTGGATGCCGAGCGAGAGCGCCGCGAAATGCGCCGCGACCTCGGCCGGGACCTTGCTCTCCGGCGCGGCTGGATGTGGCGCACCGACGATGTGCGGCAGCAGGATCACGACGACGGCGAGCAGCTTGAGCCAGGGCGCGTCGAAGCGCAGGAACACGAATAGCCCGATAGCCGTGGCGATCGCGGTTGCGAGCCACCAGAGCTGGCGCTGTTCCAGCGCGGCGGATGCCGCGCCCGGCAGCTCCGGCGCCAGCCCCATCGCCGGCACGAGGCCGAAGGCGAGGAAGCCGCAGGCGCCCCAGATCAGGGCGCGGCGCTGGTCGATCGTGTCCCCGGCCGCGATCATGCCGGCGAGCAGCAGCGCGGCGAAGCCGATGGCGGTCGCGATCGTGACCGAGCTGGTGAAGAGCGTGCGCTGGAGGCCGTCCTGCGGCTTCCATTCGGCATGCTCATGGCCGGGCGCATCGCCCGCCGGGCCATGCGCGAGGATGATTTTCGCCTCGCCATCGAAAGCGGCGAGCGTCGGCGCTTTCAGCGCGAGCGCCGCCTCATAGGTCTCGGCCTTGAGGATAAGCGGGGTGGTGGTGACATGCTGCAGGGCGGCGACGATCAAGCCAGCCAGAAGCCCGGCCAGGATGCTGACCGTGAGAACACGCGTGACCATGATGGCTTTCCCTCAGTGGCAGGGAAAGGCGAGGCCGTGACGGGTATCGTGCGCGGCGTTATGGACATTGGTCGAGGCCGCGAAGCCGGTCGTGTAGATCAGCGCGACGCCGATCACGAGCGCGGCGGCAACCGCCTTGACGCGTTCGGAAACGCTGAGCTGTATGGTGGAAACCGAAACCGTGTTCATCATGCTCTCCGTAGCCGCCCCGCCGGCAGCTGGTTGGATCTTTGCGGGTCGACGGCAGGTCTCCTGGCTCGCGGGTTAGACGTCCTGCGCCGCCTTCCCGGAGCGTTGGCTCCAGTGGCCGATGGCGAAGGACACCCGCTTACAGTTGCGGGGGCAGCCGCGGCTTTGGGCAGAGCAAGCCCGCACCGCGTTCCCTTTTCACCTCCTCGCGGAGGCACCGTCAGCGACGATCATTAGCCTTCGGGATGCTGCTGTGCAATGCAGGGTGCGCCGCAAGCGCGTCATTCTCGGCCTTGACCCGAGAATCTCATGCAGGAAGAGGCTCGCGCGCCTCCTTCGGGGTGGGATGCCCGGGTCAAGCCCGGGCATGACGACAGGGGGCGGCGCCGAAGGACCTGCCCATGGACTTGCCCCATCTCTCCCTCATCCTCGGTGGCGCCCGCTCCGGCAAGAGCCGCCATGCCGAGTCGCTGATCGAGGCTTTGCCGGCGCCCTGGACCTACATCGCGACCGCCCAGGCCTATGACGACGAGATGCGCGAGCGCATCGCCGAGCATCGGATGCGCCGGCCCCCGGGCTGGCTGACGGTCGATGCGCCGCTCGATCTGGCGGAAGCGATCGCCGAACAGCCGGCCGGGCAGCCGATCCTCGTGGATTGCCTGACGCTTTGGCTGACCAACCTGATCCTCGCCGAACGCGATACCGCTGTTGCCGGGGCCGCGCTTATCAGTGCATGCGAGCAGGCTTCCGGCCCCATCGTGCTGG
The DNA here is from genome assembly GCF_057321085.1 of Allobosea sp. RIT-PG3_2. Taxonomy (NCBI): domain Bacteria; kingdom Pseudomonadati; phylum Pseudomonadota; class Alphaproteobacteria; order Hyphomicrobiales; family Alloboseaceae; genus Allobosea; species Allobosea sp. RIT-PG3_2. Next base: position 258,682 of record NZ_JBXWCA010000002.1, on the reverse strand, counting down.
TCTCCAACGAAGTCGGCCTCGGCATCGTGCCCGAGAACGCGCTCGCCCGGCGCTTCCGCGACGAGGCCGGGCGGCTGCATCAGGCGCTTGCGGCACGCGCCGGCCGCGTGGTCTTCATGGTCGCCGGATTGCCGATGCGAGTGAAGTGAGCCGAAGACATGACGCGGGATATCGACGCTGACGAAGCCGCCCGCCACAAGGCGAAGATGGAGAAGCGCAAGGCGGTTCAGGACGCCGAAATCGCCTCCAAGACGGTCGAGAAGGGCCTGCTCATCGTCAATACCGGTCCCGGCAAGGGCAAGTCGACGGCGGCCTTCGGCCTGATCCTGAGGGCGCTCGGCCATGGCTGGCGCATCGGCGTGGTGCAGTTCATCAAGGGCGCCTGGTCGACCGGCGAGCGCAAGGCGCTCGAAGCCTTCGGCGATCAGGTCAGCTGGCACAGCATGGGCGAGGGCTTCACCTGGGAAACGCAGGACAAGGCCCGCGACATCGCCGCCGCCGAGCGGGCCTTCGCCAAGGCGAGGGAATTGATGGCCGATCCGGAGATCAGGCTGCTGGTGCTGGACGAGCTCAATATCGCCTTGCGCTACGATTACCTGCCGCTCGCCGATGTCGTGGCGACGCTCAAGGCTCGCCGGCCCGACCTCCACGTCGTCGTCACCGGTCGCAACGCCAAGCCGGAACTGATCGAGGCCGCCGACCTCGTCACCGAGATGACGCTGGTGAAGCATCACTTCGCCGCCGGCGTGAAGGCGCAGCAAGGTATCGAGTTCTGAGCCTCTTTCGGGGGGCGCAGAAAGAAGCTTGCCGTCTTTCTCGGGGTAAATCGACCCAACCCATTCCAGCAGACGAAGACGGGTAGGAGAGCGCGGGAACCCCTCTCCTGTAAGGAGAGCGGAGGGGTGAGCTGTTTGGAGGGGCATCGCTAGCCCGAGCCCAACCGCGCCGTGAGCACTCGCGTCCCTGGTCCAGCGGCCTCCACCTCATCCTGCCCGCTCCTTCCAGGAGAGGGTTCCCGCGCCTCCATTGCCCGATCGATTACCCTTGCTGGCGGACACTTGACGGAATGGGGTTCCTCTTCATATTGAATTTGAATTCAGATTCAATTTCGAGATCGTGCATGGTCGATGGAACCCCGAAACAACCGCGCAAGGCGGGCAAGCGTGAGGCGATCCTCTCCGCCGCGCGCCGGATCGTCTCGGAGGTCGGCTTCCAGGAAACATCGATTGCCGCAGTGGCCTCCGCCAGCGGCGTCTCCACCGGCAGCGTCTATTCGTATTTCTCCTCCAAGGCCGAGCTGATGGCCCAGATCGTCGCGGCGGTGTCCTCGCGAGAACTCGCCGTGCTGCGCGAGATCGCCGCGAGCGATGCGCCGGTCACCGAGCGCCTGACGTCGGCAGTCGAAGCTTTCGCCCGGCGCGCCTTCGCCAATCGCCGTCTCGCCTGGTCGATGATCGCCGAACCCGCCGATCCGGCCGTCGATGCGACGCGGCTCGACTATCGCCGTGAGATCGCCGGCATCTTCCGCGCACTTGTCGTGGAAGGCGAAGGGCAGGGCGCTTTCCGTCCCGTCGATCCCGACGCCGCCGCGGCGATGATCGTCGGCGGCTTCATGGAAGCGCTGATCGGCCCGCTTTCGCCCGAGCGGCCGATCACCGCCGAACGCGGCCGCGAGATCGCTGCCGCGCTCGCCGATCTCTCCCTCGCCGCGCTGATCTCCCGTGAAGGACAGGCCGCATGACCGCTCTCGATGCATACGGCTACGACACCCACGAGGTGCTGAACCAGGCCCCGGCGCTGGCGGATTACGACGCCTACGCGGCGGACCCCGCGCTCGGACGCATCCTCGACATGTTCGGCGCCGGCTGGTTCCGCGAGCAGGCGAGCGTGGTCGGCGGCCATGTCGGCTCGCAACGCGTGCAGGATCTGGCGCGGCAGGCCAATCGCAGCCTGCCGGAACTGCGGACGCATGATCGCTGGGGCCGGCGCGTCGACCAGATCGAATTCCACCCCGCCTGGCATGAGCTGATGGGGCTCGCCATGCGCGACGAGTTCCATTCGCTCTGCTGGACCAAGCCGCGCTCCGGCGCGCAGGTGGCGCGCGCCGCGGTCTCCTATCTCTGGAACCAGGGCGAGAACGGCATCTGCTGCCCGCTCGGCATGACCTATTCGGCGATCCCCGTCCTGCAGCGCGACCCCGCGCGCTGGGCCGAGTTCGGCAAGCTGATCACCTCCTCCGACTACGATCAGCGTCCGCTGCCGGCAGCGCAGAAGCGCGGCGGCACGGTCGGCATGGCGATGACCGAGAAGCAGGGCGGCTCCGACCTGCGCCAGACCCAGACCGTCGCCACGCGCAACGCCGACGGCACCTATTCTCTCACCGGGCATAAATGGTTCTTCTCCGTCCCGCATTCGGATGTGTTCCTGACGCTGGCGCGGACCGAGGAGGGCGTCTCCTGCTTCGTCGTGCCGGGCTGGCTGCCGGACGGTTCGCGCAACCGGCTGCAGATCCAGCGGCTCAAGGACAAGTGCGGCAACAAGTCGAACGCCTCCTCCGAGGTCGAATTCCGCGGCGTCATCGCTCATCTCATCGGCGAGCCCGGCCATGGCATCCGCGCCGGGCTGGAGATGAACCACTACACGAGGCTCGATTTCGCCGTCGGCTCGGCCGGGCTGATGCGCCATGCGGTCGCGCAGGCGGCGCATCACACCGCCCATCGCCGCGCCTTCCAGAAGGCGCTGATCGACCAGCCGATCATGACCAATGTGATCGCCGACCTCGCTCTGGAGGCCGAAGCCGCCGCCTGGCTCGCCTTCCGCTTTGTCCATGCGCTCGATCGCGAGGGCGGGAGCGAGGCGGAGAAGCTCATCGGCCGCATCGGCGCGCCAATCGCCAAATACTGGAACTGCAAGCGCGCCACGCCGGTGGTGGTCGAGGCGCTGGAATGCCATGGCGGCAACGGCTTCGTCGAGGACCATCTGATGGCGCGGCTCTATCGCGAGGCGCCGCTCAACGGCATCTGGGAAGGTACGGGCAATGTCGTTTGCCTCGACGTGCTCCGCTCGATCCGCCGCTATCCCGATTGCGTGCCGGCCCTGCTCGACGAATTGCGCGCCGCGCGCGGCAACGATCCGCGCTATGACGCTTTCCTCGCCGAATTGGCGACCGATCTCGTCGATGTGCTCCGCCACGAGCATCTGGCGCGGCGCTTCGTCGAGCGCATGGCGCTTGGCTTGTCGGCCTCGCTGCTGATCCGCCACGCGCCGCATGCGGTGGCCGACGCCTTCGTCGCCTCGCGACTGGCGGGTGGCTGGTCGGGCCATTTCGGCTCGCTGCCCGTGGGAGCCGATCTTCAGGCGATAGCGCGCCGCGCCGTGCCGTTGCCGGAGTGAAGTCCGGGGCGACGAACGGCATTCGCCGCTAACGGGTTTTACGAGAACCGCGCCGTCATTCCGGGGCGGGCCGAAGGCCCGAGCGCGGAACCCATGAACACCGTCCGATGGACGTCATGCCGGAGTGTCGGCGCCTTCTCCCGAAAACCCTGTGTCCATGGGTTCCAGGCTCATCGCTGCGCGATGCCCCGGAATGACGGTGTGTTTCCGGAGCAAGTTGATCGTCGGAGTCAGAGCAGAGCGGCGGCCGTCAGCCCTGCCGCCAGTCCCCACAGCAACCCGCAGGCGCGCCGGTACAGCGCAAGCGCGCGCCTGATGTCGGCAGCGTTCGCATCGGCCCGACCATCGCCCATCCAGTGATCGTCGATGCGGGTATCGCCATAGACGCGCGGGCCCGCCAGCCGCAGCCCGAGCGCACCGGCCATGGCCGCCTCCGGCCAGCCGGCATTGGGCGAGCGGTGCTTGCCGGCGTCACGCCGCAGGGCTCGCCAGGCACCGCCGGCATCCATCGTCCGATCGAGTGCCGCCGCAACGATCAGCAGCAGCGCCGTCAATCGCGAGGCCGGCAGGTTGACGAGGTCGTCGAGCCGCGCCGCGGCCCAGCCGAAGGCGAGGTGACGCGGCGTGCGATGGCCGATCATCGAATCGGCCGTGTTGATCGCCTTGTAGGCGGCGATACCCGGCAGGCCTCCGATGCCGAGCCAGAAGGCCGGCGCGGTGATGCCGTCGGAGAAGTTCTCCGCGAGACTCTCGATGGCGGCGCGCGCCACCCCGGCCTCGTCCAGCGTGTTCGGATTGCGCCCGACGATCATCGAGACGGCCTTCCGGCCGCCTTCCAGGCCCTCGCGCTCCAGCCCCTCGGCCACGCGGGCGACGTGTTCGTAAAGGCTGCGCTGGGCGATCAGCGTCGAGGCGACGAGCGCGAGCGGGATGAGGCCGAGCGGCCAGAAGGCCAGGCAGAAGCGCTGGAGCAGCAACGCGGGAGCGATCGTGGCCGCGAGCAGCAGCGCCAGCGCCAGCACGCCCATGGCCTTGCGGGTGACGAAGGACGAGGCCTCGCGGTTCAGCGCCCGGTCCAGCGCTCCAATCAATCGCCCGATCCAGGTGACGGGATGGCCGATTGCGGCATAGAAGCGCTCGGGATAGCCGAACGCCGCCTCGATCGTAAGCGCGAGCACGAGCAGCGGCAGGCTGGCGGAGAGGTTCATGCGGGGCGCGGGCGCGATCGTGGCTGAGGACGACATCTGGCATGGCGGCGATCTCGCCACGGCCCGCGCGCTCTTTCCGGATGCGCCGCAACCGTGGATCGATCTCTCCACCGGGATCAATCCGATCCCCTATCCGCTTCCGGCGCTGCCGTTAAGCCTCTGGACGCGCCTGCCCGGCGCCGATGACGAGGCCGCGCTCATCGCCGCCGCCCGCGCGGCCTACCGGGTGCCGGACGGCGCAGGCATCGTCGCGGCGCCCGGCACGCAAATCCTGATCGAGCTGCTGCCGCATCTCGCGCCGGCCGGGCCCGTCGCCATCCTCGGTCCGACCTATGCGGAACACGCCCATGCCTGGCGCAAGGCGGGCTTCACGGTGACGGAAGCGGCGTCGCCCTCCGAGGCGGCTGTGACGATCGTCGTGGTCAATCCCAACAACCCCGATGGCCGCGTGCTCTCGCGAGCTGAACTCGCAGTCCTCGCCGCCCGCTGCGCCGCGCGCGGCGGCCTGCTGGTCGTCGACGAGGCTTTCGCCGATTTCACGCCGGAGACGAGCCTCGTGCCGGATTTGCCCGCTGGCGCGCTCGTCCTGCGTTCCTTCGGCAAGACCTATGGGCTCGCGGGGCTGCGTCTCGGCTTCGTCATCGGCTCTGCCGATCTGATGGCGCGGCTCCGAGCATCGCTCGGGCCCTGGTCGGTGGCGGGACCTGCCCTGCACATCGGCGCGCAGGCCCTCGCGGATCGCGATTGGCTCGCCAGGGCCGGCGCAGATCGTAGCCGTGATGCCGCAAGCCTGGACGCGCTGCTCGCGCCGTATGGCCGCATCGTGGGCGGCACCAGCCTGTTCCGCCTGCTCGAGACGCCGACTGCATCGGCACTCTTCGACCGCCTAGGCCGCCACGGTATCTATGTCCGCCGCTTTCAGAGCGCACCCGACCGTTTGCGCTTCGGCCTCCCCGGCGACGAGGCCGCGTGGTCGCGCTTGCAGGCGGCGCTCACCGTCGATGCGCCCGAAACATCGCCACCAGCGTGAAGCTTGCATGCGGCGAGCGCGGGGACAGAAGCCGGCGCGGCGGCTAACGTCCACTGACGGATTCGGGGAGAGACGACGCATGGCATTGCTGCCGCCGGAAGGCGAACTGACGATAGGCTTCGCGCACGCCGCCTATCAGCTCCGGGACGAATTCGCCCGCCACAATCGCGCCGCCCGCAGCTTCGAGGTCCGCAGCCTCGACGAATTGCGCGAGCGCGGGCCGGAGGCGGATATCATCGTCGTCTCCGGCATGTGGCGTAACGAGCTGTTGCCGAGGCTGCCGAAGCTGCGCTTCATCCAGTCGGTCAGCGCCGGCACCGACCAGTTCGACAAGGCGGCGCTCGGCGCGGCCGGTGTCCGTCTCGCCAGTGCGCAGGGCGGCAACGAGCGCGCGGTGGCCGAACACGCGATGTCGCTGATCCTGGCGCTGACCCGGCAGATCCATTTCGCCCGGGACAATCAGGCAAAGCAGTCCTGGCGGCCGATGATCGGCGATCGCGCGCTCCGCGAGGACGAGCTCGGCGGCAAGACGCTGGTCGTCGTCGGGCTCGGCCGCATCGGCCTGAGGCTGGCGAAGCTCGCGGCCGCGTTCGACATGCGCGTCATCGGCGTGCGCCGCAGCCCCGAGCCGCAGCCGCATGTCGAAGCCATCGTCCATCCCGACAAGCTCGCGGAAACAGTCGCGCAGGCGGATTTCGTCGCGCTGACCTGCCCGCTGACCCCCGAGACGGAAGGGCTGGTCGACGCCCGCATCCTCGCGGCGATGAAGCCCTCCGCCTACCTGATCAATGTCGCGCGTGGCCGCGTGGTCGACGAAGCCGCGTTGTTGGATGCCCTCGGCAATGGCGGGATCGCCGGTGCCGGGCTCGATTGCTTCCATGACGAGCCGCTGCCGGCGGCCTCGCCGTTCTGGCGCCTGCCGCAGGTCATCGTCACCCCGCACAGCGCCGGCGAGACCCGCGCCTATGAGGGCAATGTCATCGATATCCTCATCGACAATCTGGATCGTCTCGCACGCGGCGACGCAGGCCTGCGCAACCAGATCGTCTGACCGGGGCAGATGACGGCCATGGCTTCGTCCAGATTTCTTCGGCCCGGCGGGCCGTCGCTCATCGTCGCGCTCGGCGTCACGCAGGTCTTCGGCTATGGCGCGCTCTACTACGCCTTCACCGTGCTGGCGCCGCGCATCACCGAAAGCTTCGGCTGGCCGCCGGAATGGACCTATGGCGGTCTGGCGGCCGGGCTCTTCCTCGGCGGCGCCGTCGCCCCGGTGACCGGCAGCCTGATAGACCGCTACGGCACGCGGCTGGTGATGACGGTGGGATCGGCCCTGGCCGGGCTGTCCCTGCTGGGGCTGGCGGAGGCGCGCGGCATCGTCAGCTACGTCGTGGCCATGGTCGCGCTGCAGGCGGTGACCACCGCGGTCTTCTACGATGCGGCCTTCGCTGCGCTGACGCAGGCGCGCGGCGGCCAGGCACGGCGCGCCATCAGCCAGCTCACCCTGATCGGTGGCTTCGCCTCGACGCTGTTCTGGCCGTTGACCAGCAGCTTGCTGGCGGTCCTCGACTGGCGCGGCGTCTACAGGCTCTACGGCCTGTCGCAGATCCTGGTCTGCATGCCATTGCACCTCCTCTTCCTGCCGGGGCGGGTGAAGCGGCCAGTGGCGGCGCATGCCTCGGGCGCAGCCGCATCGGCCCCGGCGGAACCCGAAACGGCCTATCTCACGGGCGATGCCCGCCGCCGCGCCTTCCTGTGGCTGGCGCTGGCCTTTTCGCTGCAGGGCTTCGTCGTCTCGGCCATGGCGATCCACCTGCTGACGCTGCTGCGCGGCTTCGGCCTCGGCGCTGCGGTCGCGGTCGGCATCGGCGCGATGCTCGGGCCCTCTCAGGTGGCGGGGCGATTGGTCGAGATGCTGTTCGGCCGCGCCGTCTCGCCGGTCACCACCGCCTGGGTTTCCGCCTGCCTGATGCCGCTTGGCCTTGCGCTGCTGCTGGTCGGCGGGTCGCTGCCGGTGGTCGCCGGCCTCTTCGCCGTCGCTTTCGGCATCAGCATGGGGCTGAGCTCGATCGTGCGCGGCACGGTGCCGTTGCAACTGTTCGGGCCGGTCGGCTTCGGCGCGACGATGGGCAAGCTCTCGGCGCCCGGCCTCGTCATCAAGGCGGCGGCGCCGCTGGCCTTCGCCGTGGCGCTGGAGCGCGGCGGCGTGACGGTCTCGACGCTGCTGCTGATCGCCTTCTCGGCCCTGGCTGCCGTCGCGCTCTTCCTGCTGGCACGCAGCCGGCGCTGAGCTTTCAGGCCAGCAGCCCCTGCCACCAGCGCCGGGCGGCATCGCGCGTCCGGATGGCGAAGGCATAGGCGGCCGATGCCCGCACCCAACCCAGGACCTGGTCGCGCAGGCGGATCACGATCCCCATGACCCCTGCGAACCAGCCATAGCTCATCAGCTTCTCGCGCCCGGCATGATAGATGCGCTCGACGATCAGGAAGCTGGCGAGATGGGCGAGGCCGAGCACGATCAGCCCCGGCCAGAAGGCGCCGCGCGCCATCATGACGAGGCCGAGCAGCTTCAGCGGCTCGGCGATGGCGAAGGGCACGGCGAGCGCCAGCAGCACGAGCGGGCGCGGTAGCCCGGCCACGGCTTCCTCCAGGCGGTGGACCAGCCGCAGCGATGAAAACCAGCGGATCAGCGGCCGGTAGAGCGGCCGCGCGACCTCGTCGATGATGATGAATACCGTCAGGACCGCGCGGACAATCCCGAGCGCGAGGCGCTTGGGCAGGCTCCTGTCGGGCGAAACTGGGGGCATGGCGTGATCCGGCATCAGGTCCGCCTTCATAAGCCGGGCTTTGTGGCGTTTCGAAGCCACGGCGGTGCAACTCAACCGCGCGCGTCCTCCTTGAGCATCGCCACGCCCTTCTCGGCGATCATCATGGTCGGGTTGGCGGTGTTGCCCGAGGTGATGGCCGGCATCACCGAGGCGTCGATGACGCGCAGGCCCGTGACGCCGCGCACGCGCAGGCGCTCGTCCAGCACGGCGCCGGGATCGTCGTCGCGTCCCATCCTCGCCGTGCCGACCGGGTGGAAGATCGTGGTGCCGAGCTTTGCGGCGGCATCCAGCAGCGCTTCGTCCGAGTCGGCCTCCGCACCCGGCAAATATTCCTCCGGCCGGAAGCGTGCCAACGGTGCCTGCGCCACGATCCGGCGGGTCAGCTTCAGCGCGTCGATCGCGACCTGTCGGTCATCCTCGGTGTCCAAATAGTTCGGGGAGATCACCGGCGTGTCGTGCACGTCGGCGGAGCGCAGATGGACACTGCCGCGGCTGGTCGGCCTGAGATTGCAGACGCTCGCCGTGAACGCGTCGAAGGGGTGCAAGCCCGAACCCCAGCTGTCGAGCGAGAGCGGCTGGAAATGGTACTGGAGATTGGCCGTCGCATAATGCGGCGCGGATTTGGCGAAGGCGCCGACCTGCGAGGGCGCCATCGTCAGCGGGCCGGAGCGCAGCGCCGCCCATTGCAGCGCCATCAGCGGGCGCCGCCACACCTTGGCATAGTCGCTGTTCAGCGTCTTGACGCCCTGGACCTTGTAGACCGGCCGGATCTGGAGATGGTCCTGCAGGTTCTCGCCGACGCCGGGCGCATCCACCAGCGTCTCCAGCCCGAGGCCCTGCAGCCGCGTGCCATTGCCGATACCGGAGCGTTCGAGCAGCAGCGGGGAGGCGATCGCGCCGGCCGAGAGCACGACCTCGCCGCTGACCTCGACCCTCAGCTTCTCCTCGCTGGGTGTTCCCAGGCCATGGGTGAATTCGACCGCCTTGGCCCGGCCGTTCTCGAAGACGATGCGCTCGACATGGACGCGCGTCTCCAGCCGCAGGTTGGTGCGGTCGCGCTGTTCCAGCAGCGGCTTCAGGAAGGCGCGATAGGCGCTCAAGCGGCGCCCGCGCCGCTGGTTCACCTGGAAATAGGATGATCCCTCGTTGTCGCCGGTGTTGAAATCCGGGATCTTGGCGATGCCGGTAGCCTCGGCCGCGTCGCGGATGGCGTCGAGGATCGCCCAGCGCACGCGCGGATGCTCGACGCGCCATTCCCCGCCGGCCTTGTGCAGCCCGCCGGGCGGCGGCGCGATATGGTCCTCATGCCTGAGGAAATAGGGCAGCACCTCGTCCCAGCCCCAGCCGGTGAGCCCGAGCTGGCGCCAGCCGTCATAATCGGCCGCCTGGCCGCGCATATAGACCATGGCGTTGATCGCCGAGGAGCCGCCTACGACCTTGCCGCGCGGATAGGCCAGCGCCCGCCCGCCGAGGCCGGGCTGGGGCTCGGTCTGGAACAGCCAGTCGGCGCGGGGATTGCCGATGGCGAAGAGATAGCCGACCGGGATGTGGAACCAGATCCAGTCGTCCAGCCCGCCCGCTTCCAGCACGAGGACGTTGGTGTCCGGATCGGCCGCGAGGCGGTTGGCGACGACGCAGCCGGCCGAGCCCGCGCCGATGACCACGTAGTCGAAGCTGCCGATCAGGCGGCGGTCGGAAGGCACGGCGTCGGACATGGCGTTTCCCGGGGGTGCGGCGGCTGCGATGTCCGCTCTTCGATCCCTGAGGGATACTGTGCGCCATGCCGGCCGGCAATCGCAGGGGCTTGCGACGTTCGGCCCATCTGCGGATGGGACGGAGCGCCCGGTTCGGCGCGCTCGACCTTCCATGTCGCCGCATCGGCGCACCCCTGCCGGCGCCCGGCTTGCTTACCGCCTCGCGCCTGCGCGATAAGCGGTGCAGGCCGGCTCGCTGCCTGTCGGCCCGACGGAGTGACGATGAGCTTCCGCAACATCCACGCCCACGGTCTCGTCCGGATCGCATGCGCCGCGCCGCGGCTGAAGGTGGCCGATCCCGCCTTCAATGTGGCGGAGACCATCGCGCTGCTGCGCCGGGCCGATGAAGGCGGCGCCTCGCTCTGCCTGTTTCCGGAACTCGGCATCAGCGCCTATGCGATTGACGACCTGCTGCAGCAGAACGCGCTGCTCGACGCGGTGCGTGAGGCCCTGTCGCGGCTCGTCGAGGAAAGCCGGAGCCTGCGCTGCGTCGCGGTCGTCGGCGCGCCCCTGCGTGTCGAGGGGCGGCTGTTCAACTGCGCCGTCACGATCCATCGCGGCCGCATCCTCGCCGCCGTGCCGAAGACCTATCTGCCGAACTACCGCGAATTCTACGAGCGCCGGCAGTTCGCCTCGGGCGAGCGCGCCGGTGCGCTCTATATCGATCTCTGCGGCCAGGAGGTGCCTTTCGGCACGGACATTCTGCTCGCCGCTTCCGACATCCCCGATCTCGTCGTCCATATGGAGATCTGCGAGGACGTCTGGACGCCGATCCCGCCGAGCTCCTTCGCCGCGCTCGCCGGCGCGACCGTGCTGCTCAACCTCTCGGCCAGCAACGTCACCATCGGCAAGTCGGACTGGCGCCACTCTCTTTGCAAAGCGCATTCAGGGCGCTGCATCGCCGCCTATGCCTACTCCGCCGCCGGCACCGGCGAATCGACCACCGATCTCGCCTGGGACGGGCAGGCGATGATCTACGAGAATGGCGCGCTGCTGGCCGAGGCCGAGCGCTTCGCCGCCGAGCCGCAGCTCATCCTCGCCGATATCGACCTCGAGCGGCTGGCGATGGACCGCATCCGCCAGAACACCTTCGGCGACAGCGCCGACATGCATCGCGACAGGCTCGGCTTCCGCCGTATCGACTTCGCGCTCGATCCGGACCGCGGCTCGGATCTGGGCCTCGCTCGCACGGTCGAGCGCTTCCCCTTCGTGCCGAATGACGATGCCCGGCTGAACGAGCTTTGCTTCGAGGCCTACAACATCCAGTCGCACGGTCTGCGCAAGCGGCTGGAGAGCACGCGGCTCGACAAGGTTGTGATCGGCGTCTCCGGCGGCCTCGATTCCACGCAGGCGCTGATCGTCGCGGCCCATACCTTCGATGCGCTCGGCCTCCCCCGGCAGAACATCCTCGCCTATACGCTGCCGGCCTTCGCCACGAGCAAGGACACCAAGGACAATGCCTGGCGGTTGATGCGCTCGCTCGGCGTCAGCGCCGAGGAGATCGACATGACGCCGGCCTGCCGGCAGATGCTGGTGGATATCGGCCACCCTTTCGCCAAGGGCGAGCCGGTCTACGACATCACCTTCGAGAACGTGCAGGCGGGTGCGCGCACCTCCGTGCTGTTCCGCCTCGCCAATCGGCACAACGCGCTGGTGATGGGCACCGGCGACCTTTCGGAGCTGGCGCTCGGTTGGTGCACCTATGGCGTCGGCGATCACATGTCGCATTACAACGTCAACGGCTCCGTGCCGAAGACGTTGATCCAGCATCTGATCCGCTGGGTGGCGCAATCCGGCCGCTTCGGTGCGGAAGCCTCGGCTGTGATGCTCGACATCCTCGCCACCGAGATTTCCCCCGAGCTGGTGCCGGGCGATGGCGACAAGCCGGCCCAGAAGACCGAGGATTTCGTCGGCCCCTATGCGCTGCAGGACTTCAACCTGTTTTACACCACGCGCTACGGCTTCAAGCCCAGCAAGATCGCCTTCCTGGCCGAGCATGCCTGGCGCGACGCGACCGCCGGCGACTGGCCGCCGAACATGGAGGCGGCCAAGCGCGTCGCCTATGATTTACCGGTGATCAAGCGCTGGCTCGGCGTCTTCATCCGGCGCTTCTTCGAGACCAGCCAGTTCAAGCGCTCGGCCATGCCGAACGGTCCCAAGGTCTCCTCCGGCGGCTCGCTCTCGCCCCGCGGCGACTGGCGCGCCCCGAGCGACGCTTCGGCTGCGCCGTGGTTGAAGGATTGGGAGAGGATTCCGGATTGAAGGGAGGGGCTTAGGTTATTGGGTTCGATCCCGGCGCAAACGACGGATTTCGGTACGTCGTCGCAATGGTCACCCTCTTACGTCGTGTCAGCCATTGAGCTCATTCTCAAACGACTCTGAGGCCGCCGAGGCGCCCTGTCGTCAGGGAATGACGCCCGGGGGTAGCGGCGGCTCCGCATTGAGCAGCGTGATCGTCACCCGTCGGTTCGGCGGGGTGTAGGGATTGTCGACGAAGAGCGGCTCGGTGTCCGCTCGTCCCACCACGGAAACGAAGCGGTTGCTGGGGAGCCCGGCGCCCGACAGTATCTCGCGCACGGCGAGCGCTCGCCCGGCGGTGAGGCTCCAGGAATCGACGGCCTGCACCGAGCCCGGGCGCGCGGCGGCCGTATGGCCGGCGACAGACAGTTGGTTGGGCAGCCGGCGCAGGGTGGGCGCGAGCGCCTCCAGCACGAGACGAGTGCGCTCGTAGGGCTGGACCGAGCCCTCGGGGAACATGGTGCGGCCGTACTCGTCCACGAGGGAAACGTTCAACCCCTCCTTGGTCGGCTCGATCACGATGTTGCGCGACAGCTCGGCAATTTCGGGCATCTTCTGGAGCGCCTGCCGGAGGCTGGCTATGGCGCTGTAGTTGGCCTGCACGCCGGCGGCCGGGCGGCTGACCTCGCGGTCGCTGGCGCGGCCCGAGTTTGTTGGGCGCGCTTTGTCGTCTTGCCCGGTAGTGCCCCTCGCCGCGTCGCGGGGCGCCGACGGCTTGTTGCCTGACTTGTCTAGGACGGTGCCCATCAGGACGCCGCCAGCGCCACTGGTTGTAGGACTCGGAGCCGCCGGCGCGAAGTATTCCGCCAAGCCGATCTTCTGCTCCTGCGTCGTCATGCTGATCAGCCACATCAGCAGAAAGAACGCCATCATGGCGGTCACGAAGTCCGCATAGGCGATCTTCCAGGCCCCGCCATGGTGCGCATGAGCGGCCTTCTTGACCTTCTTGATGATGATCGGCTGGGTGGGCTTGGTCATCGAGTCCCTATTGGAGATTGGGTCAGATCTAGGCAGGCAGATCGGCGGTTGCCGCTTCCACTTCACTGAAGGTCGGGCGGACGTCGCTCATCAGAGCCTTGCGGGCAAATTCTACCGCCATCACCGGCGGCTGGCCGCTGATATGGGCGAGGAGACCCGCCTTGAGTGAAAGGTAGTATTTGGATTCCGCCTCGTAGATGCCCTTGAGCGACTGCGCCATGGGCCCGAAGAAGCCGTAGGCGACGAAGACGCCGAAGAAGGTGCCGACGAGCGCGCCGCCGATCAGATGTCCCAGCACCTCCGGCGGCTCGGTGATCGCCCCCATCGTCTTGATCACGCCGAGCACGGCGGCGACGATGCCGAGCGCCGGTGTTCCGTCGGCGAGCGACTGCATGGCCGCAACGACACGCTCCTGCTCCTGGTGGTGCGTCTCCAGTTCCTCGTCCATGAGAGCGTCCATCTCGTGGACGTTGTTGGCGCCCATCGTCAACATCCGCATGTAGTCGCAGACGAACTCGACCGCATGATGGTTCGCTGCAAAAGTCGGGAAGGCGTTGAACAGCGTGGACTCGCTCGGATTATCGATGTGCTCCTCGACCGCGAGCATGCCCTTCTGCTTCACAAATTTGTACAATGAATACTGCATCCCCAGCAGTTCGACATAGCATTCCTGCTTGTACTTGGGGCCCTTCATGAGCGTGCCGAGCATGGCGGGCACGGCCTTGAGCACCGGCGCGGGGTTGCCGATGACGAAGGCACCGATCGCTGCACCGAGGATGATGACGAACTCGAACGGCTGCCAAAGGACCTCAAGGTGGCCACCCATCGCCGCGTAGCTGCCGAAGACGCAGACGAAGACGATGATTGTGCCGACGATCAGCCGCATGGTTTGCCACCCTCGCACCGCAGCAGGTACAGCCACGCGAAGCCACTACTGGTCCGACGAAATGACCGATCAAGGTTAATGGCGGGTTTACAGCCATTGGCCCGCGGGTTTGTAAGCGTCGTCGTCCTCCGGCCACGGCTTTGAGGCTTGGGGCGGCAGGGTCGGCCCACGGGAGGAAATCGGGGTGCGATGAGCTCCGCCAATCCCGGTGATCGGCGTCCAATAGGGGACCGTTTCCCGGGGTCTACGCTGCGCCGCTTTGCTGTGGCCCGGCGAGGCTGAGGATGGCGCGGGTGAGAGCCAGGTGGGCAACGTGTGCAAGCGCTTCCTCGCGCCGACGCAGCGCTTCGCAAGCTACAAGGAGCCGAACGCCAGGCTTGCCGAACGCTACGTCACGCACGCCAAGGCGACGGCTCCCCCTCGGTTCCGTGGACCATCTGGCATGCCTCTGATTGCGTTCTCTCGCCGGCGCCAATCCAACCCTCCGGACAACGTATCGAGTCGCTGGAAAGCTGACCAAGAAGGTTGACCGCATATCGGACTTTTAGCCGATGCTTGCCGAGTGCCGCAGAACAGAACTTTCACGTCCGCTTGGGATCACAACTAGCACTGGCGTAACGAGGAGTGTCCGGATTTGGGCGATTTCCCAATGTCCGGTTGTGGCGCGATCAGGTCGTTTGCGGCGCCGGTCGCGAAGTTCGGCTATCCACCCAAATAGAGCATTCCCTGCAGCCCAACAAAAAACCCGCGGCTCGCGCCGCGGGCTGATCGTTTTACGCTTCGAAGGCCTCAGGCCGCGACGGCGGCCGGCTCCTTCTTCTCCCATTCCTCGCCCCAGATCATCACGGCGTGTCCCGGCGAGACCTCGCGATACTGGCGCACCGGAACGACGTAATCGGGCGCCCGCACCGGGCTCTTGATCTCGTCGTTGGTGACGGGGCGCTTCTCGGAGCGCCGGGTCGGATCGGCGATCGGCACCGCCGCCAGCAGCCGCTTGGTGTAGGGGTGCTGCGGGTTCTGGAAGATCGCCTCGCGCGGGCCGATCTCGACGATCTCGCCGAGATACATCACCGCCACGCGATGGCTGACGCGCTCCACCACCGCCATGTCGTGCGAGATGAAGAGATAGCCCAGCCCCATGCGGGCCTGCAGGTCGAGCATCAGGTTCACCACCTGCGCCTTGACCGAGACGTCGAGCGCCGAGACGGCCTCGTCCGCCACGATCAGCCGCGGCTCGACCGCGAGGGCCCGCGCGATGCAGATGCGCTGGCGCTGGCCGCCCGAGAACTCGTGCGGGAAGCGGTTCGCCATTTCCGGCAGCAGGCCGACGCGCTTGAGCAGGTCGGCGACCTTGTCGCGGGCTTCCGAACGGGTGGCGAGATTGTTGATCAGCAGCGGCTCGGCGACGGCGGTGCCGATGTTCATGCGCGGGTTGAGCGACGCGAACGGGTCCTGGAAGATCATCTGCATGCGCTTGCGCTGTTCGCGCAGGTCATGCTGGTTGAGCTTGAGCACGTCGACGCCGTCGAGCAGCACGGAGCCCGCCAGCGGCTCGATCAGGCGCATCACCGAGCGGCCGGTGGTGGACTTGCCGCAGCCGGATTCGCCGACCAGCGCCAGCGTTTCGCCGGCCTTGAGGCTGAAGGAGACGTTCTCGACAGCATGCACCCGGCCCCTGACGGAGCTCAGCAGGCCGCCGCGAATTTCGAAGCGGGTGGTCAGGCCGGAGACTTCGAGCACCGGGCGCTCGGCCGCCTGGACGGTATCGGGCACTTCGGTCGGCACGTCGGAATCGCCGGTGGCGCGGTCGACGACCGGGAAGCGCATCGGCCGGCGGCGGCCTTCCATCGAGCCGAGCTTCGGCACGGCCGAGAGCAGCGACTTGGTGTAGGGCTTCTGCGGCCTGGCGAAGATGTCCTCGGTGTTGCCGGTCTCGATCTCGTCACCGTTGTACATGACGACCGTGCGGTCGGCGATCTCGGCGACGACGCCCATGTCGTGGGTGATGAAGAGGACGGACATGCCCTCCTCGTCCTGCAGCGTCTTGATCAGTTCGAGGATCTGCGCCTGGATCGTCACGTCGAGGGCGGTTGTCGGCTCGTCGGCGATCAGCAGCTTCGGCTTGCAGGCCAGCGCCATCGCGATCATCACGCGCTGGCGCATGCCGCCCGAGAAGCGGTGCGGGTACTCGTGGAAGCGCGACTTCGCGGCGGGAATGCGGACCTTCTCCAGCAGGCGGATGGTCTCGGCCTCGGCCTCGGAGCGCGACAGGCCGCGATGCAGGATCAGCGCTTCGGCGATCTGGAAGCCGATGGTCAGCACCGGGTTCAGCGAGGTCATCGGCTCCTGGAAGATCATCGCGATCTCGTTGCCGCGGATGTGCCGCATGTCGGAATCCGGCAGCGTCAGCAGCTCCTTGCCGTTGAGCTTGATCGAGCCTTCGATCTTGCTCGAGCCGGGCGGGGTCAGCCGCATGATCGAGAGCGCGGTCACGCTCTTGCCGGAGCCGGATTCACCGACGACCGCCAGCGTTTCCTTCGGCTTGATGTCGAAGGAGATGTTGCGGACGACCGATTTCCAATGGCCTTCCACTCGGAAGGAGGTCGTGAGGTTCGAAACGGACAGGATCGGGGAGGTCATCTCAGGTCCTTCTCTGGATCAGATCACGCGGCGCGGGTCGAGCGCATCGCGCAGGCCGTCGCCGATGAAGTTGATCGACAACACGGTGAGGAAGATTGCAGCGCCGGGGAACAGTGCCCAGTGCGGCGCGGAGTCGAGATGGTCCTTGGCGTCGAACAGCAGGCGACCCCAGGTCGGGATATCAGGCGGGAAGCCGAGGCCAAGGAAGGAGAGCGTCGATTCCGCGATGATGGCCGAGGACACCTCGATGGTGGAGGCGACGATCACCGGGCCGAGCGCGTTCGGCAGGATGTGGCGGGTCATCTGGCGCAGCTTGGTCGCGCCCTGGGCGCGGGCGGCCTCGACGAACTCCTTCTCGCGCAGCGAGAGGAATTGCGCGCGCACCAGCCGGGCCACCGGCATCCAGCGCAACCCGCCGATGACGACGACGATCAGCACGAAGACGCCGCCCTCCACCCCGAACAAGGCCTTCAGCTGCTCGCGGAACAGATAGATGATCAGCAGCAGCAGCGGCAGCTGCGGCAGCGACAGGAACAGGTCCGTCACCCACATCAGCACAGGGTCGGCGACCTTGCGCGACATGCCGGCGAAGGCGCCGATGATGACGCCGACGGTCGTCGCGACGATCATCGCGGCAAGGCCTACGGCGAGCGAGATGCGTCCGCCATACATCATGCGCGCCAGAATATCCTGGCCGAGGTCGTCGGTGCCGAGCGGGTGCGCCCAGGACGGCCCCTGCAACTGCGCCGAGAAGTCGATGTCGTTGATCGCGACCGGCCAGAACCACGGGCCGACGACGACGCTGAGGATCAGGAAGGCGAGCACGACGGCGCTGGCCATGGCGAGCTTGTGCCGGCGGAACCGGCGCCACGTCTCGCGCCCCGGCGAGACCGCGACGGTGGCGGCTGCGGCCGTCACGATCGGATCAGCTGAAGGAGATGCGAGGGTCGAGCCAGCCATAAAGGACATCCGCAATGAGATTGAACATGACCACCAGGCAAGCGAAGACGAAGGTCACCGCCATGATCACAGGTGTGTCGTTGGCGAGGATCGCGTCGATCAGAAGCGAGCCGATGCCGGGGATTCGGAAGATCTGCTCGGTCACGATGGCGCCGCCGAACACGGCGGGCATCTGCAGCGCGACCAGCGTCACCACCGGGATCAGCGCGTTGCGCGTGATGTGCCGCAGCGTGACCTTGCGCTCGCTGAGGCCCTTGGCGCGCGCGGTGGTGACATAGTCGAGCCGGATGACGTCGAGCACGGCCGAGCGGACATAGCGCGTATAGGAGGCCGCCTGGAACAGGCCGAGCACCATGATCGGCATGATCGCCTGGCGGAACATCTCCCAGTACCAGCGCCAGCCGGTCGCGGCGACGTCGGAACGATAGACGAAGGGGAACCAGTCCAGCGAGACCGAGAAGATCAGGATGAAGAGCAGGCCGGTGAAGAAGGTCGGCAGCGAGAAGCCGACGAATGCCAGCGTGTTGGCGATCTGATCGAAGATCGAATAGGGCCGCGTCGCCGCGTAGATGCCGACCGGCAGGGCGATGCACAGCGCCAGGATCTGCGAGGAGCCGACCACGAACAGCGTCGTCGGCACGCGCTGCAGGATGAGCTTGTCGACATTGATGCGGCTGGCGAAGGAGAAGCCCCAGTCGCCCTGGGCCATGGCGCCGAGCCAGCGCAGATAGCGCACCATGATCGGGTCGTTCAGGCCGAAGCTGGCGCGGATGGCTTCGCGCACCTCGGGCGGCACGTTGGGATTGGTCGCCATTTCGGAGAACGGATCGCCCGGCGCCAATGCAAGCACCGTGAACAGGATCACGCTGATTCCGAGAAGACTTGGAATGGCGATCAACAGCCGCCGTATGAGATAGGTCGCCATATAGTTTCTTCTCTTTGCGTGCGCGGCACCGCCGCGGACTGAACGCCGATTGCAACCGGCCCATCCTTGCGGCTTGCCGCAGCCGAAAGGATGGGCCGGGTACAAAAGCGGCCCCTCGCGGAGACGAATCTCTCCGCGAGGGGCCGCCTGGCTCTTAGCTGCGATACCAGGCCGCGAGGTTCCAGGTATCGACGTCCCAGCCGGAATGGTCGTGGGAAAGGTTGTTCAGCGATGCGGCCACGCGGGTGCGGGACAGCAGCGGCAGGATGATGTTGGCCTCGCAGAAGATCTCGTTGACCTTGATCAGCAGCGCGGCGCGCTTGGCCGGGTCGAGCTCCTTCTGAGCGGCCTTGTAGGCCTCGTCGGCAGCCGGATCGGTGTAGCGCGAGACGTTGCGGCCGAGCCACTTGTTCTCCTTGGTCGCGACCTCCCAGGAGACGAACTGGTTGAGGAAGCGCTCCGGATCGGGCTGGGGCTGGGTCGTCGTGTACATCTCCATGTCGACATAGAGCTTGGTGTAGGTGTCGGGATTGGCGACGTCCGACGAGAAGAACACCGAGGCCGTGACCGACTTGAGCTCGAGATCGATGCCGGCGCGCTGGCAGGCCTGCTTGATGATGGCCTGGGTCTTCTGGCGCGGGGCGTTGATCGAGGTCTGGTAGACGTATTTGAGCTTCTTGCCGTCCTTCTCGCGGATGCCGTCGGCACCCTTCTTCCAGCCGGCGTCGTCGAGGATCTTGTTGGCCTTGTCGACGCTGAACTCGTATTTCAGCTTCTGCGACTTGAACTGCTTGGGCTCGTTGACGAAGCTCGCCGTCGCGATGCCGCCGCGGCCATAGATGAACTTCTGGATCGAGTCGCGATCGATCAGGAGGTTGATCGCCTCACGCACCTTCGGATCCGACAGCGTCGGGTGCTTGGTCTTGATGCTCGAGCGCTCGCCGTCGACTTCCGTCCACGGATCGGTCGGGTTCAGGATGATGAACTCGATGTCGCCCGAGGCGACCGCGCTGATCTTGCCGCGACCGCCGGTCTCCATGCGCTTGAGGACCTCGTCCTCGACCTGCAGGTTCCAGGCATAGTCATATTCGCCGGTCTGCAGCACGGCGCGCGCCGCCGAGACTGCGTCGCCGCCGCCCTTGACCTCGAGCGTGTCGAAGGCGGGCTGGTTCTTGATGTGATAGTCGACGAAACGCTCGCCGGTCAGGACGTCGCCGGGCTTGAACTCGACGAACTTGTAGGGGCCGGTGCCGATCGGCTTCAGGTTGTCCGGCGCCTCGCGCGACTTGGCGCCGACATAGTCGCCGAACCGGTGCTTGGGCAGGATCTGGCCGACGGTGCCGACGAAGGGGTCGGCCCAGAACGGCGTCGGCTGCTGGAAGATGACCTTGACGGTGAGGTCGTCGACCTTCTCGACCTTGATGTTGGTATAGGAGCCGGTGGTGTAGGCGGCCGTCGCCGGATCCTTGGCGTATTCCCAGGTGAAGACCACGTCGTCGGCGGTGAAGGGCTTGCCGTCATGCCACTTCACGCCGGGCTTCAGCTTCCAGGTCACGACCGTGCCGTCGGCCGAGAGCCCGCCATTGGCCTTCGTGGGCACCTCGGCGGCGAGGCAGGGGATGAGGTTGCCTTCCTTGTCCCAGCCGGCGAGCGGCTCGTAGAAGATGCGCGAGGCGATCTGGTCCTTGGTGCCGGAGGCGAAATGCGGGTTGAGCAGGGTCGCGGCCTGCCAGAGCAGGATCTTCAGCGGCCCGCCGCCACCGGCCTTGGTCGGCTTGTATTCGAGCGTGGCGTTCGCCATCGCGACATCGTTCCAGACGAGGATCTGGCTTGCGATCGGCGCGGCGATACCCACCGCCGCCATCTTTTGCATGAAGGAGCGTCGCGAAAGCGTGCCTTCCTTCACATCCGCGACGAGGCCGCGGATTTCCTGCTCTTTCATCGGATTGCCTCCACCTTTAAACAATAAATTATCCCCCGGCGCTTTCGCGCCGTGTTTTCGTTGATGGCCTCAGCAAGGCATGTGCCAACGAAAGCGTCAACTGTGCAGCGCGGGACTGGTATGTCCCTGTGACGGTCTCGGATGGCTGGAAGCGGGAGCGTATGCATGAATGTGCCTTGCGCCTGCATCTTGCTGCAATTTTATGCGGGTCAATCCGTAAAGACGACAGTTTTCTTTCCGTTGAGAATGATGCGGTCCTCGAGGTGATGGCGGACGGCGCGCGCCAGCACGCGCCGCTCGATGTCGCGCCCCCTGCGGACGAGATCGTCAGGCGTGTCCCGGTGCGAGATGCGCTCGACGTCCTGCTCAATGATCGGGCCTTCGTCGAGATCCGAGGTCACGTAATGGGCGGTGGCGCCGATCAGCTTCACGCCGCGCTCATGCGCCTGGTGATAGGGCTTGGCGCCTTTGAAGCCGGGCAGGAAGGAATGGTGAATATTGATGCAGCGCCCGGCGAGCTTGGCCGAAAGCCCGTCGGACAGGACCTGCATGTAGCGCGCGAGCACCACGAGATCGGTCCGGCTGTCCTGGATCCGCCGCCAGATCTCGGCCTCCTGCTCCATCTTGGTCTGGCGGGTGACCGGCAGGTGGTGGAAGGGCAGCTCGCCCAGATCGGTCGAGGCGAAATGCTCGCGCGCGTGATTCGAGACGATGCCGGTGATCTCCATCGGCAATTCGCCGATCCGCCAGCGATAGATCAGGTCGGCCAGGCAATGGTCGAATTTCGAGACCAGAAGCATGACGCGCTTGCGGCGGCTGGCCTCGTGCAGGCTGAGCTCCATGCCGAAGCGCCGGCCGAGCGCCGCGAGCGATTCCGCGATGGCCGCGTGCGGCTGGCTGCCGTCAAGCCGGTTGAAGACGACGCGCATGAAGAACCGGTCGGACTCGGTGTCGTCGAATTGCTGTGCGTCGAGGATGTTGCAGCCGGCCTCGAACAGCAGGGTGGAGACGGCGGCGACGATGCCGGGGCGGTTCGGGCAGGAGAGGGTCAGGGTCGAGCTGAGATCGAGCATGGCTGGCGCCGCCCGCCGGGGCGGCCCTTTCACGATAGAGATGAAGACATGAAGCGAGGAGCCGGCTGCGCGCGACGCGCTGCGGTCAACCTCGGCCGGCCGGGCGCCGGAAAGCTGCCGCCGGTGAGCGACGTTGCGGCCGGGAAAGGCGCTTCGGTCTCGCTGTCCTCATGATCGTCCGGGCTGTCCTGGCTCATTGGTCGGCTGGACCATGCCGGATCAAACACCGCCCCCGGCGGCTTTTGTCAACGCGGCCGGCTGGAGCGCCTTGACTTGTTCGTGCCGAGAATGGAATATTTATTCCAATAAGCGGGAAGCCTAAAAAATTCCTGCCGTTTTCCGGGAGGCAGCTTCCTTGCCGCAAGCCAGCGTGTTCAGCCGTGATCTCCACGGCAAGGTCGCCGTCGTCACTGGTGCCAGCCAGGGGCTTGGCGAGGCGATCGCGCGCGAATTCGCTACACGCGGCCTGCAGGCCGTGCTGCTGACCGGGCGCAATGCGGCGCGCGGCGAGGCGGTGGCGGAGAGCCTGCGCACCGGGGGCTGCGACGCTCGTTTCCATCAGGTCGATCTCGCCGATCTCGACGCCGTCAGGCAGATCGTCCCGGCGGCGGAGAAGGCCTTCGGCCGCCTCGACATTCTCGTCAACGCCGCCGGAGACACCGATCGCGGCACGATCTTCGACACCTCGCCGGAGCTCTACGAGCGCATCATGGCCGTGAACCTGCGCGCGCCCTTCTTCCTGATCCAGGGCGCGGCCGAGCTGATGCAGCGACAGGGCATCGCTGGCGCCATCGTCAACATCCAGTCGATGTCGGCCCATGGCGGCCAGCCTTTCCTCTCCGCCTACAGCGTCTCGAAGGGCGCGCTGGCGGTGCTGACCAAGAACGTCGCCTACGGCCTCATCAAGCATCGCATCCGCGTCAACGGCCTGAACATCGGCTGGATGGCGACCCCGGGTGAGGACGCCATCATGAAGCTGCGCCACGACGCCAGGGATGGCTGGCTCGACGAGGCCGCCGCCTCCCAGCCTTTCGGCCGGCTGATCGATCCGCGCGAGGTCGCCAAGGCGGTCGCCTATCTCGCTGCCGCCGAGTCGGGGCTGATGACCGGCGCGAACATCGATTTCGACCAGAACATTCTCGGCGCGCACGACTAGCGCGCCGAGCTCAATCGCGGCAGGACGGCCGCCGGACATGACCACGGGACTGAAGACGACCATGAAGATCGGATTGCTGGGCGCCGGCCGCATCGGGCGCATCCACGGGCTGAACGTCGCCGCGCGCGGCGATGCCGAGTTGGTCGCCGTCACCGACGCGATGCCGGAGGCCGCCGCCTCGCTCGCCGCCGCCACCGGCGCGAAGGCCGCGAGCACCGAGGCGATCCTCGCTGACACCGCCATCGACGCGGTGCTGATCTGCACCCCGACCGACACCCATGCCGATTTGATCGAGCAGGCAGTCTCCGCCGGCAAGGCCGTGTTCTGCGAGAAGCCGGTCGATCTCGACGCCGCCCGCATCCGCCGTTGCCTGGAGATCGTCGGCAAATCCGGCAAGCCGCTGATGATCGGCTTCAACCGCCGCTTCGATCCGAATTTCGCCGCGCTGGAGAAGCGGTTGCGGGCAGGCGAGGCCGGCGAGATCGAGATCGTCACCGTGATCTCGCGCGATCCCTCGCCGCCGCCGGTTGGCTACGTCAAGCGCTCGGGCGGGCTCTTCCGCGACATGATGATCCATGATTTCGACATGGCGCGCTTCCTTCTGGCAGAGGAGCCGGTCGAGGTCTTCGCGCTCGGCTCCGCCCTCGTCGACAAGGCGATCGGCGAGGCCGGCGACGTCGATACCGCCGCCGTCGTCATGAAGACGGCGTCGGGCCGCATCGCCCAGATCTCGAATTCCCGCCGCGCGACCTATGGCTATGACCAGCGCATCGAGGTCCACGGCTCCAAGGGCATGCTGCGTGCCGGCAACATCCACGAGACGACCGTCGAGATCGCGACGGGGCAGGGCTTCCGCGCCGATCCCGTGCAGAACTTCTTCCTCGAGCGCTATGCGGCCGCCTATCGCGCCGAGCTCGACGCCTTCATCGCCGCCTGCAACGGGAAGGCTATGGCGTCGCCGACCGGCCTCGACGGGCTGAAGGCCCAGATCCTCGCCGATGCCGCGACGGAATCGGCACAGACCGGCAAGCCGGTCCGCGTCGATCTGGGAGCCAAGTGATGGCTGGTGGTGCGATGAGCCCGGCGGAACGCGATCTGCGCTATTATGCGGCGCTCGGCCTCGCCGCCGAGGCGAGCCATCTGGCCCTGGGCTATTTCAACAAGCGCGAGTCGCTCGGCGTCACCATGAAGGGCGCACAGGACTGGCTGACCGTGGCCGACGGCAAGGTCGAGGACTTCCTGCGCCAGCGGCTTTCCACGCTGTTCCCGAACGATTCCGTCATCGGCGAGGAAGGCGGCGGCGAGGCCTCCGACGCCGTCTGGATTCTCGATCCGATCGACGGAACAGCCAATTTCGCCCATGGCGACCGCAACTGGTGCATCTCCATCGGCTTCCTCGCGCAGCGGCAGCCGGAGATCGGGGTTGTGGCGGCGCCGGCGCTCGGCGAGGTCTATGCCGCGCGGCGCGGTGTCGGCGCCACGCTGAATGGCGATCCGATCAAGGTTTCAGGGGCGGCCGACATCGCCCGCTCCTCCGTCGAGCTCGGCTGGTCGACCCGCATTCCCGCGCAGAACTACCTGAAGGTGATCGAGCGCGGCTATGCGGCGGGCGCGGCGATGAAGCGCGGCGGCTCCGGCACCCTCGGCCTTTGCCATGTCGCCGGCGGTTGCAGCGACGCCTATGCCGAACTTCACATCAACGCCTGGGACGTCGCGGCGGGCATCGTCATCGCCAGCGAGGCCGGCGCTCACATCAATGATTTTTTCGCCGGCGAAGGGATCGCCAAGGGCAATCCGATCCTGTGCTGCACGCCGGAGCTGGCACCGGTGCTGAAGGAGATCACCGGAATCGTTTAGCCAGCACGATATTTGATTGATCTTTCGGAGAAGTCGTCTCAGCTTCGTCTCAAGCCACAAAAACAAGAGATCCGATCAGGGAGGTTACCATGCAGTCGAAATCCTGGCTCAAGGCGGGGCTCTTCGCCGCGCTCGCCACCGCGGCCTTCGCCGCCACGCCGGCCCGCGCTCAAGGGTCGCTCGTCATGTATTGCGGCGTCCAGGAGGAATGGTGCCGCGCCATGTCGACGGCCTTCGAGAAGGACACCGGCATCAAGGTCGCGATGACCCGCAAATCGGCGGGCGAGATCTACGCCCAGCTCAAGGCCGAATCCTCCAATCCGCGCGGCGACATCTGGTGGGGCGGCACCGGCGATCCGCATCTGCAGGCGGCGGAGGAGGGGCTGACCCTCGAATATGAATCGCCCAAGAACGCTGAGCTGAACAGCTGGGCGCTAGACCAGTGGAAGGCCGCCAAGCAGCGTTCCATCGGCATCTATGCCGGCGCGCTCGGCTTCGGCTTCAACACCGAGCAGATCAAGGCCAAGGGCATCCCCGAGCCGAAATGCTGGGCCGACCTGCTCAACGCCAAGCTCAAGGACGACGTCCAGGTCGCCGATCCCAACTCGTCCGGCACCGCCTACAACCTGCTCGCCACCGTCGTGCAGCTGATGGGCGAGGAGAAGGGCTTCGAGTATCTCAAGGCCCTGCACAAGAACATCAGCCAGTACACCAAGTCGGGCGCCGCTCCGGCCAAGGCGGCGAGCCTCGGCGAGACCGCCGTCGGCATCGTCTTCATCCATGACGCGGTGGTCTTCGCCGTGCAGGGCGACCCGATCAAGCCGGTCGCGCCCTGCGAGGGCACGGGCTACGAGATCGGCTCGATGTCGATCGTCAAGGGCGCGCGCAATCTCGACAACGCCAAGAAGTTCTACGACTGGGCCCTGACCCCGGCCGCCCAGGCGCTGGCCGCCCCGGCCAAGTCCTATCAGGTGCCGTCGAACAAGGCTTCGCCGGTGCCGGCGCAGTCGCCGAAGATGGATCAGATGAAGCTGATCAACTACGACTTCGTGAAATACGGCTCCTCGGCCGAGCGCAACCGCCTGCTCGCCAAGTGGGACAAGGAAGTGAAGGCGCTGCCGAAGTAAGGCGAAGGCCTGCACGGCTTTCATCCTGAACCACGCCGTCATCCCGGACGTAGCGAAGCGAAGATCCGGGATCCATCGTAGAGCTTTCGGCCCTCCGATGGATCCCGGGCCGAGCCCGGGATGACGGCGACGGTTCCATGCAGAACAAGCTCCGCAGTCACTAGGCCAGAACAACTGGCCAGACTGCAATCAAGGTGAGGGGACAGGGCAACCATGGCGCCAGCGACGCGACTCGTGCTGCTGATCGGCTGGCTCGGCTATGCGCTGATGCCCTGGTATCTCGTCGAGGGCATGAGCCTGACGAGCTGGGGCTGGCTCGGCGAGTACCCGTTCGGCAAGGCCGGCAGCGCGCTGGCGCTGGCTCTTTCGGGCCAGACGCCCTGGCTCCTGCCGGTCGGCATTGCGCTGGCAGCGGCGACGGCCTTCGTCGGTAGCCATGACCGGCAGCGCACGGCCCGCGTGCTGGTCTGGGCGGGCCTGCTCGGCATGGTCCTGTTCTTCGCCCAGGCCTTCTCCATCGTCCTGCAGGACCAGGGCATTCCATGGCTCGCGGCGCTGCTCGGCGGGGCCGGCGCCGCCCAGCGCGGCATCGGCGGCGGCGCCTTCGTGACGCTGCTGTCGCTGCTCTTCCTGCTCTGCCACGGCCTCGCCTATCGCGGCGTCTGCCGGGGCGACCTCTTCACCGTCTCGACGATCGGCCTCGTCGTCCTGCTGATCGGCATCTTCATCTTCTTCCCGGTGGCGATCATCCTGAAGAGCGCCCTGGTCGACCAGAGTGGCGCCTTCGCGCCCTCGGCCTTCATCGCGCGCTTCCTCGATTCCTCGATCTGGGGGCTGGGCTGCGTCACCAGCAACACCAATTGCGGCGTCGCCTGGAACACGCTGGTCCTCGCCGTGCTCTGCGGCGTCATCACCACCCTGCTTGGCCTTGCCTGCGCGCTTCTCATCCTGCGCACCGGCATGCCGGGCAAGCGCATCATGCGCGCGCTGACGGTGCTGCCGATCATCACGCCGCCCTTCGTCATCGGCCTGGCGCTGATCCTGCTCTTCGGCCGCGCTGGCGCGATCTCGACGCTGCTCTACGAATGGTTCGCCATCCCACGCTCGCGCTGGCTCTACGGCCTGCCGGGCGTGCTGCTGGCCCAGGTGCTCGCCTTCGCGCCGATCGCCTTCCTCGTGCTGATCGGCGTGGTGCAGGGCATCAGCCCAAGCCTGGAGGAAGCCTCGCAGACGCTCGGCGCCAAGCGCTGGCAGACCTTCCGCACCGTGACATGGCCGCTGCTCAAGCCCGGCATCGCCAACGCCTTCCTGCTCGGTTTCGTCGAGAGCATGGCCGATTTCGGCAATCCGCTGGTGCTCGGCGGCAATTTCGAGGTGCTCTCCACCAAGATCTTCTTCGCGGTGGTCGGCGCTTCCTACAATCAGGGGCAGGCGGCGGTGCTCGCCATCGTGCTGCTCGCCTTCACGCTCGGCGCCTTCTGGGTGCAGCAGCGCTGGCTCGGCGGCAAATCCTATACGACCGTGACCGGCAAGGGCGATGCCGGCCTGCCGACGCCGCTGCCGCGCCGCATCACCTGGCTGTCGGCGGCCGTGATCGTGCCCTGGGTCGCGCTGACGCTGGTGATCTACGTCGTCATCCTGGTCGGCGGCTTCGTCCGCAACATGGGCCGGGATTTCACGCCGACCCTGCAGCATTACACGACCGGGTTCGCCATCGACTTCAGCAACGGCATCTATTTCCAGGGCTCGGCCTGGCCGTCCTTCTTCACCACCATCAAGGTCGCGGCGATCTCGGCGCCGCTGACGGCGATCATCGGCCTGCTGACCGCCTATCTGCTGACCCGCCAGCGCTTCCGCGGCCGCGGCGGGCTGGAATTCGCGACGATGCTCTCCTTCGCCATTCCCGGCACGGTGCTCGGCGTCGCCTATATCCTCGCCTTCAACGTGCCGCCGGTCGAGATCACCGGCACGGGGCTGATCCTCATCATCGCCTTCGTCTTCCGCAACATGCCGGTCGGCGTGCGCTCCGGCATCGCCGGCCTGTCGCAGATCGACAAGAGCCTGGACGAGGCCTCGACGACGCTGCGCGCCCGCAGCTTCACCACGCTCTGGCGCGTCGTGCTGCCGCTCTTGAAGCCCGCGCTGGTCTCGGCGCTGGTCTATTCCTTCGTGCGCTCGATGACGGCGGTCAGCGCCGTGATCTTCCTGGTCTCGGCCGAGTACAACCTGTCGACCGCCTATATCGTCGGCCGTGTGGAGGCCGGCGAGTTCGGCCTCGCCATCGCCTATTCCTCTGTGCTGATCGTCTTCATGGCGCTCGGCATCGGCCTCATCCAGTTCGGCGTCGGCGAGCGCAAGCTCGGCCGCCGCAAGGTCGTGGCACTATCCAGCTCGGTCTCCGACCCAATCACCCAGGGAGCAACAAGTTGACGAAGGCCGGTCCCGCTTCTGTCGAGTTCCGTAACGTCTCCATGCGCTACGGCGCGGTGACGGCGGTCGACAACGTCAATTTCACCATCGAAGCCGGCAAGCTCGTCACGCTGCTCGGGCCCTCCGGCTGCGGCAAGACCACGACTTTGCGCATGATCGCCGGCCTCGAGATCGCCAGTGAGGGCCAGATTCTGATCGGCGGCAATGACGTGACCAAGCTGTCCGCTGCCGACCGCGACGTCTCCATGGTCTTCCAGTCCTATGCGCTCTTCCCGCATATGAGCGTGCTGGAGAACGCGGCCTACGGCCCCACAGTGAAAGGGCTCGGCAAGGAGCAGGCGAAGCAGATGGCGCTGGAGAAGCTGGCGCTGGTCGGCCTCAAGGGCTTCGAGAGTCGCTACCCCTCCGAGCTCTCCGGCGGCCAGCAGCAGCGCGTCGCCGTGGCGCGCGCCCTCGTGCTGGAACCGCAGGTGCTGCTCTTCGACGAGCCGCTCTCCAACCTCGACGCCAAGCTGCGCCGCCGCGTCCGCGAGGAAATCCGCGAATTGCAGCAGGATCTCAACCTGACCGTGGCCTACGTCACCCATGACCAGGAGGAAGCGCTGGCCGTCTCCGACCGCATCATCGTGATGTCGAATTCGCGGATCGCGCAGGAGGGCGCGCCGCGGGACCTCTACGAGCAGCCCTCCAACGCCTTCGTCGCCGACTTCATTGGCGACGCCAATCTGGTGGATGTCACCGTGAAGGCCGTGGCCGATGGCCGCGCCGATGTCGGCATCGGCTCGACCACCGTCTCGCTGCCGGCGCGCGGACTGGGACCGGGCCCGGCCAAGGTCGCGATCCGGCCTGAATCCCTGCTGCTCGGCGAGGCCGGTCTGGCTGGCTCGCTGCCCGGCACGATCCGCAAATGCGCCTATCTCGGCAACCATCTCGACATCATGGTCGAAACCGAGGTCGGCGAGCTCTTCGTGGTGCAATACGGCGCCCGCGATCTGCTGGAGCAGGGCGCGCCGGTCGCGGTTTCCTTTGCGAAATCGGGCGTGACGCTGATTCCGCCCAACTGAGCCGGGCGAAGATCGATAAAAATCAACGTTCGTATGCCATCCGAATGGGCGTTCTGCCGCATTCTCGGCACTTTCAGGCGTTATTTCTGTTGAGTTGGCTAATCAAAAAATGATAGATTCTGCTGACACATGATCACCCAAAACGGGGAAAGACCGCACTGAAATGGCCACGGGCGAAAGCGCTACCAACATCCTGCTCCACCTCGCCGGCGGCGTCGCGCTGCTGATCTGGGCGGTCAGGCTGGTCCGAACGGGCGCGATGCGCGCCTTCGGCTCCCAGCTCAGGCATGCGCTGCAGAGTTTCACCCGCAATCGTTTCGCCGCTTTCGGCAGCGGCATCGTCGTCACCATGGTGCTGCAGAGTTCCACGGCGACGACTCTGCTGGTCTCCTCCTTCGCCGGTCAGGCCTTGATCGGCTCGGCCATGGCGCTCGCGGTCCTGCTCGGTGCCAATCTCGGCACGGCGCTCGCCGCCTTCGTCATCTCGATGGATCTCGGCTGGCTCTGGGGCCTGTGCATCGCCATCGGCGTCGCGATGTATCTGTCGAGCGAGGCGATGGAGCGCCCGCGCAATATCGGCCGCGTCCTCGTCGGCATCGGCCTGATCCTGCTCTCGCTGATCGAACTGAATACGGCCGCCGCCCCGCTCGCCCAGTCGCCGACCTTCCGCGTCGTGCTCGGCGCCCTCGGCAGTGAGCCGCTGCTCGCCGTGCTCGTCGCC
The DNA here is from genome assembly GCF_057321085.1 of Allobosea sp. RIT-PG3_2. NCBI lineage: Bacteria > Pseudomonadati > Pseudomonadota > Alphaproteobacteria > Hyphomicrobiales > Alloboseaceae > Allobosea > Allobosea sp. RIT-PG3_2. The sequence continues at coordinate 228,415 of NZ_JBXWCA010000002.1, read as the reverse complement.
ATCGCCGCGACCTGGATGGTGCATTCCAGCATCGCGATCATCCTGCTGGTCGCGACCTTCGCTTCCTCAGGCCTGTTCCCGCCGGCGACGGCTCTGACGCTGGTCATCGGCGCCAATCTCGGCAATGCGCTGATCCCGGTGCTCGACCAGCTTGGCGCGCCCGCCGCCCAGCGCCGCGCCGCCGTCGGCAACCTGCTGACCCGGCTCGTGCTGGCGATCGCCGTGCTGCCCTTCGTCGGCCCGCTCTCGGCCTGGCTGCTCAGCCTGCCCTCTGCCGATGCGCGCCTCGCGATCGAGTTCCACGTCGCGCTGAACTTTGTGGGTGCGCTCGTCTTCCTGCCTTTCGTCAAGCCGATCTCATCGCTGGTCGAGCGCTTCATGCCCGGCAAGAACGATAAGGCCGAGGCCGTGGCGCCGCGCTATCTCGACCCCAACGCGCTCGACAGCCCGACAGAGGCTCTGGCCGGCGCCATGCGCGAGGCGCTACGTCTCGGCGACCGCGTCGAGGTCATGCTGCGCGACACCATGACCCTGCTGGAGAAGGACGAGCTCAAGCTCTCCCGTGCCATCGCCCAGGCCGATGACGGCGTCGATACCATCCACGAATCGATCAAGCTCTATCTGGTCAAGGTCTCTCGCAACGAGCTGACCGAGGAGGAGAGCCGCCGCCTGTTCGAGATCATCACGCTGATCACCAATCTCGAGCATATCGGCGACATCATCGACAAGAATCTGCGCGAGCTCGCCGAGAAGAAGATCCGCAAGCGCTACACCTTCTCGCCGGAGGGGCTCGGCGAGATCCGCCAGTTCCATCAGCGCGTCGCCTCGGCGCTGGCGCTCGCCCTCAACGTCTTCGCCACCCGCGACCTCGTGCTCGCCCGCCAGCTCTTCGCCGACAAGGCGGCGATGCGCGAGGCCGAGCGCCACGCCGCCGACAGCCATTTCCAGCGCCTGCGCTCCGGCCGGCCGGAATCGATCGAGACCAGCGCGATCCATCTCGACATCATCCGCGACCTCAAGCGCATCCACGGCCACGTCGTCTCGATCGCCTATCCGATCCTCGAGAGCGCCCACGAGCTGCGCGAGAGCCGCCTGCGTGAGACCAAGGAAGCGGCCCGCAATCGCGAGACGCCGACCGTGCTCATTCCGTCGCCCCATTCGGGGGGGTAGAGCGCGCGCTCCACAACGGTGTCGTCATTCCGGGGCGGCCCACAGGGCCGAGCCCGGAACCCATGAACACGACGTCTCGGAAAAGAAGCAAGGCGCGGCAGCCGTCGTTCCGCTCCGGCACCTATGGTGTTCATGGGTTCCGGGCTCATTGCTGCGCAATGCCCCGGAATGACGGTGGAGCTTTGAGAGCCGGGTAAGCCGGCGCCGGGTCACCTCGGCGCCGCGAGGATGATCGCGGCTCCGGTGAGGCAGACGATCCCGCCGGTCAGGTCCCCGCGATCCGGCTCGCAGAGCGCGGCGCCGATATAGGCGGCGATGGCGGGCATGGGCGTTCGGGGCTTTGCGCGGCGGGTGCGCCAGTCTAAAGCCATGCCTTACAGAAACAACGCCGTCATCCCGGACAAGCGGCTTCAGCCGCACCGATCCGGGATCCATGCCAGATCGCTTCTTCCGAAGGTTCAGGCGTGGATCCCGGGTCTCCCTCTCGTCACCCGGGATGATTGATGAAGGTTTGACGCATGCCCGATATCGACATCATCGGCGCCGGCCCGGCCGGCCTGATCGCCGCCGAGCGGCTGGCCGCGGCCGGGCACCGCGTCACGATCCACGAGCGCATGACCTCGCCTGCCCGCAAGTTCCTGCTGGCCGGGCGCGGCGGCCTGAACCTGACCCATTCCGAGCCGCTCGACGCCTTTCTCCGGCGCTATCGCGAAGCCAGCGGCTGGCTCGAACCGGCCCTGCACGCCTTCCCGCCGCAGGCCCTGCGCGACTGGGCCGACGAACTCGGCGCCGACACCTTCGTCGGCTCCAGCGGCCGGGTCTTCCCGCGCGCCATGAAAACCTCTCCGCTGCTGCGCGCCTGGCTCGACCGGCTCGATGGGTTGGGCGTGCGTCTCGCGGCGGGCAGGAGCTGGACGGGCTGGGATGCAGCGGGCGCGCTGACCTTCCGCCTGGCGAGTGGTGAAACCGAAGCCATCCGCCCCGACGCGACGCTGCTCGCGCTCGGTGGCGCGAGCTGGCCGCGGCTCGGCTCCGATGGCGGCTGGGTGCCGCTATTGGCGGAGCGCGATGTCGCCGTTTCCCCGCTGAAGCCCGCCAATGGCGGTTTCGCGGTCGCCTGGTCGCAACTGATGAAGGAGCGCTTCGCCGGCCAGCCGCTGAAGCGCGTCGTCGTCCGTTTCGCGGGTGAGCAGGCGGCCGGCGAGGCCATGATCGATGCCGAGGGCATCGAGGGCGGCGTAATCTACGCGCTCTCGGGCCCGATCCGCGAGGCGGTCCTGCGCGACGGCGCGGCGGAGATCGAGGTCGATCTGCGCCCCGACCTCACGGCGGAAGCCCTCGCCACCCGCCTCGCGAAGCGCCGCAAGGGCGAGACGCTGAGCAACCATCTGCGCAAGGCCGCGGGCCTCTCGCCGGTTGCGGTCGGCCTGTTGCGTGAGGTCGCTGGAACCGCGCTTCATGATGAGCCGGAGCGCCTGGCTGTGCTGATCAAGGCGTTGCCGCTGCGTCTCGGCGCAGCCATGCCGATCGCCCGCGCCATCTCGACGGCCGGCGGTGTCGCGCGCGACGCGGTCGATGCCGGTTTCATGCTGAAGCGCCTGCCCGGAATCTTCGTCGCCGGCGAGATGCTCGACTGGGAGGCGCCGACCGGCGGCTATCTGCTGCAGGGCTGCTTCGCCACGGGCGTCGCCGCGGCCGCGGGAATCGAAAGCTGGTTGCGCGGGCCCGGCGATCGCGGCTGAACCTCGGCCCGCCCGCTGCGTTGCTTCAGCATCGCAGCAGGAGAGTCCGGGCATGACCGAGGCCTTGAAGCCGGGAACCGATGTCACATGGCGCTGGGGCGCTCATCGCGCGCGCGGCCGGGTCGAGCAGGTCTTCACCCGGCCGGTGAGCCGCACGATCAAGGGCACGCGTGTCCGCCGCAATGCGACCGAGGCGAAACCCGCCTATCTCGTGACGCAGGCCCATGGCGGCTACGCGCTCAAATCCCATACCGAGCTGGAGCGGCTGCAATGAAGCATGTCGATCTCACCCCGCCCGAGGCCGTCGCCAAGGCGGCCGCGAAAGGCCTCAGGCTGCGCCAGCAATTCAATCGCGGCGGCACGCAGATCGGCGTCGCGCGGGCCCGCGACCTCAGCCATCGACGGACATTGAGCGAGGACACCGTCCGGCGCATGGCGAGCTATTTCGCGCGTCACGCGGTCGATTGTCAGGCCAAGGGCTTCGGCGACAGGGACAACCCTTCGGCCGGCTGGATCGCCTGGTTGCTCTGGGGCGGCGACGAGGGCCGCGACTGGTGCGAGCGCAAGAAGGCCGAACTGGAGCGGGCCGGCGACCAGGAGCAGAAGCGCGCCTGATGCCGCTGGAGCACGTTGGTCTATGCGGAACCACGCCGTCATTCCGGGGCGGACCGCAGGCCCGAGCCCGGAACTCATGAACATGACAGCCCATTAAAAGGGCGCCGATCGGACGAATCTTCTCGCCCGCTCCTTGTTTATAGGTTCCGGGCTCTTCGCTGACGCGAAGCCCGGATGACCGTGTGGTCCGTCAAAACCCAGCAAGCTCCCAAGCCTCAGCCGGTCGCCATCAGCCTGCGCACGAAGCTCACGCCGCCATCCGTCGTGGAGATTTCACCGACTCGCGTCAGCGACACCAGGATATCGCGCACCGCGCGCTCCACCTTGCGGCCCTGCCGGAAGCGACCGGCGATCGCCGCCGCATCGAGCGCGGCCGGGGCGGAGCCCAGCGCGGACAGCACGCTCGCCACCCGCTCCACCGGGTCGGTCGGGAAGACCGGACGCCCGGCATTGGCCGGAAGCGCCGCGACCAGCCCATCCGCCTCGATCTGCTCGCCTCCTTTGCCGGCGCCGCCGAAGCGCGGGCGCTGGTAGTCCGGCCTGAGCCAGCGCACGGTGCCCCGTGTCTCCTCCTGCGTCCTGAGGCGGTTCAGGGCGACAAGCCGCGCCAGAATCTCCTCCTCGGCCAGATCGGCCGGCCAGCCATAGGCAGCTGCCACCGCCGCATCGATGGCGTCGTGATATTCGTTCAGGATCAGAACCAGCCCACGGTCGCGAATATCGTCTTCGGCGGCGGTCAGCGTACGCCCCGCCCGGATCGCCTCGCGCACATTGTAGAGCTTGGTCAACGTCAGGTCGGGATGATCGGCCAGAACCTGCTTGCGCAAGCCATCCAGCGCCTCCGCGGGCTGGCGAATGGCTTCCTTCTGAAGATCGCTTGCATCGGGGAACGGGAAGGGATCGAAGCAGCGGGATTTCACGTAGACAGCATCGCGGGCGTAGACGCCGAGCTTGCCCGCGCTCGCGAGATACCAATTTTCGTGGATCGAGGACGATAATACCCCGAGCGCGTAAGCATCTGAAAGGCCAATGGCTATGAGTTTGTTGTCAGGCAGAATCGACGCGTCGAGGAACTGGAAAACGCGGTGCTTCGCCGTCTCCACCGTGGCGATGTAGCGTTGGAGGTGAGCGAGGGCGGGACGAATTTCATCGCGCGTCCGGCCGAATAGCCACCAGCGCGCTTTGATGTCGGCATCTCTGTTGCGATCGCGCTCTACTTTCACAGTTCGGAGCAGGTGCTGATAGACCTCGGGATAGCGCTCCCTGACCTCGTCCGGTTTGAGACCATAAAGGTCGACGACCATCACATCTCTAGGGCGAGCGGTCAGGTCGCGGCCGTTTCGATAGGCGCGAATGTGATGTTCCAATCCCGTCCGCCGCCCAAGTCCTAAAGTGCGCGCCTGTTGTGCGCTGACGATAAAACCGGCCCCGAACAGCATCACCCCGCGGGAACTGAGAGCGGCATTAGCCCGGAGACCTGCGGCTGTGCCGGCGTCCACTCCGATGGTCAAATCGGAATTGATCCGTCCTTCCCGTTCGCTCAGTTCGATCTGTGGCTGATCGGTGTCGAGTCCGGACTCCGACACGACCTCGAACAGCTTGCCCTGGCACCGTCCGGCTTGCGCCACCGTCATCGCGATGCGCACCGCGGCTGCGTCCTTGCCCACCTTGATCCAGGGATGATCCGCGATCGCCATGACGAGTGAGAGCGACCGCTTGCCGTTGAGGTGCCGCTCCACGGTCCGGCGCTGGAAAAGCTGGGTGATCGAGTTGGTGGTGACGAAGCCGAAACGCCTGAGCCTCGTGCCTGGCCGGGTCAGGATTTCGGCGGCCCGGTCCCACCAATACATCACCAGATCGGCGCTCTCGTTTCATCTGCGGATGCGCCACCCAAAGCGACTCGGCATAGACGCTGCCGAGCCGGTTCCGCAGATCCTTGCCGCCGATGAAGGGCGGATTGCCGACGACGAACTCGGCCTCCGGCCATTCCGGCCGGCGCGGATTTGGCAAGGCCTCGCCGCCGTCGCGCCATTGCGGGACCGGCCAGCCATCCCAGCACAGCACCGCATCGCGCTTGTGGATATGGTCGAGCTTCTCCAGGATCGGCTCGCGCGGTGCGAAGCCACGGGTCCGGAAATGCCATTGCAGATGGCCGATCCAGAGCACGAGATCGGCGATGGCGACGGCGCGACGGTTGGTTTCCATGCCGAGGAATTGATGCGGCCCGACATGGTGGGCGGCGAAGCCCGACAGTTCCTCGTTGCGGCCGAGCTCGCCCGCCGCATCCAGCACCTCACCCTCCAGCTTCTTCATCAGCTCCTGCGCGACGTGCAGGAAATTTCCCGTCCCGCAGGCCGGATCGAGCACCCGCGTGGTGCAAAGCGCCTCGTGAAATTCCTCGACCAGAGCCAGCGCCTTGCGCGCGTCGCCGCCGTCGCGTGCCTGCTGCGCCGCGCCGAGGACGGCCCGCCAATCCTCCCGCAGCGGGCCGATGACGGTCTCCACGACCAGCCGCTCGACATAGGCGCGCGGCGTGTAATGGGCGCCGAGCCGCGCGCGCTCCTCCGGGTCCAGCGCCTGTTCCAGCAGCGCGCCGAAGATCGCGGGCTCGACCTCCTTCCAGTCATGCTCGGCCGCGGCGAGCAACTCGCCGATCTCCTCGCGCCCGAGCGCGAACACCCTCGCATCCTCGTAGAGCTTGCCGTTGAAGCGCTTCATCCTCTCGCGCACGGAGGTCGAGTATTCGCCCTTGTCCATCGCCTGCCAGAGCTCAGCGACCAGCGGCAGGAAGGAGGCGGGGTCGTCGCGGCACTCGCGCAACAGCGCCTTGAAGGCGTCCTTGCGGATCAGCCCGACATCCTCGGCGAACATCGTGAACAGGCAGCGCATCAGGAAGAGCGCGACCTCCTCGGGATCATGCGCGCGCTCCAGCGCCTTCGAGACCGCGGCCAGCCTTTCGGCGATGGCGCGGGTGACGCGGGCGGCATGGCGGGCCGGGTCGAGCGCGAGCGGCTCGTTCCAGATCGCGGCGAGGCGCTTGCGCACGGCCTCATCCCGTAGATCGTCGAGATAGACGCGGTAGCTCTGCCGGTCCGGGAACTGGACGTAGTTCTTACCTTGGCCGGTGAAGTCGGCGTAGAATTCGAAGCAGTGCCCGACATCGCAGACGATCAGGAAGGGCGGCCAGCCATGCGCGGCCGGGAGCGCCTTGGCGTAATCCTCAGCCTGGCGCCTTGCATTCAGCATCAGCACGTCCCAGGCCCGGTCGGCGCCGCGCCGGCCGCGCGGGCCGGCGGGCTCCGCGAAGGGCAGGGCGCCCTGCGCCGGCGGCACCTCTTTCGCCTGCCCCTTCATCCGGCTCTGCTTGGCTTCGAGGACGAAGGCGCCTTTCCGGTAGAGGTCGATCCGTCCCGTGGTGGAGCCGCCCTGCCCATCCGGAAAGCGCACCGGATACTCGAAGCGATAGGTCACCGCGTCGGAATCGCTGGTCGGCGGCAGCGGCGCCTCGACGCCGATCAGCCGGCAGAGTTCGCTCAGGAACTGCGCATAGGCCGCGCGCTCCGCCCCTTCCGATACGCGCCAGCGGGCGATGAAGGCCTCGACCTCCGCCGCATCCGCCTCGGACCCGCCCCCCGACATGGCCCGTCTCCTCAGGTTGTATTATACTCAGATATGCAATCTAAGATTGCATAAGCCTGTCCTGTCAACTGCTGTCACCAATCGCGTCCGCGAGGCGTCGTGCCCCCTCGCATCCCAGGCCGTTCCGCCCCATATTGCGGCCATGCCGAAAAGCTCCGACACCACCGCGACCAAGCCGAAAGCCGTGAAGAAGCCGGCCAGCGCCCGCACGCCGAACTCCAAGGCGTCGAAGCCCGAGCTGAAGCCGCTCGAGGGCTATCTCGCCGATCTGCTGAACCCCGCGATCAACCGCGGCACGGCGGTGCCGGGCGGGGCCTCCGGCTTCAAGGACACGCCGCAGGCCGGCTACGAGGCCGAAGCGCGCCCGGGCGATGGCGATGACAGGCCGAAGAAGAAGCTCTCGAAGAAGGCGGATTCCGCCTTTGCCGGCGCCGAGGGTGCGGCGGCCGCGACCGCGACCTCGCTGCAGGCGCTGCTGGAGACCGGCAGCCCCTTCATCGATCCGGGCAAGGCCTGGACGCCGCATCGCCCGCCGCGCCCCGAGAAATCGGAAGGCGGCATCCGCTTTCGCATGAATTCGGATTTCGAGCCGGCCGGCGACCAGCCCACCGCGATCGCCGATCTCGTCGACGGCATCCGCCGGCAGGAGCGCGACCAGGTGCTGCTCGGCGTCACCGGCTCGGGCAAGACCTTCACCATGGCGCAGGTCATCGAGAAGACGCAGCGCCCGGCGCTGGTCCTGGCACCGAACAAGACGCTGGCGGCGCAGCTCTATGGCGAGTTCAAGAGCTTCTTCCCCGACAACGCGGTCGAGTACTTCGTCTCCTATTACGACTACTACCAGCCCGAGGCCTACGTTCCGCGCTCGGACACCTATATCGAGAAGGAATCCTCGATCAACGAGCAGATCGACCGCATGCGCCATGCCGCGACGCGCTCCCTGCTCGAACGGGACGACGTGATCATCGTCGCCTCCGTCTCCTGCATCTACGGTATCGGCTCGGTCGAGACCTATACGGCGATGACCTTCTCGGTGAAGCTGGGCGAGCGCATCGAGCAGCGCCAGCTCATCGCCGATCTCGTCGCCCTGCAATACAAGCGCACCCTCGGCGATTTCGCCCGCGGCACCTTCCGCGTGCGCGGCGACGTGATCGAGCTGTTCCCGGCGCACTATGAGGACCGCGCCTGGCGCATCGGCCTGTTCGGCGACGAGGTCGAGAGCATCAGCGAGTTCGATCCACTCACCGGCCAGAAGACCGGCGAGCTCGAATTCATCAAGGTCTACGGCAATTCGCACTACACCACGCCGCGCCCGACGCTGACGCAGGCGGTCAAGTCGATCAAGGAGGAGCTGCGCGGCCGGCTCGACGAGCTCAACCGCATGGGCCGTTATCTGGAGGCGCAGCGTCTCGACCAGCGCTGCACCTTCGACATCGAGATGATCGAGGCCACCGGCTCCTGCAATGGCATCGAGAACTATTCGCGCTATCTCACCGGCCGCAAGCCGGGCGAGCCGCCGCCGACTTTGTTCGAATACCTGCCCGACAACGCCCTCGTCTTCACCGACGAGAGCCACGTCACCGTGCCGCAGATCGGCGGCATGTATCGCGGCGACTTTCGGCGCAAGGCGACGCTGGCCGAATACGGCTTCCGCTTGCCTTCCTGCATGGACAACCGGCCGCTGCGCTTCGAGGAATGGGACGCGATGCGGCCCCAGTCGGTGCATGTCTCGGCCACGCCCGGCGGCTGGGAGATGAACCAGACCGGCGGCGTCTTCACCGAGCAGGTCATCCGGCCCACGGGGCTGATCGACCCGCCGGTCGAGATCCGCCCGGCCAAGCATCAGGTCGCGGACCTGCTCGACGAGATCAGGGAAGTCACCGAGAAGGGCTACCGCACCCTCGTCACCGTGCTGACCAAGCGCATGGCCGAGGACCTCACCGAATACCTGCACGAGAACGGCATTCGCGTCAGGTACATGCACTCCGACATCGACACGATCGAGCGCATCGAGATCCTGCGCGACCTGCGGCTGGGCGCCTTCGACGTGCTGGTCGGCATCAACCTGCTGCGTGAGGGCCTCGACATCCCCGAATGCGGCTTCGTCGCCATCCTCGACGCCGACAAGGAGGGCTTCCTGCGCTCCGAGACCTCGCTGATCCAGACCATCGGCCGCGCCGCCCGAAACGTCGACGGCAAGGTCATCCTCTATGCCGATCACATCACCGGCTCGATGGAGCGGGCGATGGCGGAGACCAACCGCCGCCGCGAGAAGCAGGTCGCCTATAACGAAGAGCACGGCATCACGCCGCAGACGATCAAGCGCGCCATCGGCGACATCCTCGGCTCGGTCTATGAGCGCGACCATGTCACGGTCGACAAGGGGCTGGTGGCGCCGGCCTCGGGCCACAACCTCAAGGCCGCGATCGCCGATCTCGAGAAGCGTATGCGCGAGGCCGCGGCCGACCTCGAATTCGAGACCGCCGCCCGCCTGCGCGACGAGATCAAGCGCCTGCAGGCGACGGAACTGGCGATCTCGGACGACCCGCTCGCCCGCCAGAGCGATGTCGAGGCCAGCGCCGGCCGCTACAAGGGCGAGCGCAGCTACGGCTCCAGCGCCAACCTGCCGCCGACCCGCGCCCGCAAGCCCACGGACGAAGACATGGGCCCGCATAATCTCGGCGGCGGCGAGGGCCGGCCGAAAGCCGGCGAGAAGCCGAACCCGCTGCTGACGGGTACCTCACGGGTGCGCAAGCCGACCCTGGACGAGATGGGGCCGGTGCCGGAATCGCGGCCGAAAGGGGCGGGGGAGAGGCGGCGGCGGAGATGAGCGAGCAAACTAGCAAAGAGGTTTTTGATGCATAAAAATGTCAGTGACTTTTTTGAATATGTACGAAATTTCAATATAGATTCAAAGAATATAACGTTTAATTATTTTGCTGTTCGCCGAGGAAAGAATTTTTATTTAACGAACGCGCGTATTTTTTATAGTAATCTTGATATAGTTCAAAAAGAAAGCCATTTTCAATCAGAGAATATAAGGGCTGGCTTGTATTCCATGCAGGGGATGGGGATTGAGCCTGCTGAGTTGGTGTCTCAGGCATTGACCGGTGTGATTAGTACTCCCCATGGAGACCTAATATTCGACCCGGAAGGATCGGGAGAATACAAATTCAATTTCGATAAATTTCATTCAGAGGGATTAAAAAATCAGTACAGACTTAATGTCTTATCGATAAGTGGTCTTGATTGCGGCGGTATTGCTCAACAACCTGACATGGATTGGGAATTAAAATCTAATGATACCCCGTTTAATGATGTTTTAGATTTGCTTTCTTCATATAGAATCGGTCCGGATATAAACAAAAATTCCAAAATTGAGGTTATATCATATAATGTTATCGACATAGATTCTCGATCTTTTATCGCGGAGGGGATTGGAAACGTTTCAGTTCGTCTGTTTTCAAATCTAGATCGCGAAAAGGCTACATTGGGATACAAGGTTGTTGCAAAAGGTGAGGCTTTAGAGAGAGGGAAAATTCAAGGAAAGGATATGATTTGGGAGAACATCGGCGGAATACAAGTCGGTCGGTGTTCAATTCCCATTCAACCCGGAGGCGTTTTGCAGTGTTTTGCGGGTTATGATGGTGTAGTTTACCATTTTTATTGGATAGTTGACGCTGAATTATCTCAAAATATTAGAAGGCTAGCTTATGAGACATTTGATCGAGACCTTACCTGTTTGCTCGAATTTATTGAGAAAGGAGCGGGTAAGGGAAATGCACGGGATCTTGAATCGGGTGTTGCGTGGCTGCTTTGGATGCTCGGATTTAGCGCCGCGCATCTTGGTGGAACCGCTAAAACACAAGAAGCTGCGGATCTTGTGGTGATGTCTCCCATGGGAAATATCGCCGTTATCGAATGTACAACGGGGACTTTAAGAGCTGAAAATAAGCTGCCTCTTCTTGTTATGCGATCAAGTGCAATCAGAGATAGGCTCGTGAGAAGCGGTAATAGTCACCTAAAGGTTCTTCCAGTCATCGTGACATCTCGAAATCGTTCCGAGATTGTAGCAGATGTTAGTCACGCTCAAAATCTTGGCGTGCTTGTCCTGGCGCAGGAGGATCTAAAAGAGGCGGTAAATCGAACTATTATCCCGACAGATGCGGAAGAGCTTTTCATGACTGCGTATGAGGCCACGCAAAACGCCGCCGCGAAGGCTAGCTAGGCGGTGTTGCCGCCATGACCGTCCCCTCAACCTTCGTCCACGCTTCGCGCGATCTCGAAGGCTTCCTGCTCGATGCGCGCGATGAGCTTGGCCATGCCACCACGCATCAGAGCTTGCAGTCGGTGCTAGCCGTGCTCGCCACCTTCCGGGCGCGGCTGGACGCCGGCCGAGGGGCTCGCCTTCGCCGATGCGCTGCCGCCTCTGCTCGCGGGGATGCTCCTGCAGGGTTGGGATACCGCGCAGCCGCCAAAGCCCTTCGGTGACCGCGCGACGCTGGCGCGGGAGGCGATGGCGTTTCGCGCCGACCACAGCATCCTGCCCGAAAGCGGCATCGCCGATGTCGCCCGGGCGGTGCGGAAGCATGTCGAGCCGCAAGCCTTCGAGCGCGCGCTGGACAAGCTGCCGCCCGGCGCGCGGGCGTTCTGGGCCGTGGAGTAAGCGCGGGGAACCCCTCTCCCATCTCGGGAGAGGTTCCCGTCCCGGTTCATACGCACGCCTTGAACGGAAGACAGGGGCCCGCCCGCCTCAGGGCGAGATCGCCTGCAGCGCCCAGGCGCGCGCTTCGAGCGGGATCGTGCCGTCGGCGGCGATCGGCAGGCTCTCGCGCAGCTTGAGCCGCAGCTGCTCGCGCGCCTCGGCCGGCAGGCTGGCGCAATAGCCGGGGGCCGGGCCGGCGCCGAGCGTGAAGGGCTGCCAGAGATCGTCGAAATCGCGGAACAGCGTCGGCACGGTGATCGCCTCGCAGGCGATGTCGACCAGCCCCGCGGCGCCGGCAAGCTCGGTCAGTCCCTCCTGCGTGCAGAAGGGAAAGCGCCTGTCCTCGGTGAGCTCGCGCGCATTGGGGTCGAGCGCCGCCGCGGCGGTCCAGAAGGCGCGCATGAACTGGATGCCGCCGCCCGGATAATCCCAGACATATAAGGCGACGAGCCCGCCCGGCCGCAGCACGCGCCGCATCTCGGCCAGCGCCTTGCCCCGGTCCGGCACGAAGTTGAGCATCAGCGCGGAGCCGGCAGCATCGGCGCTGGCGTTCTCCAGCGGCAGCGCCTCGGCGCTGCCGAGCCCGAAGGTGACGCGTCGGTCGGTCACGCGCGCCTGCGCCTGCGCCAGAAAGCCTTCGGAGGGGTCGATCGCCACGATGCTGACCGGCACGGCCTCGCCCAGCAGCGCCTCGGTCAGCGCGCCGGTGCCGCAGCCGATGTCGAGCCAATCGAAGCCGGGCAGGGGATTCAGCCAGTCGACAAAGCGCGGCGCGAGCTGGCGGCTCCAGCGCCCCATATAGCGATCATAACTGTCGCCGGCCTGCCATGCGTCATGGCGCGTCTGGTCGGGCATCGTCTGGCCTTGGCTCTACGATAACTAACCTTACGTCAACGCGGTAACCTGCACGAGCGAGGGATGTTCCATGTCGCGAAACCGGGGTGCAAAACTTATCCCCGCCCTCCCGCGTCGCCCCTATCCTCGGCCCACCTCATCCCTGAGGGGCAGCCATCCGGAGGTATGCCAGTGGCGGGGTGAGGTCGGCGCCTGCGGCTGGTGTTACGAACCAGTCCCGGGAGGCTTCGGGGCACCGCTCTGGGGGTACTACGGCCCCTGCGCGAGGAGCTCGCTGGGAGGCTCGAAGGGGAAGGTTCTGCAACCCGAGACGCGACGAGGCCGGCATCGGACCGGGAAGTGCGAACCACTTTTCGGGATCATCCGATGCACGAGACAAAGCGGAGCGCAGCGCGCTCCGTGCCGAACTGGCGTCGAGGCGAGCGGGACCGGAACCGGAGAGCCGTAGAAGCGCGGCCCGAAGTCTAGATGAGAACGCCGATAGGCGGAGCGCCACGGGGCGTGCGGAAGGTGGCTCAATCCTTCCGCGCCGCATCCTGGCTTAATGGAAGCGGCCCGATACCCCCGCGCCTCGCGGCGCTCCGCTGCCCCTCGAATTTCGAAGCGCTCGTGCGGCAGCGCGGGCGGGTGAAAGCACGCGCGTCATTCTCGGGCGACCGAAGGGAGGCCCGGGAATCCCGGGCCGGACAAGGCTCCGGCGCCTCCTCGTCAGGAGATGCCCGGGTCAAGCCCGGGCATGACGCGGGAGCCGGGCCGGGCGTGACGCCGATATGCGGTTGGAAAGGAGCGCCTTACGCCGCCAGGGCGGGCGTGTTTCCCAGCTTGCGGATGGCGGTGCTGAGCTCCGGCTCGTCGACCAGGTCGGCGGCGTCGGCAAGCTTGAACCAGTGCAGGTCGCGCTGGTGCTGCTCGGCGAAGTTGTCGAGCTGCTGCTCGACCTCGAGCAGATAGAGCTTCACCTCGCAGAGCGCGAAATGGTCGCTCATGCGCTTCCAGTAGGTGTAGCGCCCGGCCGGATCGCGGCTGACGCGGCCGAGCACGCCGGCCTCCTCATAGGCCTCGCGCGCCGCGGCGTCGCGATCCTTCAGCCCCTTCATCGGCCAGCCCTTGGGCACGATCCAGCGCCGGGTCGTCCGCGATGTCACGAGCAGGATTTCGGTCGAGCCGTCGGCGGCACGGCGGATCGGCATGGCGGCGATCTGCGACCGCTTCTCCCCCGGTTTCCGCTTGGCCTTCTTCATCGACGCTGGAAGCCCCTTCTTGGCTGCACATTCGTCCGGCTCCGAATCATAATGTTCGCCGGAGCGAATAAATATTGCATCGCTGCGTAAAATTGGAAGAGGCATTCTGCCGAAAAAGTGAACGCGTCAGCCTTGCTTCCTGTGCATATCGTCGCTGGCGGAGAACCGCAGAAGCAGCCAGCCGCCGATGCCGGAGATGAGCGAGCCCGCGATCACGCCCATCTTGGTCTGGTTCTGAAGCATCTCCGAATCCGGGAAGGCGAGCAGGCCGATGAACAGGCTCATGGTGAAGCCGATGCCGCAGAGCAGGGCGATGCCGTAGAACTGAGCCCAGGAGGCTCTGGCCGGCAGATCGGCGAGCCCGGCCCGGATCGCCAGCCAGCCGAAGCCGAAGATGCCAATCTGCTTGCCGACGAACAGGCCGAGCAGGATGCCGAGCGGCAGCGGCTCCGCCAGCGTCGCGAGCCCGAGGCCGCTGAAGGGAAGGCCGGCATTGGCGAAGCCGAAGATCGGGATGATCAGGAAGGCGACATAGGGGTGAAGCCCGTGCTCCAGCCGGTGCAGCGGCGAGCCCGCGTCGTCGGGCCTGGCCGGGGAGGCCTTGAGCGGGATGGTCAGCGCCAGCGCGACACCGGCCAGCGTCGCATGCACGCCGGATTTCAGCGTGAAGATCCAGAGCGCGATGCCGAGCAGCAGATAGGGCGCGAGCCGTGTCACGCCGAGGCGGTTGAGGACAGCAAGCGCAACGAGCGTCAATGCCGCGAGGCCGAGATACAGCTCCGACAGCCCGGAGGTGTAGAACACGGCGATGATGATCACCGCGCCGAGATCGTCGAGGATGGCGAGCGCGGTCAGGAAGACCTTGAGCGAGGCCGGCACGCGCGGCCCCAGCAGCGAGAGCACGCCGAGCGCGAAGGCGATGTCGGTGGCTGTCGGGATCGCCCAGCCGCGCAGGCTCTCGGGCGCGCCGCGGTTGAGGGCGACATAGATCAGCGCCGGCGCGACCATGCCGCCGAGCGCGGCGAAGCCGGGCAGCGCCCGTCGCCCCCAGCTCGAGAGCTGCCCGTCCAGCATCTCGCGCTTGATCTCGAGCCCGACCAGCAGGAAGAACACCGCCATCAGCGCGTCGTTGATCCAGTGCAGGACCGACAGGCCGAGCACATAGCTCTTCAGCGCGGCGAAATAGAATGGCGCCGCCGGCGAGTTGGCGATGACGACGGCGAGCGCCGCGACCGCCATCAGCACGATGCCGCCGGAGGCCTCGCTGTGCAGGAACTCCCGCAACGCGGAAAGGGGTCTCGTCCGTGCAGCGGGGCCGGCCATCATGATCTCCTCTGTGGATCGAGCAGAAGGAGATACGACAGGCCTATCGATATGACCAAATCTGCAGATGTCGCAGTGGAATTCAGAGCTTCTTGCCGTCCTTGTCGAACTGCTTGAGGAAGGCGATCAGGTCGTTGATCTCCTTCTCGCCCTTGATGCCGGCGAAGATCATCTTGGTGCCGGGGATCTTGGCCCTGGGGTCCTTGATGTAGTCGCTGAAGGTGGCTTCGTCCCAGGTCAGGCCGGAGTTCTTGTTGGCGGCGGAATAGCTGTAGGCCTCGACCGCGCCCGAATGCCGGCCGATCAGGCCGTTGAGCTCGGGGCCGACGAGGTTGCGCGCGCCCTCGCCGATCTGGTGGCAGGCGCGGCATTTGTTGAAGGATCGTTCGCCCGCCGCGGCGTCCTGCGCGGTGGCTGATTGACTGAGGAACGGCAGGATAAGGAGGAGGCTCGGGAGAATGGCTCGCATGGTCAGGTCTTTTCGACTTGGAGGCATTCTTACATAACCCGAAGCCGCGCGGCGGCGGCATGGGTCCTTTCGCCGCGCACCTCAGAGCTCGCCGATCCACTCCGCGACGGTGGCGGTGAAGGCGTCCGGGCGCGAGACCGGGAAGAGATGTCCGCCGGTCTCCATGATGGTGCGCCTGCAGCCGGGCAGGGCGGCGGCGAGCGCTTCCTGATGGTAGACGGGCACGACGATGTCGTCGCGCGTGCCGAGCACCAGCACCGGCATCATCAGCGAGCCGATATCGGCCGAGCCGTCGAAGGCGAGCAGGGCATCGATGCGCTCATGCGTCACGATCCTCGCCTGCTCGCTGACGGGCGCCGATGCCAGCGCATCGTCGTAGATGTGCCAGTTCTGCTCGATCCAGCGCGGCTGATAGCCGCTGAGCACGGAGATCGCGGCGTAGGCGTAGGGGTCCGCGTCGAGGATAGCGCGGCGCGCCCCGAACAAGGCGCTCAGGAACCGGCCGGGCGAGAGCCAGCTTGCGCTCAGGATCAGGCCGTCGAGGCGCCCCGGAGCGAGCTTGGCGATCCGCTGGGCAATGCAGCCGCCCGTGGAATGGCCGAGCACGACCGCGCGCTCGATGCCGGCGGCGTCGAGGACCGCCAGGCTGTCGCGGGCCAGAAGCTCGATGTCGCAGGGCGCTTCGCCGCGCGTGCTGGAGCCGATGCCGCGCTGGTCGAAGCGGATCACCTGGAAGGAGCGCGACAGCGTCGCGGCGATCTCCGTCCAGAACGTTGCCGTGCCGCTCAGCCCGCTGACCAGCAGCAGCGGCTGGCCATGCCCCTCCTTGAAGGCATGGAGCACCGCGCCGTCGGGCGTCTCGACCTTGAAGTCGATGATCTCGGTCGTGGCTGTCATGCGTCACCTCGCGGAAGGCGACGTGAGGTTCTGCGCCCGGCGCACATGGTCTCGAACATGGCCCCGTTCTCCCTGAAACGTGAGGTCGCCCGCCCTCCGGTCATTCCGGCCTTGATCTGGCCGATTGGACCGGTTCGTGTCAGGATGGCGCATCAGGGCCGCCCCTGCCATGGCGTGAGTGCAGGGGGCGGAATGTTCTCGGCGCAGAGCAAATAGACCAAAGACTAATTGGCCTGCGTCTGGTGCATAGCTTTGCGCCCGTGTCTGCCGGGGAGCCGCGAGGCGAGGCGTGTTCGCTACGATTTCCGTCGGCTGCGCCGGTTTGCGGCGCCGGGATCGGTGCGCCAGGTCTCGACCGGCAGAGTGGGTAGGTCGAAATAGTCGCGCGTCGTCGCGTAGCCCTGGCCGCCCATGCGCCCGACGGCGTCGAGCGCGACGGGATCGACATAGAGCTTCTGCGGATCGATCGTATCGGCGCGGAAATGCGCGTAGACGACCTCGCCGAGGATGATCTCGCGCGAATTGCCGATGCCGAGCGTGGTGTGATGCCGGCATTCGAAGGCCGCCGGCGCCTGGCCGATCCAGGGGCAGGGCACCTTGACGCCGGGCATGGCTGTCAGGCCCGCTTCCGCCAGCTCGTCGGCGCCCGGCTCGAAAGGCACCGCGCAGACATTCATGCCTTCGACCAGCGCGTCGGAGACGATGTTGACGGTGAAGGCCAGGGTCTGGCGGACATTGCGGCCGGTGTCCTTCTGCGCGCCGCTGGGACGGTACTCGACGCCGAGCGCCAGGATTGCGGGATCGGCCGAGAGGCAGTTGAAGAAGGAGAACGGCGCGGCATTCACCGTGCCGTGCTCGTCGACCGTGGTCACCAGCGCGATCGGCCGCGGCACGACCGCGCCGATCAGGAGCTTGTAGCGCTCGCGCGGGGTCAGTGCCGCGAAGTCGAAGGTGACGATGCCGGGGGCGGTTTCGGCGCGCGGCTGTCCGGTGGGGTGGGCGGTCACGATGGGGTCAATCCTTCGCTGCGGGCGTAGGGGGCGAGCACGTCGCGGATGTCCCGCTCGACGCGCGGGGTCAGCAGGGCACGGGTCACGACGGCGCGCAGATGGTGGTCCATCAAATCGGCGGCGCGCGCTGCGTCCCCGGAGCGCAGCGCCTCGATGAGCTGGCGGTGCTCGGAGACCGCGCATTCGCTGGAATGGGGACGCCCATAGATCGCCAGGATCAGCGAGCAGCGCGACGACGCTTCCTGGACATAGCGCAGCAGCAGCGCGTTGCCGGTCATCATCGCGAGCTTGATGTGGAACTCGCCGGAAAGGCGGATCGATTCCGGCCCGTCCTGCTCATGCGCCTTCTCTTCCTGCTCGACATGGGCTTCGAGCTCGGCCGCCTGGGCCGCCGTCAGGCGCCCGGCGAGGTTCTCCGCCACGAGCCGCTCCAGCCCGCGCCGGACCTCGAAGACGTCGCGCGCCTCCTCCAGCGTCGGATAGGCGACGGAGGCGCCGCGATTGGGCTTGAGCTCGACCAGCCCTTCGACGGCAAGGCGCCCGAAGGCTTCGCGCACGAGCGTGCGGCTGACGCCGAGCTGCTCGCCGATCGAATCTTCCGGCAGTTTGATGCCCGGCTTCAAGGCCTGCTCGATGATGGCGCGCCGGAGCGCCCTGTATACGGATTCGGCCCGCAGAACCGGCGTGCGACGCTCGCCCATATCGGCCTTCCCTCGTCCTGATCTGACAGTTTGCGGGAGCGTCAATGTCACGATCGCGGGCTCCGATCCAGTTTCCGCTTGTGCTCAATAATCGCATACAATACGATCTTCATATCGTATGCAAGTTTGATTACTAATCGCACACGAGATGGCGATCAAAACGCCACGGTGCCTAAAGAGGCGGCAGATGACGATCGAGGTCCGGCCGCGTGCTGCGGCGGGCCGTCAACAAAAAGGGGAGAGTTGGATGAAGAAGGCCTGGTTGCTGGCGGCCGTTGCCGCCTTTGCCCTGGTGGGTTCCGCCGAGGCGAAGACGCTCAAATGGGGCGCGGCGCGCGAGATCGCCTCGCTCGACCCCTATTCCTTCGGCGAGACCTTCACCCTTTCGGTGCTGAACCACGTCTATGAGGGGCTGGTGCGCTATACCGGCGACCTCAAGATCGAGCCGGCGCTGGCAGAATCATGGGAGACGGTGTCGCCGACCGTCTGGCGCTTCAAGCTGCGCCAGGGCGTCAAGTTCCACAACGGCAACCCGTTCACCGCCGATGACGTCATCGCCTCGCTGGCCCGCGTCACCCATGCGGACTCGCCGCTCAAGGGCAACCTGCCGGCCTATAAATCCTCGAAGAAGATCGACGACTACACCGTCGAGATCGAGGTCAACGGCCCCTATCCGCTGCTGCTCAACGACCTCACCAACATCTTCATCTTCGACAAGGAGTGGATGGAGGCCAACAACTCGCTGCTCCCCACCGATTCCGGCAAGGGCGTGAAGGGCTACGCCACCGACAACGCCAACGGCACCGGCCCGTTCTTCGTCGAAAGCCGCCGCGCCGACTCCAAGACCGTCTTTGCCAAGAATCCGAGTTGGTGGGACAAGCCGCAGCACAACATCGACAAGATCGAATTCACGCCGATCACCTCGTCCTCGACGCGGGTCGCGGCGCTGCTTTCCGGCGAGATCGACTTCACCAACGTCGCGCCGCTGCAGGACCTGCCGCGCCTCTCCGCCTCGCCGGACGTCAAGGTGCTGCAGACCAACGAACTGCGCTCGGTCTTCTTCGCCTTCAACCTGACCGACAAGCTCTTCGAGAGCGACATGAAGGACAAGAACCCCTTCAAGGACATCAAGGTGCGCGAAGCACTCTATCGCGCCATCGACATCGACGCGGTCCAGAAGCGGGCGATGCGCGGCCTCTCGCGCAACACCGGCGCGCTCGTCGCTCCCGCCATCCCCGGCTATGAGCTCTCGCAGGACGACCGGCTGCCCTTCGACCTGAACGGCGCCAAGAAGCTCCTGGCCGATGCCGGCTACCCCAACGGCTTCTCCTTCCAGATGAACTGCCAGAGCGACTCCCTCGTCAACGAGGAGGAGTTCTGCCAGGCGGTCGCCTCGATGTGGTCGCGCGCCGGCCTCAAGCCCAATCTCAGCATGGCTCCGCGCAGCCAGCAGGCGCCCAAGCGCGTGAAGGGCGAGTTCGACGTGATCTCCTTCGGCTGGGCGAACGAGCCGATGATCGACGCCTATTCGCTGCTCGTGCAGGTGATGCGCTCGAAGAGCGGCACCGGCGGCGTCTTCAACTGGGGCAACTGGGGCGATCCGCGCATCGACGCGCTGATCGACAAGGCCGGCGTCGAGCTCGACGACGCCAAGCGCATCCCGATGATGAAGGAGGCGCTCAAGATCGCCAAGGCCGAGCATCTCTTCATCCCGCTGCACCAGCAGCCGATGGCCTGGGCGATGCGCTCCACCGTCGCCTCGACCGTGCAGGCCTCGGACAACAAGCCGCGGCTTTGGCTGACCATGATGAAGTGAGGCGGCGGCGACGTCATGGCCGGGCTTGACCCGGCCATCTCGGAAACCAGCGCCCTCTCGTCCTGAGATTCCCGGGTCTTCGCTTTGCGAAGCCCGGGAATGACGGCAGGGGAACAGGAGCCCACCCGATGCCGGCCTTCCTCTTCAAGCGACTGCTCAACGCCGCCGGCGTCATGCTGGCGGTGGCCTTCCTCGCCTTCCTGATCTTCCGCTTCGTCGGCGATCCCGTCGAGCTGATGCTGAACGAGCAGGCGAGCCAGCAGCAGCGCGACGAGCTGCGGACCCGGCTCGGGCTCGACAAGGGCTTCGTGATGCAGTTCGCGACCTTCGTCGGCAATGCCGCGCGGGGCGATTTCGGCATTTCCTACCGCAACCAGCAGGACGTCTTCACGCTGATCTCGGAACGCTTCCCGGCGACCTTCGAGCTCGTGCTGGTCGCCACCTTCCTCTCGCTCGCCATCGGCATTCCGCTCGGCGTCTACACCGCGATCCGACGCGACAGCTGGCTTGCCAAGGCGCTGCAGTTCATCTCGGTGCTCGGCGTCTCCTTGCCGAGCTTCGCGCTCGGCATCCTCTTCATCCTCGTCTTCTCGGTCTCGCTGCAATGGCTGCCGGCCTTCGGGCGCGGCGAGGTCGTCCAGCTCGGCTGGTGGAGCACCGGCTTCCTGACATCGTCCGGCCGCAAGGCGTTGGTCCTGCCCGGCATCACGCTCTCGCTCTTCCAGATCACGCTGGTGATGCGCCTCGTGCGCGCCGAGATGCTGGAGACGATGCGCACCGATTTCATCCGCTTCGCCAGGGCGCGCGGCCTGCCGTCCCGCGCCGTCCATTTCGGCCACGCGCTGCGCAACTGCCTGATGCCGGTCATCACCGTCACCGGCCTGCAGATCGGCAACCTCATCGCCTTCGCGCTGGTGACCGAGACCGTGTTCCAGTGGCCGGGCATGGGCATGCTCTTCGTCCAGGCCGTGACCTTCGTCGATATCCCGGTGATGGCGGCCTATCTGATCGTCGTCTCCTTCATCTTCGTCACGCTCAACACGCTGGTCGACCTGACCTATGCCTGGATCGATCCGCGCCTGCGCGAGGACGCGCTCACGGGAGGCGTCAATGCTCGTTGAGAAGACCCGGCCCGCTGACATCGTCAAGAAACCCGGCCGCCTGCGCCGTTTCCTCGACAGCGACATCGGCTGGAGCTTCTGCCACACCCCGGTCGCCTGGCTCTCGGCGCTGGTGCTGGCGCTGCTGGTGCTGAGCGCGCTCTTCGCACCGCTGATCGCGCCGCAGAATCCCTACGACCTCACGCAGATCTTCATCGATAAGGCCGAAATCCCGCCGATCTGGCAGGAGGGCGGCGAGTGGCCCTTCCTGCTCGGCACCGATCCGCAGGGCCGCGACGTGCTCTCCGCCATCCTCTACGGCTCGCGCATCTCGCTGATCATCGGCTTCTCCGCCGTCGTCGTGTCGATGCTGGTCGGCGTCTCGATCGGGCTTTGCGCCGGCTTCTATGGCGGGCGCGTCGACAACCTGCTGATGCGCCTCGGCGACACCGTGCTCTCGATCCCGACGCTGCTGATGGCGATCCTGGTCTCCGCGATCTTCCGCGAGATGCTGCCGCCGGCCCTGCGCGAGCCCTTCGCCGCCGTGGTGCTCGTGCTCTCGATCGCGCTGACGAGCTGGGTGCAGTACGCCCGCACCGTGCGCGCGCTCACCATGGTCGAGCGCCGCAAGGAATATGTGCTGGCCGCCCGGATCATCCGCGTGCCCGCCACCCGCATCATGGGCCGCCATATCCTGCCCAACACGATGACGCCGGTGCTGGTCTCGGCCACGCTCAATCTCGGCCTCGCCATCCTCTCTGAGGCGACGCTGTCCTTCCTCGGCGTCGGCATGCCGATCACCCAGCCTTCGCTGGGCACGCTGATCCGCATCGGCAACCAGTACCTGTTCTCCGGCTCCTGGTGGCTCGTCGTCTTCCCCTCGCTGCAGCTCGGGCTGATCGTGCTCTCGGTCAACCTGCTCGGCGACTGGCTGCGCGACGCGCTGAACCCGAAGCTGCGGTGATGATGCCCGCTCTCGAACCACGCCGTCATTCCGGGGCAGGCCGCAGGCCTGAGCCCGGAACCCATGAACACCGGAGTTGCTCAAAGAGGCGCGCGCATCGTCGTGCCCCAACAAAGGCCACCTGTGTTCATGGGTTCCGGGCTCGCTGCTGCGCAGCGCCCCGGAATGACGGCGTGTGCCCACGGCCAAAGAACGAGATCACGAGGAAAAGCCTGCGATGACCGCCTCCCTGCTGCTGCGCAATGTCCGTCCCCATGCCGGCCCCGCCACCGATATGCTGATCGAAAACGGCAAGATCGCTCGGGTCGGAGCAAACCTGACAGCCCCCGCCGGCGTCGCGGTGGAGGACGGACGCGGCGAGATCGTCATCCCCGGCCTCGTCGAGGCGCATACCCATCTCGACAAGAGCCTCTGGGGCCAGCCCTGGTACGTCAATGAGGTCGGCCCGAAGCTGCTCGACAAGATCGACAACGAGCGCCTGAACAAGAAGCGCCTCGACATCGATCCGGCCCGCCAGTCGGCGCGCCAGACCATCCAATCCTCCCTGATGGGCACGACCCATATCCGCAGCCATGTCGATGTCGATACCGATCTCGGGCTCTGGGGCGTCGAGGGCGTGATGCAGACCCGCGATGCCTACCGAGACATCGTCGACATCGAGCTGGTCGCCTTCCCGCAATCCGGCCTGCTGCGCCGCCCCGGCACGCTGGAGCTGATGGACCAGGCGATGAAGGCGGGCTGCGAGATCGTCGGCGGGCTCGACCCTTGCGGCATCGACCGCGACCCGAAGGGCCATCTCGATGCGGTCTTCGCGCTCTGCCAGAGCTACGGCAAGCCGCTCGACATCCACCTGCACGAGCCCGGCGAGATGGGCGCCTTCTCGATGGACCTGATCATCGAGCGCACCCGCGCGCTCGGCATGAACGGCAAGGTCACGATCAGCCACGCCTTCTGCCTGGGATCGCCCGATGCGGCGCTGGTCGACCCGCTGATCGCGCAACTCGCCGAACTCGACATCGCGATCATGACGACGGCTCCGTCGCGCAGCGCGGCGCCCCCGGTCAAGAAGCTGCTGGAGGCCGGCGTGCGCGTCTGCTCGGGTTCCGATGGCATCCGCGACACCTGGGGCCCCTACGGCAATGCCGACATGGTCGAGCGCGCCATGTTTATCGGCCTGCGCAACAATTTCCGCCGCGATGACGAGCTCAAGCTCGGCCTGGACGTCTGCACCACCGAAGGCGCCAAGGTGATGGAGATCGCCGATTATGGGCTCGCCGAAGGCAAGGCGGCTGATTTCGTTGTCATGCCGGGCGAGACGCTGGCGGAGCTGATCGTCACCCGCTCGCCCAAGCGCCGCGTGGTCAAGCGCGGCCGGATCGTCGCACGCGACGGCGTCTCGGTGAGGACCGCTCCGTGAGCCTGCAGGCAGCCAGGCGGCCCGAGGGCCGCATCCTGATGACCGCGCGCTGGGTCGTCGGCCACAAGGATGGCCGCCACCGGCTCTACGAAGACGGCGAGGTCGTCTTCGAGAACGGTGAGATCGTCTTCGTAGGCCACGGCTTCCCGGGCGAGGTCGCCAGGCGCATCGATTACGGCAATGCGCTGGTCGGGCCGGGCTTCGTCGATTGCGACGCGCTCTCCGACCTCGACACCACCATCCTCGCCTATGACAACCAGCCGGCCTGGAAGAAGGGCCGCGTCTGGCCGCGCAGCTATCTCGATGCCGGTCCCTACGAGATGTACACGCGCGAGGAGCTGGCCTTCCAGAAGCGCTACGCTTTCTCTCAGCTGATCCGCAACGGCATCACCACGGCGCTGCCGATCGCCTCGCTGTTCTACCGCGCCTGGGGCGAGACGGTGCAGGAATTCGAGGATGCGGCGGAGGCTGCTGCCGATCTCGGCCTGCGCGCCTATCTCGGCCCGGCCTATCGCGCCGGAAACCAGCTCGTCGAGGCCGATGGTCGCGTCGTTACCTATTACGACGAGGCGCGCGGCCTCGCGGAGCTCGACGCCGCCATCGACTTCGCCAAGCACCATGAGGGCGTGGCCGGCGGACTGATCCGCGCGATGTTCGCGCCGGATCGCATCGAGACCTCGACGGCCGAGCTGCTGCGCCGGACGGCGGCGGCCTCGCGCGAGCTCGACGTTCCCGTTCGGCTGCATTGCTGCCAGTCGAAGATCGAATACGACCTTGTCCTCGCCCAGCACGGCATGAGCCCGCCGGAATGGCTGGAGAGCCTCGGCTTCCTCAACGAGCGCTGCCTGTTGCCACACGGCACTGTCGTCTCCGGTAGCCGGCTGATCGACCGGCCAGGCCGCGACCTCGATATCATCCGCGATTCCGGCGCGAGCATCGTCCATTGCCCGCTGGTCTCCGGGCGGCACGGCAATGCCATCGATCATTTCGGCCGCTACCGCGCCATGGGGCTCAATATCGCCATGGGCACGGATACGAGCCCGCCCGACATGGTGATGAACCTGCAGACCGGCATGATCCTCGCCCGCACCATGGCCGGCAATGTCGCCGCCGTCCGCTCCGAGGATTATTACGACGCCGCGACCACCGGCGGCGCCGACGCGCTGCAGCGGCCCGATCTCGGCCGCCTCCAGCCCGGCGCGCGGGCCGACATCACCGTCTTCGATCTCGACCGGCCGCATAGCGGGCAGGTCATCGATCCCATCCAGACGATGATGCTGACCGGCCATGGCCGCGATTTCTCGACGGTGGTGATCGACGGGCGCTTCGTCATGGAAAACCGGACCATCCCGGCGCAGGACGAGGCGGCCGACAACGCCCGTGCCCAGAAGCAGTTCGAGGGCGTGATGGCGCGCTATCCCGAGCGCACCCTGGGCCACCCGCCGATGAGCGAAATCTTCTCGTCGAGCTACGCGATCGAACGCAGCGAGGTCCTTGCATGACCGCTCCCGCCGCAGCGCCTCTTCTGTCGGTGCGCGACCTGCGCATCGTCTTCGACGGCCGCCACGGCGCGTTGACGGCGCTGGACGGCGTCTCCTTCGACATCGCGCCGGGCGAGATCCTCGGCGTGGTCGGCGAGTCCGGCGCCGGCAAGTCGCTGACCGGCACGGCGGTGATCGGCCTGCTCGATCCGCCGGGGCGCATTGCCGGCGGCGAGATCTACCTCTCCGGGCAGCGCATCGACAACCTCCCGGCGGAGGCGATGCGCAGGCTGCGCGGCCGGCGCATCGGCGCGATCTTCCAGGACCCGCTGACCTCGCTGCATCCGCTGCTCAAGGTCGGCGACCAGATCGTCGAGACGATCCTGACCCATCTGCCGGTGAGCAGGGCGGAGGCGCGCAAGCGTGCGCTCGACCTGTTGAAGGAGGTCGGCATCCCCGCGGCCGAGTCGCGCATCGACAGCTACCCGCATCAGTTTTCCGGCGGCATGCGCCAGCGCGTCGTCATCGCGCTCGCGCTCTGCGCCGAGCCTTCGCTGATCATCGCCGATGAGCCGACGACCGCGCTCGACGTCTCCATTCAGGCGCAGATCACCACCTTGCTGAAGCGGCTCTGCCGCGAGCACGGCACGGCGATCATGCTGGTCACGCACGACATGGGTGTCATCGCGGAGACGGCCGACCGCGTCGCGGTGATGTATGCCGGCCGCGTCGTCGAGATCGGCCCGGTCGAAGAAGTGACGCGCCGGCCGCACCATCCCTACACCGCCGGGCTGATGGCCTCGATCCCGAGCGTCCATGTCCGCCACGAGCATCTCAACCAGATCGACGGCGCCATGCCGCGCCTCAACGCAATCCCCTCCGGCTGCGCCTTCAATCCGCGCTGCGGCCGGGTCGAGCCGTTCTGCCGGGATCACAAGCCCGGGCTGCCCGTGTCGAGCCATGCCGCCGCCTGCCATTTCCCGCTGAAGGAGGCCGTGCATGCGTGATACCGTGACGACGCTCACGCGGGGTGAGGCCATGCCGCAGCCGGCCATGATCGATACGGCGCCCGGCGGCGACATCATCCTCGATGTTGCCTCCGCCTCCTGCCGCTTCGACGTTTCGGCGCCGGCGCTGTCACGCCTGTTCTCCAAGGAGCCCCGCCGCATCCTGCGCGCGGTCGAGAATGTCTCCTTCACGGTCAAGCGCGGCACCACCTTCAGCATCGTCGGCGAATCCGGCTGCGGGAAATCGACTTTGGCGCGCATGGTCGTGGGCCTGCAGCGGCCGACCCAGGGCATGCTCGATTTCCGCGACATCCGCCGCGCCGATGGGTCGTTCGGCCCGCCGCGCGTGCAGATGATCTTCCAGGACCCCTATGCCTCGCTCAATCCGCGCTGGCGCGTCGGCGACATCATCGCCGAGCCGATCCGCGAATTGAAGCTGCGGCCGGACACCGAGAGCACGCAGCAGCGCGTCGGAGACCTTCTGGAGGTCGTCGGCCTCTCGCGCACCGATGCGAGCCGATACCCGCACGCCTTCTCCGGCGGCCAGCGCCAGCGCATCTCGATCGCGCGAGCGCTCGCGACCGAGGCCGACTTCCTCGTCTGCGACGAGCCGACCTCGGCGCTGGATGTCTCCGTCCAGGCCCAGATCCTCAACCTGATGGTCCGGCTCCAGAAGGAATTCGGGCTGACCTATCTCTTCATCAGCCACAACCTCTCGGTCGTCCGTCACATGTCGGACGATCTCGCCATCATGTATCTCGGACGTTTCGTCGAGGCGGGGCCGGCCGAGGAGGTCTTCACCCGGCCGCGCCACCCCTATACGCGGCTGCTGCTCGACACGATTCCCGATGTCGAACGGCCGAACCGGGAGCGCCGGCCGATGTCGGGCGAGGTGCCCAGCCCGATCAACCCGCCGCCCGGCTGCAGCTTCAACCCGCGCTGCTCGCTCGCCGCCGATCGCTGCCGCATCGAGCCGCCGGAACTGCGGCCGATGGGCGGTGTCGAGGTGTCCTGCCACTTCGCCTGAGGCGTGAGCATTCTGACTATCCTCGGGACCGCTGCGTCATCCCGGCCTTGAGCCGGGATCCATTGGAGGGCCCTGGAGCTCTACGATGGATCCCGGATCGGCGCTGCTTCGCAGCTTGTCCGGGATGACGCCCTGTTTCCGTCAGAAGCCAGCAGGCTTAGCCCACCAGTGTCGCTTCGAGCGTGATCGGCGCCTTGAACAGCTTCGAGACCGGGCAGCCGGCCTTGGCCTTGTCGGCCAGCGACTGGAAGGTCGCCTGGTCGGTGCCGGGCACCTTGGCCTTCAGCGTTAGATGGATCGCGGTGATGGCATAGCCGTCATCGAGCTTGTCGAGCGTCACCCGCGCCGTGGTGTCGAGCGCGTCGGCCTTGAGATTGGCCTCGCCCAGGATCAGCGAGAGCGCCATGGTGAAGCAGGCGGCATGTGCAGCGCCGATCAGCTCCTCGGGGTTGCTGCCGGGCTTGCCCTCGAAGCGGCTGGAAAAGCCGTAAGGATAGGCGCTGAGCGCGCCGGTCTCGGTCGAGATCGAGCCCTTGCCATCCTTGATGCCACCTTCCCAATGGGCCGAGCCTGTCTTGTTGATCGCCATGACGCCGTCTCCTGTTCTGGTTCGGATGGGTATGCTGCGCTTGGAACGCTACCCTTTCACAACGGCCCAAGGCGAGTCGGGTTCACCGGTGCCCGCTAGTCAGGAGGACAAGCAGGCTGGATTGCCGTAAGGTCATGGTCCCGAACGCTGGAGGCTGCCATGACCGCATTCAATGCCGTTCGCTTCAAGGTAAAGCCGGGGATGGAGACCGCCTTTCTCGATGCTCATCGCAATGTCGCCGCGGACTGGCCGGGCCTGCGGCATGCGAACATCATTGGGGCCGGAGATGGGCGCTACTGCATTATCGCCGAATGGGAGAGCGTCGAGGCGCTGGCGGAGGCCCGTCCGCAGATGATCGCCACGCTCAATAGCTTCCGTCAGACGCTCGACGATTTGGGAGGCGGCCTCGGCGTCACCGACCCGATCGCCGGATCGGTAGCCTTGTCGCTGAAATAGGCGCGGTCTCCCCAAGGCCGAACGCTTTGCGGCCATGGAGAAAGCCCGCACCGATCGCTCGATGCGGGCCCCAGTATAGATTGGAGCGTGCTGATTTTTCTCGGAACCACGTCGTCATCCCGGGCTTCCCCCGGGATCCATCGACGGGTCGCGGAGCTCTACGATGGATCCCGGATCAGCGCCGCTGCGCGGCTTGTCCGGGATGACGCGGGGGGTTCGTGGACAATCAACACGGTCCAGTGTCGCGCTGTGCTCAGCGGAACAGCGCCAGCGACTTCGACAGCGTGATCCAGACGCCCCAGGCGATCGGCAGGCCGACCACCGCCCAGGCGAGCAGGGCGCCGCCGTTGAGCCCGCCCTTGCCGATGCCGTGCGAACCGTAATGGGTGGTCGCGCTGGCATTGGCCGACCGCGCCTGCAGGGCGGCGACCTCGGCATCCTTCATGAACCACTTCGTGGCGACGGGCCGGACCAGCAGGTTGCAGAGGAAGCCCAGCACCAGCATGCCCGCGAGGATGTACATGGTGCGGTCATAGACCTGCGCGCGCGGCACGCCGGCATTGATCTGCGCCTCGCGGATGTAGTTCACCACCACAGGGCCGATGATGCCGGCGGTCGACCACGCCGTCAGCAGGCGGCCATGGATGGCGCCGACGAACTGCGTGCCGAACATGTCGGCGAGATAGGCCGGCACCGTCGCGAAGCCGCCGCCATACATCGACAGGATGATGCAGAAGAAGCCGACGAACAGCGCCAGCGACCCCGCATGCGCCGCCCAGGGCGAGAGCGCATAGAGCAGGATGCCGAGCCCGAAGAAGGTCGCATAGGTCAGCTTGCGGCCGAGCTTGTCCGACAGCGAGGCCCAGAAGAAGCGGCCGACGATGTTGAACAGCGAGAGCAGGCCGACGAAGGCCGCCGCGATCGTGGCGATCTGCGTCTTCTGCCCGGCGTCGAGCGCGGCGAAGCCGATCTCGGGCTTGCCGATCAGGGAGCCCGCGAAGATCTCCTGCAGCATCGGCGAGGCCATGCCGAGCACGCCGATGCCGGCGGAGACGTTGAGGCAGAGCACC
The DNA here is from genome assembly GCF_057321085.1 of Allobosea sp. RIT-PG3_2. Lineage (NCBI taxonomy): Bacteria > Pseudomonadati > Pseudomonadota > Alphaproteobacteria > Hyphomicrobiales > Alloboseaceae > Allobosea > Allobosea sp. RIT-PG3_2. Next base: position 199,121 of record NZ_JBXWCA010000002.1, on the reverse strand, counting down.
GCCCAGATCAGCCAGAACTGCTTGGTCTTGTGCGCGTTCTGGAGATGGACATGGCCCGACGTGATCATGGCGTTCTGGGTCGCCGGCGGGGTCCAGCCGTCGGGGCGCCAGTTGGCCGGCGGCACGCGGTAGCCGAAGGTGCCGGCCATCATGAAGACGAAGTAGATCGCGGCCATGGCGACGAAGGTCTGCCAGACGCCGACCGAGGCCGGGGTCTTGAAGGTGTTCATCAGCATGTCGGCGAGCGGGGAGCCGATCATCGCGCCGCCGCCGAAGCCCATGATCGCCATGCCCGTCGCCATGCCGCGCCGGTCCGGGAACCACTTCACCAGCGTCGAGACCGGCGAGATGTAGCCGAGACCAAGCCCGATGCCGCCGATCACGCCGGAGCCCAGCCACATCAGCCAGAGCTGGTGCCAGTAGACGCCGAGCGCCGAGATCAGCAGGCCGCCGCACCAGCACAAAGTCGAGACGAAGGCCGCCTTGCGCGGGCCGACGCGCTCGAGCCAGCCGCCCCAGATTGCCGCGGAGGAGCCGAGGAAGACGAAGAACAGCGTGTACATCCAGCCGAGATCGGCGACCTTCCAGTCGCAGGCTGTCGTGAACAGCGAGCCGATCAGGCCGACATCCGCCGCGCAGGCGACGGGCTTGGTGATGCCGATCGCCTGGCTCAGCGGCAGCCAGAACACCGAGAAGCCATAGGCCATGCCGATGCACAGATGGATGCACAAGGCCGCCGGCGGCACGAGCCAGCGGTTGAAGCTCGGTTTGGCGATGGTCCGTTCACGGTCGAGCAGGCCGACGCCGCCTCCGACCTGACCGATATCCTGTGCGATGCTCATTCCCCGTTTCCTTTCCCCAAAGCTTCGCTGTCGGGCCGGGTAGGTTCCCGGCTCGTTGCAATCTCCGCGCCGCCCGAAGGGCCGCGCCTGGCCTGCTAACCGCCGCGCCCCGGCTTGATCCGCGGCAGCACGCGCCGCAAAAGGGGCGGGAGGTCCTCCGGACGTGCGGCGAAGGCGGCGAGGAAATCCCCGCGCATCCGCGCCGTCCAGAACTGGTTGATGTGATCGGCGACGGAGGCGCCAGCCTCCTCCTCCGGATAGACCTTGAAGAAGTCGGCGATCTGGCCGGCCATGCGCCGGAGCTTCGCGACGTTGTCCTCGTGGTGATCGGCCGCGTCGTGCCCTTCGGTCAGCCTAGCCTCCGTCATCGGGCGATGGTCTCCGGCTCGGGCGCGAGCGCGCCGGCGAAGACGATGCAGCCGTCGCGGCGCGCCACGGCGGCGAGCGTCAGGCCGAGATGCTTCGCCCGCTCGATCGCGAGCGAGGTCGGCGCGGAGATCGCGACCAGCGTGCCCGCGCCGAAGATCGCCGCCTTCTCGACCATCTCGAACGAGGCGCGGCTGGTGACGAGCAGGAAGCCGTCGCCCGCATCGGCCCCGGCGCGCAGCCGCGCCCCGATCAGCTTGTCGAGCGCATTGTGCCGGCCGACATCCTCGCGCACCGCGAGGACGGTGCCGGCTGCATCACACCAGGCGGCGGCATGGACGGCGCGGGTGAGCTGGTTGAGCGGCTGATGCTTGTCGAGCGCGGCAAGCGCCGTCTCGATCGCCGAGGCGGCAACGGCACGGGAAGCCCGCGTTGCGGCATCGGCGAGCGGAATCTCCTCGATGGTCTCGACGCCGCAGAGCCCGCAGGAGGTCCGGCCTGACAGGTTGCGCCGGCGCGCCAGATGCTCGCGGAAGCGGCCGGGCGCGAGCGTGACGGTGACGATGACGCCCTCGTCCTTCGGCTCGACGGCAATAGTGCGGATTTCATCGGCGCCGCGCACGATGCCTTCGGTCAGGCTGAAGCCGGTGACGAAATCCTCCAGGTCGGACGGGCTCGCCATCATTACCGCATAGGGCATGTTGCCGTAGACGATGTTGACCGGCGTCTCGACCGCGACCTCGATCTCGCGGCCGCCCTCGCGCGCCGCGCCGAAGCGCAGCGGCTGTGCCGCGACGGCGGCCGAGGCCGGCGGCTGGGCGGGCGGGTTATTCCGCGGCATCGGGCAGGCGCTCCGCGATCCGCCGCAGGGTCACGTCTTCCTCGAAATTCTTCTCCTGCCAGGCGGACCAGGCATTGGTGCGCCGGACCTCGACGGCGGTGACCTTGTATTCCGGGCAGTTCGTCGCCCAGTCCGAGAAGTCGGTGGTGATGACGTTGGCGCCCGTCTTGGCGTGGTGGAAGGTGGTGTAGACGACGCCCGGCTGCATGCGCTCGGAGATCACGGCCCTGAGCGCGATGTCGCCGGAACGGCTGGCGAGCGCGACGAGATCGCCGTCGCGGATACCGCGGCTCTCGGCGTCGAAGGCGTGGATCTCCAGCACGTCCTCGTCATGCCAGGCGCCGTTCTCGGTGCGCCGCGTCTGCGCGCCGACATTGTATTGCGACAGGATGCGGCCGGTGGTGAGCAGCAGCGGGAAGCGGGGCCCGGTGCGTTCCTCCGTCGGCACGAACTCGGTGATCATGAACTTGCCCTTGCCGCGCACGAAGCGGTCGACATGCATCAGGGGCGTGCCGGTCGGCGCCTTCTCGTTGCAGGGCCACTGCACCGAGCCGAGCTTCTCCAGCTTGTCGTAGGAGACGCCGGCGAAGCTCGGCGTCAGCCGAGCGATCTCATCCATGATCTCGCCGGGATGGGCGTAGGACATCTCGTAGCCGAGCGCCCGCGCCAGATCGATAGTGACCTGCCACTCGTCCTTGCCGGGGAGCGGCGCCATCACCTGCCGGACGCGGTTGATGCGGCGCTCCGCATTGGTGAAGGTGCCGTCCTTCTCCAGGAAGGAGGCGCCCGGCAGGAAGACATGGGCGTATTTCGCCGTCTCGTTCAGGAAGATGTCCTGGATGACGACGCATTCCATCGCGGCCAGCCCCGCCGTGACGTGCTTGGTGTTGGGGTCGGACTGGGCGATGTCCTCGCCCTGGACATAGAGGCCCTTGAACGTGCCCTCGACCGCCTCGTCCAGCATGTTGGGGATGCGCAGGCCCTGCTCGGCATCGAGCGGCACGCCCCACATCATTTCGAAGACCTGCCTCGTGGCGTCGTCCGAGACGTGGCGGTAGCCCGAGAACTCGTGCGGGAAGGAACCCATGTCGCAGGAGCCCTGCACATTGTTCTGCCCGCGCAGCGGATTGATGCCGACGCCGTCGCGGCCGATATTGCCGGTCGCCATGGCGAGGTTGGCCATCGCCATCACGGTGGTCGAGCCCTGGCTGTGCTCGGTGACGCCGAGCCCATAATAGATCGCGCCGTTGCCGCCCGTCGCATAGAGCCGCGCCGCGGCGCGGACGTCGGCCGCCGGCACGCCGGTGTACTGCTCGCTCGCCTCCGGCGAATTCTCCTCGCGGGCGACAAAGCGGGCCCAGTGCTCGAAATCGCCGAGGTCGCAGCGCTCGCGGACATAGGCCTCGTCGATCAGCCCTTCGGTGACGACGACATGGCTGAGCGCATTGAGCAGCGCGACGTTCGTGCCGGGCTTCAGCGGCAGATGATAGTCCGCCTTGATATGCGGCGACTGCACCATGTCGATCCGGCGCGGATCGGCCACGATCAGCCTTGCGCCCTGGCGGATGCGCTTCTTCATCCGCGAGGCGAAGACCGGGTGGCCGTCGGTCGGGTTGGCGCCGATGACCAGGATGACGTCGGACTTGGCGACCGACTTGAAATCCTGCGTGCCGGCCGAGGTGCCGAGCGTCGTCCTCAGGCCATAGCCGGTCGGCGAGTGGCAGACGCGGGCGCAGGTATCGACATTGTTGTTGCGGAAGGCGGCGCGCACCAGCTTCTGGACGAGGAAGACCTCCTCGTTGGTGCAGCGCGACGAGGTGATGGCGCCGACCGACTCGCGGCCGTATCTCGCCTGGATGCGCTTGAACTCGGAAGCGGCGTAATTGATCGCCTCTTCCCATGACACTTCGCGCCAGGGATCCGTGATCTTCGCCCGGATCATCGGCTTGGTCATGCGGTCGGTATGGGTGGCGTAGCCCCAGGCGAAGCGGCCCTTGACGCAGCTATGGCCCTCATTCGCCTTGCCGTCCTTGTAGGGCACCATGCGGATGACGCGGTCGCCCTGCATCTCGGCCTTGAACGAGCAGCCGACGCCGCAATAGGCGCAGGTCGTGACCACCGAATGCTCCGGCTGGCCGTATTCGATGACCTTGTTCTCCATCAGCGTCGCCGTCGGGCAGGCCTGCACGCAGGCGCCGCAGGAGACGCATTCGGAACCGAGGAAATCGGTCGGTCCCGCGGCGACGCGCGAGTCGAAGCCCCGGCCGGTGATCGTCAGCGCGAAGGTGCCCTGCACCTCCTCGCAGGCGCGCACGCAGCGATTGCAGACGATGCATTTCGAGGGGTCGTAGGTGAAGTAGGGGTTGGAGGTGTCCTTCGCGAGCCAATTCTCGTTGACCGCGCCGTCCTTGCTCTTGGCGAAGACATGGTTCTCACCCTCGTAGCCGTAGCGCACTTCGCGCAAGCCCACGGCGCCGGCCATGTCCTGCAATTCGCAATCGCCATTGGCGGAGCAGGTCAGGCAGTCCAGCGGATGGTCGGAGATGTAGAGCTCCATCACGCCCTTGCGCAGGCCCGACAGGTTCTCCGACTGGGTGCGCACAACCATGCCGTCTTCCGCCGGAGTCGTGCAGGAGGCGGGCGTGCCGCGCCGCCCCTCGATCTCGACGAGGCAGAGCCGGCAGGAGCCGAAGGGTTCGAGCGAGTCGGTGGCGCAGAGCTTGGGGATCTTGGTTCCCAGGCTCATCGCCGCAGCCATCACCGAGGTGCCGGCCGGCACCGTCACGCTCTGGCCGTCGATGGTCAGCGTCACCGTCTTCTCGGAAAGCCGGATCGGCGTGCCGTAGTCGATTTCCTTGATCAGGCTCATCGCTGCCTCCTCACTCGGCTGCCATCGCAATTTCTTGCAGTGGGCTGGGAGGACGGTCGAAATCCTCGGGGAAATGGTTGAGCGCGCTCATCACCGGCATCGGCGTCAGCCCGCCCATCGCGCAGAGCGAGGCGTCGGTCATCAGCTTCGAGAGATCGCGCAGCACGGCAATGTTCTTCGGCACTTCGGCACCCGCGATGATGCGGTCCATCACCTCGACGCCGCGCGTCGCGCCGATGCGGCAGGGTGTGCACTTGCCGCAGCTTTCCTTGGCGCAGAATTCGAAGGCGAAGCGCGCCTGTTTGGCCATGTCGACGCTGTCGTCGAAGACGACGATGCCGCCATGGCCGAGCATGGCGCGCATCGCGGCCAATGCCTCGTAATCCATCTGCACGTCGAGCTGCCCGGCGGTCAGGTAGGCGCCGAGCGGCCCGCCGACCTGCACGGCCCGGATCGGCCTCCCCGAGAGTGTGCCGCCGCCCATATCCTCGATGATCTCGCGCAGCGAGATGCCGAAGGCGAGTTCGATCAGCCCGCCGCGCCTGACGTTGCCGCCGAGCTGGATCGGCAGCGTGCCGCGCGAGCGGCCCATGCCGTAATCCGCATAGGCCTGCGCGCCATGGTCGAGAATCCACGGCACGGCGGCGAAGGAGAGCACGTTGTTGACGATCGTCGGCTTGCCGAACAGGCCCTGCAAGGCGGGCAGCGGCGGCTTGGCGCGGACGATGGCGCGCTTGCCTTCCAGGCTTTCGAGCAGCGAGGTCTCCTCGCCGCAGATATAGGCGCCGGCGCCGAGCCGGACCTCGAGATGGAAGGCGTGCCCGCTGCCGAGAACGGAGGCGCCGATCATGCCGGCCGCTTCCGCCTTGAGGATCGCGCGCTGCAGCGTGCGGAACGCGTGCGGATATTCCGAGCGCAGATAGATGTAGCCGCGCGTCGCACCGACTGCGATGGCCGCGATCGCCATGCCCTCGATCACGAGGTAGGGGTCGCCCTCGAACAGCATGCGGTCGGCGAAAGTGCCGCTATCGCCCTCGTCGGCGTTGCAGACGATGTATTTCTGATCGGCCCTGGCATCGTGGACCGTCTGCCATTTGATGCCGGTCGGGAAGCCGGCGCCGCCGCGCCCGCGCAGGCCGGAGGCCTTGACGGTCTGCACGATGTCCTGGCCGGTGAGCGAAAACGCCTTTTGCAGGCCCGCAAAGCCGCCATGGGCGCGATAATCGGCGATCGAGAGTGGGTCGATGACGCCGACGCGCTCGAAAGTCAGCCGCTGCTGGCGCTTCATCCAGTCGAGTTCCTCGGTCTTGCCGAGGCGCAGCGGATGGGCGCCGCCTGTCGCAAGCCCGGCATCGAACAGCGCCGGCACGTCCTTTGCCGCGACCGGCCCGTAGGCGATGCGGCCTTCCGCTGTCTCGACCTCGACCAGCGGCTCCAGCCAGAGCATGCCGCGCGAACCGTTGCGGACGATCTCGGCGGAGAGGCCGCGCTCCCCGACCTCGCGCGCGACGGCCTGGGCGACCGCCTCGGCCCCCACCGAAAGCGCGGCCGCATCGATCGGCACGAAGATCCTGACGGGTGCGGCGCTCATGATTGCGCCCTTCCGTGCTGGCAGAGCCCGGCGATGCGGGCGGCGTCGACGCGCCCGATCAGTTCGCCATCGACCAGGGCTGCTGGCCCGAGCGCGCAATTGCCCAGACAATACACCGTTTCGACCACGGCGTCGTCGGCAGGCCCGCCATCGACGGCGATGCCGTGCTCATGGGCGAGCTCTTCGACCAGCGCCTCGCAGCCGAGCGCCTGGCAGGCCTCGGCCCGGCAGAGCTTGATCACCCGCTGCGGCGGCGGGGCGGCCCTGAAATCATGATAGAACGAGATCGCGCCATGGATTTCGGCGCGGGAGAGGTTCAGCGCCTCGGCGATCAGCGGCACCGCCTGCGCGTCGACATGACCGAACTCCTCCTGCAGGGCGTGCAGGATCGGCAGGGTCGCGCCTTCCAGATGCGCGAGGCCCGCGATGATCGAGCGCGCGCTCTCCTGATTCCAGGCGGGGTATCCGGCCATCTTTCCTCCATCCGGCCCGGTTCACCGGGCACATCTTGAGGAAAAGGTGGTCTATCCTGGAATGATTTCAAATCGTTTGTTTCAACTGCATGATAGTCTGGGCCTATCAAACTCGCTTGCAAGCGGAGTGGGATGGCCGCCTGCGCCGGAGAGGCAGTCCGAAAGTTTCGCGGCGGAGCCGTTTTGCGCTGCACAATTCGATGCGGGCTCTAAGACGATAGGTTGAGACTATCGCACGATCGTTCGTCGCGGCAGCCGCGCATCCGTCACCGGCTTCGTCATCATCAGCAGGTTGCGGGCGAGCGGCGCGACGGGCTGCCGGTCGGCGACGATCAGGCCGATCGTCCGTTGCGCCTCGGGCTCGACCAGCGACAGTGCTTTCGTTCCGAGCGGCACGCCGAAGAATTCGAGCAACTGCAGCGAGACGATGCTGGCGACGCCCTGGATGCCGGCATGGGAGCAGAGATTGAAGATCGAGTTGGTCTCGATCATCGGCCGCGGCGCGGTGCCGACCGAGCGGAAAATGCCGTCGATGATGCGCCGGTTCTGCATGTCGCCGGTGAGCAGGCAGAGCTTGTGCTCGGCCGCCTCGGCCCAGCTGATGGTGTCGCGCGGGCCGAGCGGGCCGTCCTCGCGGGTCAGCAGCACATAGGATTCCTGGTAGATCGGCTTCGAGATCACCCGGTCGAGCGGCTCGTTGTCGAGATAGGTCAGCCCGACATCGAGCTCGAAATTGTCGATGCCCTCCTGGATCTCCTGCGAGGTCAGCGACAGCACGGTCAGCGAAACCGCCGGATAGCGCTCCGAGAATGGCGCGGTGATGTGCGCGATCATCGGCAGCGCGGTCGGGATCGCGCCGAGCCGGATGCGCCCGGACACGCCCTCGCGCAGCTCGGCGATGGAGTCCTTCATGATCTCGGCTTCGGCCAGGATGCGGCGCGCATGGGCGAGCACGACCTCGCCCTCCTTGGTGAAGCCCTGGAAGCGCCGGCCGCGCTCGACGATCATCACGCCGAGCTCCTCCTCGAGCTGCACGATCGCCGCTGACAGAGTCGGCTGCGAAACATGGCAGGCCTCGGCCGCGCGGCGGAAATGCTTCTCGCGGGCGAGCGCGTCGAGATAGACAAGCTGGCGGATGATCATGGCGTCGTTTCGGATGCGGCTGATGTCGCCGCGGCCGCCGAGCATCGGCATAGCCGGCGCCGCTTGCAAGCGCTGCGGTTGCAGCCGTGCAAACAGGCTGTTGCTGCAGCGGCAACACCCGGAGAATTGCGCCCGGGCAATGGCGCTCCTAACTGCGTCTGGCCGGGATGGCCGGCAAACAACGGGCCGTAGCAGGCCTGGGGATGATCATGGCGCAGGAACTGGAATTCGGGCTCGACACCTTCGGCGACGTCACCCATGGGGCGGACGGCAAGCCGTTGCCGCATGCGCAGGTGATCCGCAACCTCGTCGAGGAAGCCGTGCTGGCAGACAGGGTCGGCATCGACTTCATCGGCGTCGGCGAGCATCATCGCGCCGATTTCGCAGTTTCGTCGCCCGAGACCGTGCTGGCGGCGATGGCCGCGCGCACCAGCCGCATCAAGCTGGGTTCCGCGGTCACCGTGCTGAGCTCGGACGATCCGATCCGCGTCTTCCAGCGCTTCTCGACGGTGGACGCGCTCTCGAACGGGCGTGCCGAGGTCATTCTCGGGCGCGGCTCCTTCACCGAATCCTTCCCGCTCTTCGGCTTCGACCTGCGCGACTATGAAAAGCTCTTCGAGGAGAAGCTCGATCTCTTCGCCGCGCTGCTGCCGCAGGAGCCGTTGACCTGGCAGGGCTCGATCCGTCCGCCGCTGAAGGACCAGCTGGTCTACCCGCCGGTGGAGCACGGGCCGCTCAAGACCTGGATCGGCGTCGGCGGCAGCCCGGAATCGGTGGTGCGGGCGGCGCGCTACGATCTCCCGATGATGCTTGCCATCATCGGCGGCGATCCGCTGCGCTTCAAACCCTTCGTCGATCTCTACCACCGCGCCTATGGCCAGCTCGGCAAGCCGGCGAAGCCGGTCGGCGTGCATTCGCCGGGCTATGTCGCGGCCACCGACGAGCAGGCCCGGGAAGAGTTCTTCCCGGCCTACAAGCAGATGCGGGACCGCATCGGCGCCGAGCGCGGCTGGCCGCCGATGGGCCGAGACGAGTTCGAGCAGGAGGTCGCGCGCGGCTCGCTCTATCTCGGCTCGCCCGAGACGGTGGCGCGCAAGATCGCCGCGACGGTGAAGGGACTGGGCATCGCCCGCTTCCAGCTGAAGTACAGCGCCGGCGCCCTGGCGCATGAACGGATGATGGAATGCATCAGGCTCTATGGCGAGAAGGTCGTGCCGATGGTGCGGGGGATGCTGGCGTAGAGCGTTCGCAAAGGCCGTCATTCTCGGGCGAAGCGAAGCGTAGACCCGAGAATCTCAGGCAGGATGAGGCTCAAGGAGCCTCTTTCGGCAGGAGATGCTCGGGTCAGGCCCGAGCATGACGGCTGTTCCTGCAGCTTGCTCACCCCACCACCTTCAACGGATCGACCGAGAGCGTCCGCTTAAGCGCCCTCAGCCCGAAGGTCGTGCGCGTCTGGCGCACGCCCGGGATGCGGTAGATCGTCTCGCGCAGGAAGCGTTCGTAATGGTCGGTGCCGCTGACCACGACCTTGGCGAGATAGTCGTATTCGCCGGTGACCAGATGGGCCTCGACCACCTCCGGCGCCCGGACCAGCGCCTCGCCGAACTGGTCGAGCACCTTGTCGTCATGCTTGTCGAGCGTGATTTCGACGAAGACGACGTTATTATAGCCGAGCGCTTTGTGGTCGAGCAGCGCGACGTATTTCTCGATCGTGCCGGATTCCTCCAGCCGCTTCACCCGCGTCCAGCAGGGGGAAGGCGAGAGGCCGACCTTTTCGGCCAGCGCCTGCGTCGTCAATCGCCCATCCTCCCGCAACGCAGCGAGAATCTTGCGATCGATCAGATCGAGAGCAGGACCGTTCTGGCTCTTTTTATTCACCGGGAGATCATTCTGCGTTCTTCAACAAAGGCAGCAGTATCTTCTGCCTTATATCGAGGACGTCCGCAAATTCGGAAGGAACCTCCGGCCGCGCAGCGTTAGCGTTGGTTGCAAGGGGAACGATCGCGGGCCGGCTGCGGTTGCTGTGCATGGCGGCGCCGACGAGAGGCGCCTTGCCGGATGCACGCGAAGGCGGAATGCTGGTGGCGACAGGGATGGAGACGCTCATGAGCAGCGACAAGGCCGACAATGCGTCGGCGACGGTCCAGCCGCTGAAGTTCCATGTCCCGAAGCCGGCGAGCCGGCCTGGCGAGAAGCCCGACTTCTCCCATGTCGTGATCCCGCAGGCGGGCTCGGTCGCGCGGCCGCCTGTCGATGTCGACCCCAAGGATATCCGCGATCTCGCCTATTCGATCATCCGCGTGCTGAACCGCGAGGGCGAGGCGGTAGGCCCGTGGGCGCCCGATCTCGGCAAGGACGATCTCGTCCGCGGCCTGCGCCACATGATGACGCTGCGCACCTTCGATGCGCGCATGCAGATGGCGCAGCGGCAGGGCAAGACCTCCTTCTACATGCAGCACACGGGCGAGGAGGCTGTGAGCTGCGCCTTCCGCATCGCGCTCCAGCCCGGCGACATGAACTTCCCGACCTATCGCCAGGCCGGGCTCCTGATCGCGAACGACTATCCGCTCGTCGACATGATGTGCCAGATCTACTCGAACGAGCGCGATCCGCTACGCGGCCGGCAATTGCCGATCATGTACTCGTCGAAGGATCACGGCTTCTTCTCGATCTCCGGCAATCTCGCGACGCAGTTCGTCCAGGCCGTCGGCTGGGCGATGGCCTCGGCGATCAAGAACGACACCCGCATCGCCGCGGCCTGGATCGGCGACGGCTCGACGGCGGAATCGGATTTCCACGCCGCGCTGGTCTTCGCCTCGACCTACAAGGCCCCGGTCGTCCTCAACGTCGTCAACAACCAGTGGGCGATCTCGACCTTCCAGGGCATCGCGCGCGGCGGCTCCGGCACCTTCGCGGCGCGCGGCCTCGGCTTCGGCATCCCGGCCCTGCGTGTGGACGGCAACGACTACCTCGCCACCTATGCCGTGGCGCAATGGGCGATCGAGCGGGCCCGCCGCAATCTCGGGCCGACGCTGGTCGAATACGTCACCTACCGCGCCGGCGCGCATTCCACCTCGGACGACCCTTCCGCCTACCGCCCCAAGCACGAATCCGACGACTGGCCGCTCGGAGACCCGCTGATCCGGCTGAAGCAGCATCTGATTGCGGTCGGCGCCTGGACGGAGGAGCGCCACAAGCAGGCGGAGGCCGAGATCCTCGCCACCGTCATCGCCGCGCAGAAGGAGGCCGAGAGCTTCGGCACGCTGCATTCCGGCGGCAAGCCCTCGGCACGCGACATCTTCGAGGATGTCTATGCCGAGCTGCCGCCGCATCTGCGCCGCCAGCGCCAGCAGATCGGGGTGTGAGATCATGCCTATCTCGCACGAGAACCTCTCCGTCATTCCGGGGCATCGCGCAGCGATGAGCCCGGAACCCAGAACCGCAGGCGTTGAAGAAATGAGTGCTGCGCCGCCGCGCTTCCTTTGCTCCCGGCATCGGTTCTGGGTTCCGGGCTCGCCCCTGCGGGGCGCCCCGGAAAGACGGGTTGAGCACTTCGGAGGGCTCGGCTGATGTCCCGCATGACGATGATCGAGGCGATCCGCTCCGCCATGGATGTCTCCATGGGCCGCGACGACAATGTCGTGGTCTTCGGCGAGGATGTCGGCTTCTTCGGCGGCGTCTTCCGCTGCACGCATGGGCTCCAGCAGAAATACGGCGTCTCGCGCTGCTTCGATGCGCCGATCAACGAACTGGGCATCGTCGGCACCGCGGTCGGCATGGCCGCCTATGGCCTTCGCCCCTGCGTCGAGATCCAGTTCGCCGACTACATGTATCCGGCCTATGACCAGATCGTCTCCGAAGCCGCGCGCCTGCGCTACCGTTCGGCCGGCGATTTCACCTGCCCGATGGTGATCCGCATGCCGACCGGCGGCGGCATCTTCGGCGGCCAGACCCATAGCCAGAGCCCGGAAGCGCTCTTCACCCATGTCTCCGGCCTGAAGACGGTCGTCCCATCCAACCCCTACGACGCCAAAGGCCTGCTGATCGCCGCTATCGAGGACCCGGACCCGGTGATCTTCCTCGAGCCGAAGCGGCTCTATAACGGCCCCTTCGACGGCCATCACGACAGACCCGTAACGGCCTGGTCGAAGCACGAGCTCTCCGAGGTGCCGGACGGCCATTACACCGTGCCGCTGGGCAAGGCGGTGACGCGGCGCGAGGGTAGTGCCGTCACCATCATCGCCTATGGCACCATGGTGCATGTCGCCCTCGCGGCCGCCGAGGATACCGGCATCGACGCCGAGGTCATCGATCTGCGCACGCTGGTCCCGCTCGATCTGGAGGCGATCATCGCCTCGGTCGAGAAGACCGGCCGCTGCATCGTGCTGCACGAGGCGACGCTGACCTCCGGCTTCGGCGGCGAGCTGGCCTCGCTGGTGCAGGAGCACTGCTTCTACCATCTGGAGGCGCCGGTGATGCGCGTCACCGGTTGGGACACGCCCTATCCGCATGCACAGGAATGGGACTACTTCCCCGGTCCCGCCCGCCTCGGACAGGCGTTGCGCGACATCATGGAGGCACGCTGATGGCCGAGCGCATCATCAAGCTGCCGGATGTCGGCGAGGGCATCGCCGAGGCGGAACTCGTCGAGTGGCACGTCAAGGTCGGCGACATCGTCCGCGAAGACGATCTGCTCGCCGCCGTGATGACCGACAAGGCGACGGTCGAAATTCCTTCTCCCGTCGAGGGCGAGGTCACCTGGGTCGGCGCGGAGGTCGGCGACACCGTCGCGATCGGCTCACCGATCGTGAAGCTCAAGATTGCGGGTGCGGATGGCGCGGAGAGCGACGATGTCGCAGGGAGCCAGTCCGTCATTCCGGGGCAGGCCGAAGGCCTGAGCCCGGAACCTAGAACCGATGCGTCTCCTCGCAAGGGCGCCGGTGGCGGGGCGACAACCTCCGACAACCCAGCGGCTCTGGGTTCCGGGCCCTTCGCTGGCGCGAAGTCCCGGAATGACGGCGGTGGTTCCGTTGCTAAACCGGCTGCCCCGCCGCCGCCGAAGCCGGCGCGCGTCGGTACCACGCCGGCCCAGCGCCGTGCGCCGGGCGAGAAACCGCTCGCCTCGCCGGCCGTTCGCCTCAAGGCGCGTGAGGCCGGCGTCGATCTGCGGCAGGTCCAGGGCACCGGACCGGCCGGCCGCATCAGCCATGAGGATATCGACGCCTTCCTGCTGCGCGGCCCCGAGCCGGTCCGTGGCGGCGGGCTGGTCGAGCAGAATGCGGTCACCGACATCAAGGTCGTCGGCCTGCGCCGGCGCATCGCCGAGAAGATGGCGCTGTCGAAGTCGCGTATCCCGCACATCACCATCGTCGAGGAGATCAACGTTTCGCCGCTGGAAGACCTGCGCGCGACGCTGAACAAGAAGCCGACGCCGGAACGGCCGAAGCTGACGATGCTGCCCTTCCTGATGCGCGCCATGGTCAAGGCGCTGGCCGAGCAGCCGGCGCTCAACGCGCTCTACGAAGACGATGCCGGGGTCGTGCACCAGCATGCCGCGATCAATATCGGCATTGCCACGCAGACGCCGTCCGGCCTCGTCGTGCCGGTGGTGAAGCACGCCGAGGCGCGCGATCTCTGGGGCTGCGGCATCGAGCTCAACCGGCTCGCCGAGCGCGCTCGCGACGGCACCGCGACCCGCGACGAACTGACCGGCTCGACCATCACCATCACCTCGCTCGGCGCGCTCGGCGGCATCGCCACGACGCCGGTGATCAACTATCCGGAGGTCGCCATCGTCGGCGTCAACAAGATGGTCGTACGCCCGGTCTGGGACGGCACGACTTTCGTGCCGCGCAAGATGATGAACCTCTCCTCCAGCTTCGACCACCGCGTCATCGACGGCTGGGACGCCGCCGTCTTCGTGCAGCGGCTGAAGGAACTGCTGGAAAACCCGGCCACGCTCTTCGTGGATCTGTGACGTGATGGGGCGAGGAAACACCGCGTCATCCCGGACGAGCCGCGTCAGCGGCGCAGCTCCGGGATCCATCGTAGAACGCGGTGCTCTACGATGGATCCCGGCATTCCGCTTCGCTCCAGCCGGGATGACGGCGAGGTTCCACCGCATGATTCCGACCCGTTGTGGTGAGGACCGCGCATGACCGAGATCACCTGCAAGCTCCTCGTCATCGGTGCCGGGCCCGGCGGCTATGTCTGCGCCATCCGCGCCGGCCAGCTCGGCATCGACACCGTCATCGTCGAGAGCACGAAGCTCGGCGGCAGCTGCCTCAATGTCGGCTGCATTCCCTCCAAGGCGATGATCCATGTCGCCGAGGAGTTCGAGAAGGCGGCGGAAGCAGCCGCCGGCAAGACGCCCTTCGGCCTGACCGCCGCGGAGCCTAAGCTCGACCTGAAGCAGGCCGTCGCCTGGAAGGACGGCATCGTCCAGCGCCTCAACAACGGCGTCGCCGCGCTGCTGCGCAAGGCCAAGGTCAAGATCGTCCACGGCAAGGCGCGTTTCCGCGACGGCAAGACCGTCGTGGTCGAAACCGAGACCGGCCCGCGCACGATCAGGGCGGAGGCGATCGTCATCGCCACCGGCTCCGCGCCGGTGGAACTGCCCTTCCTGCCGCTCAGTGGCAACGTCATCTCCTCGACAGGCGCGCTGGCGCTGACCGAATTGCCGAAGCGCCTCGTCGTGGTCGGCGGCGGCTATATCGGGCTCGAACTCGGCACCGCCTTCGCCAAGCTCGGCAGCAAGGTCACGGTGGTGGAGGCGCAGGAGCGCATCCTGCCGCTCTACGACACCGAACTGACGGGCCCGGTCTCGAAGCGCCTGACTGCGCTCGGCGTCGAGGTGCTCACGGGCGCCAAGGCGCTTGGGGCAACGCCGAAGGGCGACGGGCTGCGCATCGAGACGGCCGATGGCACCGAGCGTGCGCTGCCGGCCGACAAGATCCTAGTCACGGTCGGCCGCAAGCCGGTCACCGACGATCTCGGGCTTGAGAACCTCGTTCTCGACAGGGACGGCCGCTTCATCCGTATCGGCGAGCGCTGCGAGACCGCGATGCGCGGCATCTACGCCATCGGCGACGTGACCGGAGAGCCGATGCTGGCGCATCGCGCCATGGCGCAGGGCGAGATGGTGGCGGAGATCGTTGCCGGCCTGCCGCGGGCCTGGGACAAGCGCGGCATCGCGGCGATCTGCTTCACCGATCCCGAGATCGTCTCGGTCGGCCTTTCCCCTGACGAGGCGAAGCGCGCCGGCCATGAGCTCAAGATCGGCCAGTTCCCCTTCGCCGCCAATGGCCGCGCCATGACCCGCCATGCCGAGGCGGGCTTCGTCCGCGTCGTCGCGCAGGCCGGCAGCGAATTGGTGCTCGGCATCCAGGCGGTCGGGCAGGGCGTTTCGGAACTCTCGGCCGCCTTCGGCCTCGCCATTGAGATGGGGGCGACGCTGCAGGACATCGCCGGCACGATCCACGCCCATCCGACCCTCGGCGAGGCCTTCCCGGAGGCCGCGATGAAAGCGCTGGGACACGCGCTGCACATCTGAAAACGCCCCGCGACCGATCCGCGCAGGCAGCCAGCTAAGATGCATACAATATTGACATTGTCTGTATCGAGGCTGATCTGAGGGGCGACGCCGATCGAACGGCGCCGTCCCGAGGAGACATTCCATGTCCGGCGAGCACTGGCCGCCACTCTCTCCGCTCCAGACCGGCCTGCGCGGCCGCTGCCCGCGTTGCGGGCAGGGCAAGATGTTCGAGAGCTTCCTGAAGCTGAAGCCGAAATGCGAGGTCTGCGGCCTCGATTATTCCTTCGCCGACCCGGCGGATGGACCGGCCTTCTTCGTGATGATGTTCGTCTGCATCCCGGCCGCGGCCTTTCCGCTTTGGCTGGAGCTGACCTACAACCCGCCGACCTGGGTGCATCTCGTCACCACGCTGCCGCTGATCCTGCTGACTTGCATTCCGCCGCTCCAGCCGCTGAAGGGCTGGCTCGTCGCCTCGCAATTCTTCCACAAGGCCGAGGAAGGCCGGCTCGCCCGCCCGACGCCGCAGGACAAGCCGGCGGCCTGATCCTGACAAGGCTGTTTCAACAGCTGCTGATCTGCGACGGAACCACGGCGTCATCCCCGGCTTGACCCGGGATCCATGCCGGAGCGCTTCCGGTCGAGGTTCAGGCATGGATCCCGGCTCTCCGCTTCGCTCCGGCCGGGACGACCCGCGTTTCCGCAAAAAGGCAACGCCTCTACCCGGTTTCAGAGTGTTCGGCGCGCCTCTTGTCGCTCCATTTCATTGCCTGCGATGAGCTTCGCTAGAAGCCGGAGCGCTTCGGCCAGCCGCGCCCGTTCCGGTATCGCCCCCAGTGCGATCCGGATCGCGTCCGGAGCCTGGCCCCCCGTGCTGAACGCATCTGCCGCCATGACGCCGAGCCCGGCCATCCGGGCACGCTCGATCAGGCGGCTGCGCTCCCAATGCGCGGGCAGCGGCTGCCAGACATGCAGCGCATAGGGATGGCCCTGCATCGTCTCGGGCAAAATCCCTCTCGCCAGTATTTGCCGCTCGACCGCTTCGCGCCGCACGCCCTCCAGCAAATCCTTGGCCACGCCGATCCTGATCCAGTGCGCGGCAAGTGCCGTCATCAATGGCGCGGGCATCAGGGCTGTCGCGCGCAGTGCGGCGAGGAAGGGCGCATCGTCGGCTCCCTCGGGCATGACGATGAAGGCCGTGCGCAGGCCGGGCGTCAGCACCTTCGACAAGGTCGCGACATGCCAGGTCCGCTCCGGCGCCAGCGCAGCGAGCGGCGGGGGCGCATCCCCGGCGAGCAGGCTGTAGGGATCGTCCTCGATCAGCACGAGGTCGCGTCGGCGGGCGACGGCGACGAGTTCGCGGCGGCGCTGTTCGCTGATCGTGATGCAGGTCGGATTTTGCAGCGTCGGTGTCAGCGCGAACAGCCGCGCTCCGTAGCGGATGGCAGCCTCGTCGAGCGCGTCCGGGAGCGGGCCGTCGGCATCGCTCGCGACAGGAGCCATGGTAAGCCCATGTTGCCGGGCCGCGCCAATCAGGCCGGGATAGGCCAGCGGTTCCGTCAGGACCGTATCGCCGGGCCGGGCCAGCAGCGAGAGGAGGGCGTTCAGCCCCGTCTGCGCTCCCGGCACGACGGCGATGCGCTGCGGCGCAAGCGCGCCCATCAGCGGTGCGAGCCAGGCGGCTCCGGCCGCGCGTTCGGCCAATGATCCGGCCCCGCCATGATAGTTCATCAGCTGGTCGGCATCGCTGCGCGCCAGGATCTCGGCGATGCCGCGCTGCATCAGCTCGCCCAGTCGCAGCCCCTTCGGCGCCGGCGGGATCGTCATGCTGAGGTCGAGCGCCGGCCCTTCCTGCTCCTGCCGGACCGAGATGAAGGAACCGCGCCCGGTCACGGCGTCGATCAGCCCGCGTTCGCGTGCCTCGCCGAAGGCGCGGGTCACCGTGGTGAGATCGACGGCGAGGTGTTCGGCCAGCTTGCGTTGCGGCGGCAGCCGGTCCCCCGGCCGGAGTAGCCCCTTGGTCACGGCCTGTTCGAGCTGCGCGACGATCTGCAGGTATCGTGGCCCTGCCGCCGGATCGAGCCGGCTGATCCAGCGGATCGCTTCATCGCCTTCGGCCATCGCAGCGCGGGCTTCCATACATTCGCGGGATTGTAGGTATCGCTTAGCGCGACCGGCGCCTTCGCGCCAGTTGTATCGTGTCGCGCTCTTCCCACGGTGATGCCCATGGCGATCAACGGCGGCTCCTGTAAAAGGGCGATGTCAGCCGAGACGGAGACAGGGAATGGCACGCCTGCGCCTCGATGCGCTCGACCGCAAGATCATCGCGGAACTGCAGATCAATTCGCGCCTTTCGGTGCAGGATCTCGCCCAGCGCATCGGTCTATCGGCCTCGCCCTGCGCGCGGCGCATCCGCATGCTGGAGGAGGCCGGCGTCATTCAGGGCTATGCCGCGATCATCGACCAGACCAAGGTCGGCCTGCCGATCAGCGTCTTCGCCTCGGTCAAGCTGGAGCGCCAGCGCGAGGACGAGCTAGACCGTTTCTCGCAGGCCGTGGCGCGCTGGCCGGAGGTGG
This sequence comes from Allobosea sp. RIT-PG3_2, assembly GCF_057321085.1. Taxonomy (NCBI): domain Bacteria; kingdom Pseudomonadati; phylum Pseudomonadota; class Alphaproteobacteria; order Hyphomicrobiales; family Alloboseaceae; genus Allobosea; species Allobosea sp. RIT-PG3_2. Next base: position 180,889 of record NZ_JBXWCA010000002.1, on the reverse strand, counting down.
TCGACTGTTATCTGATGACCGGGCAGCGCGACTATCTCCTGCGCATCGTCGTGCGCGACCTGCCGGCCTATGAGCGCTTCCTCAAGGACAAACTCACCCGCCTCGACGGCGTCGCCTCGATCGAGTCGAGCTTCGCGTTGGGCCAGGTCAAGCGCTCCAGCGCCCTGCCGATCGCGGCAGTGGCTGAGGAGGATTGAGGGGAGTCGGACGGGCGGAGAAACACATCGTCATTCCGGGGCATGCCATCGGCATGAGCCCGGAACCCAGAACCGATACCGGATCTAAATGAAGCGGCGCGACTGCTGCGCTCTCGATAAGATGCATCGGTTCTGGGTTCCGGGCTCTTCGCTGCGCGAAGCCCCGGAATGACGATGGCGGCTGTTCTACCGCTCTGCCGAAGCCGCCCAGATGTTGATGCCGCCATCGACGGCGTGCCTGTCGATCGCCGCCAGCTCGTCGGCGGAAAATTCCGGGTTCTTCAGCGCCGCGACGCAATCGCTCACCTGCTCCGGCCGGCTCGCGCCGATCAGCGCCGATGTCACGCGTCCGCCGCGCAGCACCCAGGCGATCGCCATCTGGGCGAGGCTCTGGCCGCGCGCGTTGGCGATCTCGTTCAGCGCCGCGATGCTCCTGAGATTGTCCTCGCTGAGGAAACCTTCGCGGAAGGAAGGCGCCTTCTTGTCGGCACGGCTGCCGGCCGGCACGCCCTTGAGGTACTTGTCGGTCAGCATGCCCTGCGCCAGCGGCGAGAACACGATCGAGCCGATGCCCTCCGCATCGAGCGTGTCGAGCAGCCCGTCCTGCTCGATCCAGCGGTTGAGCATCGAATAGCTCGGTTGGTGGATCAGGCAGGGCGTGCCGAGCCGGCGCAGGATCGCGACCGCTTCCTGCGTCCGCTTCGAATTGTAGGAGGAGAGCCCGACATAGAGCGCCTTGCCCTGGCGGACGATGGCGTCGAGCGCACCCATCGTTTCTTCCAGCGGCGTGTTCGGGTCGAAGCGGTGCGAATAGAAGATGTCGACATAGTCGAGCTTCATCCGCTTCAGGCTCTGGTCGAGGCTGGAGATCAGGTATTTGCGGCTGCCCCATTCGCCATAGGGGCCGGGCCACATCCGGTAGCCGGCCTTGGTCGAGATCAACAGCTCGTCGCGATAATCAGCGAAATCTTGGGCGAGGATCTCGCCGAAGGCGGTCTCTGCCGAGCCGGGCGGGGGGCCGTAATTATTGGCGAGGTCGAAATGGGTGATGCCGAGATCGAAGGCCGTGCGGCAGATCTCGCGCATGTTGGTGCGGCTGCCGGTCTCGCCGAAATTCTGCCAGAGGCCGAGCGAGAGCGCCGGCAACTGCAGCCCGCTGCGGCCGCAGCGATTATAGCGCATCGCGTCATAGCGGTTCGGATTGGCCATGGCCTGTCTCTCTCAATCGATTGAATGGTCGATAAGATGAAGGCCCGGTGGCTTTGCGTCCACCGGGCCTTGCGTCTGTCAGGTCGCTATCCGATCAGGCCGCGGCGTAGCCGACCGTGCCCTTGATCTCAAGGAACTCCTCGAGGCCGAAATCGGCGTATTCGCGGCCGTTGCCGGACTGCTTGTAGCCGCCGAAGGGCGCGCCCGCGTCCCAGGCCGGATAGTTGATATAGACGTTGCCCGAGCGCATCTGCGCCGCGATCTTGCGGGCGCGATCCTGCGAGCCAGACTGGACATAGGAAGCGAGGCCGTAGGGCGTGTCGTTGGCGCGCTCCACCACCTCGTCGTCGCTCTTGTAGGGCAGGATCGAGAGCACGGGTCCGAAGATCTCCTCGCGCGCGATCGTCATCTCGTCGGTGACGCCGCCGAAGACCGTTGGGCGGACATAGTAGCCGCGGTTCAGACCTTCCGGTCGGCCGGGGCCGCCGGTGACCAGCGTCGCACCTTCCTTGATGCCGGCCTCGATCAGGCGCTGGATCTTCTCGTACTGCACCTCGCTGACGACCGGGCCGAGGAAGACGCCGTCCGCCGAGGGAGCGCCGACCTTGAGCGGCTCGGCGACCTGCTTGGCGATGGCGAGCGCCTCCTCATGCAGCTTCTCCGGCACGAACATCCGGGTCGGCGCATTGCAGGACTGGCCGGAGTTGCGCATCACGCTCTCCACGCCGAGCTTCACCGACTTCTTCAGGTCGGCGTCGTCGAGGATGATGTTGGCCGACTTGCCGCCGAGCTCCTGATGCACGCGCTTGACGGTATCCGCCGCCGCCTTGGCGACGAGGATGCCGGCGCGGGTCGAGCCCGTGAAGGAAACCATGTCGACGCCCGGATGGCGCGAGATCGCCTCGCCGACCGTCGGGCCGTCGCCGTTGACGAGGTTGAACACGCCCTTCGGCACGCCGGCCTCATGCATGGCTTCCGCGAAGATGATGGCGTTGAGCGGCGCGATCTCGGAGGGCTTCAGCACCATGGTGCAGCCGGCGGCCAGCGCCGGCGCGACCTTGCACATGATCTGGTTGAGCGGCCAGTTCCACGGCGTGATCATGCCGACGACGCCGATCGCCTCCTTGGCGATCAGGGTGGTGCCGCGCAGCTCCTCGAACTCGAAATTCTCGAGCGTCTCGATCATCTTGGCGAGATGGGCGGTGCCCATCGCGGCCTGCGCGCGATGCGCCAGCTCCTTCGGCGCGCCCATTTCGCGCGAGAGCGCGTCGGCGATGTCGTCGTAGCGCTTCTTGTAGGCCTCTGCGAGGCGGCGCATCAGCGCGAGGCGCTCGGCCTTCGAGGTCGCGGCGAAGGCCGGGAAGGCGGCGCGGGCTGCGGCGACGGCCTTGTCGACATCGGCCTGCTCGCCGAGCGCGATGGTGGCGAAAACCTCCTCGTTGGACGGATCGACGACGCCCAGCGTGCGCTTGCCGGAGGGCTGCACCCACTGGCCATCGATGTAGAATTCGAGCTCATGCGACATGGTCTGGTCTCCCTGATCGTGTCTTGGCTCAAGGCGCGCGAACCCGGCCGGGAAGCGGCCGTTCGTCCATGCCCTGAGCAAGGAACTGTCGATGCCGGACGCGAACGGGCGGCCTTGCGCGATCATGCATCGCCGGCCGCCATCGACGCCTTCGTCTGACAGGTGGCACGTTAGGGGGGCGGCGCGCGCCTGTCACGGGGCGCCGTGTCGCATTTGCGGATGGCGGCCATGCAGCGGCGATCCTTGTCGAAAGTGCTGGGTGGTGTGGGCAGCTTCCAGAGATGATGTTGCCGGAGCCTCAGCCGTCATTCCGGGGCAGGCCGCAGGCCTGAGACCGGAACCCAGAACCGATGCCGTTATTCATTTGATCGGTGACCCAACAGCGCCTTCGTGGAGACCGTATCGGTTCTGGGTTCCGGGCTCTTCGCTGGCGCGACGCCCCGGAATGACGGGGGAGCCACGACAGGCCGGCGACGAACTGCCCATAGCGCCTACAGCCGCGCCTTGACGCTGCGCGGCGTCGCCAGCAGCAGGCTGGTCTCGCTGTTGGTGACGCCGGGGATCAAGCGGATGCGCCTGAGCACTTGGTCGAAGGCGATCAGGTCGGAGGTGCCGAGCTCGACCACGAGGTCCCAGTTGCCGTTGGTGGTGTGGATGCTGGAGACCTCGCTGAAGCCGCTCAGCGCTGTGGTGACCGCGTCCGCCGCCTGGCCGGCGATCTCGATCATGGTGATGCCGCGCACCGGCAGGTCGATCGCGTCCGATCGCAGGATCACTGTGAACCCGATGATCTCGCCCGACTGTTCCAGCTTCTCCAGCCGCGAGCGCACCGTCGCCCGCGTCAGGCCGAGATCGGCCGCGAGGTCCGAGATGCTGCGGCGCCCGTCATGGCGCAGCAGGGTGATGAGGCGCTGATCGATATCGTCCATTGTCCATATTGGATAATCACCTTTGCCGATCCGATCAATCTTGGCATCGATCAGGTCAATCTGGCTTCTATCGCCTGCCGCTCAAAACGCGGACAATGGGTCTTTCATAAGAACAGCGCGGGGACCCATGATTCAGCAGCTCAACGTCGTGCCTTTCGTCAGCGTCGACCACATGATGAAGCTGGTCCATGCTATCGGCATCGAACGCGTGCTGTCCGATATCGCCGGCTATATCGAGGACGATTTCCGGCGCTGGGAGATTTTCGACAAGACGCCGCGCATCGCCTCGCACAGCCTCGAAGGCGTGATCGAGTTGATGCCGACCAGCGACGGCAAGCTCTACGGCTTCAAATACGTCAACGGCCACCCCAAGAACATGAAGGCCGGGCTGCAGACCGTCACCGCCTTCGGCCTGCTCTCCGACGTCGCGACCGGCTATCCCGTGCTGCTCTCGGAGATGACCCTGCTGACGGCGCTGCGCACAGCGGCGATGTCGGCGGTGGCGGCGAAGCACCTCGCGCCGAAGAACGCCGCGACGATGGCGATCATCGGCAATGGCGCGCAGTCCGAGTTCCAGGCCTTCGCCTTCCGGGCGCTGCTCGGCATCGACAATCTGCGCCTTTACGACGTCGACCCGGCAGCGACCGAGAAATGCGCCCGCAATCTTGCGCGCCACGGCTTCAGGATCACCCGCTGCGCCACGGCGATGGAGGCAGTCGAGGGCGCGGAGATCGTCACCACCGTCACCGCCGACAAGCAGTATGCGACGATCCTGACCGACAACATGGTCGGCGCCGGCGTCCACATCAACGCCGTCGGCGGCGACTGCCCGGGCAAGACCGAGATCCACCGCGATGTGCTGCTGCGCTCCTCGATCTTCGTCGAATACCCCCCGCAGACCCGCATCGAGGGCGATATCCAGCAACTCGATGCCGATCACCCTGTCGAGGAACTCTGGAAGGTCATCGCCGGCGTCGCGCCGGGCCGCAGCGACGCCGGGCAGATCACGATGTTCGACTCGGTCGGCTTCGCCATCGAGGATTTCTCGGCGCTGCGCTACGTTTATGAGCGCATCCGCGAGGCCGGCACCTATGTCGACCTCGACCTGATCGCGGATCCCGACGATCCGCGCGACCTCTTCGGCATGCTGATGCGCGCCGCGCCGAGCGCCGTGGTCGCGGCCTGAGAGCGAGGTTCAGAACTTCGCGCTCAGGAAGGCCCTGACCCCGCGGCCTGGCAGCACCACCTCGTCCTTGCGGAACGAGACGGCGTTGCGGATCGTCTCGTTGAGCAGGTTCGTGCCGTTGACGCCGGCCGTCAGCTCCACCGGGCCAAGCGGACTCTCCTTGATCTTGAAGCGATAGCTCAGCTCGGCGTTCAGCAGGTTGTAGCCGTCGGTCGTGGTTTCCTCGGGCGCGGTGCGCTTCTGCGAGAAGGCGTGCAGCAGGGTGACGCGGGCCTGCCAGTTTTCTCCGCCGCGCCAGAACAGGCCGCCGCCGAGCCGCTGCGGCGGAATGCGCGGCACGTTCTCGCCGCCGGAGAACTTCGCGCGCACGATGTCGTATTGTCCTTCGATGCCGAAGACGTGCGGGCCGATGGCGAAGAGGTCGTACTGCGTCTTCAGTTCGCCGCCGAGGAAGGTCGCGTTGCGCTGGCTGTAGATGACCTGGGTCAGCTCGTCGCCGGTGCCGCAACTCGCGAACTCGTCGTCGCAGCGGGTGCCGGTGACATGCCGGTAGATGAAGCCCTCATAGCGCGTCGCATAGAGGGAGGCGTCGAAGCGCCACGGGCCGGCGCTGCGGCGCAAGCCGAGTTCCACCGTCTTGGCCGCCTCCTTCCTCAGGTTGGGATCGCCGATCTCGAAGGTGCCGGGCGCATCATGGGCGCCGCGCGAGAACAGCTCGGCCGCCTTCGGGGCGCGCTCGATATAGGAGCCGGTGAGGCTCGCCACGAAGCCATAGGGCAGGTCCTGCAGCAGGCCGATGCTGGCGCTGAGCGGCACGAAACGGCGCGTGCGCGGATCGTCCGTCGGGTCGCCGGAAGCACCGAGCAGATCGGCGGGGAAGATCGCGCCGGTGCCCGAGACGCGGGCATAGTCGATGCGCCCGGCCGCCTGCAGCTTGGTGCCCGGCAGAAGCTGAAGCTCGTTGAAGTTGTAGAGCGCGGCGGTCTGCGTCGTCGCCGGCAGCAGCAGGCCGCCGGCCTCGCCCGCCGTGCCGATCTCCTGCCGACCGAACTGCACGCCGAAGGCGGAGGTCAGGCGGCCGATCCCGATATCGACCGGCTTGAGCTGCGCCTCGACGCGGCCCTCGACCTCGCGGTTCTTGAAGGTCGCCGCGGTCTCGAACAGGCCGTCGCCGTTCAGGCCTTTCTCGTCATGGCGATAGACCGAGCGCCCACCCAGTAGCGGATCGTGTCGATGAAGCCGCCGTCGATTTGGAACTCGCCCTTGCTGGCCAGCCGCGTCTGCTCGAGATCGATGCGGGTGCGGCTCTGGGCGGCGTCGTTGCCGGGAATGCCGTAGAGGCTGGTGAAATGCGAGAGCGAGAAGCCGATGAAGCCGTTCTGCAGGAAATAGGTGCCGCCGATCGCCTGCCCGTGCGAGCGGGAGAAGCTGTTGAACTGCCGGCCGCCGGGAATGCGGTAGTCCTCGGCATTGCGGTGATAGATGTCGCCATGGATGACGAACTGGCCGGAGCGGGCATCGATCAGCGCCGAATTCTCGAAGCCGTTGTCGACGGAGGAGACCGACGAGCGCGTCTCGGCATGGAAGCCCGGAGCGATCAGCATGGAGGGAATGCGGTTGTTCTCGACACTCACGACTCCGCCGATCGCCTCCGAGCCGTAGCGCAGCGTGCCGGGGCCGCGGATCACCTCGATGCGCTGCGCCGCCAGCGGGTCGATCGGCACGCCATGGTCCTCGCCGAGGTCGGAGACGTCCTGCGAGCCGATGCCGTTTTCCTGGATGCGCACCCGGACATTATCGAGGCCGCGGATCACCGGCCGGTCGGCGCCGCCCGGCGCGAAGCCGGAATTGGTAATGCCGGGCTCGTTGGCGAGCTGGTCGCCGAGCGTGCGCCCGCCATTGCGCAGGATGTCCGGCGCGGTCAGCACTGTCACCGACGAGAAGCTGCGGTTGAGGGGCACGGTGTCCCCGCCTGCCTGCGCGGCATCCGGCAGCACGCGCGGCTGGATCGGGCTCGGCGCGGTGACGGTGATTTCCGGGAGAACGATCGCGCCTTGTGCCAGCGCGCCCGAGGACAGGAGAGAGCCGAAGGCCGTGCCGGCTGCAAGGTGGGCGACAAGGCGAGTGGCAAGGCGCGCGGCATGGCGCGGCCGGAAGCGAGGCTGGGTCATCTGATATCTCGATTGGGCAGGGAGGGCGCCGGCTTTGCGGCGATGACGGAAAGCTCAGGCCGCCTGGCGGTCCCAGCTCGGGAAGGGGTCTTCCAGCCTCAGCATCGACTGCGTCATCCCCGTTGCCGTGTTCCCGGTCAGGCAGGCGTCGAGCTCGGCGCGGATCGCCGCCTCGTCCATCTCCGGCCCGCCGATGAAGACCAGCTCTTGGCGCCGGTCGCCCCAGGCCGTTGACCAATGCTTGCGCATCATCGACAGGAACTCCTCCGAACCCGGCCAGCGCTCCCTGGGCACGGCGGCCCACCAGCGCCCCATGCCCTCGGTGCGGGTGATGCGGCCCGCCAGCGAATATTCGCCGACCCAGTATGGCCGGCTCGCCAGCCAGAAATGCCCCTTGGCCCGGATCACGCCGGGCAGGCGCTTGCCCATGAAATCGTGGAGCTTCAGCGGGTGGAACGGCCTGCGTGCCCGGTAGACGAAGGAGCGGATGCCGTATTCCTCGGTCTCCGGCACATGGTCGCGGAAGCCGTAGAGTTCCTTGTGCCAGAGCGGATGGGTCTGCGACCTCTCCTCGCTGTAGAGCTTGGTATCCAGCACCTCGTCGAGCGGCACGCGGCCGAAATCGGCGTCGACGATGCGGGCGTCGGCATTGAGCCCGCGCACCACCTGCCTGACCTTCTCGAGCTTCTGCGGCGAGACCTCGCCCGCCTTGTTGACGACCACGACATCGGCGAACTCGATCTGCTCGACCAGTAGGTCGACCAGCGTGCGCGCATCGCCTTCGCCGGCAGTCTCGCCGCGATCGCCGAGGAAGTCGCGGCTGTCATAATCATCGAGCAGATTGAGCGCGTCGACGACTGTGACCATCGTGTCCAGCCGCGCGACATCGTCGAGCGAGCGGTCCTCTTCGTCGCGGAACGAGAAGGTCGCGGCGATTGGCAGCGGCTCGGCGATGCCGGTGCCCTCGATCAGCAGGTAGTCGAACTTCCTCTCCTCGGCGAGGCGACGAACCTCGGTCAGAAGGTCATCGCGCAACGTGCAGCAGATGCAGCCATTGCTCATCTCGACCAGGCTCTCCTCGGTCTTGGAGAGGTTGGCGCCGCCCTCGCGCACGAGATCGGCGTCGATGTTGACCTCGCTCATGTCGTTGACGATCACGGCGACGCGCTTGCCCTCGCGATTGTTGAGGATGTGGTTGAGCAGCGTGGTCTTGCCGGCGCCGAGAAAGCCCGAGAGGACCGTGACCGGCAGGCGCCGATCGACGAGGAGGGAGGGGTTGGCCATCGGAAAGGTCCGGTCTGATGAAAGATAATTTGTTACATTATAACATTACTTGAATGTCAACCGCCGTTCGTCTGGCAGCTCTCTGCCGATGCATCGTGGTTGAGGGGGTGTCAGGCCGGTATGTGCTGCGCCGCCGTCAGCGCCAGGAATGCCGCGGCCGCCTTGGCCAGGTAGCGCTCCTTGTGGCGCAGCGCGAGGAAGCGGCGCTTCGGCAGCGGCAAGGCGACAGTGGCGAGCCGCCCGGCCGCGATGGCGTTGGCGGCGACGAGGCGGGAGATCGCGGTGGCGCCTGCACCGGCGGCGACCGCGGCGCAGATCGCCTCGTTCGACGGCAGTTCGAGCGCCACAGTGAGATCGGCAGGCACGAGCCCGAGCCGGGGCAGCGCCGCCTCGAACATGGCGCGCGTGCCGGAGCCCGGTTCGCGCAGCACCCACGCCGCCTGCTTCAGCGCGGAGGGGATCGGCGGTGCGCCCGTCCAGGGATGGCCGGTCTGCACGATAATCACGAGTTCGTCCTCGGCGACGGCGGTGATGGCAAGGGCGGGATCGTCGATCTCGCCCTCGATGAAACCGAGATCGGCCGCTCCGTCATGGATGGCGGCGCTGACCGTCTCGGTGTTGCCGATGGAAACCGTGATCGCGATGCCGGGATGGGCGTGGCGGAATTGCTGGATCAGCGGCGGCAGCCAGTAATTCGCCACGGTCTGGCTCGCCATCAGCGCGAGCGAGCCGCGCGCCAGTCCGGAGAGATCGGAGAGCACCGCTTCCGCCGCCGCCGCGCGCGCCAGCACGGCGCGGGCTTCGGTCAGGAACAGCCGGCCCGCCTCGGTCAGCGCGATCCGCCGTCCGATGCGGTCGAACAGCCGGGTCGCATAGCGCGCCTCCAGCGCCGCGATCGCCGAGCTCACCGCCGATTGGGTGAGGTTGAGCGCGCGGGCGCCTTGCGTCAGGTGCTCGCGCTCGGCGACGGCGACGAAGATGCGGAGCTGTTCGAGCGTCATGCGCCGCAGCTTACGCGGCGAGCTTCACCAGCAGAAGGCTGAAGCAGGCGATGAACAGGAAGGCGGCGAGCCCAAGAAGGAGCGGGCGCAGGCCCTTGGCCTTGAGCTTGCGGATGTCGGTCTCCAGCCCCATCGCGGCCAGCGCCATCGACAGCAGGAAGGTGGTCGCCGTCACGATGCCGGTTTTTACGTCGCCGGGAACCGCGATCAGGCTGTTGAGGCCGACCATCGCTATGAAGCCGAGCACGAACCAGGGCATCGGCGCTTTGGCCTGCGTGCCGCCATCGCCGCCGCGGCGCGCCCGACGGGTGGCCATCAGGCCGAGCGTGATGACGACGGGGGCGAGCATCATCACCCGCGAGAGCTTGGCGACGGTGCCGAATTCGCCAGCCTGCTGCCCACCCTGGAAGGCGGCGGCGACGACCTGCGCGATCTCGTGGATCGAGGCGCCCGTCCACAAGCCGTAGGCGTGGGCATCGAGATGCAGCAGCCCGGGCAGCAGCGGATAGGCAAACATCGCGATCGAGCCGAAGACGGTGACGCAAGCCACCGCATAGGCGACGTCCTCGTCGGGCGCCCGCGTCACGGTGTTGGTCGCGATCACGGCCGAGGCGCCGCAGATCGAGGTGCCCGCCGCGATCAGCTCGGTCAGCTTCGGCTCGACGCCGATCCGCCGCCCGAGCCAGGTGGTGAACAGGAAGGTCGAGACCAGAGTCAGCCCGATCACGGCGATGCCGCTTAGCCCAACATCCAGCACCTGCGCCACGGTGAGCTGCAGCCCGAGCAGGATGATGGCGAAGCGCAGCACCTTGCGCATGGCGAAGGCGACGCCGGCCTTGGCGATTGCCGGCGTTCCCACAAGATTGTGGAAGCCGATGCCGATCAGGATGGCGAGGATCATCGGGCTGAAGCTGCCGACGCCCGGAAGCTGGCGCAGCGCGAAGCCCGCCCCAGCAATCACGGCGGCGAGCAACAGGCCGGGGCCGATGGCGAGCCAGGACGCGCCGGTCGTTGCCGGGACCGGCTGCGCGAGTCGTTGCGAGGCGAAAGAGGACATTGACCAGCTCTCCGATGCTGGTCATGGAATAATTTTCTACCTTCGATCGATCCAACTCATAATATCGAATGAATCGTTCGATAAGAGCGAACTGATGCATTTACTCGCTGAGATACGGGTGTTCGCTGATTATGCGCAGAACCCCCGTCATCCCGGGCTTGACCCGGGATCCATCGTAGGGCTCCGGAGCTTTGCGATGGATCCCGGATCTCCGCTGCGCTGCGTCCGGGATGACCGCGCTTCTATGAAAACGTAATGCGCTCTACGCCTCCGCCAGAAACGACAGATAGGCCGGATTCTCGCTCTCGCTCCAATAGGGATAGCCGAGCGCATCGAGGCGCTTGGCGAGCTGGCCGCGTTCCGATTGCGGAATCTGGATGCCGGCGAGCACGCGGCCGTAATCGGCGCCGTGGTTGCGATAATGGAAGAGGGAGATGTTCCAGTCGGCCGAGAGACTGTTCAGGAACTTCAATAGCGCGCCCGGCCGCTCCGGGAACTGGAAGCGGAAGATCAGTTCGTCACCAAGCCCCGGCGCCTTTCCGCCGACCATGTAGCGGATATGCAGTTTGGCGAGCTCGTTGTCGCTCATGTCGAGGACCGGATAGCCGTGCTCGGCCAGCATCGCGATGATCTGGCGCTTCTCGGCCTCGCCCTCGTTGAGCTGCACGCCGACGAAGATGCGCGCGGCCTTCGCGTCGGAGTAGCGGTAGTTGAACTCCGTGATGGCGCGCCGGCCGAGCAGATGGATGAAGGCGCGGTAGCTGCCGGGCTTTTCGGGGATCGTCACCGCCAGCAGCGCCTCGCGCTGCTCGCCGATCTCGGCCCGCTCCGCGATATGGCGCAAACGGTCGAAATTCATGTTGGCGCCGCTGTTGATCGCGATCAGCGCGCCCGTCCGCTCGGCATGGCGCGCGGCATAGGCCTTCAAGCCGGCGAGGCTGACGGCGCCGGAGGGCTCGGCGATGGCACGGGTGTCCTCGAAGATGTCCTTCACCGCCGCGCAGATCTCGTCGGTCGAGACGGTGACGACCTCGTCGAGCAGCTCGCGGCAGAGCCGGAAGGTCTCCTCGCCCGCCTGCCGCACCGCGACGCCGTCGGCGAAGAGGCCGACCTGGTCGAGCACGATGCGTTCCCCCGCCGCGATGGCGCCGGCCATGGAGGCGGCGTCCACAGGCTCGACGCCGATCACCTTGATCTCCGGCCGTAGGAACTTCGCGTAGACCGCGACGCCAGCGGCGAGCCCGCCGCCGCCGATCGGCACGAAGATCGCCTCGATCGGGTCGGGGTGCTGGCGCAATATCTCCATGCCGACAGTGCCTTGCCCCGCGATAACGTCGGGATCGTCATAGGGGTGGACGAAGGTCAGGCCCTTCTCGGCCTCGAGCTTGCGGGCATGGCCGTAAGCCTCGTCGAAATTCTCGCCATGGAGCACGACGCGCCCGCCGAGGCTGCGCACCGCCTGCACCTTGATGTCGGGCGTAGTGCGCGGCATCACGATGGTGGCCTTGATGCCGAGCTTGCGCGCCGCCAGCGCCACGCCCTGTGCATGGTTGCCGGCCGAGGCGCAGATCACGCCGCGCTCGGTCGCCTCTGGCGCGAGCCCGGCGATCTTGTTGTAGGCGCCGCGCAGCTTGAACGAGAAGACCGGCTGCAGATCCTCGCGCTTCAGCAGGGCGCCGCCACCGATGCGGGCCGAAAGTCGCGGCAGCGCGTCGAGCGGGCTCTCGATCGCGACGTCGTAGACGCGCGCCCCGATGATCTTGCGGATGTAGTCTTGCATGGCAGTCCGTCCTTCCAGCCGGCGATAGTTCGCCCGGCCGGGATGTCAATCGCCGATACGGCGTGCGGCGCGGGGCTGCTCATGCGGGTCATGCGCCCGGCGGGATTGCCAAGCCTCCGGCAGGCGGCGAAACCGTTGCGCGAAACAAGGCGCCGCGAAGCGACGGCGTCACAGAGGTGGAGACGACGGATGAGCTGGGGCAATCGCGATTTCATGGTGCCGGGCCGCCCGGTGGCGGTCGGTGATCGCGGCATGGCGGCGACCTCGCATCCCGCCTCGACGCTGGCCGCCGTCGATATCCTGCGCGCCGGCGGCAACGCCATCGATGCCGCCATCGCCGCCGTCGCGGTCCAGGCGGTGGTCGACCCGCATATGACCGGCATCGGCGGCGACTGCTTCGCCATCTACGCACCGGCCGGCGGCAAGATGGTCGCGCTCAACGGCTCGGGCCGCGCGCCGGCCAAGGCCGAACTCGGCTGGTTCCTCGCCCAGGGCCTGACCGCGATCGCGCCGGATTCGCCCCACGCGGTCACCGTGCCCGGCGCCATCGACGCCTGGTGCCGCCTCGTCGAGGACCATGGCAGCAAGAGCCTGGACGAGATCTTCGCCGCGGCGATCCGCGCCGCCGAGGAGGGCTTCGTGGTGACGCCGCGCGTCGCGCTCGACTGGAACCGCTACAAGGGCCGCATCGAGAAGCATGGGCTCGGCAACGCCGTCTACCTGCCGGGCGGCAAGGCCCCGGCCATCGGCGACAGGATGGTCCATCCCGCGCTCGGCAAGACGCTGCGCCGCATCGCTCGCGAGGGCCGCGCCGCCTTCTACGAGGGCGAGATCGCCGAGGAGATCGTCGCGGTCCTGAACACGGCCGGCAGCGTGATGGCGGCCGAGGACCTAGCCACCGCGAAGCCGGACTATGTCGACCCGATCGGCGCCGACTTCCGCGGCCATCGGCTGTGGGAATGCCCGCCGAACGGCCAGGGCATCGCGGCGCTGCTGATCGCGCGCATCCTCGACGGCTACGACTTCAAGGGCGACAAGCTCAGCGAGGCCGACCGCATCCATCTCCTCGCCGAGGCGAGCAAGGCCGCCTATCGCCAGCGCGATGCTCTGATCGCCGATCCTGCCATGAGCCCCTTCGATACGCAGGCTTTCCTCTCGGATGAGTTCGTCGGCCGCATCCGCAGCCGGATCAGCATGGAGAAGGCGGCGGCGCCGGAAATCTTCGACATGCCGCTGCACAAGGACACGATCTATCTGTGCGTCGTCGACCGCGACGGCAACATGGTGTCCTTCATCAACTCGCTGTTCTCGGCCTTCGGCAGCGGCATCTATGCGGCGAAGGCCGGCGTCATGCTGCAGAACCGCGGTTCCGGCTTCCGCCTGATCGAAGGGCATCCGAACGCCATCGCGCCGCGCAAGCGCCCCTTCCACACCATCATTCCGGGCATGCTGGCCAAGGATGGCAAGGCGGTGATGCCGATGGGCGTGATGGGCGGCCAGTATCAGGCGACCGGCCATGTCCATTTCCTCTCCGGCATCCTCGATCGCGGCCTCGACCCGCAGCAGGCCTCGGACGCGCCGCGCAGCTTCGCCTTCGACGGCAAGCTCTCGCTGGAATCGACGATCGCAGCCGATGTCGCTGCCGACCTGAAGGCGCGCGGCCATGATGTGGTCTGGGCCGAGGAGCCGCTCGGCGGCTGCCAGGCGATCTGGGTCGACCATGCGCGCGGCGTGATGTTCGGCGCCTCCGACCACCGCAAGGACGGCTTCGCGCTGGCGGTCTGACGGCCGCTGAGCCTCAACCGCCGCATGCCCTGAAACCCCGTGCGCCCGCCGAGGCGCACGGTGTTTTTTTGGGCTCAGGCGGCGCCGATCGCGTTCGACGGCGTCTGGCGGTCGGTGATCTGCTGGCCGAACAGGCTGCCCGCCAGCTCGACGGCAAGCCGCGCCGTCTGTCCGCGATCGTCGAGGAAGGGGTTGAGCTCGACGATATCCATCGAGCGCACCAGCCCGGAATCGTGCAGCAGCTCCATCACGAGATGCGCCTCGCGATAGGTCGCTCCGCCCGGCACGGTGGTGCCGACGCCCGGCGCCAGCGGCGGGTCGAGGAAATCGACGTCGAACGAGACATGCAGCACGCCGTTGGCGGCCCGCACCTTCTCGATCACCTGGCGGATCAGGATGCCGACGCCATGCTCGTCGATGGCGCGCATGTCGGCGATGTCGACACCGCGGGCCTTCACCGCCGCCTTCTCGAGCGGGTCGATCGAGCGGATGCCGAACAGGCTGAGCTGCTCCGGCGTGATCGAGGCGCGCGGCTCGGCGCCGAGCAGGTCGTCGAGGCCGGCTTCGCCGCAGAGGAAGGCCGAGGACATGCCGTGCATGTTCCCGGAGGGTGAGATCGCAGGCATGTTGAAATCCGCGTGCGCGTCGAGCCAGAGCACGAAGAGCTTGCGGCCCTGCTCCTGCCAGTGCCTTGCCACGCCGTTGACCGAGCCCATCGACAGGCTGTGGTCGCCGCCGAGGAAGATCGGGGTGGCACCGGTGCGGGCGAGTTCATAGGCGCGGGCGCTCAGCGCGCGCATCCAGGCGGCGATCTCGTGGTAGAAGCGGGCATTCTCGGGCGCCGGGCCGTCGACGGCTCTGAGGTCGCGCGGCAGGATGTCCCCATGGTCCTCGACCGCATAGCCGAGCTCTTCCAGCACCGGCACGAGGCCGGCCGTGCGCAGGCCGGCCGGGCCCATCAGCGCGCCGCGGCGCGAGGCGCCGACCTCGATCGGGGCGCCGAGCAGGGCGATGCGGCCCTGGGAAGCGGGAGCGTTCGCGGAAGTGGCGGTCATGCTGGCGGTCCGTGAGTATGGTCTTGAAAGGGCGCTGCGCGCTGAATGCCCCGTCATTGGCGCATCGGGGCCTGCCTGTCGAGGCTCGCGCCTGCCTGACGATCTCGCCGTCATTCCAGGCTTACCCGAAATCCATCGTAGAGCGCGGTGTCCCGTGATGGATTCCGGATCGGCGCCGCTTGCGGCTTGTCCGGAATGACGGAGTCTTTCCGATGAAGGACGTATGCCCTAGCCGAGGCCGAGGACGCCGCGCAGCTTAGACAGGTCTTCGGCCAGCGTCGTGATCATCGCCGCGAGCGCCTTGCGGTCGGCCTCGCTCAGCTTGTCATAGGTCTCGAAGCCGCCATCCCCGAGCTTGTATTTCGCCAGCGTCTTGTCGACGGTCGCGAAATTCGCGTCGATCTTGGCCGCGAGCGCCTTGTCTTCCTTGGCGACGAGAGGGCGCAGCAGGTCGACGATGGTCTTGGCGCCGTCGACATTAGCCTGGAAGTCCCAGAGGTCGGTGTGGCTGTAGCGGTCCTCCTCACCGGAGATTTTGGTCGCCGCGACCTCCTCGATCAGCGCCGCCGCGCCGCCGACCATCTTGTCCGGCGGAACCGTCAGCCCCTTGATCCGGCCCTGCAGCTCGGTGACGTCAGCCAGCAGCTTGTCCGCGAAGGGGGCGAGGCCCTCCGTGCTGTTCCTGGCGAAGAGCCCGTATTCGATGCGGTGGAAGCCGGTGAACTCCGGGTCCTCCTCCTTCTTCTCATGGTCGTCGGCGCGCGAGTCGATGCTGCCGTCGAGATCGCTGAAGAGTTCGGCGATCGGCTCGATCTTCTCGTAGGAGACGCGCGTCGGCGCGTAGAGCGCCCTGGCCTTGGCGAGGTCGCCGGCCTTGACCGCATCGGTGAAGGTCTTGGTGTCCTTCACCAGCTGGTCGACGCCCTTCGAGACATAGATCTTGTACTCGGAGACCGGTGCCACGAGGTCGAGCGGCGAGGCGGCGAAGGCCGGGGCCGCTATGACGGTAGCGATCATGCCGGCGCCTGCCAGCCATGCGAAACGCAAGCTCATCCTAGTCTCCTGTCTTGCGGGGGGAAGTCGAAACCGATGCCGGGGCGATGCCGCGCGCGGCCGCGATCAATCCGGCGCCGAGATGGCTGGCGGCATCGGGCACGCCGGGCAGGGCGAAGAAATAGCCACCGCCGACCGGCTTGATGTATTCCTCCAGCGGCTCGCCATCGAGCCGCTTCTGCACGGCGATGAAGCTGCGCTCCAGATCCTGCTGGAAGCAGATGAAGAGCAGCCCCATGTCGAGCTGGCCGGCGCGGGTGACGCCGTTGGAGTAATTGAACGGACGCCGCAGCATCCGGCTGCCTTCCGTCTCCGGCCGGCGCGGATTGGCGAGCCGGATATGGGCGTCGAGCTTCGTGCGCTTGCCCTCGGGATCGTCGGCATAGGCGGGTTCGTCGTATTCGCGCCTGCCGCCGAACGGTGCGCCGCTCGCCTTCTCGCGGCCCATGATCGCTTCCTGCTCCCCAAGCGGCGTACGGTCCCAGCGCTCGACGAAGTTGCGGATGATCCGCACCGCCTGGTAGCTGCCGTCATGGGCCCATTCCGGCTCGCCCGAACCCGGTCGCACCCAGACGAGATGGTCCATCAGCGCCTTGTCGGTGGCGTCGGGGTTGGCGGTGCCGTCGCGGAAGCCGAGCAGGTTGCGCGCGCTTTCCGCCGGCTCTCCCGTTTTGGATTGGCGCACCGGCACCGTGCCTTCCTGCTTCCAGCGCAGCAGGAGCAGATCGGGAGCGTTCTTCAGGATGTCGCGGAGCGCATGGATGTTGGTGTCGGCGGTGTTGGCGCAAAATTGCAGCAGCAGGTCGCCATGGCAGAGCGCGCCGTCGAGCGCGTCGTTGCGGAAGCGCTTCATCCGCTGCAGGTGCTTCGGCCCGAGCGGGCCGAGGCTGAAGCGCTCGTCGAAGAGCGAAGCGCCGAGCGCCACGGTCACGGTGAGATTGTCCGGCGCGATGACGGGACCGAGGATGCCGCTATCCGGCGGCGGAAAGCCCGGATCGGCTGTTGGAGCCGGCCCGCCCTGCATCAGGAAGGCGATGCGTTCGGTGAGCAGCCGCAGGAGCCGTTCGAGCTCGTCGAGCGAGGTCGCGGTGACGTCGAAGGCGGCGATGAGCCCGGTCGCCGGGCGCGGCGTGACGATGCCGGATTGATGGACGCCGTGGAAGGGCTGGCGCTGGGCTGTGGAGTCGCTCTCGGGCGCCGTGGCCGGGTTCTGTGCCGGTTCCGTCGCCGCCTGCGCCAGCGAGGCGCCGCCGAACGCTGCCGCGCCCCCGGTCAGCAGCGATCGCCGCGAGGGCGAGAATCCTTTGTCCGGCCGGGTCACGATTTGCGCTCCGTTTCAGGCAGCGCGAGCGCCCGACGCATGGCCGCCAGATTTTCGGAGAGGGAGAGGATCGCGCCGCCCGGCTTGGCATCACCGGCAAGCGCGGCGAGATCGGCCTTCGTCCGTGCCGCCAGATCGGGGTCGATGCGCGCCGTCAGCAGCAAAAGCAACCGCGCGATGTCCCTTGCAGCGCTGATGCCCTCGGGCGTGACCGTGTCCGCGTCCTGAGGCGACAGGAGGGCGATCGCGCCGGCCAACATCGTGTCCGGCAGGATCGTGCGCCGGCCGAGTGCAGCGCGAAACGCCTCGGCGGCCTGCCTGATCTCCGCAGGAGCCGCCGCGGTATCTCCTGCGAGGGCGTCCTGCAGTTTTCCGTGGAGCGTTTCGAGTTCGGCATCGCCCGCTGTCGCCGGCCGCAAGCCGGGCAGTAGCGCGACGGCATCCCGGCGAGCCCTGTCGGCGCCCTGTGCATCGCCCGCGCTCTCAGCCTTATCGAGAGCGTCGAGTGCCGATCCGAGAGCGGCCGAGCGCTCGCTCAGGAAGGCGCGGTATTCGGCGGCCGGGCCGACCATGTCCATCAACGTCAGGGCCGGGCGTGGTTGGATCGTCGAGGCCTGCACGATCAATCGGCCGCGCGGTGCGCTGAGCAAACCGCAGGTGATGGCGTATTCGCCTGGATGCAATTGCGTCGTCAGCCGGCGCGATTGGCCCGGCGCGATGTTCTCGCGCTCCTCCAGCACCATGACGCCGTCCAAAATCTCCCATTCCAGCACGCGCTCGCCGCGATTGGTCACGACGAAGCTCGCCTTGCCGGCGGGAATGGTCAGCGTCGCCGGCTCGCAAGTCCGGTCGGTGATCGCGACCGCGATGTCGGTGGTTCCCGCTTCGGCCGCACGCCGGCTGCCGGTGGCCGCCGCATAGACGAAAGCGGTGACGCCGCCGCCGACCAGCAGCAAGGTGACGGTGCCGGCCAGCCTCAGGCGCGGCGAGCGCCGGATTTCGCGGCGCGGCGCGGCGGCTGCCATCTGCTCCCGCCGGCCGCCGGCGAGGAACAGGACGAGCATCGGGATCAGGAAGGCGAAATAGGCGATCACTTCGCCCAACGCCGCGCGCTCCTGATAACCGAAGAAGCCCGACAGAACCGCGCCCAGAGCGCTGTCGGCCGGCAGCACCGTGCCGAGGTCGTAGACGGGTTGCTGGAGTTGGTTCCAGATGCCGGCCTCGTGCAGGGAGCGCACGGCATTCGCCACGAGCCCGGCTGCGACGAACAGGATCAGGATGCCGGTCCAGCGGAAGAAGACGCGCAGGTTGAGCTTCACGCCGAGCGCGTAGATGGCGTAGCCGGCGACGACGGCGAGCAGGATGCCGAGCCCCGCGCCGAGCGCAGGCGCCCAGCCGCCGTTCTGCTGGAAGATCGCGAGCAGGAAGAAGATCGATTCCAGCCCCTCGCGCACCACGGCGAGGAAGGCGAGGCCGACCAGCGCGAGCCCCTGATGTTCGCCGGAAAGCGCCGCGTCGACGCCGGCCTGCAACTCGCCCTTGATCGAGCGCGCCGCCTTGCGCATCCAGAACACCATCGAGGTCAGCATCGCCGCCGCGATGAGGCCGACGACCGCCTCGAACAGCTCCTGCCCGCGCTGGGGCAGTTCGCCCGCGACGATGTCGAGCGCAGCACCCGCCGCGAGGCTCACCGCGCAGGCGAGGCCGACGCCCAGCCAGAGCGCCGGCAGCCATTCGCGCCGTCCGGTCCGCACCAGATAGCTCGCGACGATGCCGACGATCAGCGCGGCCTCGATGCCTTCGCGGAGCATGATGAGAAACGGTACGATCACGGCGAGCCAGGCCCGGTTGCGCGTCGCGATCAGGCTATTCGCGGCGCAGACGTCTTGTGCCTAGGCAGCCGCAACGCAGGGGTCAACCAAATCCTTATAGTTTGGAACGATCGTAATCTATAGAAGCTACGCCTGATACTTGAGGAAGCGCGACCAAGTCATGCTTTCCATGTGCTCCGCCTTCTGAAAAAGCCGCCGTCATTCCGGGCTTGGCCCGGAATCCATCATAGAGCGTCGGAGCCCTCCGATGGATTCCGGATCGGCGCCGCTTCGCGACTTGTCCGGAATGACGCCGAAACGCATGAGCCGAGCCCCACCTCAGCGTCGCTTCAGCAGGATCATCTTCTCCTGCGTCATGTCATGCATGGTGTAGGGGATGCCGCCCGTGCCGTAGCCCGAACTGCGCCGCCCGGCGAAGGGCATCCAGTCGGTGCGGAAGGTGGTGGGGTCGTTGACCATCACGGCGGAGGCATCGAGCCGGTTCGCGGCCCTCAGCGCAACGTCGATATCCTGCGCGAAGATGCTGGCCTGGAAGGCGACGGGCAGCGAGTTCGCCCGCGCGATGGCGTCGTCGAGCTCTCTGTAGCGGTAGATCGCGACGACCGGGCCGAAGACCTCCTCGGTGGAGATGCGGGCTTCCGCCGCCGGGTCGATCAGCACGGCCGGCTCCAATGTCGTCTCCGACAGGCGCTTGCCGCCGGTCGCGAGCCTGGCCCCGCCCTTCACCGCCTCGTCGATCCAGGACGCCACGCGGTCGGCCTCCTTCGGGATGATCAGCGGACCGACTTCGGTGTCCTTCAGCGTCGGGTCGCCGGTGCGCAGCTTCCTGACGCGCGCGACGAGCCGCTCGGTGAAGTCGTCGACGATGGCGTCGTGCACATAGATGCGCTGCGTCGACACGCAGACCTGGCCGGCATGGTAGTAGCCGCCCTTCACGATCGGCTCGATGATCGCGTCGAGATCGGCGCTCTTGTCGACGATCGCGGGCGCGACGCCGCCATGCTCCAGCGCAGAGCGGGCGCCATGAGCGAGCTTGGAGTGCAGGTACCAGCCGACCTTGGCCGAGCCGATGAAGCTGAGGAAGGCGATGCGCGGATCGGTGGCGAGCTTTTCCGCGAGCGCCGTCTCGGTCGGGACGAAGGTCTGGCACCAGGCTTCCGGCAGGCCGGCCTCATGCACCAGCTTGACGAAGTCGATGCAGGAGAGCGGCGTCGTGCCGGCCGGCTTGATGATGACCGGGCAGCCCACCGCGATAGCCGGCGCGACCTGGTGGACGATCAGGTTGAGCGGGTGGTTGAAGGCCGAAATCGCCGCGACGATGCCGATCGGCTCCTTGGTGGTGAAGGCCCAGCGGTCAGCCGCGGCGGCGGAGAGCCCCATCGGAATCTCGCGCCCGGCGAAGTTGCGCAATTCGTCGGCGGCATTGTTGACGCCGTCGACGGCGCGGTTCGCCTCGACGATCGCGTCGGGCAGCGGCTTGCCGCCCTCGCGCGCGATCTGCATGGCGAAATGGTCGCGCTTGGCTTCCAGCAGACCCGCCAGCTTGCGCAGGATCGCGATGCGCTGATGCGGTTTCAGCCAATTGTCGCGGTCCTTGAAGACCTCTTGCGCCGCCTTGAGCTTGCGTTCGAGCGCGGCTTCGTCGTCGGTCTCGATCTCGGTGATCGGGGCGCGGTCATAGGCTTGAACAACCTGAAGCATGGTTCTTTCTCCAGAATAAGACGTCTTGGCTTCTTCCTGCGAGCCCTCATCCTGAGGAGCCATTCCGACGGAATGGCGTCTCGAAGGATGCTCCATGAAGCTCCGGAACCGGCTGGAGCATCCTTCGAGACGCCGCGTGCCGCGGCTCCTCAGGATGAGGGCTGCCAGTTGGAGAAGGGCGTTTAGGCCAGATCGACGTCCGGCACCTTGTTGCGCAGTTCCTCGACGAGGACGCGCGTGTTCTCGGAATAGTCGATGGGGCAGTCGACGAGATGGACGCCGCCGCCCTTGAAGGCGGCCTCCAGCGTCGGCACCAGCGCCTCGGCAGAGGTCACGCGCGAGCCCTTCGCGCCATAGGCCTCGGCATAGCGCACGAAATCGGGGTTGCCGAAGGTCATGCCGTAATCGGGGAATTTGTCGACCGCCTGCTTCCAGCGGATCATGCCGTAGGCGCCGTCGTTGAGAACGAGGACGACGAGGTTGAGGCCGAGCCTCACCGCCGTCTCCATCTCCTGCGAGTTCATCATGAAGCCGCCATCGCCGCAGACGGCCATGACGCGCCGGCGCGGATGCAGCATCGCCGCCATCATCGCCGAGGGCAGGCCGGCGCCCATCGTCGCCAGCGCGTTGTCGAGCAGCAGCGTGTTGGCGACATGGGTGCGGTAGTTCCGCGCGAACCAGATCTTGTACATGCCGTTGTCGAGGCAGACGACGCCGTCCTCAGGCATCACCGCGCGCACGTCATGGACGAGCCGCTGCGGCGTCACGGGGAAGCGGTCCTCCTCGGCGCGGGCGTTGATCTTGGCCAGGATCTTCTGGCGCAGCTCCAGCATCTGCTTCTGCTCTGGCAGCTTGCCCTCGAGCCGGTCCGCCAGCGCGGTCACGGTCGCGCCGATATCGCCGATGACCTCGGCGTCGGGATGATAGACCTGTTCGACATTGGCCGACTGGTAGCCGACATGGATTACCTTCGGCCCCCCGGCATTGCGCATCAGGAAGGGCGGCTTCTCGATCGTGTCGTGGCCAACGGCGATGATAAGGTCGGCCAGCGCCACCGCCTCGTGGACATAGTCGCCCTCGGAGAGCGCGGCGGTGCCGATATAGAGGTTCGAGCCGCCGGTGACGGCGCCCTTGCCCATCTGGGTGTTGAAGAAGGGCAGGCCGGTCCGGCGCACGAAGGCGGAGAGGGGCTCGACGAGGCGCGGCCGGTTGCCGGCGGCGCCGATCATCACCAGCGGCCGCTTGGCGGCGAGGATCATCTCGGCCGCGCGGTCGAGCGGCACCGCAGAAGCGACCGGTTGGTCGAGCGGGTGCACCGGGATCAGCGGGATGTCCTCGATCTCCTCGGCGGCCACGTCCTCGGGCAGTTCGAGATGGACCGGCCCCGGCCGCTCCTCCATCGCGACGCGGAAGGCGTCACGTACCACCGAGGGAATGCTGGCAGGGCTGACGATCTGGCGCGTCATCTTGGTCAGCGGGCGCATCGAAGCGACGACGTCGACGATCTGGAAGCGCGCCTGCTTGGCCGTCATGATCGCCTTCTGCCCGGTGATCAGGATCATCGGCATAGCGCCGAGATGGGCATAGGCCGCGCCGGTCGAGAAGTTGAGGGCGCCGGGGCCGAGCGTCGCGATGCAGACGCCGGGCTTGCCGGTCAGGCGGCCATGCGTGGCGGCCATGAAGGCGGCAGCCTGTTCATGCCGCGTCAGCACCAGCTCGATCTTCGATTTGCGCAGCGATTCGACGACGTCGAGATTCTCCTCGCCGGGAACGCCGAAGACGCGATCGACGCCCTCGTTCTCGAGCGCCTCGACCAGAAGATCGGAACCCTTCTTCATTGTCCGTCGCCTTTCCGTGGAAGCGGCCTCGCCTGAACGGCAAGGCTAGGCGTTCGACGTAGGAAGGCAACAGCGCAGCCGTCAGGCCGCCCAGCGCATGGCCGTTCTGCCGGGTGGTTTCAGGCCGCCTGCCGCAAGCCGACGAGGAAAGGCGACAACGTCACATCGCGGCCCTGCACCGTGACCAGCGTGTTGCAGGGCAGGGCCTGCCAGCATTCGCGGGCGGCATCGACCGGCTCCGAGGCGACGACGACGCTGTCGGGCCGTGCGCAGACATACAGGCTCGGCGGCTTGCTGTCGGAGGACCAGCGCACGGCATGGATCATCTCGCCATCCGCCAGTGCAGCCGCACAGCGCAGCGGCTCGCGCGTTCCGGCTTGTTCCATCAGGGCGAGCACGTCGGAGAGCGCGGCGGCGAGCGCCTCGCCCGGCGCCATGCCGTCGGCAATATGGGCCAGGACAAGCAGGAAGAGCGCTTCGGAATCGGTCGTGCCGGCGCGGACGCCGTAGAGGGAATCCGGGATCAGGGCCTCGAGGCGCCTGCGGATCAGGCCGTAGCCGCCGATCTGGCCGTTATGCATGAAGAGGTAGCGGTCATGGACGAAGGGGTGGCAGTTCGCGCGCGTCGTCGCGGTGCCCGTGGCCGCCCTGACATGGGCGAAGAACAGGTGCGAGCGCACCTGCCGCGCGATCGAAAGCAGGTTCTCGTCCGACCAGGCCGGCCTGACCTCGCGGTACTGCCCGGGCTCGGGCCGCTCGCCATACCAGCCGACGCCGAAGCCGTCGCCATTCGTTCCGGTCTTGGCTTCCTCGGCGTGGAGCGACTGGTGGATCAGCGAATGGCAAGGCGAGGCGACGAAGTCCTCGAGAAAGACGGGGGCGCCTGAATAGGCGAGGAAACGGCACATCTCGGCCTCGAATCAGCCGGGTGGAAACGATCGAAGGGAATATTGTTCTCTGAATATGAATGCAGACATAACGAATTTTCTAGCGGCCGTTGGCCCGGACGACGAATGCGCCGCATTCTGTGGCGCGAAAATGGGCAGCCGCGCGGGTCCGCCTTTCGTCCAAGGGATAAGAGCCGCATAGTCTTGCGTGGCACGCACCGCTCCTATACCGATCCTGCCCGTAAACAGCGCATAATCACTGCCCGGAACGATGTATCCGGCGCGTAGCGCCTCTCGACGGGAGCGGGAATGTGAAGGGCCTCCTTGCAGTCAGCCGGGTCATCGACGCGGTCAATGGCTTCATCGGCAGAAAAGTCGCCTGGCTGATCCTTGCGGCAGTGATCGTCGCGACGGTCAACGCGATCATCCGCAAGGTCTTTAACGTCTCGTCGAACGCCTGGCTCGAACTGCAATGGATGCTGTTCGGCGCGGTCTTCCTGATGTGTGCCTCCTGGACGCTGCAGGTGAAGGAGCACATCCGCATCGACATCGTGAACAGCATGCTGCCGCAGCGCGTGCGCCAGTGGATCGAGCTGCTCGGCCACATCTTCTTCCTGATGCCGTTCTGCCTGCTGATCGTCTACCATTCCTGGCCGTTCTTCCTGCGTTCCTACGCCATCAACGAGCAGTCGCTCTCGGCCGGCGGCCTGCCGCAATGGCCGGCCAAGGGGCTCGTCCTGGTCGGCTTCGTGATGCTGACCTTCCAGGGCATCTCCGAGATCATCAAGCAGGTCGCGATCATCCGCGGCGATCTGGAGGATGCCGAGGTCGCCCTGGGTCACGCTGCGGCGGCCGAGGCGGAAGCCCAGCGTCTGCTCGAACAAGCCAAGGAACAGGGCCTCGCTTCGTGAGCGGCCCGCAAGAAGTCCGGAACCGTCCCATGCACGCTCATCGCCTCTCGCGCGCCGCCGGCCTGCTGCTCGCGCTCACGATCCTCGCCTTCTTCAGCCTCCACACCGGCGACGCCTATGCGGCGGGCGGCGGCATCGGCGACTTCCTGCGCGTCAACATGGCGCCGGTGATGTTCGCCGCGCTCGTGGTCTTCCTGCTGCTCGGCTATCCCGTCGCCTTCGCGCTGGCCGCCAACGGCCTGCTCTTCGCGCTGGTCGGCATCGAGCTCGGACTGTTCCAGGAGAACTTCCTGCAGGCGCTGCCGGAACGCATCTACGGCACGATGAACAACGACGTGCTGCTGGCGATCCCGTTCTTCACCTTCATGGGCCTGATCCTCGAGCGCTCCGGAATGGCGGAGGACCTGCTCGACACCATCGGCCAGCTCTTCGGGCCCGTGCGCGGTGGCCTCGCCTATGCGGTGATCTTCGTCGGCGCGCTGCTCGCGGCCACCACCGGCGTCGTCGCGGCTTCCGTGATCTCGATGGGCCTGATCTCGCTGCCGATCATGCTGCGCTACGGCTACGACCGGCGCCTTGCCTCCGGCGTCATCGCGGCCTCGGGCACGCTCGCCCAGATCATTCCGCCCTCGCTCGTCCTGATCGTGTTGGCCGACCAGCTCGGCCGCTCCGTCGGCGACATGTATGAGGGCGCCTTCATCCCCGGCCTCGTGCTGGCCGGTCTCTATGCCGGCTATGTCTTCATCATCACGATGATCGCGCCTTCGCGCGCGCCGGGCCTGCCGCCGGAGGCGCAGACGCTGCGCGACGCCGACGGCCAGACGCGCCGGCTCTCGCTGCTCGTCATCACCATCCTCTCCTTCGCCATCGCCTACGCCTATATGAAGCTGTTCACCAAGGTGACGGCGGGCTCCGACTTCGTCGTGCTGACGATGTCGATCGCGGTCGGCGTGTCCTTCGTCATCGCGCTGCTCAACAAGCTTCTCGGCCTCAAGCTGCTCTCGCGCATGGCCGAGCAGGTGGTGTTCGTGATGGTGCCGCCGCTGGCGCTGATCTTCCTCGTGCTCGGCACGATCTTCATCGGCGTCGCCACGCCGACGGAGGGCGGCGCGATGGGCGCGGCTGGCGCGATCCTGCTCGCCTGGGGCAAGAAGCGGATGACCTTCGACCTGCTCCGGCAGGCGGTCGAATCGACGGCCAAGCTCTCGTCCTTCGTGCTCTTCATCCTGGTCGGCGCGCGCGTCTTCTCGCTGACCTTCTACGGCGTCAACGGCCATGTCTGGGTCGAGCATCTGCTGGTCGGGCTGCCCGGCGGGGCGACGGGCTTCCTGATCGTCGTCAACGTGATGGTCTTCCTGCTCGCCTTCTTCCTCGACTTCTTCGAGCTCGCCTTCATCATCGTGCCGCTGCTCGGCCCCGCGGCGGAGAAGCTCGGCATCGACCTGATCTGGTTCGGCGTCATCCTCGGCGTGAACATGCAGACCTCGTTCATGCACCCGCCCTTCGGCTTCGCCCTGTTCTTCCTGCGCTCGGTCGCGCCGAAGAACCCCTACAAGGACAAGGTCACCGGCAAGATGATGGAGCCCGTCACCACCGGCCAGATCTATTGGGGCGCCGTGCCTTTCGTGGTGATCCAGTGCATCATGGTCGCGCTGGTCGTGCTCTTCCCGCAGATGGTCATGCACTATAAGGCCTCCGCCATTCAGCTCGACCAGAAGGCGATCGACAAGCAGTTCGACTCGATCCAGATCCCCGGTCTCGGCGGTCCGGGTGGCTTCGACTTCAACGCGCCGCCGTCGATCGGCGCGCCGCCCAAGCCGTAAGGCAGGCTGCGCCATGGGGGCTGTCGTCGGTCGAGGGGTCGCCGCGATCCTGGTCGCCGCCTCGGCGATGGCGCCTGCCAGTGCCTGGGCGGCGGGCGATATCGGCGGGGCGACGATGGGCGGCGGCTGGGCACTGCCCTTCGCCGGCATGCTGCTCTCGATCGCGCTCGGTCCCGTGCTGTTCCCGCATCTCTGGGAGCTGCACTACGGCAAGTTCGCGGCCTTCTGGGCCCTGCTCACGCTGGTGCCGCTGGTGCTGCTGCGGGGGCTCGATCCGGCGCTCGGCGCGCTGCTCCATACCGCGCTGCTCGACTACGTCCCCTTCATCATCCTGCTCTTCGCGCTGTTCACGATCGCGGGCGGCATCCTGATCTCCGGCAATCTGCACGGCACGCCGCTGACCAACACGGTGCTGCTCGCGATCGGCACCGTGCTGGCGAGCTTCGTCGGCACGACGGGCGCCTCGATCATCATGATCCGGCCGGTGCTGCGCGCCAATGACGCCCGGCGCTTCAACGTCCATGTCGTCGTCTTCTTCATCTTCCTCGTCTCGAACATCGGCGGCTCGCTGACGCCGCTCGGCGACCCGCCGCTCTTCCTCGGCTTCCTGCGCGGCGTCGACTTCTTCTGGACGACGACGCATCTGCTCCCCGGGACCGGCTTCGGGGTCGTCGTGCTGCTGGCGCTGTTCTACGCGCTCGACAACTGGTTCTTCCGCAAGGAGGAAGGCGCTCCGAAGCTCAAGGACCCGACGCCGGACCGGGCCATCAAGCTCTGGGGCAAGGTCAATATCCTGCTGCTGGGCGGCGTCATCGCCGCGATCCTGATGTCGGCCAACTGGAAGCCGGGCGTCGCCTTCACCGCGCATGGCGTGCCGGTCGAGGGGCAGAACCTGCTCCGCGATGTGATCCTGCTCGTCCTTGCCGGCCTCTCGCTCCGGCTGACGCCGAAACCGGTCCGCGCCGGCAACGAGTTCAGCTGGGGGCCGATCAAGGAGGTCGCCAAGCTCTTCGCCGGCATCTTCGTCTGCATCATCCCGGTGCTGGCGATGCTGCAGGCGGGCCGCGAGGGCGCCTTCGCGCCACTGGTCGGCCTCGTCACCAACGCCGACGGCAGCGCCAACACGACCGCTTATTTCTGGCTGACCGGTGCGCTCTCCTCGTTTCTCGACAACGCGCCTACCTATCTCGTCTTCTTCGAACTGGCGGGCGGCGATGCCAGGGAGCTGATGACCAGCGGCGCTCTGACCTTGGCAGCCATCTCGGCCGGTGCCGTCTTCATGGGCGCGAACAGCTATATCGGCAATGCGCCGAACTTCATGGTCTATGCCATCGCCAAGGACCGCAAGGTCGCGATGCCCAGCTTCTTCGGCTACATGCTCTGGTCGGGCGCGATCCTGATCCCGCTGTTCGTGGTGCTGACCTTCCTGTTCTTCAGATAGGTCGCGGCGCTGGCGCTATGGCCGCCCGGCAGGAACGCCTTCCCTGATCTTCGCGGAGAATAGCGGGTCGTCGAGCGAGAGCGTGCGCGCGTGGTCTCCGATGCGGGCAAGGCGCACAAGCTCGTCGAGCGGGATGTCCTGCCGGATCGCGCCGATCTGCTGGAGATAGCCCGGCAGGTATCCGGAGAGCAGGACGCGCGGATCGAGCGGCAGCGAGAATTTCCAGCCCGGCGCGACGCTGCCGACGAGGTGGTAGACCACGGTCGTGCAGTTGGTCGTCAGCGTGTTGTACCAGCGCGGCTTGGCCGCGAGGTCGTTGATATCCGCGATGTAGGCGAGCAACAGGTCGCGCGCCTGTGTAGCCGAGGCGCTGAGGCGGAAGAGGCGGGCATCCTCGCGCCGGGCATGGGTGCGCAGCCCGACGATGTCGCGCTCGTCTGCGGCCACATAGGCCATCTCGTAGCTGCGGAAGAAGCCGGCGAGAGCAGACCAGTCCTCGCCCTTCTCGCGGCGCACCTCGATCGAGAAGGTCAGCGGCACCGAATCCGAGAAGGTGAAGCTGACCAGGAGATGCGCGATCGCCTCGCCCGACCAATAGGTCAGGAAGACGTCGGCGCCGGTGATCGCTGCGAAGTTGTAGCGGCGCGTCTCCCAGCGCTGGTCGTAGTCCTCCTCCGTGCGCCAGCGGAAATGGCGCAGGTTCGAGACGGTCAGCGCATCGCCCTCGCGCGCGATCGTCGGCAAACGCGCGAGTTCGGGAATCCAGTCGCGGTCATGCGAGGGCTGGAAGCTGTTCCACCAGGAGAGCAGGCCGACGAAGACCATGACGAAGCCGAGCGGCAGGCGCGCGTCGCTCGTCCAGACGCCGACGAGGCCGGCCAGTGCCGCGATGCCGAAGCCGATCGCCGCGACGATCGCCATCGCGCCCGAAAGGCGGAACAGCAGGAAGCCCGCGCCCCAAAGCGCGGCGGCGAGGATGGCGAGGGTCAGGAGGAGCTTCAGCACAATCAAAAAGAGGCGGCCCATGGCCGCCTCTCGTAGCACAGGCCTGCGGCCTTGGCGTCAGGCCGCGAGGTAATTTGTCGGGGCCGCCGCCTTCACCGCATCGTCGACATGGTCCTCGAACTTGGCGAAGTTCTTGGCGAACATGCCGACGAGGTTTTTAGCGGTCTCGGCGAAGGCTGCTTTGTCGGCCCAGGTCTTCACCGGGTAGAGGATGTGCGGCTCGACGCCGGGCACCGAGCTCGGCACCGCGAAGCCGAAATAGGGGTCGCGGCGGAAATCGGCGCGGTTCAGCGAACCGTCGAGCGCAGCCGAGAGCAGGCGGCGCGTCACGCGGATCGGCATGCGCCGGCCGGTGCCGTATTGGCCGCCGGTCCAGCCGGTGTTCACCAGCCAGCAATCGACATGGTGCTTGTCGATGAAGTCGCGCAGCAGATTGGCGTATTCGGAAGGGTGCCGCGGCAGGAAGGGCGAGCCGAAGCAGGTCGAGAACTCGGGCTCGACGCCGGTGAGGCCGCGTTCCGTGCCGGCAACCTTGGCGGTGTAGCCGGAGAGGAAGTGATACATCGCCTCGGCCGGGGTCAGCTTGGCGATCGGCGGCATCACGCCGAAGGCGTCGGCCGTGAGCATCACGATGTTCTTCGGGATGCCGGCGCGGCCGGTGCGCGAGGCGTTGGGGATGAAGTCGAGCGGATAGGCCGAGCGGGTGTTCTCGGTCTTCGACTGATCGTCGAAATCGACCTCGCGCGTCACCTTATCGAGCACGACGTTCTCCAGCACCGTGCCGAAGCGCAGCGAGGCGGCGTGGATCTGCGGCTCGGCCTCGGCCGAGAGGCGGATCGTCTTGGCGTAGCAGCCGCCCTCGAAGTTGAAGATGCCTTCCTTCGACCAGCCATGCTCGTCGTCGCCGATCAGGGTGCGGTCGGGATCGGCGGAGAGCGTCGTCTTGCCGGTGCCGGAGAGGCCGAAGAAGATCGCGGAATCGTCCTTGGGTCCGACATTGGCCGAGCAGTGCATCGGCACCACGCCCTTGGTCGGCAGGACGTAGTTCAGATAGGTGAAGACCGACTTCTTCATCTCGCCGGCATAGGCGGAGCCGCCGATCAGCACGATCTTGCGGGTGAAGTCGATGGCGATCACGGTCTCGCTGCGGCAGCCATGGCGCTTCGGATCGGCCCGGAAGCTCGGCAGATCGACGATCGTCATCTCCGGAACGTAGGCGGCGATCTCGTCGCGCGCCGGGCGGATCAGCAGGTTGCGGATGAAGAGCGAGTGCCAGGCCATCTCGGTATAGACCCGCGCCTTGACCCGGTGAACCGGGTCGGCGCCGCCATAGAGGTCCTGCGCGAACAGCTCCTTGCCCTCGGCATGGGCCAGGAAGTCGGCGAGCAGGGTCTCGAAATGCTCGGGGCTCAGCGCATTGTTGTTGTCCCACCAGACGGTGTTCTCGGTCAGCGCGTCGCGCACCGTGAACTTGTCCTTGGGCGAGCGGCCGGTATGCGTGCCGGTGTCGGCGCAGAGCGCGCCGCCGCGTGCGAGCCGGGATTCGCTCCGGCTCAGCGACTCCTCGTAGAGCTGTGGCGCTTCGAGATTCCAGTGCACGGCCTTGAGCTTGCGGAAGCCGAAGCCCTCGGCACCATGGGCGGCATTGAACTGACCGATCGTGTCCACTGAATTCCTCCAAGGCCGGCCGTTGCTGTGGGCGGCCCATTGTCGAAACGAATACGCCGGGCCGGCGGAAGGCCCGGGCGTCGAGGCGGAGGCCATGAGGCCTTGCCCGGTCTTTAGAGCCATGATGCCTCAGGCTCAAGTCATTGGAAAAGCCCGGCCTCTTCGGATGTTTTGCTAAATCGATTGAAAGTCGACTGTGGTAAATCCCCGGATCGTGCCGGGCGGGCATGATACGGTCGGCGACCCGCCTTGGCCCACGGCACCGTCAGGCGGCCTGCGCCCGCGCCTTGCCTGCGAGTTCTCCGAGAATCCGGCGCAGGGCCCCAGGGCCGTCGACGGAGGCAGGGAAGGGCAGGCGCAGCGCGGCGCTGCCCAGCGCCATGTCGAGTCCGTCCGGGTCGAGGCCGATGGCGCGCCAGTTGCCCGCCTTCGCGCCGAGAAGCCGCGTCGCATAGAGCCCTATCGCCTTGTGATCCTCGTTCATGTGCTCGACCGCGCCTTCCTCGACATCGGCGAGGGCGGCCGCATGGGCCGGATCGCTCATGAGATCGGCGGGGGAGGGCGCATAGGCCCGGGCGAAGCCGCCATTGAGACTGACGCCCTCGATCGCCAGGGCAAAGAAGCTGAAATCGGGGAAATCGGCGTAAAGCGCGGATTTCGGCTGGCGCGCCAGATAGCGGCGGCGAATGCGGACGCCCTCCGGTGCCTCGCGGTCGATCTTGCGGGCGCTGACCTTCAGGGTGAGGCGGGCATGGGCGAGCGGGTCGCCCTTGCCGCCGGGCGAGATCAGCAGCGAGGCGCGGGGATCGGCGGCGAGGTTGCGGGTATGGGCGGCGAGGCCTGAGATCAGGATGACGGGCGCGCCGTCGATGTCGGTGGCGAGCCCGACCAGGCTCGCCGAGGGGTAGCCGTCCGGCCCGATCGTGGCCAGCGTGGCCGAGCGCGCACCGCGCAAGAGCCCCTTGGCCTCGCCGCGAACGGCATCGTCCATCGGCTGGATCACGTCTTTGGCCATGGAACCTCTCTTCGGTTTTCGGCTTGTGATACGGGGACATAGGCAAATCGCCACGCTCGGGCTAGATTGCCGCCACGCTTTGGCCTCTCTCGCACGAGAGTGAGCAGATTTATTGCAACGAGCCGAAGAGGCCTTTGACTTATGCCAACGATTGCGCTGGTCGACGACGACCGCAACATCCTGACGTCGGTTTCCATCGCCCTCGAAGCGGAGGGCTATCGCATCATGACCTATACGGACGGCGCCTCCGCTCTCGACGGGCTGAAGCAGAACCCGCCCGACCTCGCGATTTTCGACATCAAGATGCCGCGGATGGACGGCATGGAGCTGCTGCGCCGCCTGCGCCAGAAGTCAGACCTGCCCGTGATCTTCCTGACGTCGAAGGACGAGGAGATCGACGAGTTATTCGGCCTGAAGATGGGCGCCGACGACTTTATCCGGAAGCCGTTCTCGCAGCGCCTGCTGGTCGAGCGCGTCAAGGCCATCCTGCGCCGCGCCGGTGCCAAGGACGCGACCGCGACCCCACGGGCCGAGGACGCCAAGGCGCTGGAGCGCGGCCTGCTGCGTATGGACCCCGAGCGCCATACCTGCACCTGGAAGGGCGAGCCGGTCACGCTCACCGTCACCGAGTTCCTGATCCTGCAGTCGCTGGCGCAGCGCCCCGGCGTGGTGAAGAGCCGCAACGCCCTGATGGATGCGGCTTATGACGACGAGGTCTATGTCGACGACCGCACCATCGACAGCCACATCAAGCGCCTGCGCAAGAAGTTCAACCAGGTCGATGTCGATTTCGACATGATCGAGACGCTCTACGGCGTGGGCTATCGCTTCAAGGAAGTCTGAGGCAAGGAAGGCTGGGGATTCGCACCGCACCAGGTGCGTGACAGCTCTCGAGCGGGAAGCAAGCCGCAGCCATGGCAACCGTCGACAACGAGGCTCGTGCGTCATCGCCCGCCGCCGGCTGGCGCGGGGCGATGCGCCGCCGCTTCGGTCTGGCGTGGCGGCGCATGGCGCGCGCGGTCTCGGCGCGGGCCGCCTCGAGCCTGACCCGGCGCATCCTCGTCCTCAATCTCGGCGGCCTCGTCGCGCTGCTGCTCGGCTTCCTCTATCTCAACCAGTTCCGTGAGGGCCTGATCGAGGCCCGCGTCCAGAGCCTGCTGACCCAGGGCGAGATCATCGCCGGCGCGATCGCCTCCTCCGCCACCGTCGAGATCGACTCGATCGCCATCGATCCCGACAAGCTGCTGCAGCTCCAGGCCGGCGAGAGCGCCGGCATCGCCGAGGATCCGCTCGATTTCTCGATCAACCCGGAGAAGGTCGCGCCGCTGCTCCGCCGGCTGGTGACGCCGACCAAGACCCGCGCGCGGGTCTACGACAAGGACGGGCTGCTCACCATCGACTCGCGCAGCCTCTATTCGCGCGGCGACGTGCTGCGCCTCGACCTGCCGCGCGTCGGCGAGCCCGACGAGCCGCCGCTGCTGGAGCGCACCTGGAACATGCTGCGCAACCGGCTCGGCAAGGCCGATGTCCCGACCTATGACGATTTCGAGAACGCCAACGGCAAGTCCTATCCCGAGGTCGCCCGCGCCCTGAACGGCGCCCCGGCAAGCGTCGTGCGCGTCAACACGCGTGGCCAGACCATCGTCTCGGTCGCCGTGCCGGTGCAGCGCTTCCGGACGATCAAGGGCGCGCTGCTGCTCTCGACGCAGGGCGGCGACATCGACGCGGTCATCGCCTCCGAGCGCTTCGCGATCTTCCAGGTCTTCGCGGTGGCGGCAGGCGTGATGATCGTGCTCTCGGTCCTGCTCGCCGGCACCATCGCGGAGCCGATCCGCAAGCTGGCCGACGCGGCCCAGCGCGTGCGCCGCGGCGTCAAGTCGCGCGAGCAGATCCCTGATTTCAGCAGCCGTCACGACGAGATCGGCCACCTCTCCGGCACGCTGCGCGACATGACCAAGGCGCTCTACAGCCGCATCGAGGCGATCGAGAGCTTCGCCGCCGATGTCGCGCATGAATTGAAGAACCCGTTGACCTCCCTGCGCAGCGCCGTCGAGACCCTGCCGCGTGCCAAGACG
The DNA here is from genome assembly GCF_057321085.1 of Allobosea sp. RIT-PG3_2. NCBI lineage: Bacteria > Pseudomonadati > Pseudomonadota > Alphaproteobacteria > Hyphomicrobiales > Alloboseaceae > Allobosea > Allobosea sp. RIT-PG3_2. Next base: position 147,140 of record NZ_JBXWCA010000002.1, on the reverse strand, counting down.
GAGGATTCGCGTTCGCGCCTGCTCTCGGTGATCCAGCATGATGTGCGCCGGCTCGACCGGCTGATCTCCGACATCTCCGACGCTTCGCGCCTCGATGCCGAGCTCGCCCGCAACGATTCCGCGCCGGTCGATGTCGCCCAGGTCCTGGAAGCGGTGGTGACGATCCAGAACGAGACCCGCCGCGAAGCGCAGGCCAGGATCGAGCTGACCAGTGATCGGCGCAGCCAGCGCCCGGGCGGCGATTCCTTCGTCGTGCTCGGCCATGATTCGCGGCTCGGCCAGGTCATGGTCAATCTCATCGACAACGCCCGCTCGTTCTCGCCGCCGGACAAGCCCGTGCGCGTCGTGCTCTCCCGCGTCGCCAACGACGTGCTCGTCACGATCGAGGATGAGGGACCGGGCATCGAGCCGCATGCCCTGGAGCGCATCTTCGAGCGCTTCTACACCGATCGCCCGAATGAGGGTTTCGGCCAGAATTCCGGCCTCGGCCTCTCGATCTCGCGGCAGATCATCGAGGCCCATCGCGGCTCCATCCGGGCGGAAAACCGGCTCGGGCCGGTTGGACCGGATGGCGAGGCACCCCGGATCGGCGCCCGCTTCATCGTCTGCCTGCCAGCGGCCTATACGCATGCCGCCTGAGACATCCGTGGGCTCGGGATCGAATGCCGGCCGTCGGGTCCACGCGACCGTGGTCGCGATCGGCGAGGCTGGCGTGCTGATCCGTGGCGCTTCCGGCAGCGGCAAGTCCTCCGTGGCTCTGGCCCTTGTCGGCCTCGCCAGCCAGTCCGGCCGCTTCGCGCGGCTGGTCGCCGACGACCGCGTGGCGCTTGCCGCGGGCGGTGGCCGATTGCTTGCCCGCCCGGTCGCACCGCTCGAGGGTATCGTCGAGCGGCGCGGCCTCGGCCTGACGCCGGAGCCTTTCACCGGAGCGGCTGTGGTCAGGTTGCTCGTCGACCTGATCGGCGAGGAGCCCGCGCGCATGCCGGAGCCGGAAGAACTGGTCGACAATCTCGTCGGCATCGACCTGCCGCGGCTGCGGGTCTTTGGACGCACAGGTGACGAGCGGCTTGTGCTCGCGGCTCTCGACTTATTCACAGAGCCCGGCCCGTAGCCGCGATTTTGACAAGTTTAACGGCTGGCACCTTGCGATTATCTCGCACCTGCCGCATAAACCGCGACCTTGTCCGGGCGCCGATGGGCGCTCTCCGGTGCTGGATTGAATGATCGGACTGGTCCTTGTGACTCATGGGCATCTGGCGACGGAATTCCGCGCCGCGCTCGAACACGTCGTCGGCCCTCAGGCGCAGCTGGCGACCATTGCCATCGCTCCCGATGACGACATGGAGAGCCGCCGCCGCGACATCATCGCCGCCGTCGAGCAGGTCGAGAACGGCAGCGGCGTCGTCATCCTGACCGACATGTTCGGCGGCACGCCCTCCAATCTGGCGATTTCGGTGATGGAGCCCGGCCGCGTCGATGTGGTCGCCGGCGTCAACCTGCCGATGCTGATCAAGCTGGCCAGCGTGCGCGAGGAGAAGACCCTCGACGAGGCGGTGACCAGTGCGCAGGATGCGGGCCGGAAATACATCACGGTCGCCAGCCGCGTGCTGGCCGGCAAGTAAGCGGGCGCGATCGGGGAGGGCGGCTTGGACGAGGATTGTGACTGCCCCGAAGTCGAGATTCCCGCCGGGGCCCTCTACGGCGAATTCGAGATCGTCAACAAGAAGGGTCTGCACGCCCGCGCCACGGCGAAATTCGTGCAATGCGCCGCCCGCTTCGATGCCGACATCACGGTGAGCCGCTGCGGCGAGACCGTAGGCGCAACCTCGATCATGGGCGTCCTGACGCTCGGTGCCGGCATCGGCTCGACGATCACCATCGTCGCCAAGGGCACGGAGGCGAAGCCGGCCCTCGACGCGCTTGCGGCCTTGATCGCCGACAGGTTCGGCGAAGGCGAATGACGCGAGCTGCGACGGGCGCAGCTTTCGAGTTCACCAACCATGCCCTGGCCATGATGGCGGAACGCTCCATCGAACGCGCGTGGGTGGAGCTCACCGTGCTTGAACCGGATCAGGTCGAGCCCGATCTCCGCAATCCCGAAGTCACCAGAGCATTCCGGACCTTGCCAGAGCGCGACGGGCGCGTGTTGCGTGTGGTATACCGGCGAACCGATACCCATTTTCGCATCATCACGATGTTTCTCGATCGAGGTCGCGGCAGATGAGAACGACCTATGACGCGCAGGTCGATGCGCTTTATGTGCGGTTTGCCGAAAGCAAGATCGTTGAAAGCGAGGAAGTGCGGCCGGGCATCGTTTTCGACTTCGACGATGCGGGGCGCATCGTTGGTGTCGAGATTCTCGATGCGTCCGAGCATCTGGCGAAGGACGCCGACCTGTCGCATCTCAGCGCGGCCTGAACCTTCGCGAAGATTGATATAAAGACATCTTTATATCTTTGATTGCCTTCCGCTCCGGTCGCTGCTAGAGAACCGCCCACGTTTCAGGTGGCAGGATTGGAGCTCCCCCGTGTCGGATTACGTCGTCAAGGACATCGCGCTTGCGGATTATGGCCGCAAGGAAATCAACATGGCCCAGGACGAGATGCCGGGCCTGATGGCCGTCCGTGCCGAGAACAAGGGCAAGGCCCCGCTCAAGGGCGCCCGGATCGCCGGCTGCCTGCACATGACCATCCAGACCGCCGTGCTGATCGAGACGCTGAAGGAACTCGGCGCCGACGTCCGCTGGTCCTCCTGCAACATCTTCTCGACCCAGGACCACGCCGCCGCCGCGATCGCCGCGACCGGAACCCCCGTCTTCGCCATCAAGGGCGAGACGCTGGAGGAGTACTGGGAGTACGTGCTGAAGACCGCGACCTGGGGTGACGGCGGCACGCCGAACATGATCCTCGACGACGGCGGCGATCTGACCATGCTGATCATCCTCGGCGCCGAGGCCGAAGCCGGCAACGCCGCCTTCCTCGACAAGCCGGGCAATGAGGAAGAGACGATCTTCTTCGCGCTGATCAAGCGCCAGCTCAAGGCCAATCCGGGCTGGTTCACCAAGACCCGCGCCGCGATCAAGGGCGTCTCCGAGGAGACCACCACCGGCGTGCACCGCCTCTACGAGCTCGCCAAGGCCAGCCGCCTGCCGTTCCCGGCGATCAACGTCAACGACAGCGTCACCAAGTCTAAGTTCGACAACCTCTATGGCTGCCGCGAGTCGCTGGTCGACGCCATCCGCCGCGGCACCGACGTCATGATGTCGGGCAAGGTCGCGGTCGTCGCCGGCTATGGCGACGTCGGCAAGGGCTCGGCCGCCTCGCTGCGCCAGGCCGGCTGCCGCGTCCTCGTCACCGAGGTCGATCCGATCTGCGCCCTGCAGGCCGCGATGGAAGGCTATGAGGTCGTGACGATGGAAGACGCTGCCCCGCGCGGCGACATCTTCTGCACCGCCACCGGCAACCTCGACGTCATCACCGTCGACCACATGCGCGCGATGAAGCACCGCGCCATCGTCTGCAACATCGGCCACTTCGACTCGGAGATTCAGGTCGCCGGCCTGAAGAACTTCAAGTGGGACAACGTCAAGCCGCAGGTCGACGAGATCGAGTTCCCGGACGGCAAGCGCATCATCCTGCTCTCGGAAGGTCGCCTCGTGAACCTCGGCAACGCCACGGGCCATCCGTCCTTCGTGATGTCCTGCTCGTTCTCGAACCAGACGCTCGCGCAGATCGAGCTGTGGAACCACCACGCCAAGTACGAGAACAACGTCTACACCCTGCCGAAGCACCTCGACGAGAAGGTCGCGGCGCTCCACCTCGACAAGGTCGGCGCCAAGCTGACAAAGCTCAACGACGCCCAGGCGAAATACATCGGCGTGCCGCAGTCCGGCCCGTTCAAGCCCGAGCACTACCGCTACTGACACGCGCCAAGGCGCGATGTTGCCAAGGCCCGGCTCTCGCCGGGCCTTTTTTTATGGCTGTGCTTTTGCTGATTCACTTGGCGGGACGCTACTAATTGTATGTCGGCGACCCAATGAATCTACCTCTTGATATTTTTCGATGACGGCCGAGTGCCGCCTCAAAATCTCTCCGTTTACCGGCGATTAAGCACTTCCTGACGGACTCCAGCGATGATTAGAGTGGGACTGATTCGGGCTTCCGCCATGGTGCGACCGGGTCGAAAGCTCTGATGTGATTGGCGTGGTGGCGAGCGTGCATCGGCCCCCAGGAGACGGCGATTCTCGCCGGCTCTCCAGGCCGATTCCGACGAGCCTCGTGGACAGGGCGGGGATACCTGCCGAGAGATGATGGGCGCAGGATGAGACGGTCGAGGCGACAGGGGCGGGGAAGCGGCTGGAATCCGCACGCATGGCTGCCTGCCCTGACTGCTTCGGCCACGCCCGTTCTGGCGCAGGATCAGTGGCTGGCGCCGATACGGGTCGACATCATGAACACGGGCGCGCTGTCCCTCATTCTCGCCGGCCTTACGGTCTTCGCCACGACCACCTCGCTCGTCTATGTGCGCGAACGGACGCGCTGGCAGAAGCGCGAAGCCAAGCTGGCGGCCGACCTCGAGGCTGCCCGCAGCCATCAGGAACGCCTCTCGATCCTGCTCGCGGCCGATCCCCAGGTCGTGGTGAGCTGGAATGGCCGCGACGCGCAGCCCGTCTTCGAAGGCGATAGCGGCTTTCTCGGCGCGCCCGGGGCAGCGCTCGCCCTCGCTTATGGCAGCTGGGCCGCGCCTGCCGACGCCAAGCGGCTGGAACTCGCGACTGACGCGCTGAAGGAGCGCGGCGAGGCTTTCAGCTTCACGCTGCGCAGCAAGGGTGGCCCCTTCATCGATCTCGAGGGCCGGCCCGTCGCCGGCCGTGCGGTGATCCGCTTCCGCGAGGTCACGGGTGAGCGGGCGCAGGTCATGACGCTGCGTGGCGAGCTGGAGCGCGTCACGGCCGATCACGCGGCTCTCGCCCATCTGCTCGCGGGGCTGCCGCACCCGGCCTGGATGCGCAATGCCGATGGCCGCCTGACTTGGGTGAATGCCGCCTATGCCCAGGCGGTCGAGGCTACCGACGCGACGACGGCGGCGAAGGGTGGGCTGGAATTGCTCGACCGGGCCGAGCGCGAAACGGCTTCGCGCGCAAGGCGGGATGGCAATGCCTTCGCGGTGCGGGCGCCCGCGGTGGTCGCCGGCCAGCGCCGGACCCTCGATATCATCGAATTGCCGGTCGCAACGGGCTTTGCCGGCTTTGCTACCGATATGAGCGAATTGGAGGCGGTGAGGGCTGATCTCCAGCGCCAGATGGACGCCCATGTCCGCACGCTCGACCGCCTCAAGACGGCGGTCGCCGTGTTCGACGGCTCGCAGCGCCTCGTCTATCGCAACTCCGGCTTCGACACGCTCTGGTCGCTGGAATCGGGCTTCCTGGACGCCCTGCCGACCGATGGCGAGATCCTCGACCGGCTGCGCTCCGAGCGGCGATTGCCGGAACTCGGCGATTACCGCAGCTGGAAGGCGGCCGCGCAGGCGGGCTACACCGCGACACGCGCCAGCGAGGACTGGTGGTATCTGCCGGACGGGCGCACCGTCCATGTCGTCGCCAGCCCCAATCCGCAGGGCGGCGTCACCTATCTCTACGACGACGTCACCGAGCGCTTCACGCTCGAATCCCGCTTCAACGCGCTCTCCCGCACTCAACGCGAGACCCTCGATTCGCTGCGCGAGGGCGTTGCCGTGTTCGGCTCGGACGGGCGGCTCAAGCTCTCCAACCCGGCCTTCGCCCAGTCCTGGCGCATTCAGGGCGGCGATCTCGCGGCCAGCGCGCCGCATATCGACGAGGTCATCCGGCTCTGCCGGCCGCTCTTCCCGCAGGAAGACGTGTGGAGCGAATTGCACAGCGTCGTCACCGGCGTGCGCGATGCGCGCGAGGATTATCGCTGCCGGATGGAGCGCCGCGACGGCACCGTGCTCGACATGGCTGCCGCGCCGCTGCCGGACGGCGCGACCCTGATCTCCTTCGCCGACGTCACCGCCAGCGTGAATGTCGAGCGGGCGCTGACCGAGAAGAACGACGCGCTGGAGAAGGTCTCGCGGCTGCGCGAGGATTTCGTCCACCACGTCTCCTACGAGCTGCGCTCTCCCCTCACCAACATCATCGGCTTCGCGCAGCTTCTGGGCACCGAGACGGTCGGCCCGCTCAACGAGAAACAGCGCGATTATTCCGCCCATATCGTGCGCTCCTCGGGCGCGCTGCTCGCCATCATCAACGACATTCTCGACCTCGCGACCATCGACAATGGCGCGCTCACGCTCGAGATCCAGGATGTCGACGTCGCCGACACCATCGCCCAGGCGGCGGCAGGGCTGCATGACCGGCTGACCGACAGCAAGCTCGAACTGAAGGTCGAGATCGACCCGCGCACCGGCCCGCTGCGTGCCGATGGCAAGCGCCTGCGCCAGGTGCTGTTCAACCTGCTTTCCAATGCGATCGGCTTCTCGTCGGCCGGCCAGACCGTCACCGTGACCGCGGCACGGCAGGGCAGCGACATCCGCATCACCGTCGCCGATCAGGGCCGCGGCATCCCCGCCGAGGTCAAGGAGAAGGTGTTCGAGCGCTTCGAGAGCCATTCGCTTGGCTCCAGCCATCGCGGCGTCGGCCTCGGGCTGTCGATCGTCCGTTCAATCGTCGAGCTCCATGGCGGCCATGTCGAGCTCGATTCCACGCCGGGGAAAGGCACCCGCGTCATCGCCGTCTTCCCGGCGCAGGGCGTGTCGCTCTCGGACGCTGCCGAATGACCGAAGAAGCCCGCAAGGCCGGTTCGCACCGGCTCATGCTGGCGGACGAAGCGGCGACGATCCGCCTCGCCGCCGATATCGCCGCCAACCTCAAGCCCGGCGACATCGTCGCGCTTTCCGGCCATCTCGGCTCCGGCAAGTCGCTGTTCGCGCGCGCCATCCTGCGCGAACTCGCGGACGACCCCGCGCTCGAGGCGCCGAGTCCGACCTTCACCCTGGTCCAGAGCTACGACACGCTGCGCGGCACGGTGCTCCATGCCGATCTCTACCGGGTCCGCTCGCCGGACGAGCTCGACGACATCGGGCTGATCGAGGATGTCGAGCGCCTGATCACCCTGGTCGAATGGCCGGACCGGGCCGGCACGCGCCTCCCTGCCGGCCGCCGGCTCGACATCGTGCTCGACGTCGATCCCGACAATCCCGAGACGGGCCGCATCGCCGATCTGTCCGGTGGCGTGCTCTGGAAGCAGCGCCTGGCCATCGCGGTGGCCTCGCGCCGCCTGATCGACAATGCCGGCTGGGGCGAGGCGCGGCGCGATTTCATGCTCGGCGACGCCTCGACGCGCGCCTATGAGCGATTGACGCGGCCGAACGGCGAGACGGCGGTGCTGATGATCTCGCCGCAGCGCCCGGACGGCCCGCCGATCCGCCTCGGCAAGCCCTACAGCGCGCTCGCCCATCTCGCCGAGAGCGTCGACGCCTTCGTCGCGATGGATCGCGGGCTGCGCTCGCTCGGCTATTCGGCGCCGGATATCCTCGCCGAGGATCTGACGGCCGGCCTGCTCATCATCGAGGACCTCGGCAGCGAGGGCGTGATCGATGCCGATCGCCAGCCGATCGCCGAGCGCTACGAGGCGGCGGCGCGGCTCCTCGCCGATCTCCATCGCCATACCTTGCCGACGATCCTGCCCGTCGCGGAGGGTCGCGATCATTCGATCCCCCCATACGATAGGCAGGCGCTCGCGATCGAGACCGAGCTGATCCTCGAATGGTATGCGCCGCATATCGCCGGCGTCACGCTGCCGGCGGTGACGCAGGCCGAGTTCGCCCGGATCTGGAGCAGGCTGTTCGACGAGATCCTCGCCCAGCCCAGCACCTGGACGCTGCGCGATGTCCACTCGCCCAACCTGATCTGGCTGGAGCAGCGTGAGGGCCACGCCAGGCTCGGCCTGATCGACTTCCAGGACGCGGTGCTCGGCCACCCGGCCTACGACCTCGCCGCGCTCGGCCAGGATGCACGCATCGACGTGCCGGCTTCGCTTGAGCTTAGGCTGCTCGCCGCCTACGGTTCGGCCCGACGTGCCGATACGCCGGATTTTGACCTCGCGGCTTTCGCCCGCGCCTATGCGATCCTCGGTGCCCAGCGCAACACCAAGATCGCCGGCATCTTCGCGCGCCTCGACAAGCGCGACGGCAAGCCCGGCTATCTCAAGCATCTGCCGCGTATCGAGGCCTATCTGCGCCGCAATCTCGAGCATCCGGCCCTGGAAGAGCTGAAGGTCTGGTATCAGGCGCACATGCCGAAGCTGTTCGAGACCGAAGCGGCGGACTAACCTCAAGCCGATCGATACGGAGATTCGCGTGACTTCAACCGCTTCGCCTCCGATCCGCCGGGCGATGGTGCTGGCGGCCGGGCTCGGGCAGCGCATGCGCCCCATCACCGACACGCTGCCGAAGCCGCTGGTGCAGATCGGCGGCAAGGCGATGCTCGACCATATGCTCGACCGGCTGTCCCATGCCGGTGTCGAGGAAGCCGTGGTCAACGTCCACCACCTCGCCTGGCAGGTCGAAGCCCGTCTCGCTGACCGTAGCCAGCCACGCATCACCATCTCGGACGAGCGCGCCGAATTGCTGGAGACCGGCGGCGGGGTGAAGAAGGCGCTGCCGCTGCTCGGCGCCGCACCGTTCTTCCACGTCAACTCCGACGCGCTCTGGCGCGAGACTGGGCGGCCCGCCATGCAGGCGATGGTGGAAGCCTGGGAGCCCGAGCGGATGGACATGCTTCTCCTGCTCGCCGATCGCGAGACCAGCATTGGCTTCGACGGCGCCGGCGATTTCTTCCTGGGCGATGACGGCCGCCTCGCCCGGCGCGGCAGTGCAGCGAGTGCGCCCTGGGTCTATGCCGGCGTCGCCATCCTGAAGTCGGAGCTCTTCGCCGATACGCCGGACGGTCCCTTCTCGCTCAACCTGCTCTTCGACCGTGCCATTGCTCGTGGCCGGCTGTTCGGCGAGCGGCTGGAGGGGCGCTGGCTGCATGTCGGCACGCCCGACGCGATCGCGCCGGCCGAGGCCGCCTTCGCCGCGCAAACGGTCGATGCCTGAGCTCAATCTCTTCAGCATCCCCGCCGGAGCGCCCTTTCTCGACGTGCTGGCGCAGGCGATGCTCGATGGGCGGCTCGGGCCGATCCACGACCCGGCCGATCCGGCAGCGATGGCGCGGGCCACGCTCTTTCTGCCGACGCGCCGCGCCGCCCGCGCCTTCACCACGATCCTGGCCGAGAAGCTCGGCGGCAAGCCGTTGCTGCTGCCGCGCATCGTGCCGCTGGGCGATGTCGACGAAGCCGAGACGGCGCTGATCGGCTCCGGCGCCTGGGCGGGCGGGCGCGTCGCCCCGATCGATCCGCTCAAGCGCCGCATGCTGCTGACACGGCTGGTCGATGCCTGGGGCCGCAGCGCCAACCGCAGCCATCTCAGGCTCGACCCCGGCGAGCCGTCGCTGGTGCCGGCGACGCTGGCGGAAGCCTATGGCCTCGCCGGCGATCTCGCCGCCTTGCTCGACCAGCTGCAGACCGAAGACGTGCCGGTCGAGAAGCTGGCGGCGCTCGATGCGGCCCGCTTCGACAAGGTCTGGCAGCTCAATGCCAGCTTCCTCGCCATCCTCGGCGATGCCTGGCCGCAGATCCTCGCCGACCAGGGCGCGATCGATCCGGCCGAATTCCGCAACCGCATGCTGGCGGCCGAGCGCGAGCGGTTGCTGGCCGGCGGGGCGAGGGGGCCGATCATCGCCGCCGGCTCGACCGGCACCGTCCCGGCGACGGCGCGGCTGCTCTCGGCCATCGCCCGCCTGCCGAACGGGGCGGTCGTGCTGCCCGGCATCGATCTCGGATTGGACGAGCGCGCCTGGAACGCCATCGCCGGCGAGCCCGCGCCTTCGCACCCGCAGGCGGCGCTGCACCACCTGATGGAGACGCTCGGTGCCGAGCGCGACGACGTGCGGGAGCTGGCGGCGCCCGATGCCGCCCGCAATGCGAGGGGAGACCTTCTCCGCGAAGCGATGCTGCCGGCCTCCGTCACCGAGCTTTGGGCCAGCCTCGATCAGCGCATCGCAGCCGGCGATGCGGCAGCCGGTTTCGCCGGTCTGCGCATCGTCGAGACGGCCGACGAGCGTGAGGAAGCTCTCACTGTCGCCATCGCGCTCCGCGAGACGCTGGAGCGGCCGCAGGCGCGGGCCGCGCTCGTCACGCCGGATCGCGGCCTTGCCGAGCGCGTCGCCGTCGAGCTGGCGCGCTGGGGCGTCGAGGTCGACGATTCCGCCGGCATGCCGCTGGCACGCTGGCCGGCCGGCTCGCTGCTGCGGTTGATCCTGGAGGCGGCGCTGGGGCAGATGACGCCTGCATCGCTCGTTCCGCTCTTCGCTCACCCGCTCTGCCGGCTAGGCCTCTCCCGTGAGACGCTGGCGCGCGGCGCTGCTGCGTTGGAAATCGGCTGCTGGCGCGGCAACGCGGTCGGACGGGGCCTGGCGGGCCTGCATGTCGCGCTCGGTCAATGGGATGAGCTGCGCGAGCGGGGACATGTTCCCCGTCCGCGCAAGCGGCTGACGGCAGAGGACGCGGCCGCCGCGACCGTGGTGCTCCATGCGCTGGAAACCGCCTGCGCGCCGTTGCTCGAAGCGCTCTTTCTCGACCAGCCGTCATTGGCGTCGGTCGTCATGGCCGCGCGCAAGGCGGTGACGGCGGTCGGCATGACGGAGGCTGGCACTCCACTCGCCTTCCTCGGACCGGATGGCGAGACGCTGGCCGGGCTGTTCGACGAGCTCGCCGGTGCCGAGGCCGTCATGCCGCCCGGTGGGCGGCCGCAGGATTTCGTCGCGATCCTCGACGGGCTGCTGGCCGAGCGGGCGGTCAAGCGCGCGACGCCGGGCCATCCCCGCGTCGCGATCTGGGGCCTGCTCGAAGCGCGCCTGCTCGAAGCGGATCATGTCGTGCTGGGCGGCCTCAACGAGGCGGTGTGGCCGCCGCAGACCACCACCGATTCCTTCATCAACCGGCCGATGCGCGCCGAGCTCGGCCTGTCGCCGCCGGAACGCCGCGTCGGCCAGACGGCGCATGATTTCACCCAGGCGCTGATGGCCCCGCAGGTGACGCTGACGCGGCCCCGCAAGGTCGGCGAGGCCGAAACCATCGCCTCGCGCTTCTGGCAGCGCTTGCAGGCGGTGACGCCGAAGGCGGTCTGGAGCGCGGCGCTCGATGAAGGCAAGCGCCTGCGTGGGCTTGCTGCCTTGCTGAGCGCTCCCGCCGACGTGAAGCCGATCGCCCGCCCGGCGCCACGCCCGCCGCGCGCGCTGCAGCCGCTCTTGCTCAGCGTCACCGAGGTCGAGACGCTCTACCGCGACCCCTATCAGATCCACGCCCGCAAGATCCTGAAGCTCGACGCGCTCGATGGGCTGATCGAGGACCCGACCGCGCAGGATCGCGGCCGGCTGCTGCACAACATCGTCGAAAGCTTCACCAGGACCTATCCCGAGCAAATGCCGGCAGATGCGCTCGGGCAATTGATCGCCATCGGCGACAGGCTGTTCAGGGATTATGACGATGTGCCGGAGGTGCGCGCCTTCTGGTGGCCGCGCTTCCTGCTCACGGCCGGACACTACATCCGCTGGGAGGAGCGCCGGCGCGGCGGTATCGCACGCATCGGCGTCGAGCTTTTCACCGGCGCAAGCTTCACGCTCGCCGACGGCAGCAGCTTTCGCCTGAGCGGCCGAGCCGACAGGATCGAGCTGACGCGTGAGCCCGCTCTGCGCATCGTCGATTTCAAGACCGGCGCGCCGCCGAGCAAGGCTCAGGTCGAGAAGGGTTTCGCGCCGCAATTGACGCTGGAAGCCGAGCTAGCGGCGCGTTCCGGCTTCGAGGGTCTCACCGGGCCGACGCCGGTCGAGGCTGTCATCTACATGAAGCTCCACCACGATCCGAAAGGTTGGACCAAGGACAAGCCGCTCGATTTCGGCGACGAGACCCTGGCCGATGTCGCAGCCCGCCATCTCGAAAACCTGCTCGGGCATCTCGACGCGCTGCGCTCAGGACGCGAGGCCTTCGTTTCGCGGCGCGCGCCCGACTACATCCGCTATGCCAGCCCCTACGACCATCTCGCCCGGGTCAAGGAATGGTCCGCCGCGCCGGGTGGTGACGAAGGAGGCGAGGCGTGAAGCCGGGCTGGATCGTCCCGTCGCTGACCAACCAGCGCCAGGCGCTGGCCGCCGATCCCGGTCTTTCCGCCTGGGTCTCGGCCAATGCCGGCTCGGGCAAGACCCATGTGCTGGTCAACCGCGTGCTGAGGCTGCTGCTGGATGGTGTGGCTCCGAGCCGGATGCTCTGCATCACCTATACCAAGGCGGCGGCAGCCAACATGGCGAACCGCATCTTCAAGGCGCTGAGCGCCTGGGCGACGCTGGATGAGGCTGCCCTTGCGAAGGAGCTGACCAATCTGACCGGCCGCGCCCCTGCCGCTGCCGAGCGGGCCAAGGCGCGCCGCCTCTTCGCCGAGGCGCTGGAGACGCCGGGCGGCCTGCGCATCGAGACGATCCACGCCTTCTGCACCCGCGTGCTGCAGGCGGCGCCCTTCGAGGCGAATGTGCCGCCGCGCTTCGAGGTCGCGGACGATCTCGCCCAGGCCGAGATGCTGCGCGAGGCGCGCCGCGAGCTGCTGGCGCTCGTTGCGGCGAACCCCGGCGGAGCCGAGGCGAAGGCGCTCGACTTGCTGGCGCAGCTTGCCGCGCAGGACTCGTTCGAAACCATGGTGCAGGAGGCGCTGCGCCAGCGCGCCCTGTTCAGCGACGAGAACGGCCGCGCCCGCGATCCGCGGGAGATGCTGGCCGGCATCTCCGCCTTCCTCGGCATTGCGCCGGACCTCGAAGCCGATACGATCAGGCGGGTCTTTCGCGCCGAATTGTCCGCCCTGCCCGGCCTCCAGACCCTGATCGAGGCGCTCCACGCCGGCAGCGCAACGCGCCAGACCGTGGCCGCCAATCTGCGCACGCTGCTCGCCGGGCAGGATGATGGCGACCCCATCGCCTTCTGCCGGCGCGGCTTCATCACCGAGGCCGGCGCGATCAACGCCAACATCCGTGGCAAGGGCAAATCGGAGTTCGACGGCACGCTGCTCGCGACGCTGGAAGCGCTCGCCGTCTGCCTGCTGACGGCAGCCGACGCGATCAACGCCGTGGCGATCCGAGACCGCAGCGCGGCGCTCGCCTTGCTGGTGACGCGCATGCTCGCCTCCTATCAGCGCCAGAAGAGCCTGCGCTCGCTGCTCGACTATGACGATCTGATCGCGCGGACGCGCTCGCTGCTGGAGCGGGTCGAGGCCGCTTGGGTGCTCTACAAGCTCGACGCCGGCATCGATCACATCCTGCTCGACGAGGCGCAGGACACCGGCGAGGCGCAATGGGCGATCCTGCGCAAGCTCGCCGAGGAGTTCACCAGCGGCGGCGATCTCCGCGCGAAGCCCCGCACCATCTTCGTCGTCGGCGACGAGAAGCAGTCGATCTACGGCTTCCAAGGCGCCGCGCCCGCCGCCTTCGGCGAGGAGCGCCGCGCGCTGGAAAAGCGGATCGAGGCCGCCCAGCTGGATTTCGAGGCGATCAGCCTCAACACCTCCTTCCGCTCGGCGCCGGACATCATGCAGGCTGTCGATGCCGTCTTCGCCTTGCCCACCCATGCGCGCGGCCTCGTCTTCGATGGGGCGGCGCGTCCCGAGATGCACGACACGGTCCGCCGCAGCGCGCCCGGCACGGTCGATATCTGGCCGATCGCGGCCAACGATACCGGCGAGCCGCCGGACGCCTGGACCACGCCGGTCGATGCGCCCGAGCGGCGCAGCGGCACGGTCAAGCTCGCCGAGCGCATCGCGCGCACCCTGCAACGCTGGCATCGCAACCGCCGCGACGATCGCGGCAATCCCTTCTCCGCAGGCGACGTGATGATCCTGCTGCGCCAGCGCGGTGCCCTGTTCGAGGCGATCGTCAAGGCGCTGAAGGATGCGGGCGTCCCCGTCACCGGCCGCGACCGGCTGACGCTCGCCGAGCATCCGGCGGTGGAGGACCTCGTCGTGCTCGGCCGCACGCTGCTTTTGCCGGACGACGATCTGACGCTGGCCACGGCGCTGAAGACGCCGCTCATCGACCTGAACGACGACGATCTCCTCCACCTTGCGCCCGGTCGCCAGGGTTCGCTGCGCACAGCCTTGCAGGAGGAGGCTGCTCGCGAGCCGCGCTACGCCGCGGCCGAGGCAAAGCTGACCGAGTGGACGCGAGAGGCGGGGCGCTGCGGGCCGTTCCGCTTCTTCGCCGGTCTGCTCGGCCCAGGCGGCGGGCGCAATCTCGCGCTCGCCCGGCTGGGCGCGGAGTCCGGCGATGCGCTCGATGCCTTCCTCAATGCGGCGCTCGACCATGAGCGCCGCTACGGCCCCTCGCTGGCGGGGTTCCTCCAGCACGTCACCGGCAGCGCCGCCGACGTGAAGCGCGATCTCTCGGCCAGCGCCGGCGAGGTCCGCGTCATGACGGTCCATGGCTCGAAAGGTCTGGAGGCGAAGGTCGTCATCCTCGCCGATCTCGGCGTCGAGCCCGGCGCCAAGCGCCTGCCGAAGATCCTGGCGGTGTCCACGCCACGCAACAGCCTCGTGCCGATCTGGCCTCCGGCGAGCGCCGAGGACACGCAGGCGACGGCTGCGGCCAAGGCTCTCGTCGTAGACCAGATGGTCGAGGAGCATCACCGCCTGCTCTATGTCGCGATGACCCGCGCCGAGGACCGCCTGATCGTCTGCGGCACGCAGCCCAAGGGCGAGTCGCCGGCCGGAAGCTGGTATGCGATGATTACGGAAGGCCTGGCGCAGTCAGAGCCGAGCCTGGTCGAAATCGGCGAGGGCGAGGAGGCGATCCTGCGCTTCGCCGTGACGCCGCCCCAGCCGTCGCCCGATATCGAGGAGCGGCCGGCCGAGCCACTCCCGCTTCGCCCGGATTGGCTGGCGAAGCCCGTCATCCGCGAGGCCGAGCCCGCCCCGCCGCTGAAACCGTCGAATGCTCTGTCCGCCGCGGACGGCGAGGAGCGGCCGGGTGACGGGCCGTTCCTGGCGGAAGCAGCGGCTGCCGGCCGGCTGGCGCATCTCCTGCTGCAGCTCCTGCCCGATGTCCCTGCCGAGCGCCGCGTTGAAACGGCCGAGGCGCTCGCGGATGCGCGCGGCGGCGCGCTGTCATCGGAACGGCGGGCGCGCATCGTCGCCGAAGCTCTGGCCCTGCTGGACGCACCCGGCCTTTCCGAACTCTTCGCCGAAGGCGCGCTGGCGGAGGTCCCCGTCGCCGGTGCCATCCAGCTGCCTGACGGCACGTCGCGAGCTATTTCCGGACGGATCGACCGGCTCGCCGTCACCCCGGACAGCGTCATCATCGCCGATTTCAAGACGACCGCCCGGCCGCCCGAGCGTGCCGATTCGATCCCGGTAGGAACGCTGGCGCAGCTCGCCGCATATGCCGCGCTGATGCGGGCGATCTATCCCGGATGCGCGATCCGCACGCTGGTGGTCTACACCGCGAACCTCGTTCATTTCGAACCCGACGCGGTGCAGCTCGACGCGGCGCTCCTCGCCTTGGCAGGCGCCGCGCCGGGCGGTAGCGTGAGCACCCCCGGCGGATCGTCCCGATCATGAAGCTCTTGCCATCCCTGCTGCTGCGCCCCCGCCTTCTGGCGGCCCTGGGGGCTGGCGTGGGCCTGGCAGCCGTGCTGCCCGGCGACTGGCGCTGGGCGACGCGGCTGCTGATCGCCTGGGATGTCGGCGCGATCCTCTATCTCGGCCTGTTGGCCTCGACCATGTTCTCCGAGTCGGTCGATCAGATCCGGGCGCGGGCCGAGCGGCAGGACGAGGGCGCCTTCGCCATCCTGATCATCTCCTGCCTGGCGGCGAGCACGAGCCTGGTCGCCATCGTGCTGCAGCTCACCGGCATCGGGTCGGTGCCGGCGCCCGATCGCGGCCTGCATCTCGCGCTCGGGGGCGTCACGATCCTGTGTTCATGGACGCTGCTGCACGCCTTCTTCACGCTGCACTATGCCGGCGTCTACTACCGCGGCGGCAAAAAGGAGCCCTGCCTCGATTTTCCCGGCGAAACCGATCCCAACTATGTCGATTTCCTGTATTTCTCGTACACGATCGGCTGCACATCGCAGACCTCGGACGTCGGGGTGACGACGCGCGAAGCGCGGGCGGTCGTGCTGCTGCATTCGATCCTCGCCTTCGTCTTCAATACCTCGATCCTGGCGATGGCGATCAATGTCGGGGCCGGCCTGGTTTCAGGCGGCTCGTGACGCGTCGGCCTCGCCTCTGCCCTGCGGCGCACGCGCCTTGACCGGAGAGGCGGGCGTTCATAGCTTCGCTGGCGAAGGGTGGCATTGCCGCCCATTGAAACCGAAAGGCGGCCAGTCATGGCAACGAGCAAGGTAACCGATCAGAGCTTCGAGGCCGATGTCCTCAAGTCCTCCGAGCCGGTCGTCGTGGATTTCTGGGCGGAATGGTGCGGTCCCTGCCGCATGATCGGCCCGGCGCTCGAGGAAATCGCGACCGAGCTCAACGGCAAGGTCAAGATCGTCAAGATGAACGTCGACGAGAATCAGCAGATCCCGGCCCAGTTCGGCATCCGCTCGATCCCGACGCTGATGCTGTTCAAGGACGGCAAGCTCGCTTCGCAAAAGGTCGGCGCGGCGCCGAAGAGCGATCTCTCGCGCTGGATTTCCGCCGCCGTCTGATCGGTGTGGATTAAAGACAGAAAAAGGCCCGCTTCCGTGAGGAAGCGGGCCTTTTCGTTTTCGGTCGGATCAGCGGGCCGTCAGGCGCGGCTGTCCTTGTCGATCGCGAAGGCGCCGGCGCCGGCGAAGAGGAGATAGAGGAAGACGAAGCAGTACAGGATCGCCGCGTCGCCGCCGTTTGCGACGGGGTAGAAGCTCTTCGGCGCGTGGCCCATCCAATAGGCGAAAGCCATCTGCCCCGAGAGGACGAAGGCGGCGATGCGGGTCTGGAAGCCGACCAGGACCAGAAGGCCGCCGACCAGCTCGAGCACGCCTGCGTACCAGTACATGGTGAAGGCTGGCGGCAGGGAGCCGTTGGGCGGCAGCACGGGGAAGCCGAACAGCTTCTGCGTGCCGTGAGCGATGAAGATCAGCGCGGTGACGATACGCAGGACGCCAAGGAAATACGGCGCGTAGCGGTTGAGCGACTGCATGCTGTGCCTCTTTATGGAAGGGATCGAACGAGTGTTGAAACGGCTTCGACAACCGGAGTAGCTGAGCGATCGAGCGTGACGATGTGCTTGTAGGCGAGCGGTTCGATTTTGCGCAATATCCCGTTTGATGACGTTTTCGTTTGCGCATTTGCAAGTTTGATCACGATCTCGCGACGGCTGTGTCCTCAACGTCGCGGTGCACGCTTAACCACCCCTTAAAAGCGCCATGTTTGAATCCTGTGTGACCTGACCGCATTGCAGGCGGCATGTCGGCCGGAACGGGACAGGGATGAACGACCGGATCAAACGAGGCGAGCGGCGCGAGCCGTCCTTCGATCATGAGAGCGGCGAAAGCCGCGACGATTTTGACATGCGCGTTTCCGACGACGACCGCCCACTACACCGTCACCGCGCCGCGGCACGCCCGCAGCCGCGCAGTCAGCCGGTGCGCAACAAGCGCAGCGGGGGCGGAGGCGGCGGCAAGCGTCGTGGACGCCGGCGCCGCTCGCTGCTGGGCGGCCTGTTCTACTGGACGATGGTGCTCGGCCTGTGGTGCGCCATCGGGCTCGGCGGCTTCATCGCCTATCACGCCTCGCAGCTGCCGCCGATCGACCAGCTCACCGTGCCGAAGCGGCCGCCGAACATCGCGATCCTCGCGGCCGACGGCTCTCTGCTCGCCAATCGCGGCGAGACCGGCGGGCGCACCATCACCATCGGCGAGATCCCGCCCTATCTGCCGAAGGCCTTCGTCGCGATCGAGGATCGGCGCTTCTACGACCATTTCGGCATTGACCCGATCGGCATCAGCCGCGCGCTCGTCACCAATCTGCGCGGGCGCGGCGTCGCCCAGGGCGGCTCGACGCTGACGCAGCAGCTCGCCAAGAACCTCTTCCTGACGCAGGAGCGCACGGCGGCCCGCAAGATCCAGGAGGCGATCCTGGCGCTCTGGCTGGAGCGCACTTACACCAAGGACCAGATCCTCGAGCTCTATCTGAACCGCGTCTATTTCGGCTCCGGCGCCTATGGCGTCGAGGCTGCGGCGCAGCGCTATTTCAACAAGTCGGCGCGCTCGGTGACGATCGCGGAGGCCGCTATGCTGGCCGGCCTCGTCCAGGCGCCATCGCGCCTCGCGCCCAATCGCAATCCCGACCTCGCCGAGAAGCGGGCCCAGCTCGTCGTCGCTGCCATGGCCGACCAGGGCTTCATCTCGCAGGCGGCGGCCAAGGGCGCGCTCACCGCGCCCGCCGAGGTGCCAGAGCGGGTCGGCGCCGGCTCGGTCAACTATGCCGCCGATTACGTGATGGATGTCCTTGACGACTTCATCGGCGCCGTCGAGGGCGACGTCACCGTGCTCACCACGATCGATACCAAGCTGCAGGGCTCGGCCGAAACGATCCTGGTCGATGCGCTCTCGGCTCAAGGGTCGAAGCTCAACGTTTCGCAGGGAGCGGTGGTTTCGCTCGCTCCGGACGGCGCGATCCGGGCCCTGATCGGCGGGCGCGACTACACCAAGAGCCAGTTCAACCGCGCCACCGCCGCGCATCGCCAGCCGGGCTCGTCCTTCAAGCCCTTCGTCTACCTGACCGCGATCGAGAAGGGCATGACGCCGGACACGATCCGCGACGACTCGCCGGTCTCGATCAAGGGCTGGGAGCCGGAAAACTATTCGCGCACCTTCCGCGGCCCGGTGACGCTGCAGACCGCCTTCGCCCATTCGCTCAACACGGTCGTCGCGCGGCTGATCCAGGAGGTCACGCCGCGCGAGGTGATCCGCACGGCCCAGCGCCTCGGCGTCACCTCTCCGCTGCAGCCGAACCCGTCCCTGGCGCTCGGCACATCCGAGGTGACGCCGCTGGAGATGACCGCGGCCTATGCCAGCTTCGCCAATGGCGGCCAGTCGGTGCTGCCCTATGTCATCCGCGAGGTCCGCTCGACCAGCGGCAAGGTCGTCTATGCCCGCAAGGCGAATAATTTCGGCCCGGTGATCCAGCCGCAGACGCTGTCGATGATGAACACCATGTTCCATGGCGTGATGACCGGCGGCACCGGCAGCAAGGTCAACCTCGCGGGTTGGGAGGTCGGCGGCAAGTCCGGCACCACCCAGGATTATCGCGACGCCTGGTTCGTCGGCTTCACCGGGCGCCTCGTCACGGCCGTCTGGGTCGGCAACGACGACAACTCGACCATGAAGCGCGTCACGGGTGCAGGCCTCCCGGCCGAGATCTGGGGCAAGTACATGAAGGCCGCCCATGCCGGCGCCCAGCCCGTCCCGCTGCCGGGAGGCTTCTGGCAGGGCGCGCCGAAGACGATCTTCGGGGATGGCGCGCCGGTGGCCGACGCCGGCGCTCCGGCGCCGGTCCAGCCCGCGAGTTCGGATCGCGCCTGGGTCAGGCCCGCTCCGCAGGAGCGCAACTTCTTCGAGCGGCTCTTCGGCGGCTGAAGAACCTCACCGTCATTCCGGGACGGCCCGCAGGGCCGAGCCCGGAACCCATATCCGCGGGTGCTTCAGGAAAAGCCTGCGGAACAAGCCGCCTCGTCATGCCAAACTGCGGTTATGGGTTCCGGGCTCTTCGCTGACGCGAAGCCCCGGAAAGACGGCGCGGTGCGTCGGAATGCAGGACGGTCTAAGCCTTCGCCGTCCGGATCGCGCGCGTCGCCCGGAACAGCACCAGCGCGGTCACGCCCAGCGCCGACATCACCAGCGGCAGCGGCAGCGCGGCGTTCTTCAGCAGATGGCCGACGAGCAGCCCGACGCAGGCCGAGAGCAGCATCTGGCAGAGCCCGTTGAAGGACGAGGCTGCGCCGGCCCGGTCCGGAAACGGCATCATCGCCGATGCCTGGGCCTGGGGCATGGCCAGGCCGACGCCGCAGGCATAGATCGCCATCGGCACGACGACGCCCGCCGGTCCGCCCAGCCCGGTCAGGACGCCGACCAGCATGGCCAGTCCGCCACCGGCGAGGCAGCCGACGCCGATGGCGATGACGCCGTCCATGCCGCGCCGCCCGACGAGGCGCTGCGCGATGATCGTGCCCGCGATGTAGCCGAGCACGCCGAAGCCGAAGGAGAAGCCGTATTCCACCGGCGTCAGCCCGTAGATGCCGATCAGCACGAAGGACGAGCCGGAGATGAAGGCGAAGAGCCCGGCATAGGCCAGCGCCGTCAGGGCGACATAGACCCGGAAGGCGCGGTTGTGCAGCAGGAAGCCGAAGCCGCGGAAGATCGCGAGCAGCGAGAGCGGCTGCGGCGAGCGCGCGCGCAGCGTCTCCGGCATCACCGTGACGATGACGATCGCGAGGCCAAGAGCAAAGACGAGTGAGGCGAGGAAGGTCGAGCGCCAGCCGAAGGCGACCTGAAGCACGCCGCCGATCACCGGCGCGACCGCCGGCACCAGGCCCATGATCATGCCCATCCGTGCCAGTTCGCGCCCCGCGCGCGGGCCATCGTAGAGATCGCGCACCATGGCGCGGCCGAGCACGATCGGGCCGGAGGCGCCAAGCGCCTGCAGCGCCCGCGCGGCGGTCAGCGCGCCGATCGAAGGCGCGAGCGCGCAGGCGAGCGTCGCCAGTGCGAAGAGACCCAGGCCCGCGAGCAGCACGGGCTTGCGCCCCAGCCGGTCGGAGAGCGGCCCCCAGAAGATCTGCCCGGCCGCGAAGCCGAACAGGAAGGAGGAGAGCGTCGCCTGCGCGCCGGCGACATCGGTCTCCATCACCTGCACGATCTCGGGCAGGGACGGCAGGTAGAAATCGGTCGAGAGCGGGCCGAGCGCCGTCAGCATGGCGAGGACGGCGGTCATCGCCAGCGTATCGGAACGAAGCTTCATGGGCGGCCTCCGGCGCAGCCGGAGCGGGCCGCGCGCCCCTGCTACGACGTCAGCCGGTCATCCGGCAATGGCGGGCTGCGCCGGGCCGTCCTGTGTCTCGCCATGATAGGCGGTCGCCCGCATCGAAGGCCTCTGCGAGAACGCCTCGTACCAGCGCGTCAGCCGGGGCCGCCCGGCGCGGAAATCCGGCAGCGCGCGGAATTCGAGCCAGGCCAGCGCCGTAGCCAGCCCGATATGGCCGATATGGACCGGCTCGTCGAAAGCCCCGTCCTGTTCCAGCAGGTCGTAGGATGCCACCAGCTTCGTCGTCTGGCCCTCGCTCAGCGGCGGGTATCGCAGATGCTCCGGCCGCCGCGCCGTCTCCCAGCGCAGCGCGATGCCGGCGTCGCACAGCCCCTGCGCGACGGCATGCAAACGCAGCGCCTGCCAGCGCGGCTTGCCTGCGATGGGGATCAGTCTCGGCCCGCCATGCAGCCCGTCGAGATAGTCGCAGATCACCAAAGAATCGAAGATCGCGCCGGCTTCGGGCGTCATCAGCACCGGCACCTTGCCCAGCGGATTGACCGCGAACACCTCGGGATTGCGGTTGGTCGGGCTGGTCTCGTGATCGACGACGGCGATACGGTCAGCAAGCCCGGCCTCATGCGCGAAGACGATGGTCTTGCGCGCATAGGGCGAATGGCTCTGCGAATAGAGCGTCAGCCGTTCGGCGCCTGTCGCACCGGTCATCGCGTGACTTCGCCCGGCTTGAGGCCGACGAGTTCGGCATAGCGCTGCGGGTCGGTCGCGCCCTCCGTGTTGACGAGGAAGACGCGGGACGCGCCATCGAGCTTAAGCGCGGCGCGCGCCTGCGGGTTGCGCAAGGCCGCGAGCAGCCCGGCGAGGCCGGCACCGCCGCTCTCGCCGGCGACGATTGCCGGATCGCCGGCTGCGGGGCGGGCGAGACGGTTCATCGCCTCGACGGCGTCCGCATCCTCCGCAGTCAGGAAGGCGTCGGCGGCGCGATAGAGCACGCGCAACGCCAGCGGCGAGGGCTCGTAGCATTCGAGCATCGCCATCACCGTCGGTTCGCCATGGGCGATCTTCACTGGCCGGCCCTGTCGGGCGGCCTCGAAGATGCAGGCTGCCCGCGACGGCTCGACCACGGCGAAGAACGGCCTGTCCCCGCCGAAGGCGCTCAGCATCTGCGCGGCGAGCGCGGCGGCGATGCCGCCGACGCCAGCCTGGACGAAGACATGGGTCGGCCGCGCCGGCATCTCAGCCAGCGCCTCGCGGGCGATCGCCGTATAGCCCTGCATCACCAGGCCGGGGATACGCTCATAGCCGTCCCAGGAGGTGTCGGAGACGATGGTCCAGCCGCGTTCCGTCGCGACGCGGGCCGCCTCGACCACGGAATCGTCATAGGTGCCGGCGACGCGCACCATCTCGGCGCCGAAGCGGGCAATGGCGGCGACGCGCTCGTCGCTGACGCCGCCATGCACGAAGATCACCGCCTTCGCGCCGAGCAGCTGTGCCCCCTGCGCCACCGAGCGGCCGTGATTGCCGTCGGTCGCGCAGGCGAAGGTCATCTGCGAAGCGACGGCGCGAACGGCGGGGTCGTTCATATCCGCGTCGTTCAACGGGCGGCCGAGTTGTTCGGACGCCGCTTCCAGAGCCAGCCGGATCACCGCATAGGCGCCGCCGAGCGCCTTGAAGCTGCCGAGGCCGAGCCGCTGGCCTTCGTCCTTGATGAACAGCGCCCCGATCCCGAGCGCGGCAGCGAGGCCGGGCAGGTCATGGAGCGGTGTCGGCACATGGTTCGGGCGTTCGGCCAGATGCGCCTCGATTGCGTCCGCCCCGGCCGGACCCAGCGTCTCGACATCCTTCGGATGAAGCGCGGAACGGTAATCGGGATGGCGGTTGAGCAGGAACATGTCGGCCTCGCTGGAGCGGATCGTGAATGAATATTGCAATCCAGGCAAAAAAGGCGCTGGAATTATAGTCCTCGGACGCAAGTTTGTTTCTCGGGACGTTCAATGCCAGCGCCGGCCGCTTATGATCTCGACGCCTTCGACCGGGCGATCCTCGTCATCCTGCAGCAGGACAACACCACGCCGCAGCGCGTGATCGGCGAGCGTATCAACCTCTCTGCGCCGGCCGTGCAGCGCCGCATCCGCCGGATGGAGGCGAGCGGCGTCATCCGCGCCAATGTCGCGGTCGTCGATCCCGTGGCGCTCGGTCATCCCATCACGCTCTTCGTCGAGATCGAACTCGTGAGCGAGACGGCGGTGGACATCGACGCTGCCAAGAGCGCCTTCATCGCCGCGCCCGAGGTGCAGCAATGTTACTACGTCACCGGCGAGGTCGACTTCATGCTGGTGGTGCTGGTGCCGAGCATGGCGGCCTATGAGGCGCTGACGCGCCGGCTCTTCTTCGCCAACCCCAACATCCGCAAGTTCCGCAGCTTCGTCGCCATGGACCGGGTCAAGACGGGGCTGGCCGTGCCAATCCCGTAGCGGCTCCGCGGCGGGCGCAGGCGCGGTATCGCCATGGCGTCTTGTTCTGGCCTCTCCGATATGCGACCGCGAGCGGACGTGACGAACGAGCCTGACGGGCCTTGCCGTGATCACCGTGAAAGCCTCCGAAGCCGCAGCCGGGGCGGGCGATGCGCCGCAGGGCTGGCGCGCGCTCATCCGATCGAGCGAGATCGGCATCGTCGTGCTGGCCTCCGTCGTCGGCGTCTTCGCCGGGCTGATCGTGCTGGCGATGTCCTTCACGACGCAACTCCTGCATGAGCTGATCTTCGGGCTGGCCGCAGGGCAGCGCCTCTCGATCACCACGACGATACCGCCCTGGCGCGCAATCGCCGGCCCCGTGCTCGGCGGCTTAGCCATCGGCCTGGCGTCCTGGCTGTTCTTCCGCCGTCGCAAGCAGCCGATCGACCCGATCGAGGCCAATGCGCTGCATGGCGGGCGGATGTCGCTGCGCGACAGCGCCTTCGTCGCGCTCCAGACCATGGGCTCCAGCGGCGCCGGCGCCTCGGTCGGGCTCGAAGCCGGCTATACCCAGGCCGCGAGCGGGCTTGCCTCCCATATCGGCCGCCGCTTCCGCCTGCGCCGGGCGGATATGCGCCTGATGGTCGGCTGTGCCGCGGGCGGGGCGATCGGCGCGGCCTTCGATGCGCCGCTGACCGGCGCCTTCTACGCCTTCGAACTGATCCTCGGCAGCTATTCGATCGCGGCCTTCGTGCCGGTAATGGCCGCGACCTTCATGGCGACGGTGACGCATAGCCTGCTCGCCCCGTCGCTGCTCGCGGTCGAGGTGCCGCCGATCGGTTCGATCCTGGTGTCAGACCTGCCCCTCGTCGTCTTGCTCGGTGCCGCCTGCGGCCTCGTCGGCATCGTCGTCATGCGCGCCGCCGCCTTCGTCGAGGCAGGATTCCGGCGTTCGCGCATCCCGACCTGGCTGCGGCCGGCCTTCGGCGGGCTCGTCGTCGGGGCGCTGGCGATCTGGAATCCGTCGGTGTTCTCGGCCGGCCATGGAGCGATCAATCTTTATCTCGGCATCGATGCGAGCCTGCTGCTGCTGGCGCTCGTGCTCGTCGCCAAGGCGCTGGCCTCCTCGGTGTCGATCGGCTCCGGCTTCCGCGGCGGCCTGTTCTTCGCGTCGCTGCTGCTCGGCGTGCTGACGGGGCGTCTCTTCATCGGCGTGCTGACGCTCGGCTTTCCGAACCTCGCAGGGCACGAGACGCTGTTCGCGCTGGTCGGAATGAGCTCGCTCGCGGTCTCGATCGTCGGCGGCCCCATGACCATGACTCTGCTCGCGCTCGAGATGACCGGCGATCTCAAGCTGACGCTCGCCGTGGTCGGCGCGGCCGGCGCCGCTTCGCTGGTCACGCGCCGCCTGTTCGGCTTCTCCTTCGCGACCTGGCGCTTCCATCTGCGCGGCGAGAGCATCCGCGGCGCCCATGACGTCGGCTGGATGCGCGAGCTGACCGCCGGCAGCATGATGCGCATCGAGGTGCCGAAGATCGCCGCCGATGCCACCATCGCCGAAGCCCGGCTGAAATATCCGCCGGGCTCGACCAATTATCTCGTCGCGGTCGGTCCGGGCGACGCCTATGCCGGCATGGTGCCGCCCGGTGCCCTCTACGAACCCGATCCGGGGCTGGACGAGGAGGCGGCGGCCGAGCCCGCTCCGCGCACGGTGAGGCATCTCCTGCGCAATCCCGACAGGATGCTGCTGGCCGACATGTCGGTGCGCGATACGCTGAAGCTCTTCGACGAAGCCGAGAGCGAGGCGCTGCCGGTCGTCGCCGACCGCGAGAAACGCCGCCTCGTCGGCATCCTCAGCGAGGCGCATGCGATCAAGCGCTACAGCGACGAGATCAGCCGTCGCAACCGCGAGCTGACGGGCGAGTAGCGGTCTCTTACCGGGCGGCTTCCGAGCTTTCTCGGAAACACGCGGTCATCCCGGGCTTGACCCGGGATCGGTGCCGGAGCGCTGCCGGTGAAGGTTCAGCCATGGATCCCGGATCGTCGCTTCGCTCTGTCCGGGATGGCACGCAGTTTTGTAGCGCCGTGGAATCTACGAACGTAATTCCACGCTCGTAACAACCCGCCAGTCGGCGATAGCGATATCCTGTCCCGAGGTCACGATGCCGATGCGGTCGAAGTGGATCATGCGTCCCGCGAGTCGCGCCTGCACCTCCGCGATGGCCGCTGCCTTGGCTTGCGTTTCGACCGGCCCGTAGAGCAGCGAGACATGCGGCATGAAGCTGTCGAGACCCTCGGGGTCGAGCGCGCGCTTCAGCTTCGCCAGCGGCGGCGAGACGGCAAAGCGCGCATAGAAGGAGCGGAAGAAGGCCTCGCTTCCCTCGACCAGCGCGACGGCCTCCGAGAAGGCCGGGACCGTCTCCGCTGCCGCCGCTGCCGCGTGTTCCAGCGCGGCGGGCGGCATCTCCGTGTCACCTTGCAGCGTCAGATGCGGCGCGAAAAATGGGGTCCCGAAGCGCCCCGACAATTCGCCGACGAGCCCCGTCAGCATGGCCTCGTCGGCCGGCGATGGCATGAGCCAGAGAGAATGTATCCGCGCTGTCATCCAAGTTTCACAAAGCTCTTGCACATAGTGCGCCCCGTACGTAATGTTTATTTCAATCGGGTCGGTCAATGGAAGAAAAATTCCATTATCCGGCAACAAAAACGAAGTGGGGAGTAGGCGCCTTGCAGCCGGTAACGCAAGCCAGAACGGGCAGTGGCGCGGCCATCGGCGTGCGCGGTCTCAAGGTCGCGTATGGCGGCACGCGCGTGCTCCATGGCATCGATCTGGACTTCACGCCCGGCAGCTTCACGGCGCTCCTCGGCTCCTCCGGCTGCGGCAAGACCACGCTGCTGCGCTCGCTCTCCGGCTTCGTCCCGGTCGAGTCCGGCTCGATCATCGTGGGCGGCAAGGATGTCGCCGGCCAGCCGCCGGAAAAGCGCGGGATGGCGATGGTCTTCCAGTCCTATGCGCTCTGGCCGCACATGACCGTGCTGCAGAACATCGGCTACGGCCTCAAGCTGCGCGGCAAGTCGAAGGCCGAGATCGCCGCCAAGGTCGGCGAGATGCTGAATTTCCTCGGGCTCGCCGGCTATGAGGACCGCAAGGTCACGGCGCTCTCCGGCGGCCAGCGCCAGCGTGTCGCCCTCGGCCGCGCGCTCGCCATCGACCCCGGCATCCTGCTGCTCGACGAGCCGCTCTCCAATCTCGACGCCAAGATCCGCATGACGATGCGCCACGAGATCCGCTCCATCCAGCAGCGTCTTGGGCTGACGGCCGTCCATGTCACCCATGACCGCGAGGAGGCCATGACCATGGCCGACCGGCTCGTCATCATGCAGGCCGGCCACATCGCCCAGGTCGGCACGCCGGAAGAGGTCTACGACCGCCCGGCCAGCGCCTTCGTCGCGAATTTCATGGGCGCGGAGAACGTGCTGCCGCTGCGTGTCGAGCGTGGCGACGGCCATGCCGCGGTCGCGGCCGGCGACGCGCGCACGACGCTTGCCGGCGAAGCCGCCTCCGCGCTGCCGGCCGGCGACGCGCTCGCCTATTTCCGCGACGACGTCGCGAGCCTCGACGCGCTTGATGCGCCGGCTGCGGGAGGCGATCTCGTCGTGCCCGGCACCATCGCCGCACGCGCCTATCCCGGTGGCATCTACCGCTACAAGGTGGAAGCCGCCGGCCGCCAGATCACGGTCGACGATCTCGGCCGTCACGAACTCGGAACGAAGGTTGGGCTGCGCATTCCGCTGCAGCGCCTTCACATCTTCCCGGCGACCGAGGCCGGGATTGCCGCCTGACAGGGAGTCAGACACATGCGCATCATCACGCTTGCCTGCTCGCTCGCTGCGCTGATCGTGGCTTCGCCGCTATCCGCGCAGACCCTCAACGTCGCCTCCGCGGGCGACCAGAACATGGTCGATTACGTCAAGGACTATCTCGGGCCGATGTTCGAGAAGGCCCATCCCGGCGTGAAGGTCGTCTCGGTCGGCACCGGCCCGGGCGATTCCGGCTCGCAGAAGATCTACGAGAAGCTCGATGCCCAGAAGGGCGCGGGCGCGACCGATTTCGACGTGCTCGTCATTCACCAGAAGGCCGCCGGCCAGATGGTCAAGGAAGGGCTGCTGAACAAGTACACGGCCAATGTCGAGACGGCCAAGCTCGCCACCGGCGACGCCGCCAAGAACGCGCTCGGCACCGATGTGAGCGGCTTCGTCATCCCCATGTTCCAGTCGCAGACCGCGCTCGCCTACAATGCCGACATGGTCAAGACGCCGCCGGCGACCTTCGCCGAGCTTGCCGACTGGGCCAAGAAGAACCCGAAGCAGTTCGGCTATAACGGCATCAAGGGCGGCATGTCCGGCGTCTCCTTCGTCGCCGGCTGGGTCTATGCCTTCGGCGGCGACGCCGACAAGCTGATCCAGGGCCCCTATGACGCCAACACCAAGGCGGGCTGGGACAAGGCCTTCGGCGAGCTGAAGGAGTTCAACAAGAACGCCGTCATCACCCCCGGAAACGCCGGCACGCTCGACATGCTGAACCGCGGCGAGATCGCGATCGGCCCGGTCTGGGTCGACATGTTCTATTCCTGGCAGGCCGACGGCAAGCTGCCGCCGAACATGAAGCTGAAGCTCGTCTCGCCCGGCATGCCCGGCCAGCCGATGTACTACGCCGTTCCCGAGAAGTCGGCCCAGAAGAAGCTGGCCGAGGCCTTCATCGCGCTCGCCACCAGCCCGCAGGTCCAGGCCGACGGCATCGTCAAGAAGTTCAACTGGTATCCGGGCATCGATGCCAAGAACCTCGAAGGCAAGCTCGACAAGGCCGCCTGGGACAAGCTCTTCACCGACGTCACGCCGGCCGAGCTCGCCAAGAACGGCAAGCCCTTCCCGATCGCGCCCTACTTCAACGACATCCTCGAGGGCTACGAGAAGAAGGTCGCGAACTGAGGTTCGCCTTGCGGGATGGCGCGTGGAAACACCGCGTCATCCCGGACGTAGCGAAGCGGAGATCCGGGATCCATCCTGGAACTCCGCAGCCCCCCGATGGATCCCGGATCGGCGCCGCTCGCGCGGCTTGTCCGGGATGACGGCGCAGAGCTTCAGGAGCGGTCGCGCAGAATGTCCCTTTCCCAACGCAATCTCGCCCTGCTGCTGATCGCGCCGGGGCTCGCCCTCGTCGCGGCGCTGTTCCTCTATCCGCTATGCTTCTCGCTGATCTCGGCCTTCACCGGCCCCCAGGGCGGCTTCTCGCTGCAGGCCTTCGCCAAGGCCTATGAGCTCTACTCCGGCGATATCGTCTTCACCGTCATCATCGTGCTCGCGTCCTGCCTGCTGACTGCGCTCGCCGCCATCGTCATCGCCGGCACGCTGACGCTGGGCGAGAACCGCATCATCGTCGGCACGTTGAAAGCGCTCTATCGCTGGCCGCTCTTCATCCCCTTCATCGTCGCGGCGCAGTGCATGCGCACCTTCCTCGCCAAGAACGGGCTGATGAACAACACCTTCGTCTCGCTCGGCCTGATGGAGCCGCTGCAGGCGGTGAGCTTCCTCGACTGGCGCGGCATCATCGCGACCTTCGTCTGGAAGCAGACGCCCTTCGTCGCGCTGCTGCTCGCCGGCGCGCTCGCCTCGCTCGACCGCGCGACGCTGGAGGCCGGCCGCAATCTCGGCGCCTCGCGCATGCGCGTCCTCATCGAGCTCGCCTTGCCGCAGGTGATGCCGCAGCTCCTCGTCGCGCTCGTCCTCTCCTTCGTGACGATGCTCTCGGTGCTCTCGGTGCCGATGATGGTGTCGGGCTCGCAGCCGACGATGCTGACCGTCGACATGGCCTTCCGCATCAACGCCTATGGCGACTACGCCACGGCCAATGCGCTCGGCGTCATCACCTATCTGATCTCCGCCGGCGCGGCGATCATCTACCTCAAGCGCGGCATGGCCAAGGAGGGCACGCCATGATGCGCGTAGCCTCGACCGCGCGTGCGACACTCGCCGCCTTCCTGCTCATCGCCTTCGCCTTCGTCCTGATCGGCCCGCTGGCCAATCTCGCGCTCTGGTCGGTCGCCGAGCGCTGGTACACGCCCTACAAGCTGCCGGTCGTCTACGGCACGCGCTACTGGGAGCAGGTCTTCCGCCCGACCGGCGACGCCATGGTCTCGCTCGGCACCTCGGTCTGGATCGCGGTGCTGACGGTGATCGTCGCGCTCGCGCTCTCGATCCCGGCCGGCTACGCGCTGGCACGGCTGAAGCTGCCGGCGCGCGCCTTCTTCATGGTGCTCTTCCTGCTGCCCCAGGCCTTCCCCTCGGTCGCGATCTACATCAACGTCGCGCGCGTCTTCTATCAGCTCGGCATCAACGGCACGGTCTTCGCCGTCGTGCTCGTCCACGCGGCGCACGGCCTCGTCTATTCCGTCTGGATCGCAGCGGCGGCCTTCGCGGCAGTGGACCGGGATCTCGAGCTCGCGGCCCGCAATATCGGCGCCTCGCCGCTCAAGGCCTTCTTCTCGGTGACGCTGCCGCTCGCCGCGCCCGGCATCATCGCCAGCGGCATCTTCGTCTTCCTCGAATCGCTCGACGAGTTCACCGGCACCTTCTTCGTCGGCGTGCCGCAGGTCACGACCTTGCCGCTGCTGCTCTACAATGCGGCGATGGG
The DNA here is from genome assembly GCF_057321085.1 of Allobosea sp. RIT-PG3_2. Classification (NCBI taxonomy): domain Bacteria; kingdom Pseudomonadati; phylum Pseudomonadota; class Alphaproteobacteria; order Hyphomicrobiales; family Alloboseaceae; genus Allobosea; species Allobosea sp. RIT-PG3_2. The sequence continues at coordinate 116,879 of NZ_JBXWCA010000002.1, read as the reverse complement.
CGGCAATTATCAGGTCGCCTCGATCACGGCGCTGATCCTGCTCGTTCCCTCGGTGCTGTTCATGCTGTTCATCGAGCGCTTCCTGCGCGCCGACGTGCTCGCCAAGGTCGGCGCCTGAGCGAAGGCGGACGCAAGCCCCGCCCCCGTATGTCGTGAAGCTCTGAGCGGCTAGGACCGGAACCACGGCGTCATTCCGGGGCGGGCGGCAGGCCCGAGCCGGAACCCATGAACGCGACATCGCTCCAGTTCGTCATGCTCGCCCTTGTGGCGAGCATCCCCGTCTTGAACAAGACGCTCGATCGGCGAAGACGTGGATGGTCGGGAAAAGCCCGACCATGACGGCAGACCCGTGTTCATGGGTTCCGGGCTCTTCGCTGACGCGAAGCCCCGGAATGACGGCGTGTTTCCGTCAAAGCCCAGCAAGCTATAGGTTCGGCGGCGTTTACTTCCCCGCCGGCCCGGTCGAGCCGAGATAATCGACCGCGCAGCCGACGTGCAGCTTCATCACCGCGATCGCCTCGTCGATGGTGACGTGCTCCTCGTCGGTGCCCATGCTGATCGGCGAGGGGCCGCAGATCAGGGCGGGGACGCCGCGCCAGCGCCAGTAGCGCGTATCGGTGCCGCCCAGGCTCGACACCGGCGGCGCGTCATGCCCGAGCAGCTCGCGGATATTGCCGCGCAGGATGTTGGCCATCTCGCCGAACGGGTCGGTCAGGCTCGCCGGATAGCTGTGGTCCTCGTTGACGACCATCTCGCAATCGGCCTCGCGGGCGAGCGCTTCGAGATCGGCGCGGATCGCGTCGCGGTCGGAGCCGATCGGAATGCGCATGTCGAGATGGGCGATGCAATGCGTCGGGATCTGCGTCGCCTTCTGGCCGCCTTGGAGGATGCCGACATTGACGGTGATGCGCCGGGCGACATCGCCCGCGCCCTTGCCGAGGTTGAGGTCGGCCGCTGCGATCGTCTCGGGCGAGGTCAGAACCGCATCGATCTCCGGCGGCAGCGTCGCGAGCTTCAGGTGATAGCGGTCGTAGATCACGGTCACGAGCCGGCTGACGTCGGCGATCGGATTGCGCGCCCTGTGGGCGTAGCCGCCATGCCCGCCGATGCTCTTGGCCGAGAGCGAGAAACGCAGCGTGCCCTTCTCGGTGAAGCGCAGATTGGCGAGGCCGCTCGGCTCGCCGTTCAGGCAGCAATCTGCCTCCATCTCTTCGCCGAATTCATCGAAGAGGAACTTGGTGCCGTAGCGCCCGCCCGACTGCTCGTCCGAGACCACGGTCAGCGACAGCGCGCCGTTGAGCTTTTCGCGGTGAGGGTAGAGCTGGCAATAGGCCAGGATCGAGGCGAGCGTGCCGGTCTTCATGTCGGACGCGCCGCGGCCCATGATCTTGCCGTCGACGATCCCGGCTTCCCAGAGCTTCTCGTTGGTGACCGGGAAGATGTCCATATGGCCGTTGAGGATGAGATGGCGGCCGGGATTGCCCGTTTCCCAGCGGCCGATGATGTTCGGCATCTCCGGCACGAAGGCCTCGGTGCGATGCGGCACGCGGGCGGCATCGAGCAGTTCGCGAACGAAGTCCGCGGCCTCGCGGGTGTCGCCGGGCGGGTTGACGCTCTTGATGCGCAGGAAGCGGCGCAGCAACTCGACGATTTCGTCGCGACGGTCGTCGATCGCCTGAAGCAGCTCGGCCTTCAGGGCGGCGGTATCCTTGGACATGACTCGATCTTCTTCGTAGCGGAGCAATAGCGGGGAGGGGGATGAGGTTCAGGCGCGGGCGAGCAGCGACATCGGGCGCGTCAACTCCGTCTTCTCCAGCCGGGCGGCGACGCAATAGGCCGGGTTGAAGACGTTGGCGATGTCGTAGCGCACGGCCTGCCCGAGCAGATGGCTCGCCTCGACCGGATCGACACCGAGATCCTCGCCGACCCAGCGCAGCATCTCCGTGGTCGCGAATTGCAGCGGCTGGTCGAGCGGGCGTCCGCTCGCGATCACCAGCAGGTCGGTTTCGGTCTCGCAGCGCGGCCAGCGCAGCCCGAGCTTCTTCACGAGCTTCACCGAGAACTCGACCTCGAAGCTGGTCTCGACGCCGGTGCCGGCGATCTCGCCATCGCCCTGGCAGGCATGGCCGTCGCCGAGGAAGAACAGCGCGCCGGCCTCGAAGACCGGGAAGGCGATGGTCGCCCCCGGGCCGAACAGCCGGTAGTCCATATTGCCGCCATAGGCGCCGCTGGTCGCGGTCGAGATCGCCTGGCCGCGCTCCGGCGCCACGCCGAAGCAACCGAGCATCGGCGCCAGCGGGAAGCTCCAATCCTTGGTGCGCGCGGAAGGCTCCAGCAGCTTCACCGTGCCGGCAGCAGCGTCGATTGCCCATTCATGGCGCTCGCGCTTCGGCAGCTCGGCCAGGATCGACGGGTCGAGCACCGCCGGGGCAAGCGGCGAATAGGTCCAGCCGGTCTTCCGGTTCGGCGTCATGCGCTCGATGGTGACCAGCAGCGCATCGCCGGGCTCGGCCCCGGTGACGAAGAACGGGCCGGTCATCGGGTTGCCGCGCGGCGCATGCAGCACGCCGTCGCCGCCGAAGCCGGCGGCATCGAGCGTGGTGGTGACGACGCTGTCGCCGCTGGCGATCTCCAGCACCGGCGGCAGCGTGCCGATCACGTTCGAATAGCTTGTCGGAACGAAGTGATGGCGCGCCATGAAAGCCTTCCAGAGCCGGGGTCTTGCCGATGCGGAGCGAGGCGATGCAGGTCCGCTCGGGCATCGGACCGTAGGGGCTCGCCCCTCGCGTGAGAAGCGCTGGCCGGCGAGGGGGCGCCCTGCATCAGGCTCGCGCCCTGTCGATCAGCGCGATTGCAGGGCAGGTCGAGTCGCCAGCAGGATCACCTGCCGGAATTCAGGGTAAACTGGACGATCAGCACGCTCAGGATGTTCGGCAGGATGTGGCGCAGATAGACATGAGGCGGGCGCCCCAGCCGATCAGGTGGTGTCAGGACCGTGCGCGCCCGCTCCATATGTGACAACAAACGAGCAGCCAGGGCCGAAACGGGGCCTCTGGGCGTCTCAGTCCCTCAGGCCCTGGATGATCGGGCTGCGGTAGGAAATCAGCGCGGGCAGCAGCGCCAGCAGGCTTCCGACGAGACAGAGCAGGCCCGCCTGAGCCAGCTCGCCCGCTCCGATGGCGGGGGAGAGCGAAAGCCCGGTGCGGGCCGAGACGATGCCGGAGATCGCATGGGTCGCGATCACACCCAGCAGCAGCCCGGCGAGGCAGCCGGTGGCGATCAGGACGATCGTGCCGATCCAGGTTACCAGCAGCACGTAGGATCGCGGCGCGCCGAGCGCCCTCAGCGTCGCGTAGCGCCGGCGGCGCAGCCCGTTCACGGCGATCAGCAGGAGCACCACGCTCGCCAGGATCAGCACGGCGTTGGAGGCCGAGGCGACGACGAGGATGTCCCGCATGTCCCCGAGCGCCCCGTAGAGCGAGACGAGAACCTCGGCCGGGAAAAAGGCCATGGTTCCGCCCTGCCGGTACTGCGCGCGCAGCGCATAGGCGCCGGCGACGCTCCTGGGCTTCACCACGATCGCCGGCACGCCCGGCACGCGCTTGCCGTCGAAGGGCGGGCCGATCCGTGCTTCCTCGGGGCGGCGGCTGTCGCCCACGCTCGATCCCGTACGCCAGAACGGAGAATCGCTGCGCGCTTCCTCGGCATGGCCGTTGCCGAGGCCGTGGATGTCCCAGACGCTCTCGATCGGCACGAGAATGGCGCGATCCCAAGGCGAGCCGAGGCGCGGCAGCCGGCCCACGGCCGTGTAGCCATGGCCTTCATGCTTATGGCCGAGCTCTTCCTCATCGACCTGGCCGGGCTTGGGCGCATGGCCCGCGACGCCGTGAGAGGGCGCGATCGTATCGCCCAGCCGGTAGACGACGTCGGCGCCGAGCACGGCTTCGCCCTCTGCCGCGAAGAGTCGGCCCTCGCTTGGCTGGACCCGGCCCCAGCGGCCGGCGAAACCGGCCGTCGTGCCGATGACCGGATAGCCGCGGCTGACGTCGCCGAAGGCGACCGGCGCGAAATTCCCGACCCGCTCATCCTGCGCGAGCGCCTTGAGGACCCGGCCGTCGACCAGCGGCAGCGCCTCGAGCTGCAGGTAGACCGCGGATATCAGGAGTTGCGTCTGGCTGCCCGGCGCACCGATGAGCAGATCGAAATCGTCGGCGGCCCTGGCCGAGCTCTGCCGCAGCGCCCGCTCCTGCGCGCCGATCGCGATGCCGGTCGCGATCGCGAGAGCGACGAGCAGCACGATCGCCGGCGCCGTCCAGCGCAGCGCCCGCAGATCGGCCAGAACCATCGGCCAGGGGTTCATGCCGCATGTCCCGCGCTGAGATCGAGCCGGCGCGTCATCCGTGCGAGCAGGCGCGGATCATGCGAAGCGCAGATGAGGGTGGCGCCGGTTTGCTCGGCGGCCTCGACGAGCAGTTCGGAGACGCCATCGGCATGATCGGCGTCGAGGCTCGCGGTCGGCTCGTCGGCCAGGATCAGGCGCGGCTGATTGAAGAGCGCGCGCGCGATCGCGACGCGCTGCTGCTCGCCGCGTGACAGAACCGCCGCCCTGCGATGGGGATCCTTCAGTCCTACGCGGGACGCCAGTGCGAGGGCGCGGTCGCGGCCGGAGGAACTGAGCCGCCAGGAGGAGAAGCTCGCCGGCAAGGCGATATTGCCGGCGACATCGAGCTCCGGCACCAGATGGAAATCCTGGAAGACGAAGCCGAGGTTCTGCCGGCGCCAGTGGTCGCGCCGGGCCTCGGGCAGGGCGGAGATTTCGGTTTCGCCCCAGCGGACCGAACCGGCGCTCGGCCGCAGGAGGCCGGCGATCAGATGGAGTAGAGTGCTCTTGCCGCAGCCGGAGGGCCCGCTGACGCCAAACGCTGTGCCGTGCTCCAGGACCAGCGTGGGAATGTCGAGAGCGCGGAAGACCTGACCATCGCCGTCGCGATGGTCGAGTGCGATATCGCTGAGAACGAGCCGCCGCCCGCTTGCCTCAGGCGAGGGAGAAGCCGGCATCGGCAATCCTGATCTGGCTGACGAAGCCGGTATCGGCATCGGTCGCGGAGCCGATCTCGAGCCTTCCGGCCACCACGACCTTGCGGCCGGCACTGACCATCGCCGTCTCGTTCTTCATGAACACGACGACGATATCGACCGGCCAGTCGGCGTCGGACTGGCAGAAGGGGCAGATGGCGAGCGGCTCGCGCGTCAGCACGAAGAAACGGCTTTCCGGCTTCAATGGCGGCGCCATGTAGCCGACCATGCGCACGGGCTTGCCGCGCAGCACCGTCACCCTGTCGGAGAATTCGAAGCCGAGCACGCCGAAGGATTTATAGAGGCTGTCGAAGGCGATCGTCTCGACATCGGCCGCGGCGGCGCGGTCGAAAAGGCTCGCCGCCGCGAGGCCGAGCACGACTCCGCGGCGGGTAATGGTCGCCAGAGCATTTTCGAGCGAAGTGGACACCGGTTCGCGTGAAGAAAATGCGGGGAGGCAGGAAGTTGGAGGATTTTCGCGCTTCGAAGAAACGCGGAAATCCTCCAGGGGGGCCTGTCGGCGCATCGATGCCTCCGTTGCCCCGATCATCGGCTCACTTGCCGCCGAGCGCCAGCGCTTCGGTCATGACGCGGAACACGAAGGTGTTGGGCTTGTGGCCGCGGAAGCGCTCGGCGCCGGGGCCCATCGCCGTCAGGATGACGTCGTCGGCCGCATGGACGCCGTTATTGGCATCGAAGGGAAGGTTGCCGACCTTGCGAGCCACCAGCGGGCCCGTGCAGTCCTTCTCGTTGGCGATGTTGGTCTTGCCGTCGGGGCCCTTCACGGCCGGAACGCGCTCGCCGTCCATGGCGGGGCGGCCGGTGTCGCAGGTGTCGGGATAGGAGCCGTAGACGACGGCGAGACGGCGCGAGGTGTCGACCTTGGTGGGGTAGCCCTCGGCGTCGACCGGGCCGTAATTCGGCGGGGTCGACTCGTTGTAGACGCCGAGCTTGTCGCGCAGCAGCTGGCCCGGGCGATCATCGTCATAGGTGCCGATGATCGACATCGGATGGGCGTGGTCGGGGACGACGATGATCAGCGTGTCGTTGCGGTCGCCGGCGAAGTCCTTCGCGACCTTGACCGCGTTGTCGAGCATGATCGTGTCGAACACCGAGCGCTCCCAGTCGAGCGAATGGCTATACTTGTCGATGCGGGCGGACTCGACCATCAGCAGGAAGCCCTCGGGATTGCCCTTGAGCATGTCGAGCGCGGCCCTGGTCTGCTCGACGACATCCGGCTGGTCCGGGAATTTCGAGATCGTGCCCTTCTTGGCAAGGCGCAGGTCGAAGGCGCCGTCGATGTTGCCGGTGTTGTAGAGGCCGAGCAGCTTCTTCGAGCCGGCGGCGACCGCCGCGTTCATCTCGGTCTTCGTGGTGGCGAGCGTGTAGCCGGCCTCCTTGAACTTGGCGATGAAGTCTTGCTCGTCCGTGCGCTTCGAGCCGGGGGTGACCTTGCTCAGGAAGTTCGGCGAGCCGCCACCCATGATCACGTCCGGCTTCACCGCGTAGAACATTTCGACGATGTCATTGAAGTCCGAGCGGCGGCGGGTGTGGGCGACCATCGAGGCCGGGGTCGCATCCTCGATCTCGGAGTTGGTGACGACGCCGACAGCCATGCCGGTCTTGCGCTTCACCAGCTCGGCGATGGTCTCGACCTTCGGATGGTCGAGGGTCAGCGCGTTCTTGGCGCAGTAGACGCCGAGCGCGTTCACGCAGGATTTGTGGCCGGTGGTGTAGGCATGCGCGGCATTGGCGCTGTCGGTGACGATCGAGTCGGTGCCGGAGGTCGAGATCAGCGCCATGTTGGACATGTCGTCCATGGCGAGCTCGCCGTCATATTTGCCTTCCTTCCAGCCCTTGGAGAGGATGCGGGCCGCCGTGCGGTTGGCGACCGTCATGCCGTCGCCGATGAAGAGGATGACGTTCTTGGCGCGGCGCGGCGTCGCCGTCGCGAAGACGTCCCAGTTCACGGTCGACTTGTTGCCGCCTTGGGTGGCTTCCACCACGTAGCGGCCGGCCGGCAGCGAGGTACCGCGCAGCCATAGCGCCGAATGCTTCTGGCCTTCCTCGCTCTGGATGAAGTTCGTCGGCCGTCCGAAGGCCTCGGCGGCGGGCTTGCCGTTGATGGTGACGTTCACATCGCCCGAGGTCGGCGCATTCGGGAACTCGACCTTGAAGTCGAACCGCGAGCCTTCGAGGATCTCGGCACGGTCGATCGGATAGATCGTCTGTGCGGTGGCGGATCCCCCCGCCACGCCTGCCGCCAGGACCGCCGCCAACCAGTGATATGCGCGCATTGTCGTTCTCCGCCGGAAAGGGCTCGTGCCGGTGGCCTTCGCCTAAGACCGGAACATGACAGTTTCATCAAACCCGTCCGGACCCGGCGCGACTTCGGGACCTTGGAACGGATCGTCAGACATGCCGAAGGGCCGCCTCTCGGCGGCGCTTCGCGAGTTGCTGTCTATGAAGAAGAGACGACCGGCTAGCGGAGAATGGCCGGCGCGGCTCGGAGATGCCTTGCAACGACGAGCAGCCGGTCCGGTCGCGTTTCCTGCCGCTGGCTCGCCAAGTGGAGCCTTCTCCCTTTCATCGACAATCGAAGGATGAAAGGGGCGTATTCGTGAAGCGCGCCCTGAGCGGCGCGGCAGGCGGCGGCGCGGTCAGTATTCCCGACCGCGCGGGACGAGCCCCTCGATCGGAAGCCCTTTGCGATGGCGCTCGATCGTCTCGAGCACAAAGGTAGCGCCGCTTTCCGGGCGCGTCATGCTGGCGATGTGAGGCGTCATCACGATGCGCGGGTGGTTCCAGAACGGATGATGCGGCGCCGGGGGCTCGCTTTCGAGCACATCGATCATCGCGCCCGAAAGCTGTCCCTCATCCAGCGCCTGCAACAGGTCGGCTTCGACGAGATGCCCGCCTCGCCCGACATTGATCAGGCCCGCCCCGCGCGGCAGCTGCGAGAACAACCGTGCATCGAGGATGCCTTGCGTCGCTTCGGTCAGCGGCAGCAGGCAGATCAGGATATCCGTCTGCGCCAGGAAGGCGGGGAGTTCTGCTGCGCCGGTAAAGCAGATGATACCATCGATCTGCCGCGGTGAGCGGTTCCAGCCCGACAAGGGAAAACCGAAGGAACGCAGCTTCGCCAGGCTCGCCTGGCCGAGCTGTCCCAGCCCCAGAATGCCGACACGCCGATCTGCGGGGGGACGGACCTGGATCTCCCGCCAATGCCGCCGGCGCTGCTGGTCGATGAAATCGACCATGTTGCGGTGCAGCATCAGCGTGGCCATGCAGACGAATTCGGCCATGCTTTCGGCGATGCCGGGCTCAAGCATGCGCACGACCGGCAATTCAGGCGGCAGCTTGCTGAAATCGAGCTGGTCGACGCCGGCACCGACCGAAAAGATCATCTTGAGGTTCGGAAAGGTCTCGGCGATCCGCTCCGGCGGCTGCCAGAGCAGGAGATATTCGACGGCCAGCGGATCGCCGATATCCGGCCAGATCCGGAAGGGCGTCTCGGGCGCCTGCCGGGCGAAGGCCGCGGCCCATTGGTCCGCCCGCTCGGCGCTGGCCTTGTAGAGGATGGTCACGGCGGCGCTCCCTAGAACAGCCCGACCGGCGCCAGCGGCCGCCCGTCGACCAGCCGCTCATAGCTATAGGCGGCGGGATCGACGAAGGACGGGTCACCACGCACGACATCGGCTGCAAGCTTGCCGGCGGCCGGGCCGATGCCGAAGCCATGGCCCGAGAAGCCGGTGGCGAGGAAGAAGCCCTTCAGGCTGGCGACCGGCGAGATCACCGGCACGGTATCGGGCGTGGAATCGATCGTCCCGCCCCAGGCCTCGGCGATGCGGATGTCCTTGAGCTCGGGGTTGCCGGCGATCAGCGCGGCCAGCGCCGAATTGACCAGCTCCATGTCGGGCGCGGGGTCCTGCACGCGCACTGCCTCGAACGGGGAGGGCTGATCGAACTGCCAGTTGGCGCTGCCGAAGAGCTGCTTGAAGAAATCAGCTCCCAGCCGCAGCTTCAGCCCGGCCCGGCGCTGCTTGAAGGTCGGCCAGAAGATCTTGGCGTAGCGCAGGATGTCGGGTGTCAGGTTGACCGTGCCGCGCCCGCGCAGCGCCAGCGTGAAGCCGCCGTCGAGCCGGCGGCGGACGCAATACTCGGTGGTGCCCAGCGCCCCGGCGGTGATCTCGGGCGCCGGCGTGGTGCGGCAGGCGGTGGCGTCGACCAGCCCGATCGGCAGATCGATTCCGTGCCGTCGGCAGAACAGCGAGGACCAGGCGCCGCCCGCCAGCAGCACGGCCTGGGTGCGGATCGTGCCCTTCTCGGTCACGACTGCGCTGACGGCGCCGGCCGTCGTCTCGAGCCCGCGTGCGGCGCAGCCCTGATGGATGGTGACGCCTCGCTTGCGCGCCGCCAGGGCGAGCGCCGGCACGGCCATCGAAGGCTCCGCCCGCCCGTCGCTCGGCGTATGCAGGCCGGCCACCCACTTCTGCGAATTGCCGGGCAGTCTCTCGGCGACCTCGGCCGGGCTCAGCAAGGTGGAGTGGACCTGGAGCTCGCGCGCGATGACGGCCCAGCGTTCCCAATCGGCGGCTTCCTTGGGGTCCTTTGTCAGGAAGAGCACGCCGGTGCGCCGAAAGCCGGTGTCGGCCCCGGCCTCTTCCTGCAGCTCTTCCCAGAGGCGCAGAGCTTCGCGCGCAAGCGGAATCTCGGCCCGGGCGCGGCCCTGCTGGCGGCACCAGCCCCAGTTGCGGCTCGACTGCTCGCCCGCGACATGCCCTTTCTCGACCAGCGCGACCGACAAGCCCTTGCGGGCGAGATGATAGGCGCTGGATACGCCGATCACGCCGCCGCCGATGACCACCACATCGACGGCCTCCGGCAGGCGCTCGTCGCTGGGAATGCGGTTGACCGGCGGGGACATGGACGGTGCTCCTGAGGAATGGAGTAGGTAGCCGAGACGGCGGGGAGGGGTGGCGTCAGTTGATGTCCATGCGCGGATCGAGCGCATCGCGCAGGCCGTCGCCGATGAAGTTGAAGCTGGTCACCGCGAGCGTGATCGCGATGCCCGGCAGGAGCGCGAGCCAGGGCGCGCTCGTCAGGTAGATCTGGGCGTTGTTGAGCATGTTGCCCCAGCTCGAGGCCGGCGGCTGGATGCCGTAGCCAAGGAAGCTGATGTAGGATTCGAGCAGGATCGCCTTCGCGACGTTGAGCGTCGCCGCCACCACGATCGGCGCCATCGCGTTGGGCAAAAGGCTGCGGAACATGATGTAGAAATCGCTGGCTCCCACGGCGCGGGCGGCGGCTGCGAAGTCGCGCTCGCGCAGGGAGCGGATCTGCGCCTCGACGATGCGCGCGACATTCATCCAGGACGTCGCGGCGATCAGCAGCGTGGTGGCCAGAATGCCGGGTTCGGTAAGTGCGGCCAGCGCCAGCAGCAGGAAGATCGCCGGGAAGCACAGCACCGCGTCGACGAAGCGCATCAGCACCGCGCCGAGCCAGCCGCCGTAGAAGCCCGCGACCACGCCGACCGCGATGCCGATCGCCATCGCCATCGCCATGGCGAGGAAGCCGATCGCCAGCGAGATGCGCCCGCCCATCATCAGCCGGGCCAGGATGTCGCGGCCGAGCTCGTCCGTACCCAGCACATGCACGCCGGAGAGAGGCGGTGCGAAGCGCTGCATGATGTCGATATAGGTGTCGTCGAACGGCAGGAGATAGGGCCCGACGACGGAGCCAAGCGCCAGGATGAGGATCGTCACGGAGCCGGCCATGGCGAGCCGGTGCCGGCGGAAGCGGCGCCAGGCGGTGTTTCCGGGCGAGGCGGCCACGGGTTCGAGCGAGACGGATGCGGCTTGTGCGCTCATGGCCTCACTCCATCCTGATCCGCGGATCGACCAACGCGTAGAGCAGGTCGGCGAGCAGCGAGCCGAGCATCACCATCGCGGCCGAGAGCATCAGGATGCCCATCACGACGGGGTAGTCGCGATAGGCGATGGAATCGAGGAAGAGCCGGCCCATGCCGGGCCAGGTGAACACGGTTTCCGCGACCAGCGCGCCGCCGAGCAGGGTCGGGAATTGCAGGCCGGCGACGGTGATCATCGGCAGCAGCGCGTTACGCAGCGCGTGCCGCGACAGGACGTTCCACTCCGGCAGGCCCTTGGCCCGCGCCGTGCGGATGTAGTCCTGGCCGATCACGTCGAGCATGGAGGAGCGCATGAAGCGCGCCCAGATCGCCATCTCGACGAGAGCCAGAACCAGCGCCGGCGCGATCAGGTGATGCAGCAGGTCGAGCACGGAGTCGTCGCCGACCGTGTGGCGGTTGCCGGCCGGCAGCCAGCCGAGCGTGACGGAGAAGATGTAGATCGTGACCAGCCCGAACCAGAAGGTGGGTATCGAGAGCGCGATCATCGCGCCGACGGTCGCGAGCGTGTCGAACAGCGAATAGCGGCGGATCGCGCCGAGGATGCCGATCCAGCAGCCGAGCAGGCAGGCGATCAGCGTCGCCGTCGCCATCAGCTCGAAGGTGGCCCGCAGATGCGAGCCTATGGTGACAAGCACGGCCCCGCCGTCGCGATAGGACGTGCCCCAATCTCCCTGCAGCATGCGCCAGAGCCAGTCGGCGTACTGGACCGGCAAGGGCCGGTCCAGGCCAAGCTGGCGCGAGATCCGCGCGATATCCTCGGGCGACATCTGCGACGACAGCGCGAACTGCGACAGCGGCCCGCCCGGCGCCAGATGCAGGATGGCGAAGCCGAGCATCGAGACGATGAGCAGGAGCACAAGCGCCTGCCCCAGCCGGCGAATGAGATAGGGAACCATCGCAGCGCGACCCGTCCGGCGCTCAGGCCCAGTACCACTCCCGCATGTTCCAGCAATTGGACGAGGTGTTGATGTTGGGCGCGAAGCCCTGCAGCCCGTCCTTGGTGCCTTCGGCGATCACCGACTGGAACAGCGGCAGGATGGCGAGATCGTCGCGGATCAGCTTCTGCAGCGCGCCATAGGTCGCCTTGCGCTCGGCGAGGTCGAACTGCGCCGCGCCTTGGGCCAGCAGCCGGTCGGCCTCCTTGTTCTGGTACTGGTAGGTGTTGTAGCCGCGCCCGCCCTTGGCCGGGATCGCGCTGGAGCCGAAGCGCGGCGTCACGTCGGGGTCGCTGCCCAGCATGAAGTTGACGCCGACGATGACCGACTGGAATTTCGACTGCTGCCAGAAATCGCCCCAGATCACGGCGGCCGGCATGTTGTTGATGCGCAGCGAGGCGCCGATCGCCTTCCAGTCCTGCATCAGGAGCTGCTGCGTCTGCTCGCGCACGGCGTTGCCGCTGGTGGTCGAGTTGGCGAATTCCAGCCGGACGCCGCTCTTCTCGCGGATGCCGCCGGAGCCGCGCTTCCAGCCGGCCGCGTCGAGGATGGCGTTGGCCTTGGCGGGATCATAGGCATGGGCCGGCAGGTCCTTGGTGAACGACCAGGCCTGTTGCGGCACGAAGGATTCCGTCGGCATCGGCAGCCCGTAGTTGAGCGCGTCGATCAGCCCCTTCTTGTTGATGCCGAGATAGAGGGCCTCCCGCACCGCCCGGTCGGCGAGCGGGCCGAATTCGAGATTGGGCGCGATGTGCTCGATCGACGCCATCGGCGAGACCGTGATCTTGCGGCCCGGCAGGGTCTTCGCTTCCTTGACGAAGTTCGGCAGCACGCCCTGGATGCCGGTGTAGTCGATCTGGCCGGTGCGGAACTGGGTGTAGAGCACGGTCAGATCGGGGACGTATTTGAAGACGATCCGCTCCAGGAACGGGCCGCGCCCGTGATAGCTCTTATTGGCGAGGAGCTGGATGTGATCGCCCGGCACCCGCTCGCCCCAGCGGAAGGGGCCGGTCCCGACCGGCGCATTGTTGAAGGGCGAGGCATTGGGGTCGGACGCCTTCTCCAGCGCGTGCCTGGGCACGATGAAGAACAGCGACAGGATCGACATATAGGGCGAATAGGCGCTCTCCATGCGCCAGTGGATCTCGTCGGGAGCCACCACCTTGATGTCGTGGACGAGGCTGTGCCCGACCCGGTTGCGGGCGCGGAAGGCGGTGTTGTTGACGAGGTCGATGCTGAACTTGACGTCCTCGGCCGTGAAGGGCGTGCCGTCATGCCATTTGGCGTCGTTGCGCAGCTTGACCTTCCAGGTCAGGCCGTCGGCGGAGAGCCCGCCATTCTCGACGGTGGGAACCTCCTTGGCGAGGTCGGCCTGGAAGCGGCCTTCAGGGTCGATGTACCAGAGCGTGCTGAAGAGCTGCCACCAGACGCCCTGATCGACCTCGATGCCGGGCATCAGCGGATGGAAGACCGTCGGCTCCTGCGACAGGCCGGCGACGACCTGGCCCTTCGGTTCGGACGGTGGCTGCGCGGCTCGCAGCGGCAAGGGCATGCCGATGCCGGCTGCCAGCCCCATGCCCATCCCCAGAGCGCCGCGGCGCGTCGGGGCCGTGACTCCAGAATATCCGTCAGACATGATGTGCCTCCTCCTGCGAACCCGGTTCCCGCACTTCGCAACGTGTTTGACACGTTTCCTGCGAACGGAATTTCAATCCCTCTAACTTTTGTTATGCTGACTTCAACATGGCTGAAAAAACCTGTCAATCTTGCCAACGCACTCCGTCGCCGTCATCTCGGGATCGAGCGGCTGTGCTAGGCGTTTCAGGAAACATGCTGAGAGGCGATCGATGAGCAGGCATGATGCTGGACCGGATTCCCTGGACAAGGTGACCAACGAGCCGATCGTCGTTCCCGAGGACGCCGAGCACCGGCTCGGCGAGACGGTCCGGCTTTTGCGCCAGCGCGCCGGCTTGTCGATTCAGGAGGTCTCGCAGCGCACGGGCCTGTCCACCGGCATGATCAGCCAGCTCGAGCGTGCGCTGGCCTCACCCTCGATCAGGAGCCTGCGGCTGCTGAGCATCGCATTGGGCGTGCCGATCTCCTATTTCTTCGAGCCGCATGCCCCCGACCCGTCGTCGCGATACGTCGTGCGCCGGAACGACCGACGCCTCCTCCGCCTCACGGCGAGCGGCGTGCTCAAGGAATCGCTGACGCCGGCCCAGGGCGGCGCGCTCGAGATCTACGAGCTGACGCTCAATCCCGGCGCGTCGTCGGGTGCCGATTTCGTCCAGCATGTCGGAGAGAAGGCGGTCTACGTTCTCGCAGGCCGTATCCGGATCTGGCTCGACCATGAGCCCCATGTCCTGGATGCGGGCGACAGCGTCTGCTTCCCCAGCACGGTGCCGCACATGTTCGACAACCCCGAACAGACCGTGGCCCGCGCGATCTGGGTCACGACCTTGCATTCCGGCACGCCGTCGCGGGGCAGCTGAGATCGCAGTCGGATATCAACCGCTCTCGCCCATCAGCATCCTCGTCAGGACGGAAGCCAGCATGGGCTGCGCCAGGGGGAAGGACTGGCCGGCCCAGATCGGGCTGAAATCATCGCTGCCGGCCTTCTCGGCCGCGCTGCGCAGCGGGCCGATCGCACCGCCCGCGGTCGGAAAGGCCGGGGCCTCCTTCGACAACGGCCCGAGCTCGGACATCAGGCGGTTGACGATGCCCCGCGCCGGCCGGCCCGTGAACAGATTCGTGACGGCTGTCGGCCGGTCGGGCGAGCCGAGCGCCCGCCGATGGACGTCGGATATGCTGGCCTCGGGCGTCACCAGATAGGCTGTGCCGACCTGCACGCCCGCCGCCCCCAGCGCGAATGCGGCCTCGACGCCGCGCCTGTCGGAAATGCCGCCCGCGGCGATCACCGGCACCGAGACGGCATCGACGATCTGGGGGACCAGCGCAAAGGTTCCGATCTGTTCGGACATCCTGTCGGTCAGGAAGCTGCCGCGATGGCCGCCCGCTTCCGCGCCCATGGCGATGACCGCGTCGGCACCGCGCTCGATGAGCCAGCGCGCCTCGGCCACCGTGGTGGCGGAGGCGATCACTACGGCACCGGTGCGCTTCACCCTGTCGAGCAGATCTGCCGGCGGCAGGCCGAAATGAAAGCTGACCACCTCAGGCCGATAATCCTCCACGACGGTCGCACTCGTTGCGTCGAACGGTGTTCTCCCGCTCGGCGCCTTCGGCATGTCCGGATCGAGGCCGGCTTCGGCATAGTAGCCGGTGAGCTGCGAGAGCCAGGCGGCCTGACGCGCAGGGTCGTCGGCAGGGTTGGTGTGGCAGAAGAAGTTCAGGTTGATCGGGCGCGACGTGCCCGCCCGGACCCGGTCCAATGCCGCCCGCAGGCCGCGCTCGTCATATTGCGCGCTCGGCAGCGAGCCCAGCCCACCCGCCTCGCTGACGGCGATGACCATCTCTGGTGTCGTCGCGCCCGCCATCGGCGCCTGGATGATCGGCAGCTCGACGCCGAGAAGCGCCGGCAGCCTGGATTGATATGATGTGGTCATCGTCGTTCCTTTCGCGGTTCCGGCCGATTGTCGGGCCTGTTCGGACACATCCATGATCTCAGGCGGGGCTTGATGTCGCCCGCGTCGCCGCCTCCCGAGCGGCTGTCTCCGCCAGGTCGACCCGTCGAGGCTCCATCTTGGGCAGGCTCAGTGCAGCCGCAGTCAACAGGACGAGGCCGGCCACGAGAAGCGAAGCGTCGAAGGAACCGCTCGAAAGGTAGAGGGCATTCGCAACGAAGGGGCCGGCGATCTGCCCTGCACCATAGGCGAGCGTCATCACGGCGATCATGTCGAACCGGACGAGCGTTGCGACCCTGCGGGCCGCCGGCAGCGCGATCGTGACGGTGCCGACGAAGGTTCCGCCGACGATGAGGGCGCTGGCGACATAGGCCACGGGATGATGCAGCACCGGCAGGACAACGCCGACAGCCTGCACGCCCAGGTTCGCCGCGAGGCTGACGTTGCTGCCCCAGCGCCGATGCAGCGCGTGCCAGAGGAAGCAGGACGGCACGGCGCCCAAACCAAAGAGCGCCCAGATATGCGCGGGATCGACCGAACTCAACGCGTTCCGCACGAGCAGTGGCAGATAGGTTGCGGTGATGATGTAGCCGAAGCCCGCCAGGCCATAGACGATGGTCAAACGGTAGGGTCCGAGCAGGCCGCCGATCGCGGTCGCATCGGAGGTCGGCGGCCGCTCGTCCCGTTCCGCCCGGGACTGAAGCCACAAGGCGACCGATCCTAGAACAAGCGACACCCCGCCCAGCAGAAGCCAGAGCGATCGGCTCGGCAGCGCCGCGGCGTGCCCGGCTGCGATGATCTCCGCGGAGAGCAGGATGCCGATTCCGACGCCTGCGAACAGTGTTGCCACTTCATGGGAAAGGCCGCGATCGTGAAGGAGCCACTGCGCCGCCGCGACCATGGCGATTGCGCTCGACACGCCTGCCAGGCCGCGAACCAGGATAACGAGCGGGGGAGACAAGGGCAGGCCGAGCAGGCCGAGCAAGGCGGCCGTCGTCAGCACCGCCAGCGCACACATCGCCCGGCTTGAGCGGGTCGGCCACAGGCTCAGAAGCAAGGCGCCGATCAGATAGCCGGCGTAGTTGGCCGAGGCGGCATATGAGCCTGCCTCGACGCTGATCTGCTGCTCGGCGACCATCAGGGGATAGAGGCCAGTGAATGCAAAGCGCCCGAAACCCATGCCGATCGCCAGCACCAGCGCACCGGCCAGGGCGGTTGTCCGGTCATTGCGAGACATCGATACTCTCCGTGATGGTCAGCTCCGCAAGTCGCCGCCCGGCGGCTCGGCCGTTCGATGCCGAGCCGCGCGGGTAGGGGGTGTTCAAGCCCCGGCAGGGCGAATTTGGCTCGCTGCGCGCCGCTTGCGGTATTCCGGGACAGGCAAGCCGCCCCAGCCCCAGTTGGCGAGCTCGACCTCCTCGATCACGACGAAGGTCGAGTCGAGCGGCTTGTTCAGTACGTCGAGCAGAAGCTGGCTGACGCCGGCGATGAGCTGCGCCTTCTCCTCGGCCGTGACAGAGGCGCGGCCGGGGCCGGAGCCTTCCTGCGTGACCTGTATGGTGACGATCGGCATGGCCGTCTCCCTCAGTGCCCGGCGCTCTGGCCGCCATCGACATGCAGGATCTCGCCTGTGACGAAGCCGGCGCCCTCCAGGAACAGCACGGCCTCGACGACGTCCCGAATGTCGCCCATCCGCTTCACTGGATGGAGGTTGGCCAGAAATTCATACGTCTGCGGCGCGTGCATCGGCGTCTTGATCACGCCCGGCGAAACCGCGTTCACGCGGATGCCCCTGCCGGCGTATTCGATCGCCAGCGCCTTCGTCGCCGCGTTGATCCCGCCCTTGGTCAGGTTGGCGAGCACGGTCGGGACGCCGGCGATCGCATGGTCGGTGAGGCTGGTGGTGATGCTGACGATATGGCCCGAGCCCTGCTTCAGCATGATGCCCGCGGCTTGCTGCGTGATGTGAAAGAAGCCGGCGAGATTGGTCGCGATCTTGCTGTCGAAATCCGCGAGCGTGTAGTCGGTGAAGGGCTTGGCGATGAAGAGGCCGGCATTGTTGACCAGCGTGTCGACGCGCCCGAAGCGGGCCAGCGCCTCGCGGATCACGGCCTCGGCCGTCGCGGGATCGGCGATATCTCCGGGGATGGCCAGGATATCCTCGTCGCCGCTTTGCTTGATCGAGCGCGACGTTGCGACGACGCGATAGTTGCGGTCACGAAATCCCTTGACCAGCCCGGCGCCGATGCCCTGCGAGGCACCGGTGACGATGGCGACTTTCCGTTCGTTGCTCATGATGATCCTCTGGCCTCCGCCTGTGAAGGAGATGGCTGGTGCCCAGCCCATCTCGTTCGGTGAGGATCATTTTGGAGGTTTCGCGGATCGTTTGAATGCCCGCCGTACGGTAGACATTCTTCCCTGAAGTGGAAGAATGTCCGGGTCAGTCGTCCAGCGCGACCGCTTCTGCCGTGAGCCGTGCAAAATCCGCCCGCAGTCGCGGTACCGCGAAATCCAGGAACGCCCGGACTTTGGGAACCGTCGAGCGCCCCTGCGGCAGCAGCAGATTCACGGGTCTGGCTGGTGGTTCGGTCCCCCGCAGCAGGAGCTGCAACGAGCCGTCCTGAACGCGTTCGGCGACCTGATAGGTGAGGAGACGGGTGACACCCAGCCCGCCGACGGCGGCGCCGAGAGCCGCCCGCACGCTGTTGACGATCAAGCGTGGCTTGAACTGAACGGAACGCGCTATGGATCCGCCCTTGGGCGGCGAGAAGACCCAGCTATCTCGCCCGAAATCGGTGCAGGCGATGATGCTGTGCCGGGTCAGGTCACCCGGCTCGTCGATGCGGGGATGCTGACTCAGATAGCGCGGAGCGGCCACGATCACCGGCCTCACCTCACCGCCGATGCGGATGGCCGTCATCGAGGAATCCGGCAGTTCCAGCACGCGCAAGGCGATGTCGATGCCCTCCTCGATCAGGTTCGCGCTGCGCGCGAACAGGACGAGATTGACCGATACGGCCGGGTAAGCCTCGATATAGGCGTCGATGATCGGGCGCAGGATCTCCTCGCCGCTGACCGTAGGCGCCGTGATCGTCAAGGTTCCGCGCGGCGCGGCCCGTTCGCCGGCCCCTATGGCCTCGGCCTCCTGCAGATCGACGAGGATGCGGCGGCAGGCGGCGGCGTAGCGCTCGCCGATCTCGCTGAGCTTGATGGCGCGCGTGGTGCGGTGGAGCAGCGTCGCTCCCACCTGCCGCTCCAGAAAGGCGATCGCCCGGCTCACAGCCGCCGGCGACCTGCCGAGCTGACGCCCCGCACCGGCGAGGCTTCCCTCATCCAGGGCGGCAACGAAGACCTTCATCGCCTCTATGCGATCCATGCGGTGTCAGAAGCCTCGTGAGATCAAGCCGAGTCAATTTAGGCGATCGAAGACGCGCTGGGTATGAGCTCTGCTGCAGCCATCGGCAGCAAAGGCGGTGCAACTCCGAGGCGATGAGGAAGGCACGGTCGCCAGCAGCGCGTTGAGGCCTGCGAAACGCTGCCCGAGATCCACTCCACATCGATGTGCACCGGCTCCCCCAACGACCGTTGCAAAGGACCGCGATGGCCATCGCTGGAGCGCGCGGTCGCCTGAGCGATCATGGCAGCCGATCGGCGCGTGATTCCTGTCGACTGATGCGCGCGGCGGCGTCGAACATCTCTCTCATTCCGCGGACAACGGTGAGGAAGGCGGTAATGACCCGGCTGGCTTCCCGCTGCTTCAGCACGACGACATGCGCATAGGTGTAGACTTCGGCCCCCTCGATCGGGATCAGCCGCAAGTTCTCGTCGGGCACGAACTCCGCTTCCGAGACGTAGCTGATGCCAAGCCCGCGAATGACCGCCTCCCTCACCGCCTCGCGGCTGCCGATCTCCATCACGAGTCGTGGTTTCGTGTTCGTCCTGGCAAGGGCGTTCTCGAAGGCGCGGCGGGTCGTCGAACCCAGTTCCCGGACGATCATCGGCTCACTTTCCAGCTCCGTCAGTCGGATACTGCTGCGGTCGGCAAAGCGATGATCGCGCCTGACGAAGAGCGCCACCGGATGGCGCCGATACGGAATGGTCAGCAGCCGGTCGTCCTCGTCGATATAGGCGAGGACCGCGACGTCGCATCGGTAGCTGGCCAGGTCATCGAGGACTTCGGTCGAATTGCCGATCTTCACCGCAAGCTCGATGCCCGGATAGGCCTGATTGAAGGCGGCCAGCATCTCCGTGACGTGAAACGGGCCGACGGCGCTGATCGAGAGACGGCCCGTCCGGAGCTCGCGCGTTTCCGACAGGAAGGCGAGTGCCTCGGCCTCCTCGGCGAAGAGGCGGGTGGTGATGGCGAGAAGCTGGCGGCCGGTATCGCTGAGTTCGCGCCGTCGGCCGCGCTTGACGAAGAGCTCGACGCCGAACTCCTCCTCCAGCGCGCCGACCTGCGCGGTCAGGGTCGGCTGGCTGATGTTGAACGTCTCGGCTGCGGCATTGAAGCCTCCGGCGTTCGCGACATTGTGGAAGGAGCGCAGCTGGGTATAACGCATAGCAAATTTCTATCTATAACGATCAAAAAATCAATTTGTTATGATGGATGAGCTCTGTGAGCATCCTCGAAACGGTGTCGGCAAGGCACCTGTAGCGAGGGCGGAAGGCATGAGCTGGGCGTACTGGAATCCTGTGAAGATCCGGTTCGGGTCTGGCCTCTTCGATGAGGTCGCGAAGCTTGTCGGCACCCGGCGCTGGGCCCTCGTCACTTATGACCAGCCGATCTTCCACGAATTGTCCGCCCGCCTCGCGAAGGCTGCCGGCGCTCCGGTGGTCACCATCAGCAACATCGAAACCAACCCGGACTGCGCGGATCTGGTCGAATCCTGCCGGCAATTCGGCGCGGCTTCGCAGGTGCCCGAGGTCATCGTCGCGCTCGGCGGCGGCTCGATGATCGATGCCGCCAAGGTGCTGGCCGCCAGCGGCGGCGACTTCGAAACGGTGCGGCGCCATCTCGTCGACAAGGTGCCCCTCGACGCCGAAACGATCGTCCCGATCATTGCCGTGCCGACGACGGCGGGAACCGGAAGCGAGGTCACCTCCTGGGCGACCGTCTGGGATTCGGCCAATGGCAGCAAGTACTCGCTCGCCCATCCGCGGCTCTACCCCGAGACGGCGGTGCTCGATCCGGTCCTGACTGTCGGCGCACCGCGCGGCCTGACGCTGGCGACGGGGCTCGACGCGCTGTCGCATGCGCTCGAAAGCATCTGGAACGTCAACGGCAATCCGGTTTCAGCAAACTACGCGGTCGAGGCCGCGCGCGAGATCATCGATACCCTGCCGCGCCTGCTGGAGCGGCTCGACGACGTCGAGCTCAGGGCGCGACAGATGCGTGCCAGCCTGCTGGCGGGCCTCGCCTTCTCGAACACCAAGACGGCGCTCGCCCACAACATCTCCTACGACATTACGCTGAAGAGCGGCACGATCCACGGCATCGCCTGCTCCTTCTCGCTGCCGATCGTGATGCGCTGGGCGACCGGCGTGCAGCCGCAATGCGATGCGGCGCTGCGCCGTGTCTTCGGGGCCGATCTGGAGCAGGGCGCCGAGCGGCTCGATGCTTTCCTGCAAGGTCTGGGCGTCAGGACGGACCCCGCCGCCTACGGTGTCTCGCCGGCCGAATGGGACCGTCTGGTCGACAAGGCCATGCAAGGCGAGCGCGGGCGCAACTTCATCGGGAAACTGGCCGCCAAAGCAGCCTGACATTTCGCGGATCCGGGCAATCGCGCCCTTCGTTCACCGGCAAGGTCAAAGACCACCGGCTCATCTGGGAGGATGACATGAACATATCGCGTCGGAAGATCATCACGAGCGCTCTCGCCGGAGCAGGCGCTGCGCTGGCCATGCCGAACATCGGCCGTGCCCAGACGAAACTGATCAAGGTCGGCCTGATTCCCTCCGAGGATTCGCGCGCCATGCTCGAATCCAGCCAGCAGCTTCTGGACGCGCTGGAGAAGAATCTCGGCATCAAGGTCCAGGGCTTCGTCGCCTCGGACTATAACGGCGTCATCGAGGCGATGCGCTCGAGCCATGTCGACGTCGCCTATCTCGGACCGTTCTCCTATGTGCTCGGCACGACGGTGGCGCCGATCGAGGCTTTCGCCACGGCGGAAACGGCGAAATCCGGGCGGACCTTCTACCACAGCCAGATCATCACCCGGAAAGACAGCGGCATCAAAGAGGTCAAGGACCTGAAGGGCCGCACCTTCGCCTTCGTCGATCCGTCCTCGACCTCGGGGCACCTCTTCCCCAAGGCCGGGCTGATGAAGATCGGCTTCGATCCCGAGAAGGATTTCGGGCGCGTGCTCTTCACCGGTTCGCATGATGCGAATGCGCTCGCCGTCGCGAACAAGCGGGTCGACGCCGCGACGATCGCGGACCGCATCTTCGATGCGGCCGTACAGAAGAAGCTGGTCGATCCTGCCGACATCCACGTCGTCTGGCGTTCCGATCCGATTCCGGAGTCGCCGACCTGCTGGCGCAAGAACCTGCCCGATGATCTGAAGCAGCAGATCAAGGGCGCCTTCCTGAACATCCGGGACATCACCTGGGCCGATCAGGGCAAGCTCAACCGCTTCGTCGAGACCAACGACCAAGCCTACGACATCATTCGAGACACGGCCAAGGTGCTGAAGCTCGACCTGGTCAAGATGAAGTAGTCGCCCAGCGCGACCGGCGGAGGATCTCGGATGATCAAGATCGAAGGCCTGAAGAAGTCGTATGCCGGGCGCCCCGTTCTGCAGGGTATCGACCTCACCGTGAAGGCCGGGGAATTCCTCGTCGTTCTCGGCCCGAGCGGCGCCGGCAAATCGACGCTGCTGCGCTGTATCAACGGCCTCGCGCAGCCCGATGCGGGGCGAACCGTGATCGACGGCATGGTGTTCGATGCGAAGCGCCGCGCACGGGGCTCGCGCCCCGTCGCGATGATCTTTCAGCACCATAACCTGGTGAAGCGCCTGTCCGTGCTGAAGAACGTGCTGGTCGGCCGCATGGCCGGCCTGTCGTCCATCCTCACCATGCTGCAGCTCTTCCCCAAACGGGACGTCGAGATCGCGATGGAAGCGCTGGCGCGCGTCGAGCTGCCGCATAAGGCGAACTCGCGCGGCGACCAGCTCTCCGGCGGCGAGCAGCAGCGCGTCGGCATTGCCCGCGCGCTGGCGCAGCAGCCGGCGGTGATCCTCTGCGACGAGCCGGTCGCGAGCCTCGATCCGAAGACCTCCCGCGTCGTCCTCGGCTACCTCAAGGCGATCTGCAAGGAGGAGGGCATCGCGGTGATCTGCAACCTCCATCAGGTCGATTACGCCGTCGAATTCGGCGAACGCATCGTCGGCCTGAGCGGCGGCAAGGTGATCTTCGACGACACGCCGGACCAGCTGACGACGGAGATCGTGCACAAGATCTACCCCGGGCTGGAGGATCCCGGCATCAGCCGCGTGCTGAAGCCGCGGCCCGCACCGCAGCCCGCCGTCATCACCCCCATGGTCGCCGTCGCGACGGCTTGAACGAGACAGGATCCGGCCATGTCATTCGGTAGCTTGCAACTCGTCATGCGTCCGCCCCAAGGCCGTTTCGGCTGGTGGGGCGTCGCGCTCGCATCCCTCGCGATCGTCGCCTTCCTCTGGTGGGCGGCGATCGGTTCGCAGATCAACGCGACCAATCTCTGGAACGGAATCCCCTATATGTGGGACTTCCTGGTCCGGATGACGCCGCCCAATCCCGAGTTCCTCGAACGGCTCTGGAAACCGGCGCTCGAAAGCCTGCAGGTCGCCGTCTGGGGCACCCTGCTCGGGGTCGTGCTGGCACTGCCGATCTGCTTCTTTGCCGCGCGCAACCTGACCCCGAGCCCGGCCGTCTTCCATGCGACGCGGCAATTGCTCAACTGCATGCGCGGCATCAACGAGATCATCCTGGCGCTGATCTTCGTGGCGGCCATCGGGCTGGGCCCCTTCGCCGGCGTGCTCGCGCTCGCCATCCACGGCGCCGGCATGCTCGGCAAGTTCTTCGCCGAGGCGATGGAGGATATCGACGAGGGGCCGCTGGAGGCCTTCCGCTCGGCCGGAGTCGGCCCGTTCCAGACCTTCTTCTTCGGCGTGCTGCCGCAGGTCCTGCCGACCTGGCTCGGCACCATCTTCTACCGGCTGGAGACCAATGTCCGGCAGTCGACGGTGCTAGGCATGGTCGGCGCGGGCGGTATCGGCTTCGAGCTGGTATCCTCGATGAAGCTCTTCAAGTACCAGGACACCGCCACCTGCATCCTCGTCATCCTCGCGATGGTGCTGGTGGCCGACCTGGTCTCGTCTCGCGTCCGGGCGCTGATCCGCTGACCGGCGCGGCAGGGACTTCGATCTGAGCCTGCATCCGAGGGTTGGGCGCAAGCGGGCGGACTTATGCCCGTCCGCAGTGCGACGGCCAGCCGCTGCTCGGGCCTCGTGATTGGAATGAGCGGCACCTTGCCGATCATGGCGCAAACCCGCTGCCGCCGCAGCGGGTTTGAATGTCGCCTAGACCCCATCGATGATTTGCGGGACCGTCTCGAAGAAGCTCCGGACCAGCGGGAGGCGCCGCCGCTCCGCCCGGCAGGCGACATACTCGCCGACGCTGAAATCGGCGCCCGTCAGGATCAGCCGCTTCAGATTCGGCTCGGGCCTGAACTCGGCTTCGAAGACGACGCCGATGCCGAAGCCGGCGGCGACGGCCTCCCGGACGGCTTCGCGGGACTGCACTTCGAGCAGGTTCATCGGCTTGACCCCGGCCATCGAAAGCCGGTTCTCGAAAACCTCCCGGGTGATGGATCCCCGCTCGCGCAGGACGATATCCTGGCCGGCAAAGGCCTCGATCGGGATGCTGTCGTGCCGCGCCAGCTCGTGATCCGCCGCGATGAACGCGACCAGATGATCCGATCGCAGCTTGATGCTGTAGATGCGCGGGTCGGAGTTCGGGCGGGCCGTTATGGCGACGTCGGCCGCGAAATCCATGATCTGATCGACCACTTCGGACGAGTTGCCGATGGTCAGGGAAAAGGTCAGGCCGGGGTAATTCGCGCGCATCCTGGCCAGGGCCGGCATGACATGCGTCGCGCTATCGGCCGCGATGCGCAGGTGACCGCGCTGCAGGGTTCGCGTGCCCGCCAGGAGCGCCTGCGCCTCGTCCTGCGCGGTGAACAGCCGTGCGGTAATCACGAAGAGGCTTTGGCCGAGCGGCGTCAGCCTGACGTGCCGCCCCATCCGGTCGAAAAGGCGCACGCCATACGCATCCTCGAGCGCCTTCACCTGCGCCGACAGCGTCGGCTGGCTGAGATTGCGGGCCTTTGCCGCGCCGGTGAAGCTCTCGGCTTCGGCCACGGCATGGAACGCGGCAAGGCCGGAATAACTGACGATCATTGCTATAGATCCTGTCTATAGATGACATGCAAACGATGTATTGGACCTATGTCAAGGCGGCGTTCTAGCGTGGGCCATCCGCTGAAGAAACAAGAGCGAGACCGCGCCATGGCCCAAGTCCGACGCCCCGCAACCTCCGAGACCGGCGATCCGCTGCTCCTGACGCCGGGGCCGCTGACGACCAGCAAGGCCATCAAGGAGACGATGGTTCATGACTGGGGCTCCCGCGACGCCACATTCGTCGGAATCAACAAGGCGGTCATGGACGAGCTGCCCAAGGTCATCCACGGCGAAGCGGATTTCGTCACCGTGCCGATGCAGGGTTCGGGCACCTTCGCCGTCGAGGCGATGCTGACCACTTTCGTGCCCCGTGACGGCAAGATCCTGGTCCTGATCAACGGCGCCTATGGCCAGCGCGCCAAGCGCATACTGGAGATCGCGGGTCGCTCGGTGGTCGCTCATGAGACGGCCGAGGACACGCCGCCGGATCTGGCGGAGATCGACCGCATGCTGGTCACCGATACCGGCATCACCCATCTCTTCGCGGTTCACTGCGAGACGACGAGCGGCATCCGAAACCCGATCGAGGCCATCGCGGCGCTGGCCAAGCGCCATGGCCGCCGGCTGCTGGTCGACTCGATGAGCGCCTTCGGAGCCCTGCCGCTCGACAGCCGCGAGATATATTTCGACGCGGTCGCGGCGTCGTCGAACAAGTGCATTCAGGGCGTGCCCGGGCTCGGCTTCGTCATCGCCCGCAAGAACGCCCTCGCCGAGACCCAGGGCAACGCCACCACGCTCGTGCTCGATCTTCACGACCAGCATGCCGGTTTCGAGCGCACCGGCCAGTACCGCTTCACCCCGCCGATCCACGTCATCGTCGCCTTCCACGCGGCGCTGCAGGAGTTCTGGGCCGAGGGCGGCGTTGCCGGGCGCGGCGAGCGCTATGCCGAGAACGCCCGCATCCTGATCGAAGGCATGGAGGGGCTCGGTTTCCGCACGCTGCTGCCGGCCGCGCGGCAGGCGCCGATCATCGTCACCTTCCACATGCCGGAGGACAAGCGCTTCGTCTTCCAGCGCTTCTACGACGCGCTGAAGGACGCCGGCTACGTGATCTATCCCGGCAAGCTCACTGTGGCCGACAGCTTCCGTATCGGCTGCATCGGGGCGCTCGGCGCTCAGGACATGCGGGCCTTCGTCGCCACCGTGTCGGATGTGCTCGCCGAGATGGGCGTCGGCCTGAAGTCGGCCGCTTGAGGGAGGTGATGATGAACATGCATTCGAAGGTCGGATCGGATGTCGTCGCGAACGGCCGGGGCTATGCCCGCCCGCAGCGTCCGACAGTGGTGATCTGCATGGACGGCTCGGAGCCGGCCTATATAGAGGCTGCCAGCGCGAAGGGGCTGACGCCCAACCTCGACCGGATCATGCGGACGGGCGCGAGCACGCATGCCTATTCGGTGATCCCGAGCTTCACCAACCCGAACAACCTCTCGATCATCACCGGCCGTCCGCCGGCGGTCCACGGCATCGCCGGCAACTTCTTCTACGACCGCGAGGCGAAGGAAGAGGTGATGATGAACGATGCCCGCTTCCTGCGCGCGCCGACCATCCTCGCCGAGTTCCAGAAGTCTGGCCTCAAGGTCGCGATGGTCACCGCCAAGGACAAGCTGCGCACCTTGCTCGGCAAGGGCCTCGACTTCACGACCGGCACCGCCATCGCCTTCTCCTCGGAGAAGGCCGACAAGGCCAACAAGGCCGAGAACGGCATCGAGAGCGTGCTCGACTTCGTCGGCATGCCCGTGCCGTCGGTCTATTCGGCCGATCTTTCCGAGTTCGTCTTCGCCGCCGGCGTCAAGCTGCTGGAGAGCTTCAAGCCGGACCTGATGTACCTCTCGACCACCGACTATGTGCAGCACAAGGCGGCGCCCGGTTCGGAGATGGCTGATGCCTTCTACGCCATGTTCGACGGTTATGTCGGCAGGCTCGACGCGCTCGGCTGCACGCTCGTGATCACAGCCGACCACGGCATGAACGACAAGCATCTGCCCAATGGCGAGCCGGACGTCGTCTACCTCCAGAGCCTGATGGATGAATGGTACGGCAAGGGCACGATGCGCGTGATCCTGCCGATCACCGATCCTTACGTGGTCCATCACGGCGCGCTCGGCTCCTTCGCCACGGTCTACCTGCCCGATGGCGCCGACCAGGTGGAGGTCGCGGCCCGCATCTCCGGCCTCGACGGCATCGCGCTGGCGGTGACGTCCGCCGAGGCTTGCGAGCGCTTCGAACTGCCGGCCGACCGGATCGGCGATGTCGTGGTCGTCTCGACCCGACAGAAGGTCATCGGCACCTCGCCCGACAGGCACGATCTCTCCGGCCTGACCGAGCCGCTGCGCTCGCATGGCGGCATCACCGAGCAGCGCGTGCCGATGATCGCCAACCGGCCGATCACCGTCCCCGAAGGACGGGTCCTGCGCAATTTCGACGTCTTCGACGTCGCCCTGAACCTGGTGAACTGAGATGAACGCGACGGTGAGGCCGCCGGTGCGGCGCGAGGCGATGCGCATCGCCGGCAAGCTGGTCACGACCGACGACATGCTCGAGGTCAGGAACCCCTATGACGACAGCGTCGTCGGGCTGATCCCGGCGGCAAGGCCCGAGCATGTGCGCGAGGCCTTCGCCCAGGCGAAGGCGTTCAAGCCGAAGCTGACTCGCTACGAGCGCCAGCAGATCCTGCAGAAGACGGCCGAACTGCTGCGCGACCGCAAGGAGCTTTTCGCGAAGCTGATCACAGCCGAGGCCGGCCTGTGCTGGAAGGACTCGCTCTACGAGGCGAGCCGCGCCTACGACGTCTGGTCCTTCGCGGCCCAGCTCACCATCAAGGACGATGGCGAGATGTTCTCCTGCGACATCTCGCCGAACGGCAAGGCGCGCAAGATCTTCACCACGCGCCAGCCGCTGCTCGGCGTTATCTCGGCGATCACCCCGTTCAACCATCCGCTCAACATGGTCAGCCACAAGCTGGCCCCGGCGATCGCGACCAATAACCGGCTCGTCCTGAAGCCGACGGAGCTGACGCCGCTGACCGCGCTGGCGCTGGCCGACGTGCTCTACGAGGCCGGGCTGCCGCCGGAGATGCTCTCGGTCGTCACCGGCAATCCCTCGACCATGGGCGATGCCATGATCACCGATCCCGACGCCGATCTGGTGACCTTCACCGGCTCGGTCAGGGTCGGCAAGCACATCGCCGCCCATGCCGGCTACAAGCGCATCGTGCTGGAACTTGGCGGCAACGATCCGCTGATCGTCATGGAGGATGCCGACCTCGACAAGGCGGCGGAGCTCGCCGTCACCGGCGCGACCAAGAACTCGGGCCAGCGCTGCACCGCGGTCAAGCGCATCCTCGTCGTCGAGAGCGTCGCCGACGCCTTCTCCAAGCTGGTGGTCGAGAAGGCCAGGAAGCTGAAATGCGGCGACCCGATGGACCCCGAGACCGATGTCGGCTGCGTCATCAACGCCCGCTCGGCCACGCTTTTCCAGGCTCGCGTCGACGATGCGGTGAGCAAGGGCGCGCAGGTGCTCCACGGCGAGCGCGCGCAGGGTGCGCTGTTCCATCCGACGGTGGTCGACCACATTCCTTATGACTGCGAGCTTGTGCACGAGGAGACCTTCGGTCCGGTGATCCCGATCGTCCGCGTGCCCGACGACATTGCTGAAGTCATCCGGATCTCGAACTCGACCGCCTACGGCCTGTCCTCCGGCGTCTGCACCAACCGCTTCGACTACATCCAGCGCTTCATCGCCGAGCTCGAGGTCGGCACGGTCAATGTCTGGGAAGTGCCGGGCTACCGGATCGAGATGTCCCCCTTCGGCGGCATCAAGGATTCCGGCCTCGGCTACAAGGAAGGCGTCGTCGAAGCCATGAAGAGCTTCACCAACGTCAAGACCTGGTCCCAGCCCTGGACCGCCTGAAGGCGAAGAACGACCGAAGCCGGCGGCTCGACCCGCCGGCTTTTCCAAATCCAGGGGAATGAAGCGCCGGAAGAGTGCCCAAACTGAACGTAATGAGGGGATGAGAACAATGAAGAGCTGGCTTGCTTCCTGTGTTATCGGCGCTTTCGCACTCGCACTTCCGGGCGCTGCGCAGGCACAAAAGACGAAGGTGACGATCTACACCGCGCTGGAGAGCGACCAGCTCGGGCCGTTCAAGGCTTCCATCGAGAAGGCCGTGCCCGACGCGGAAGTGGTCTGGGTTCGCGATTCCACCGGCGTCATCACGGCCCGTTTCCTGGCCGAGAAGGACAATCCGCGTTCCGACATGGTGATGGGCCTCGCCGCGTCGAGCCTGCTGATGTTCGAGAAGGCCGGCCTGCTCGAAACCTACAAGCCTGCCGGCGCCGATGCGCTGAAGCCGGTCTTCCGGGACGGTAACGCTCCCTACACATGGACCGGCATGGACGCCTATCTCGGCGTCGTCTGCTACAACACCGCCGAAGCCAAGGGCGTTGCGGTGCCGAGCTCGTGGAAGGACCTGCTCAACCCGGCATTCAAGGGCAAGATCGTGATGCCCCATCCTGCGTCCTCCGGAACCGGCTATCTGATGGTCGCGGGCTGGCTGCAGAGCATGGGCGAGGCCGAGGGCTGGAAGTTCATGGACGGGCTGCACGAGAACATCGCGGCCTATCTGCATTCGGGTTCGGCGCCCTGCGTCCAGGCGGCGCGCGGCGAGCGCACCATCGGCCTGGCTCTCGACATGCGCGGCGCCGCCGAGAAGACCAAGGGCGCGCCGATCGAGGTCGTGATCCCGAAAGAGGGCGTAGGCTGGGAGATGGAAGCGAGCGCCATCGTCAAGGGCTCGAAGAACCTCGCCGTCGCGAAGAAGATCGCCGACTGGTCGACGACCAAGCAAGCGAACGAGCTCTACTCGAAGACCTATGCCATCGTGGCTGCGCCGGGCGTCGAGAACAAGCCGACGAACTACCCCGCCAACGCCGAAGCCGGGATGATCAAGAACGACCTGTCCTGGATGGCGGATAATCGTGAGCGTGTGCTCGCCGAATGGTCCAAGCGCTACGAATCCAAGGCCGCGCCAAAGAACTGAAGGCTGCCAAACCGCCCCGACCCGCTGAAGCGGGCGGGGCGGTACAGCTTATGCAAGCGCGGGGGTGACGGACTCAAGCCCTTGCTGGCCCTCCAGGCATAGTGCCGGGCGTTCAGAGGAAGGTCTTTACGATGACCACGAACACGAACCCTTTTCTCTCGATCCGCAAGGTCGCGAAGAGCTTCGGCGCCTTCCAGGCCCTGCGCAGCATCGATCTCGACATCCGTCGTGGCGAATTCGTCTGCTTCCTCGGCCCTTCCGGCTGCGGCAAGACGACCCTGTTGCGGGCGATTGCCGGCCTCGATCTTCAGGACAGCGGCAGCATCCATATGGGCGGGCGCGATGTGTCCCGCGCGAGCCCGTCGGAACGCGATTTCGGGATCGTCTTCCAGTCCTATGCGCTGTTTCCCAATCTGACGGTCACGGACAATGTCGGCTACGGCCTCGTCAACCGCCGCCGTCCTGCGCGTGATATCGCCCGCCGCGTCGACGAGCTTCTGGAACTGGTCGGCCTCACGGATCAGGGTAAGAAATACCCCATCCAGCTTTCGGGCGGGCAGCAGCAGCGCGTGGCGCTCGCCCGCGCGCTCGCGACCTCGCCGGAGCTTCTCCTGCTGGACGAGCCGCTCTCGGCGCTCGATGCCAAGGTCAGGGTGAGGCTCCGCGACGAGATGCGTTCGCTGCAGCAGCGTCTCGGCGTGACCACGATCATGGTCACGCACGACCAGGAGGAAGCGCTCGCCATGGCTGACCGCATCGTCGTGATGAGCAACGGCGCCGTCGAGCAGGTGGGCACACCCGAGGAGATCTACCGCCGCCCGGCGACGCCCTTCGTCGCGGACTTCGTCGGCCACATGACCTTCCTCGATGCGATCGTCACCGGCCCGGGCCGTGTACGTGTCGATGAGCTCGATCTTCTCGTCGCCAATGCCGCGCCCTTCGCGGTGGGCACGCCGGTGCGGCTCGCCATGCGCCCCGAGGAGGTCCGCACCCGCAGCATCACCGCCGACACGCCCAACAGCTTCGAGGCGCGCATTGGCGATCTCGCCTTCCTCGGCTCCTATTGCCGGGCGCATCTGGAGCCGACCGGCTCCCGCACGACCCGCATCGCGGCCGATTTCTCGACCAATGCGATGCGCGATCTCGGCATCTCGCCCGGGCAGGTGCGCGCGGTCGCCTTCCCGCCGGAAGCCCTGCATGTCTTTGCGGGGAGCGGACGATGAGCGACGCCGCTCGTCCTCTCGCCATGACCGCGCCGGCCGTGAAGGTGTCGCCGCCTCGCATCAGCGAGCGTCAGGTCGCCGGGGCGCTGATCCTGGCGCTCTGTGCCGTGCTGGTCCTCATCATCGCCCTGCCGCTCTGGGCGCTGCTCTCCAAGAGCCTCGAGGATGTCGACGGCCGCTTCGTCGGGCTGGCGAACTTCGTCAGCTATGCGACGACGCCGACGCTGCTCTCCTCGCTCACCAACAGCCTGTTCGTTGCCAGCATAACCACGGCGATCGTGGTCCCCGTCGCCTTTCTCTATGCCTATGCCCTGCGCCGGAGCTGCATCCCCGGCAAGGGCCTGTTCTATGCCGCGGCGATGATCCCGGTCTTCGCGCCCTCGCTGCTGTCGGGCCTGGCGCTGATCTACATCTTCGGCAATCAGGGCATCCTCAAATCCTGGATGATGGGCGCCTCGCTCTACGGACCCGTCGGCATCATCGCCGCGGAGGCGCTCTACAGCTTTCCCCACGCCATGCTGATCCTCGTCACGGCGCTCGCATTGTCCGACGGGCGGCTGCGCGAGGCGGCCGAGGCGATGGGCACCACGCGCTGGCGGATCTTCCGCACGATCACCCTGCCGGGTGCCCGCTACGGCGTGATCAGCGCCGCGTTCGTGGTGTTCACCCTCGTCATCACCGATTTCGGCATTCCCAAGGTGATCGGCGGGCAGTTCGGCGTGCTCGCGACGGACGCCTATCGGCAGGTCGTCGGCCAGCAGAACTTCCCGATGGGCGCCGTCGTCGGCATCATCCTGCTGGTCCCGGCCGTGCTCGCCTTCTTCGCAGACCGCGTGGTCCAGCGGCGGCAGAGCGCAATGCTCTCGGCCCGGGCCGTGCCCTATGCGCCGCGCCCGGACCGGCGCCGGGACCTCACCTTGCTCGGTTTCGTCGCGGTGATGGCGCTGGCCATCGTCGGGCCCTATGCGATCGCGTTCTGGGGCTCCTTCGTCAAATACTGGCCCTACAACCTCTCGCTGACGCTGGGCAATTACGACTTCGCGGCAGTGGAGCCCGACGGCTGGGCGACCTATGGCAACTCGCTGCTGCTCGCCTCGCTGACGGCGGTGATCGGCACGGCGCTGATCTTCACAGGCGCCTATCTGATCGAGAAGGTGAAGCTGTTTCCGCAATTGCGCGCCTTCGCCCAGTTCCTGGCGATGCTGCCGATGGCGGTGCCCGGCCTCGTGCTCGGCCTGGGCTATGTCTTCTTCTTCAACGCGAACTGGAACCCGCTCGGCTTCCTCTATGGGACGCTGACGATCCTCGTGATCAACACCGTCGCGCATTTCTACACGGTCGGGCACATCACGGCGCTGACGAGCCTGAAGCAGCTCGACGGCGAGTTCGAGTCGGTCTCCGCCTCGCTGAAGGTGCCGTTCTGGTCGACCTTTCGGCGGGTGACCGCGCCGATTTGCCTGCCGGCGATCCTCGACATCGCGGTCTATGTCTTCGTCAACGCCCTGACCACGGTCTCCGCCGTGATCTTCCTCTATGGCGCGGATACCAAGCTCGCCTCGATAGCGATCGTGCATATGGACGAAGCCGGGGCGATGGCCTCCGCCGCTGGCATGGCGAGCGTCATCATGCTCACCGCCATCGCCGTCAAGCTCGCTCATGCCGGCCTCGATCGGCTTGTCTTCGGCCGCCTGCAGCGCTGGCGCGACCGCTAGCGGTGCCGGCGTGACAGGGCGGACGGCGAGATAGATCCTTCGTTTTCTCGACTGTCCAGCTGAGGATCCAGACATGCGCCTTGGCGTCATCGCCGACATTCACGGAAACCTGCTGGCGCTTGAGGCCGTCCTTGCGAAGCTGGATGATCTCGGCGTCGACCGGATCGTCAATCTCGGCGACTGCGCCTCCGGCCCGCTCTGGCCGGCCGAAACCGTGGCGCTGCTCCGGTCGCGCGGGATGAGCCATGTCCGCGGCAATCATGATCGTGCCCTCGGTGCTCCATCGCCCGAGGGGCTCGGAGCGTCCGACGGTTTCGCATGGCGCGCGCTCGACGCCGATGCACGCAGCTGGCTCGCCGGGCTGCCGGTCGAGCTCAGGCTCGGAGAGGCATTCTGCTTCCATGCCAGCCCGGGCTGCGACGACACCTATCTGCTGGAGGAGGTCCGGGACGGCCGCCTCCTGCCGGCCCCGATCGCCACCATCGAGGAGCGGCTGGCAGGGCAGACCGCGCCCCTGATGCTCTGCGCCCACAGCCATCTTGCCCGCGCGGTGCGGCTGGGCTCGGGAGCCATCGTCCTCAACCCCGGCAGCGTCGGAAACCCGGCATATCACTCGCTGGGGCCGGCCCATGTCGCAGAGAGCGGCATGCCCCACGCCCGTTGCGCGGTGGTCACGACCGGGGCGGGCATCGTGGCGGAACTTCATCTCGTCGACTATGACTGGGAGAGGGCGGCGCGCCAGGCGGATGCGAACGGCCGCCGGGACTGGGCCTACGCCCTGCGGACGGGCCAGGCGCTGCCTGGGGGCTGAAACCGGCGCGGCGCCGTCAGGCCCGCATCGCGCGCGCCATGTCGAAGAACGCCTTGATGGCCTTGCTGTTGCGGCGCTCGTGCAGGCAGATCAACTTCTCCTGCATCGCGAGCGGGGGGCCGTCGAGCGAGAGCCGGACGAGTGCCGGATCGTCGTCGCCGAACTCCGCCTCCGATACGAAGCCTATGCCTCCACCCGCCGCGACGATCGCCCGCACGGCCTCCCGCCCTTCCGCTTCGACGGCGCAATGCAATGCGACGCCAAGCTCCGCCGCGCGCTGTTCGAGCAACTGGCGTGTGCGCGAGCCGGGCTCGCGCAGCACCAATGGCAAGGCGCCGAGCTCGTTGAGCGAAAGGCTTTTCCGCCCGGCTGCCGGATGGCTGCGGGCGGCGAAAGCGATGATCGGCGAGACGTTGAGCGGCAGCACCTCGAATGGCCTGTCATCGGCCAGCTCTCCGAGGACGCCGATCTCCGCATCGTAGCCGATCAGCGTATCGACGACGCTGCCGGTATTGCCGCGCGAGATGCTGATCTGGATGCCCGGATGGCGCTCGCGGAACGCCGTCAGCACGTCGAGCACGTGATGGACGGAGTCGGCGACGATGCGCAGCGCGCCGGACCGCAGCGAGCGCTCTTCCTGCAACATGTCGAGCGCCTCGGCCTCCGCTCCGAACAGCCGGTGCGTCAGGGCCAGCAATCGCCGGCCGGCCGCCGTGAGCACGACCTGCCGGTGACTCCTGCTGAACAAGGCGACGTCGTACTCCTCCTCCAACCGCCTGACCTGGTCGGAGATCGCCGGCTGGGTGAGGTGCAGGGCTTGCGCCGCCTTCGAGAAGCCGCCGGCCATCGCGACATGATGGAAGGCGCGGAGCTGGACGTAGCGCATGGAAAATGTCCGGAAGCGATGTATCGTCAAAATTTATAATAGCATCTGAATTAACGATTTTTCAGATCGAAGAGAAATCGGCCATCCTGTCTCTCGACCGGCCGCGAGAGCCGCGACAAGGGACACGTCATGCAGGCCGGAACCGCCACGATCATCCATACCGAAGGCGAGTCGAATACCTCTGTTGCGCGCAGCGGCTGGACGGCGGCCATCACCGATACCGGAACGCGGGACCTGCTGGCGCGGGACGCGAACGCCTTCCTGCATCAGAGCCTGTCGAGCCCCTGCCTGACCGCCATCGCGAAGGCGGAGGGCATCTGGATCGAGGATACCAATGGCCGCCGCTACATGGATTTTCACGGCAACAGCGTCCACCATATCGGCTACGGGCATCCGCGCCTGAAAGAGGCGATCAAGGCGCAGCTCGATGCGCTGAGCTTCGCGCCGCGGCGCTTCACCTGCGAGCCGGCAGTCGAGCTCGCCGAGACGCTCGGGCGGCTGGCGCCGGGCAGTCTCGGCAAGGTGCTCTTCACCACCGGCGGCTCGGACGCGATCGAGGTGGCGCTGCGGCTCGCCCGCGCCGCGACCGGCCGGTTCAAGACGCTGTCCTTCTGGGATGCGTTCCACGGCGCCGGCTTCGGAGCTTCCAGCGTCGGTGGCGAGGCGACCTTCCGCTCCGGCATCGCCGGCCCCCTCCTGCCGGGCGCCGAGCATGTCGCGCCCTGGGGCAGCCGCAACTGCGCCTATGGTCATCACAGCCTGGAGGAATCGGCCCGCGCCTGCGCCCGGATGATCTCCTATGTGCTGGCAAAGGAGGGCGATATCGCCGCGGTCGTCGCCGAGCCGATGCGCGCCACGCCGTCGCCGCCGGCACCCGGCTTCTGGAAAAGCGTGCGCGAGGCCTGCGACCGGCACGGCACGCTGCTGATCTTCGACGAAATCCCCACCGGGCTCGGCAAGACCGGGCGCTTCTTCGCCCATGAACATGACGAGGCCGAGCCCGACATGGTCGTCCTCGGCAAGGCGCTTGGCGGCGGCATCCTGCCGATCGCCGCCGTCATCGCCCGGCGCGAGCTCGATGTCGCCGGCGGCTACGCCATCGGCCACTACACCCATGAGAAGAACCCGGTCACCACCCGCGCGGCCCTGACGACGATCAACATCATCCGCGAGGAGGGGCTGACGGAACGGGCCGCGGAACTCGGCGCATATGCAATGGCGCGGCTGCGGGCTTTCGGTGAAGGCTGCCCGGCCGTCGGCGATGTCCGCGGGCGCGGGCTGCTGTTCGGCGTGGAGTTGGTCTCGGACCGCGACGACTTCACGCCGGATAACGGCCTGGCCGAGCGCGCCTATTATCGCTGCCTCGAAGCCGGCCTGAGCTTCAAGATCAGCCAGGGCAACGTGCTGACCCTGTCCCCGCCGATGGTGATCTCCCGCGCCGAGCTCGAACGGGCGCTCGGCATCGTCGAGCAGGCTATCCTGGCGGGCTGAGGAGCATGGCGATGAAGGCGGTCCGCACCGACCGGGAACTCGAATGCCCTGAGATCGACGAGGGCCTGCGCGCCCGCGGCGTCGAGCTCGTGACGCTGCCCGACGGCATATCCGAGGAGGCGTTGATCGCGGCGGTTGCCGACGCCGACCTGCTGCTGATGTGCTACACGCCGGTCACGGCCAGGGTGATCGCCGCGGCGAAGCGGCTGAAGGGAATCGTCAAATACGGCGTCGGCATCGACGCGATCGACATCCCTGCCGCGATCGCGCGGGGCATCCCCGTCGTCAACGTGCCTGAATATGCCGAGGAGACGGTGGCCGAGGGCGCCTTCGCCCTGATGATCGCGCTGGCGAAGCGGATGCCGGCGATCAGCCGCGCCGTGCAGGAGGATGGCTGGGTCTGGCCGTCCGGGCGTTGGCTCGGCTGCGATCTCGCCGGCAAGACGCTTGGCATCGTAGGCGCAGGCAAGATCGGCAGCCGCATGGCCCGCATGGCGGGGCTGGGCTTCCGCGCCCGGGTACTCGGCTACGACCCGCACGTCGATGCGGCGGCCATGGCCATGCGGGGCATGGCGAAGGTCGACGATCTCCACACGATGCTGAGGCAATGCGATGTCGTTTCGCTGCATTGTGTCCTCACCGACGCGACGCGCCACCTTCTCGGCCGCGAAGAACTCGCCTGCCTCAAGCCCGGAGCTATTCTCGTCAATGTCTCGCGCGGCGGGCTGATCGACGAAGTCGCGCTGGTCGAGGCCGTTCTCGCCGGCCGTCTCGGCGGGGTCGGGCTCGACGTCTACGGCCAGGAGCCGCTCGCCCGGCAGGGGCATCCGCTCAGCCCGCTGTTCGGGCGCGACGACGTGATCCTGTTCCCGCACCTGACCTTCTTCACCGCCGAGGCGATGCAGCGATTGACGGACGATACGCTCGCGCGCTGCTTCGAGATTCTCGATGGGCGCCCGGTGCGTGTCCGCTCACGCGATCCGCGCCTGCTGGCTCAGGCGGGCAATATCGTCTTTGCCTGAACCGTCGGCTGGCCGTCCGGGCATCGGGCGCGCAGCCGCGCTTGCTGCGATCCGCTCTGCCGCCGAGACCGTGTTGACCAGCAGCATGGTCACCGTCATCGGGCCGACACCGCCGGGAACGGGCGTGATGTAGGACGCCTTGGCTCTGACGGCCTCGAAGTCGACATCGCCCTGCAGCTTGCCCTCCGGGTCGCGGTTGATGCCGACATCGATCACGACGGCTCCGGTGCGGACCATCTGCGCCCCGATCAGCCCGGCGACGCCGGCCGCCACGACCAATATGTCTGCCAGGATAGTGTACTGGGCGAGATCGCGCGTCTTGGCGTGGCACACCGAGACGGTGGCGTCGCGCGCCATCATCATCAGCGCCATCGGCTTGCCGACGATGTTGCTGGCTCCGACGATCGTGACGTTGCGGCCCTCGACCGGAATCGCAGCGTGATCGAGCATGCGCATCACGCCATAAGGCGTGCAGGGCGAGAAGACCGTCTTGCCCACGACCAGGCCGCCGACATTGTAGAGATGGAAGCCGTCCACATCCTTGTCGACCGAGATCGCCCGCAGCACGGCATGGATGTCGTGATGGGCCGGCAGCGGGAGCTGGACGAGGATGCCGTGAACATCGGCGGCGGCGTTCAGGCGCTCAATCTCGGCTATGAGCTCCTGTGCCGAAATTCCCGCATCGAATGCGACGAGCGTGGATTGGATGCCGATTTCGGCGCAGGCACGGATCTTGTTCGCCACATAGACACGCGAGGCGGCATTGTCGCCGACGAGGATCACCACCAGATGCGGGACGATGCCGGCTCTGGCGGCGAGCGCGGAGACCCGCAAGGAGGTTTCGGCACGGATGTCGCGCGCGATCTCGCGGCCGTCGAGGATCCTGGCGCTCAAGTGAACCTCCGGTGGTGGATGGCACTGCGCTGCGGTCGGCGGCGAATTTTCGCCGACACGCGCGGCTCCTAGCGGAAGATGACCGTGCGTCGGCCGGCCAGCATCACCCGCCGTTCGATATGCAGGCGTAGCGCACGCGCCAGAACCACGGCCTCGATGTCGCGCCCGACGCTGACGAGATCGTCCGGAGCGAGCGAATGA
Source organism: Allobosea sp. RIT-PG3_2 (assembly GCF_057321085.1). Classification (NCBI taxonomy): domain Bacteria; kingdom Pseudomonadati; phylum Pseudomonadota; class Alphaproteobacteria; order Hyphomicrobiales; family Alloboseaceae; genus Allobosea; species Allobosea sp. RIT-PG3_2. The sequence goes on along the minus strand of NZ_JBXWCA010000002.1, from coordinate 78,580 downwards.
TCGGCACGGGCGACGTCCTGGTCGATGATCGGGCCTTCGTCGAGATCGGGGGTGACGTAATGCGCCGTCGCCCCGATCAGCTTCACGCCGCGCTCATAAGCCTGATGGTAGGGCTTGGCGCCCTTGAAGCTCGGCAGGAACGAATGGTGGATGTTGATCGCCCGCCCGTCGAGCGCGCGGCAGAGGTCGTTGGAGAGCACCTGCATGTAGCGGGCGAGCACGACCAGCGACGCTTCGCTCTGCGCGACGATCTCCAGCAGCTTTTCCTCCTGCTCCGCCTTGGTCGCCGCCGTGACGGGCAGATGGTGGAACGGGATGCCGTAGTTCTGCGCCAATGGCTCGAAATCGCGGTGGTTCGAGACGATCGCCGGGATCGTGATGTTGAGATTCCCCGTCGCCTGGCGGAACAGCAGGTCGTTCAGGCAATGGCCGAAGCGCGAGACCATCAGGACGACCCGCTGCGGGCGCGTTGCGTCGATGGCGTCCCAGTTCATGCGGAACGTCCCGGCGACGCCGTCGAATTCGCGTCGGAAGGCGGCCTCGTCGAAGCGCTCGCCCGCAGCGAAGGCGACGCGCATGAAGAAGCGGCCGTCGCGCGGATCGCTGAACTGCGCGCTCTCCAGGATGTTGCAGCCGTGCCGGTAGAGCACCCCGCTGACGGCGTGCACGATGCCGGGCCGGTCCTCGCAGGACAGGGTTAGGATACGGGCTGGCTTCTGCACGACGATGTCCCGGGGCATGGCGGGCGAGAGCGGCGTGAGATCGGTCATGCCCGCGCTCCGCATGCCGGCTTGCGATCGAGCGGCGCGGCGAGACTGGCGGTGACGGGGATTGCCGTGCCCGCGAGATCGATCGTCCATTTGCGCGCGTCGAGCCAAGCCTGGTCGATCGGCCCATCGCTCTCGGCCCAGCCGAGCGCGACGATACCGTCGACGGTTCCGCCGAACGCCGCCGAGGTGATCTCGCCGACCGGCTTGCCATCGGCCAGGATCGCCTCGCCGCCCCAGGCCATCTGGCCGTCCGGGCGGGGGCCGACGAGTGCGATCAGCCGCTTGGTGCGCGGCGCGGCGCGGGCGGCGACGAGCGCATCGCGGCCGAGGAAATCGCCCTTGTCCAGCTTCACCGCGAAGCCGAGACCGGCCTCGTAGGGATTGACGTCCGGCGTCAGCTCGCGGCCCCAGGCACGGAAGCCCTTCTCGATGCGCAGCGAGTCGACCGCATAGTACCCGGCATCGATGAGGCCGAGATCGGCGCCGGCCTCGTGCAGCGCGTCGTAGATGGCGGGCGCGAATTCGATGGGAACATAAAGTTCGAAGCCATCCCCCAGATAGGAGCGGCGGCAGGCCCAGCTTGTGGCATAGCCGATCGTGATCTGCCGGATCGCGTTGGCCGGGAAATCGGCGAGATCGAAGGAGGCCGGCGAGACGCGACCGAGGATCTCCACCACCTTGGGGCCGGCGAGCGACAGCACGGCATAGGCCGAGGTCACATCCGTCAGCGTCACGCCCTCCGGGAGCTGGCGCCTGATCCAGTGCGCGTCGCGCGTCGCCTGGGCCGTGCCGGTCAGGAGGAGATAGGTGTCGGGCCCGATGCGGGCGGCGGTGAGATCGCTCTCGAAGGTGCCGCGCGCATTGAGCAGGGCGGTGTAGACCGAGGTGCCTACCGGCACGGCGACATCGTTGGCGGCGAGGCGCTGCAGCGCAGCTTCGGCCTGTGGCCCCTGTAGCAGGAACTTGGCAAAGCTCGACATGTCGACGAGCCCGGCCGCCTCGCGGCAGGCGCGATGCTCGGCCGCGACCGTCTCGAACCAGTTCTGCTGCCCGAAGGAATAGCGGATCGTGCGCTCGTCCTCGTCGCGAGCAAAATAGTTCGCGCGTTCCCAGCCCATCTTGGATCCGAAGACGGCGCGCTTGGCCGCGAGGCGCTCATAGAGCGGCGAGCGCCGGAAGGGCCGGGCGGTATCGAGCTCGCGGTTCGGCCAGGGCATGGCGTAGTGGAGGCCGAGCGTCTCCTTGATCCGGTCCTTCAGCCAGGCCGGGTTGTTGTTGAAATCGGCGAAGCGGCGGATGTCGACGGGCCAGAGATCGCTTGTCGCCTCTCCCTCGACGATCCATTCGGCGAGCGCCTTTCCGGCGCCGCCGGCCGAGGCGATGCCCATCGAGTTGAAGCCGGCGCCGACATAGATGCCCGCAACTTCCGGCGCCTCGCCGAGAAGGAAGTTGTTGTCGGGCGTGAAGCTCTCGGGGCCGTTGAGGAACGTCTTGATCTCCGCCGTCTCAAGCGCAGGCACGCGCTGCAGCGCGTTCTCCATCAGGATGGCGAACTGGTCCCAGTCATCAGGCAGGAGCTGGAACTCGAACGGATAGGGAATGCCGTCCATGCCCCAGGGCTTCGCATCCGGCTCGAAGCCGCCCATGACGAGGCCGCCGACCTCCTCCTTGTAGTAGGTGTAGCCGTCGGGATCGCGCATCACCGGCAGGTCGGGCGTGACGCCCTCGATCTTGCCGGTGACGATGTACATGTGCTCGGCCGAATGCAGCGGCACCGACACGCCGCACATCTGCCCGACCGCACGCGACCATTGCCCGGCGCAGATGGCGAGGACCTCGCATTCGACCCGGCCCTGGTCGGTGAGAACCGCCTTGACCCGCCCCTTCTCGGTCTCGACGCCGAGGACGCGCACGCCCTCCCGCACGATCGCGCCGCCTTTGCGCGCGCCGCGCGCCAGCGCCTGGGTGATGTCGGCCGGGTTCGCCTTGCCGTCGCCGGGCAGCCAGACGCCGCCGACGAGATCGTCGGTGCGCATCACCGGCCATTTGTCGCCGGCCTCCTTCGGGCTGAGCTCCTCGATGTCGACGCCTTGCGCACGCGCTGCCGAGATTGTCCGGCGCAATTGCGTCATGCGCTCGGGCGTGCGGGCGACGGATACCGAGCCGCAGCGCTTCCAGCCGGTGGCGAGTTCGGTCTCCTGCTCCAGCGAGGCGTAGAGCTCGGTCGAGTAGCGGATCAGCCGCGTCATGCTCGACTGGCTGCGCAACTGCCCGACAAGACCGGCCGCATGCCAGGTGGTGCCCGAGGACAGGCGCCCCTGCTCGAGCAGCAGCACGTCGCGCCAGCCGAGCTTGGTCAGGTGATAGGCGACCGAACAGCCGATGATGCCGCCGCCGATGATGACGACGCGAGATTGGGTGGGAATGGACATGAGGGCCTCCACGATAGAGGCACGCTAATGCATCGAGTCACATAAAACAACAAAAACCACAAAAACGGGCAAATTATCCAGCGAGCACGCGGACCCCGTTTTCGGCGAGCTTCGCGGCGATGGAATCGGGCGGAAGCCGGTCGACCAGCAACCCCGCGCAAGCCTCCTCGCCGGCGATCCGGCTGGGCAGGACAAGCCCGAACTTGCTGCTGTCGGCCATCAGGAAGCCCTGTTCGGCGGCGTTCAGCAGGGCGCTTCGGGTAGCGGCTCCGGCGCGGGTGTAATCGGTGAGCCGCCCTTCCGCATCGACGCCGCCGACGCTGACGAAAGAGAGATCGGCCGAGAGGCAGGCGATCGCCCGCAGGGCCTCGGCGCCCGAGGTTGCATCCTCGTTGCGGTCGAACTCGCCGCCGATCAGGAAGACCCGGGCGTCCGGCAAGCGGCTGATAAGGCGCGCATTCTCGAGCGACGTCGTGTGGACGATCAGCCGCTTGTGGTCCGAGCGCGCCAGCGCGCGCGCCACCGCTTCGGTCGTGGTGCCGGAATCGAGCAGGATCGTCATGCCGTCGCCCAGCATCGAGACCGCCACACTGGCGATCCGCTCCTTGCCCTCGCGGTTCACCGACCGGCGGCTGGCGAAGGATGCTTCCGAACGCTCGTTTCGAATGGCCCCGCCATGGACGACCGACAGCAGACCGTCCGCCGACAAGACCTTGAGGTCGCGCCGGATGGTCTCTCGCGAGACGTCGAGGGCCCGGGCCAGCTCCTCGACGGTGACGGATTCCAGCCTGTCGAGATTGTCGAGGATGGCGCGATGCCGTCGCGCTGCGATGTCGCGTGTCATGGAAACGAGACCAGGGATCTTAGCCGACGGGGGGAGCCCCGACTGCCTTATGTCGTTGGCGGGCCCTTGGCAATCGAACGACCATGGCGGGTGCAACACTGGTCTGGCGTGCGAAACTTACTTCGGCTTTCAAAAGCCGCTCGCATCCGGAAGATCGGATATTCGGAAACAAGATGCCGATGTTGGAGGCCCATGCGTCGCCCGTCCATCGAACGCACCGCCGGTTGCGCTGCGTTCGAGGATCGGTTGCGTGATGAAATGCGCCCGGCCACCTGTCCTTAGGCAGGACGCCGGACGACCCAATAGTGCATCGCAGTCATTGTGAAGCGATAGGGGCTCAGCCTTGAAGGAGAATTCCGATATTCCCTACCAGCTGGCCCTTGGCAGCGAACGCGTGTTCGGTCTGACGCAAGATATAACCTGACGCCGGAGCTGCGATCTCCACTGCAGCTGCCGATTGCCCCGCGGTCCGGTGCAATCGAGCGACGCATTGGCCCTTCTCGACCCGGTCCCCGAGCGCCACGCAATGCTCCACAAGGGCGGCAAACGGCGCCAGATACTGCCCTTCAGCGCCCGCAGTGAAATGCACCCCGGTAAACGCGGTCGGCTCCAGCTGCGGCTTGATCGCGCCGAAATCGGCCAGAGCGCGCAAGAGGCCTTCCTCCATGATCGCCAATTCCGCGGACTTCATCCGCCCGCCGCCGCCTTCGACCTCGATCGAGGCAAGGTCGGCGAGCTTGGCAGCACCGCAAGCCGTCTCGTCGATGCCGTCGACATGCTGGACGAAACGATAGCCCCATGCCTCCATCAGCCGATTGAGCCGGGCATCGTCGACCACGCTCTTCTCTGTCGCGAATCCGAACACCATCGGCACGACCGAGACGTCGCCACCTCCGGCATGGACATCGATCAGCAGGTCGACGGCCGGGAAGAGGCGCTTCGTCACGAACGCGCAGAGCCGTTCCGTCGGCGTGCCGTCCTCCTTGCCGGGGAAGCAGCGGTTCATGTTCTGGCCGTCGAAGGGAGAGAGGCGCTTGCCCTTCTGCGCCGCCGGGAAGTTGAGCGAGGGAATGATGATGACGCGCCCGGTGACGTCGGCGGGCTCCAGACGCTCGGCCAGCCGGCGCAGCACGATCTGGGCCTCGTACTCATCGCCATGGATGCCGCCGAGAAGCAGGACCGAAGGCCCTTCGCCATTGTTGATGCAGCAGAGGATTTCACCCTCGATCCCATCCAACGAACCCGCGACCGGGCCTAGATCGTAAACGGATTTGCCGGGGCGGGCGGCGTCGAAGTCGGTGAGCATGAAGTCCAATTCCTGTCCTGCGGGAGATGCGGACAGCGCCGCATCTCCCGGTCTGACGTTGACGATCTGGGAAAGTTCAGGCCGCGGCGCGGCCGAGTGCGGCGGCCTTGAGCAGTTCGGCCGGCTTGTGGAAACGCAACGGCGAGAACGGCTCAAGCGCTTCCGGCTTCTCGCCCGTCTTGATCCAATCGGCGAACAGCTTGGTGAAGCCGAGCGAGATCGCGAAACCATGGCCCGACCAGCCATAGCCATAGATCACATTCGACACCGCCTCCGCCTGCCCGATCAGCGGAATCTGATCGACGGCGACGGTCTCCACACGCGAAGCATCGACACTCAGGAAACTGGAATTGTCGATGAAGGGCAGCGTGTGAAGCGCGTCGGTGACGTTCTGCGTCATCGAGCTCAGCGAGCCCTTCCACAGCCCTTCCGGCGTATAGCCGACATGGGCTCCGCCCGAGAGCATGATCACGCCGTCGGGAAGCTGCTTCACGGCGAGCCGGCGATGCGCGTGGGAGAGCAGATGGTTGACCGTCTTGTTCAGCGGGTTCGAAACGAAATGCATCTGCGGCATGAGGTTCCAGACCGGGCCAAGTTCATGCGGCTTCAGAACCGGCTTCAGCAGGGCCTCGGCACCGGCATTGGCAACCACGACCAGCCGCGAGCCGACCGGAACCATTTCCCCACTCGCGAGCTTCACGGCCGTTGCGATGCCGCGCGTCTGCACGATCTCGGCGACCTCTGCACCCGTGCGGATGACGGCACCAGCCTTGGCGGCCTCCTTGGCGAACTGGCGCGTGGCAACGGTGTGGTCGCCGACGCCGTCATGGGGGCACCAGATCGCGCCCAGGATGCCGGGCGCGAGCTCTGGCTCGCGCGCCAGCGTCTCGTCGCGCGAAAGAACTTCGGATGGCGAGCCCAGGCTCGACTGGGCAGCCGCCGTCGCCTCCATGCGCCCGCGCACCTCGTGCTCGCGATGGCCGTAGGACACGTCATAGATCTTGAGACCGCCGACGCGCCGATAGCCGACCCCGCCCTCGAACTTCGCCTGATAATCCGCCCAGAGCTGCTGGGCGATGGCGCAGACCGGCAACTCGCGCAGATCGCGACCATTGGCGCGCACGCCGCGCTCGCCAGGGCCGCCCGAGGCGCCACCGGCGATCTCGCCGGCCTCGAGCAGGGTGACGCTGCGGCCGGATTTCGCGAGCTGGTAGGCCAGGCTCGTCCCGTAGATGCCGCCGCCGACGATGACGACCTCGGAGGCGCTATGATGATCGGACATCGATCCTATCCTTCGTCTTTCAGCTATCTTGGATATGAGGGCGTTGATCCGCGAAATGGCAGCTCGCGGCACTGCGGCCCCCGGGCGCAGAGTGGAGGGCAGGGGTGTCTTCTACGCAGATGCGTGGCAGGAGTCCGTCCGGAGTAGCCACGCTCGGCAGCCCCTCGGCGGCACGCTGCCTGGCGAGCGGGCAGCGCGTGTGGAAACTGCAGCCGCTCGGGATGGCGAGTGGACTCGGGATCGAGCCTTCCAGCATGGCGAGCGATTGGCCCCGACCCGACGGCGTTGCGGGCGCGGCGATTGCCATGAGGCTGCGCGTGTAGGGATGACTCGGCGCGCCGCAGACCTCCTCGACATCGCCCTGTTCGACGAAGCGGCCGAGATACATGACCCCGACCGCATCGGCCATGTGGGCAACCAGGGCGAGGTCGTGAGTGATGACGATGTAGGTCAGGGCGAGCCGCGCCTGGAGCTCTGCGAGCAGGTTGATGATCTGCGCCTGGACCGAGACGTCGAGCGCGCTCACCGGTTCGTCCAGGACGAGGATGTCAGGCTCGCAGATGATGGCGCGGGCGATGGCGACGCGCTGACGCTGACCGCCGGACAATTCATGCGGATAGCGGGCGAGATGCGCCGCATTCAGCCCCACCATCGCGATGACGGCGTTGATGCGTTCGGACCGGGCGACACGTTCGCGGTGCAGGCCATGCACGGTCAACGCCTCCGCAAGCGTGTCGGACACGGTCATCCGGGGATCGAGCGACGCGCGCGGGTCCTGCAGCACCAGTTGAACCTTGCGCCGAAGCGCGCGCAGGCCCGGCTTGTCGAGGCTCGAGAGACGCGTGCCATCGACGACGACCTCACCGGCGGTCGGCCTCAGCAATCCGACGATCAGCCGGGCGAGCGAACTCTTGCCGGAACCCGATTCCCCCACGATGGCGAAACAGCTTCCCCTTCGGACGCTGAAAGACACGCCGTCGACAGCGCGCACCACCGGCGCCGCGACACGGCTCAGAATCGCCTTCCGGCCACCAAAATGCCGGCTGACGCCGTCGACAACGACGACGTCGTCGATCCCGGCGGCCGGGCGGCGCGGCGGACGGACAGCTGCGTTCATTGCAGGCCCTCCTCGGCGAAAGCGCAAGCGACGGCCCGGCCCGCCAATGGACGCGGCTCCGGCTCCTGGGCCGCGCATGCGGGCCGTCCCTGCGTGCGCGGGCAGCGCGGACGGAAGGTGCAGCCGTCGGGAAAGCGACCGACCAGCGGCGGCTCGCCGGGAATGCTGCGCAGGGGTTGGCCACGGTTCTCGCCGCTGCCCGGAGCAGAGGTGCGCAGCGCCACTGTGTAAGGGTGCAGCGGCCGCTCCAGCACGGTTGCGACTTCGCCGCTCTCGACGATGCGGCCGGCATACATCACGGCCACGTCGTCGGCGAAGCGAGCGACGAGGCCAAGATCATGCGTCACCAGCAGCACGGCCATCCCGCGTTGCGCCTGGATCTCGCGCAGCAGGACGAGGATCTGCTGCTGGATCGTGACGTCCAGCGCACTGGTGGGCTCGTCGGCGAGCAGAACCTGCGGGTCCTGGGCAAGCGCGATCGCGATAACGATGCGTTGCTTCATGCCGCCCGAGAACTGATGCGGGTACATGTCGAGACGCCGCTCGGGATCGGCGATCTTGACGTCCTTCAACAGCGCGATGCAGCGCTGCCTGACGGCTTGCTCATCGAGACGCGTCCCCGTGCGCACCGCTTCGGCGAGTTGGTCCCCGATGGTCAGCACCGGGTTCAGCGCGCTCGCCGCGTCCTGGAAGACGACACCGATCTTGAGTCGTCGCAATTCGCGCAACGCCTTGGCGGAAAGTCCGAGCGTCGGCTCGCCACCGAGGCTGATGCTGCCTTGGGTGATCGCGATCTCCTGCGGATTGGCGAGGGTGCCGATCGCACGCAGCAAAGTCGATTTGCCGGAGCCGGATTCGCCGACTAGCGCGAGCGTCCGGCCGGATTGGATCGCCAGGTCGACGCCGCGAACGACGTCGAGCAACCCGTCGCCGGTCCGGAACGCCATGCGCAGGGCCTTGACGGAAACAGCGCTCTCATCCGCTGTAGGTTTATCGCCGATGACGCTGGGCACCGCAGCAGGCCGGCGGCGCAGGAACGCGAACAGGGGCGCCCGGCGGCCGCTGCGCCGGCTGGTCGGATCGTAGATCACGCGCAGCGCCTCGCCGAGCAAATTGAAGGCGAGCGCCGAGACGGCCAGGAACAGCCCCGGAAAAGTCGCCAGATAGGGGTGGCTGCGAATGTAGGAACGGCTTTCGCCGAGCATCGTGCCCCATTCCGGGAAGGGCGGCTGCGTGCCGAGCCCGAGGAATCCGAGGCCCGAGGCCGAGAGCAAAGTCGACGCGAAGAGCAGTGTCGAGAGCGTCAACAGCGTGCCGGCGATGTTCGGCAGCACATGGCGCAGAATGATGCGCATCGGACTCGCACCAAGGGCCGCGGAGCCCTCGATATAGGGCTCGGCCAGGATGCTGAGCGTCACGGCGCGGGCCGTACGTGCGAAGACGGGGATCGAGACCACGCCAACCGCGATGATCACGTTCTGCGTGTTGGCGCCGAGTATCGCCACGACCGCCAGCGCGAAGACGATGTCGGGAAAGCTCAGCATGATGTCGATGACGCGCATCAGCAGCGCCTCGATCCAGCCCCGCCGCCAGGCCGCGAGGATGCCGAGCGGCACGCCGATGAGGAACGCGACGGTAACGCCGCCGACGCCGATACCGAGCGTCGCGCGCGCTCCGATCAGCACACGGCTGAAGACGTCCCGCCCGAGCTGGTCCGTGCCGAACCAATGCGCTGCAGAAGGCGGGCGAAGCGTCTGTGCGAAGTTCTGCCGGAAAGCATCCTGCGGAGCCAGCATGGGCCCGAAGATCGCGAGCAGCAGGTAAAGCACGACCAATGTCAGGCCGATCGCGCCCTTGGGCTGGGCGAGGATGCGCCGCAACAACGTCCAATGCGGGCGTGGCGCGAGCGCCGCAGGGGCCGGGGGACGGTGGAGGGCGGCAGGCGCCATGTCCTGGACCACGCTCATGCCGGCCTCTCTTGCTCACGCGTGCGCGGGTCGAGCCATTGCGTCAGCAGGTCGGTGACGAGGTTGATGAGGACGAAGAAGACCGCGAACATCAGGATCGCGTACTGGATGACCGGATAGTCCGCGCGCGACACCGCATCGACGAGCAGCCGCCCGACGCCGGGGATGCCGAAGACGGTTTCGGTCACGACCGAGCCGCCGAGCATGCCGCCGAACTGCACGCCGGCGACGCTGACCGCCGCGATCAGCGAATTGCGCAGCGCGTGGGCGAGCACGACACGGGTCTCGCTCAGCCCCTTGGCGCGGGCCGTATCGAGATAGTCCTTGCCCATCGCCTCGGTCAGGCTCGCCGCGACAAGGCGACTGAACATGGCAGCGGGGCGTGTGGCGATCACGAGGATCGGCAGGACGAAATGCGCGGGCGTCGAGGCGCCGGCTGCCGGCAGCCAGCCGAGATTGACCGCGAACAGCCAGATGCAGAGCAGCCCGAGCCAGTAGATCGGCATCGAGATGCCGGCGAGCGTCAGCACGGTGATCGCCGCATCCGCCGCCCCGCCCGGGCGCATGGCGCTGACGATGCCGGCGAGCGTGCCGACGAGGACACCGATCGCGAGGCCGCCGATCGAGACGATCAGCGTGTTGGGCAAACGCTCCGCCAGCTCGACGACGACCGGCCGATGGGTGCGGAAGGAGGTCGCGGCAGCCGGATCCCAGATGCCCCGGATGAAATGCCCGTAGCGCGTGAGCAGCGGTTCGTTGAGACCGAGGAACTTGCGAATGCTCTCGATCTCTTCGTTCGACGCGGTCGGCCCGGCAAGGATCTGCGCCGGGTCGCCCGGAATGAGGTCGACGAAGAAAAAGACGAGCAGCGAGACCGCAAACAGCGTCGGCAGCGCTCCGCCCAGGCGTCTGAGAACGAACATCGTTCCGCCTCCGCTTCCGGCGCTACTTGAGGGTGACCTTGTCGAAGACCAGCGTTTCGTTGGGCTGGACGGCGAAGCCCTGCACGCGGTTCGCCACGCCGATCGCCTGGGTTTGGTACCAGAGGAAGAGGAAGGGCTGATCCTTCCACACGATCTCCTGGATCTCCCCGTAAATCTCCTTCTGTTTGGCCGGGTCGGTCGCAGCGCGGCCTTCCTTCAGAAGCCCGTCCACGCGCGGATTGGAATAGCCCGTGCGGTTGGCGCCGACGCCGGTGAAGAAGAGCCGATAGAGCGTGTAGTCCATCCCCGCCGTGGCGCGCCCGACCATGCCCATGTTGTCCGTGCGCTGCGCGGGCTCCATGCCGACGACCTTGGTCCAGGTGCCGCGATCAACGACAAGCGGCGTCGCCTTGATGCCGACATTCTCTAAGGACCCCGCCAGCGCCTGGCAGACCTGGACGTCCTTGATGTAGCGCCCGGTCGGACAGGTGAAGCTGAGCGCGAGCTGGCCCGGCTTGTAGCCGGCCTCCGCCAGCAGCTTCTTTGCGCCTTCGGGATCGAACTGGAGCAAGGGGAAGGTCTTGCGCAATTCATCCTGCGTGCCCGGGCCGACCATGCCGACCGATGGCGTGCCCAGCCCGCCCAGAACGCCCTTGGCGATGCCGTCGCGATCAATCGCGAGGTTCAGAGCCTTCCGGACCTTCGCATCGGCGAGCGGACCGCGCAGGACCATCTCCATGTTGACGGAGAACATGCTCGGCGGCGTCACGACCTTCGCGCTCTTCAGAGCGTTGATCGCGTCGATCGACTCCGGCGGCACACGCTCGACGATGTCGGCCGCGCCGGTTTCCATCAAAGCCATGCGCGAGCCGTCTTCGGGCACGACGCTGAAGTCGATCGCTTTGAGCGTCGCGGGATAGTCGCCCGCATATTTCGGGTTCGGCACGAGCCTGAAACCTTCGCCGCCGACGAAGCGCTCCACCATGTACGGACCGGAGCCGACCGGCTTGCGGCCGTACTCGGCCCCCATCTCCTTGAGCGCCTTGACGTTGACGATGCTCGCTGCCGTGTTGGCGAGCAGCATCAGGATATGGCCGTTGGGTTCGGCGAGATGAAACTCGACGGTGTCTTCCCCGACGGCCTTGATCGTGCCGAGCGAAGCGTAAAGGCCGCGATAGATCGAGCCCGTCTTCTCGTCCAGCATGCGGTTGAAGCTGGCCGCGACGGCCTCGGCATTCAGCGGATCGCCGTTGCTGAAGGTCCTGCCGGGTTTGATCTTGACGGTGAACACCTTGCCGTCGGGCGAGAAGGACGAGTCCGTGGCCAGGCTCTTCTGGACGTTGTTCTGCGGGTCGAGGCGATAGAGCCCTTCGAGCACGGCCAGATCGACCGCGTTGCCCACGGGAAGATCGTTGAAGGCGGGATCGAAGGTCGCGGGATCGGCACCCACCGCCACGCGCAAGACGCCCGCGGGTTGGGCGAAGGCTTGCACGGCGGCCAGAGACAGACCGGCAACGAGTGCCGCCACGGTGGAGGAATGACGAAGGCTGCGCATGTTCTGCTGTTCCCCAAGCTGGCAATTTCGGCGGTCGCGCGAGTGTGGGCGAACGGCTAGGCGTCCACCGCTTTCACGATGCGAAGTCAGTCTTTGGTTTCTTGGTCGCTTTCCTGCTCATCCTGTCGAGATGCGGATGGCGGCGACGAAAGCCAGCAGATCACAGCTTTTGATCTATCTCAAATTCATAAATTTACGATCTATATGAATTGAGGTTATGCTATCCCATGCACTACCGTCAGGTCGAAGTCTTCAAGGCAATCATGGATTCCGGCTCGATCACCGAGGCGGCCAACATCCTCCACATCTCCCAGCCGGCGGTCAGCAAGGCTCTCAAGCTGCTGGAGGCCGAACTCGGCCTGCGCCTCTTCGCCCGCACCACCAAGGGCATCGCGGCTACGGAGGAGGCTCGCCTGCTCTATACCGAGGTCGAGCGAACCTATTTCGGCATGCAGAACCTGTCGCGCTTCGCCGCCAGCCTTGGAGATCGCAAGCAGGGCCGTATCGTCGTCAGCACGATCCCTGCGCTCGGCATCGGCTGGCTTCCGGCGATGGTCGCCCGTTTCTCGGCAGCGCATCCGGACGTGGCGATCACGCTGCATTCGAGCAATTCGGTCGATGCCGCGCGCCTGGTCGGAAGCGGCGAGATCGATCTCGGCATCGCCCAGCTCCGAAGCGAGGAATACAACCTCTCCCGGCGCAAGCTCTTCGATCTCGAAGGCATCATCGCGCTGCCCGAGGGACATCCGCTCGCGCGCAAGCCTGATATCGAGGCCCACGACCTCGATGGCGAGACGATCGTCGCCCTCGGTCCGGACGACGAATTCCGCCGCAAACTGACCCAGGCCCTCGAAACGGCGGGCCAGCACCCGCGGACCATCATCGATGCGAGTCTCGGCCTTACGGTCTGTGCACTTGTCGCCGCCGGATGCGGAGTCGGCATCGTCGACAGCGAGGCCGCCCGAGAACGCGACAATCGCGGCCTTGTATTTCGCAGCTTCCGGCCTGCTATACGCGTCCCGATCTTCCTTTTCCGCCAGCGCGGCCGGCCCACCAGCAGGCTCGTCGAGGCCTTCAGCGCCGGACTCAAGCCTCCGCCGCCTTTCTCCAATGCTCCGGTCTAGGTCATCGCATTGCGGGACGGTCGCGAATATTCACTGCGCCGAACCGCCTAATCCTGATCACAAATACGCGGCGGACGCATTCCTGCGAGGGGACGGATGGCGATAAATCTCAGGCACGTCGAACTCTTCCGCCACATCATGCGCTTCGGCACGCTGACCCAGGCAGCCGAGATGATGTCCGTTTCGCAGCCCGCCGCCAGCAAGATGCTGTACCAACTCGAACGCGGCACCGGCATCATCCTTTTCCAGCGCACGAAAGGACGGCTCAAGCCGACGCGGGATGGCGAATTGTATTTCGCCGAGGTTCAGCGGACCTGGGAAAGCGTCGAGCGTCTCGAGCGGATGACGAAGGACATCCGCGAGCTCCAATTCGGCCGTCTCAATCTCGGCGTCATGCCGATGCTGGCCGGGACGATCGTGCCGCCCTTGCTGACGCGCTTCTGCCGGAAGCACGAAAAGACGGCGGTCAAGCTGCATTCGCGCAGCTCCGATCGCATTATCGAATGGGCCATCGCCGGGCAGATCGATCTCGGTATCACCGAGCATTCCACCCCGCATCCGAACGTGATCTGCCGCATGATCGCGCGCATTCCCAATGCCTGTGTCTTCCCCGACGGCCACCATCTGGCGACCCGGCAGAGAATCCGGCCGGAGGACCTCGACGGCGAGAGTTTCGTATCGATCGGATCGGCCGACCGCCGCGCAGCCATCGAGAAGGTGTTCGAGCAAGCAGGCATCCTGCCGCGCATGTTCATCGATGCGCCGATGGCCAACGTCGCTTGCGCGATGGTGGCTAGCGGAGCCGGGATTGCCCTCGTCGACGAGGTCAATGCGCAGCAATTCATCGGCCGAGGCCTCGTCGTGAGGCCTTTCGCTCCGGAGATATTTTCGCCCGTCTGGCATGTGCGCCCCAACAGCCTGATCAGTTCCTCGCTGGCGGAGGCGCTGATGCGGGACATCGAGGACGAATTCGAGCGGCTCGGCTATCGCGTCGATCCATGAGGCGCACGGCCGCCAGGTCGGTCGAGATCATAACCTCAGGGAATGAACTGGCAAAATCATATTCTTTGACGCCCTGATTTTGCGTCCATACGCTGACCTTCATTGACATAGATCAAACAAACCGACCCGGTTCTGGGCGTGCCGAACAGCATGTCTGGAACACAGGAGATCTATGTCCAAAATAAACTGAGGGTGTTGTTCCGGATGCGAATCGCCGTCTTTCTAGCGAGAAGGCTGATCTTTGCGATCTTGCTGATGCTCGGAGTCAGCGCGGCGATCTTCTTCCTGGTCAATGCAATCGGTAATCCGATCGAGCTGATGATGGCCGAGACGCCGGGCATGACTGGCGAGGTGATCGAGCGGATGAAGGCCTATTACGGGCTCGACCATCCCCCGCTCACCCGCTACCTGCTCTGGCTCGGGCGACTGGCGCACCTCGATTTCGGCACCAGCATCGTCTACAACCAGCCCGTCGGATCGCTGATCCTGACCTGGGGCTGGGAAACGCTCAAGATCCAGCTGCCCGCGATCCTGATCGCTCTCGCTGTCGCAATTCTCTTCGGAATCACGGCCGCGCGCCGCCAGCATTCGCGCTCGGATTTCGCGGTGATGGGCACCGCGCTGCTCGGCCAATCACTGCCGGCCTTTTTCCTCGGCATCCTGCTGATCTTCGTCTTCTCGTACACGCTCGACTGGCTGCCTAGCTACGGCGCCTATTCGACGCGAAACCCGTTGTGGGGCAGCCCGGTGTTCGATGCGCTCTGGCACATGGTGCTGCCAGTTGCGATGCTGACATTCTTCAACACCGCGACGCTGACGCTGCTGATGCGTTCCAACATGGTGGACGTGTTGAAAAGCGACTTCATCGCGGCAATGCGCGCCAGCGGCATTCCCGAACGACGCGTCATCTTCGTTCATGCGCTGCGTGCGGCCTTCATCCCGATGCTGACCTATCTCGGTCTGCTGATCGGCCTGATGCTCGGCACGGCGCCGGTAACCGAATCCGTCTTCACCTGGCCCGGGCTCGGCTACCTCTACATCTCGGCGATCCACCAGCTCGACTACCCCGTGATCATGGGCGCGAGCGCGGTCATCGCCTTCATGCTGATCTGCACGACGCTGCTGACGGACGTCATCTACGTCCTCATCGATCCCCGCATCAGCCTGGAGTGAGCTGCGTGACCGACCAGACGATCACGAGTCAGCCGCCTGTCGCGAAGCGCGTCGCCAAGCCGGCCAAGGGCATCTGGCGACAGGGTTGGCAGCGCTTCAGCAGAAGTCGCACCGGCATGCTGGGGCTGGTTCTCGTGATGCTTGTCATCGCAACCGCCGTCGTCGGCCCGTTCCTCGCACCCTTCGATCCGCAGGACCAGAGCCCGATGATCGATCCCGGCGCCAAGGCACCGCCCAGCTGGACGCATCTGCTCGGGACCGATCGCATGGGCTACGATGTGCTGAGCCGCCTGATCTACGGCGCCCCGACAGCTCTCGCGGTCGGCCTCGGCGCCATGTCGATCGCCTCATTGATCGGCGTGCTGGTTGGTGGATTCGCCGGCTATCGTGGGGGCACGACGGATGAAGTGCTGATGCGCTTCACCGACTTCTTCCTGGTCATCCCGGTCTTCGTGGTCATTCTTGCGGTGGTGCGGCTGCTCGGGGTCGCGGTCGTCAACACGCCGCTCGAGAGCGTGCCCTATCTCAACCTGAGCGTGATCATCCTGTTGATCGGCGTCTTTTCCTGGGCGCCGATCGCACGAATGACCCGCGCGGAATTCCTGCGGCTCAAGAACCAGGAGTTCGTCGAGGCGGCGCGATGCATCGGCGCGACCTCCGGTGACATCCTGTTCCGCCACATCCTGCCCAATGCCTTGCCTTCGCTTGTCGTCATCATTGCGCTTGGCATCGGCGGCGCCGTGCTGTCGGAGGCGATGATCGGCTTCCTCGGCTTCGGGGATCCGGCCGCCGTGAGCTGGGGCCAGCTTCTCTACTTCAACTACGAGGCTTTGAAGGTCGCGCCCTGGGCCTCGCTCAGCCCCGGTGCGGCGATCTTCCTCACCGTTCTCGGATTCAATCTCCTGGCTGACGGCCTGACCGACGCCTTCAACCCGCGGGCGAAAAGCTGATGACGAGCCTCGCTGCCGAAAGACAGGCTGAAGCTGCTTCGCCGGGACGGTCCGAAGCTGCAAAAACACCGGCACCGGTGCTGGTCTCCGTCGAGAACCTGCGTATCCAGTTCCCGCCCTGGAGCGCGCCGGTACGGATCGTCGACGACGTCAGCTACCAGGTTCGTGCCGGCGAAACGATGGGCATCGTCGGCGAGTCCGGCAGCGGCAAGACGCTCTCCAGCCTGGCGATTCTCAACCTGCTTCCGCCTCCGGGGCGGATCGCGGGCGGGCGCATCGTCTTCGAAGGCGAGGATCTGGCGGCCAAGTCGCAGCGAGAGATGCAGAAGCTGCGTGGCCGGCGCCTGGCCATGATCTTCCAGAACCCCGGCTATTCGCTCAACCCGCTGTTGACGGTCGGCGCCCAACTCGCGGAGATCTTGAAGGTCCACGAAAAGCTGCCGCGTGCTGTTGCACTCCAACGGGTGGAGGAGCTGTTCCGCCTCGTCGGAATCACCGATCCGGGCCCACGCCTGTCGCAATATCCGCACGAGATGAGCGGAGGCATGAAGCAGCGGGTCTGCATCGCACGTGCGCTGCTGTGCAATCCGGCTCTGGTGTTGGCCGACGAGCCGACGACCGCCCTCGACGTCACCATCCAGGCGCAGATCCTCGATCTGCTCGAGGAGCTGAAGCAGCGCCTGGGCATGTCGATGATCTTCGTCACGCACGACATGGGCGTGGTCGCGCGCATCGCCGATCGCATCACCGTGATGTATGCGGGGCAGGTCTGCGAGACCGGCGACAAGCACGCCGTTTTCGCCCGCCCGTCCCACCCCTATACGCAGGCCTTGCTCGCCTCGACGCCGCGGATCGACAAGCGCTACGCCATCGACGCCGCGGGGCGCCGCGAAAGGCTACCGACAGTCGGCCTTGCTGCGACTCCGGGGCAAACGCTCAGCGGCGGCTGCCGTTTCGCCGGTCGCTGCCCGGAAGCGATGCCGGAATGCTCCCGTCTCGTGCCACAGGCCGCGGCGATCGAGTCCGGCCGCGTCGTCCACTGCCTGAAGCGCGGCAGCACGGGGGTGCCCGGCCATGGTTGAGACCTTGATCGAACCGATGGCCGAAGCGCGTCAGCGGGTCGCGCAAAAGCCGCTTCTCAGCGTCGACGGGCTGGTGAAAAGCTACCCGCTGCATCGGCGAGGGCTCTTCCGCCAGAAGGTCACGGGCGAGATTCGTGCTGTCAACGACATCAGCTTCGACCTCGGCATCGGCGAGACGCTGAGCATCGTCGGTGAGAGCGGTTGCGGCAAGACGACGGCCGCACGCTCCATCCTGCACCTCGTCGCGCCGACATCCGGGTCGATCCGTCTCGGCGACACCGATGTATGCGAGACGTTCGGCCGGGATCGCCGGCCTGATGTCCTCGCGCTACGCCGGCAGATGCAATATGTTTTCCAGGATCCCTATCTCTCGCTCAATCCGCGCTGGAGCGTCCGGCAGATTCTCTCCGAGCCGCTGCGGGTCCATAGCCTTCTGCCGCAGTCGCAATGGGAGAGCGCGGTCGACGCCCTGCTGGAGCGCGTCGGCCTTCCGGCTGAGCATGCCGACCGCTATCCGCACGAATTTTCCGGCGGCCAGCGCCAGCGCATCGGCATCGCCCGCGCACTGGCGGTCGAGCCGCGTCTATTGATCTGCGACGAACCGGTTTCCTCGCTCGATGTCTCGGTGCGTGCCCAGATCCTCAACCTTCTGGCCGAACTGCAGGAGGAGCTGAAGCTCTCCTATCTCTACATCTCTCACGATCTGAGCTCGGTACGCTTCCTGAGCAACCGCATTGCCGTGATGTATCTCGGCAATCTGGTCGAGGTCGGAGACGTCGACGAGATCTTCGCGCGTCCGCGCCATCACTATACCGCTGCCCTCATCTCGGCGATCCCGGTGCCGGATCCGGCACGGCAGAAGCCGCGCGACGCGATCAGCGGCGAGATCCCCAGTGTCGTGAAACGCCCGCCCGGCTGCGTCTTCCATACCCGCTGCCCGGCTGCCTTGCCGGTCTGCTCCCAGCAGGTTCCGCCGCTGTCCGCGCCGGACGGCACCCACGCCTTTGCTTGCCACAATCCGCGCTGAACGCGGACCACCACAGGACCATGCCATGATGAACGTCATCGTCGTCGGAGCCGGAATCGTCGGCAGCTCGGTTGCCTATCGCATCGCGCAAGGCGGCGCGAAGGTCACGGTGCTGGAGGCTGACCGCATCGGCGGCGGTACCTCCGGCGTCAGCTTCGCCTGGACGAATTCCAACAATAAGACGCCGCGTCCCTATCACGACCTCAACGTCGCCGGCATGCGCGCCCATGCCGCGCTGAAGGAGGAATTCGGTGCGACGCCGTGGTTCCATCAGAGCGGCAGCCTCGAATGGCGCGTCGATCCGGCAGACGTCGCGGCGCAAGCCGAAAAGGTCGCGCGGTTGCGCGAATGGGGCTACGACGTCCAGATTATCGACAAGAAGCGGCTCGGCGAGCTGGAGCCCGAGATTGCGCTGGACGCTGTCCCTGATGCCGCGCAGATCGTCTTCTGCCCGGAGGAGGGCTGGGTCGACCCGGTTCTCTATGCCGGCACGATGCTGCGAGCCGCACGCCAGCGCTACGGTGCCGCCATCAGGACAGGGGTCAGGATTACCGGCCTGGAGACGCGCAACGGTCGCGTGATCGGCGCGCGCGACGATAGCGGCGCGCTCCATGAAGCGGATCTGGTCATCAACTGCACCGGGCGCTGGTCGAACGAGACGGTCAACCAGACCGTGCCGAACATTCCGCTGGCGCCGACCGTCGGCTTCCTGGTCTTCACCCCACCGGTCGGCGTCGAGCTGCGCCGGCCGTTCCATGCCCCCGATGTCGATGTTCGTCCGGACGGCGCCGGCCGCCTGATGGTGCGCAAGGACTCGCTCGACGACCGCTTCGCGGCGCTCGAAAGCCGCACGCCGGACTGCGAGGAGGCCCGGATCGCCATGGAAAGCGCCGCTGAAATCCTGCCGGGCCTGAAAGGCGTCAAGGCAGAGGCGGTGCGGACGACGGTGCGGCCCATTCCGGCGGACGGGCTCTCGACCGTCGGGCCGGCACGCGGTGTCGATGGCTATTACGTGGTCGTGACCCATAGCGGCGTCACGCTTTCGCCCTTCCTCGCCCAGGCCGTGGCGGACGAGGTGCTGCATGGGCGCCAGAGAGCCGAACTCGAACAGTTCCGCCCGGCGCGCTTCCAGGCCTGAAGACACCGGGGCTCCGGTTTCCAATCACACAAAAGAAGGGGAAAGCGATGACTGAGAAATCGACGCGACGTGATGTTCTCAAATGGACCGGGGCCGGAGCGGCGGCGCTCGCGGCCGGCGGGCTTCCGGAGCCTGCCTTGGCCAAGCCGCCCTTCTTCAAGCTCTATCTGATGATCTTCAACAACCTGCAGTCGCGCATGATCTGGACCGACCTGATCGGCAAGCAGTTTGCGCGGCTCGGCATCGACGTCAACGCCAGCTACCAGCCTCCCTCCGTCGTGATCGCCAGGCGCGCAAACGACAGCGGCAAGACCCATGTCGAAGGCGGCTTCGACATGTATTCCGAGCGAATCTACTATAGCGGTCTGTCCCCGAGCCCGGAAACGCTGTTTCACAGCAAGAACATTCCGCCCAACGGACAGAATTATTACCGCGTCGCGGACAAGCAGATCGACGAGACGATTGAGAGATATTCTCGCGCCGTGACGGCGGAAGACCGCAAGGCGGCGATGAATGCGTTCGTGAAGCGCTGGTACGAGATCGAGCCGCTTCATATGGTCTTCTATCCGGAGGAGGTGATCATCACCAACCCCAAGCTGAAGGGCCTGGAATCGACGACCTACAACCCGGTCTTCTATCCGCGCCCCGAGGACTGGACGATCGAGGGCGCCACCGGCGACGTCACCGCCACTTTCGCCTCCTGGCAGCCGCCGAGCCAGCTCATCCCGATGTATGGCAGCGGCTACAACGAGGCCAACATCTTCGGCCCCGCCTACAACGCGCTGATGGAATACGACAGCTGGGCCAACAAGAAGCTGGTTCCGGCACTGGCGGAATCGGTCAAGGGCTCGGAAGACGGCAAGACCTGGGTGCTGAGCCTGCGCAAGGGCGTGAAGTGGCATTCCGGCGAGGAGTTCACGGCCGAAGACGTGAAGTTCACCTGGGATACCATCATCGATAAGGCCTATGCGAGCCTGTTCCAGGCGCCGCTCAGCACGGTGATGGGCTCGTCGGACGCATACAAGATCACCGGCACCCACGAGATCACGGTCACGCTGCCGCAGCCGAACGCGATGTTCCTCGACTTCCTGATGCCGGTCATCGCGATCATGCCGAAGCATGCCTACAAGGGCCTGAAGCCGGAGGAGCTGCGTGGCCATGTAATCAGCACCTGGCTGGGCACCTTCCCGGTTAAGACCTCAGACGGCAAGGTCTTCGAAGCCAAAGGCGCCGTCGGCACCGGGCCGTGGATCCCGCAGGGTTTCGATCCTTCCCGCAAGGCCTACAAATACAGCAGGAACGAGAACTACTGGAAAAAGACCGAAGGCAACGTCAAGACCTTCTATGTCGTCAACATCCAGGGCGCGGATGCCCTGCTCAGCGCCATCAAATCCGGCGCCATCGATGCTCACGACCCGATGTATGACGTCGGCGGCCTGCTCGACACGGTCGATGCGTCCTGGGGCAAGGTCAATCGCTTCGACTCGTTCAAGTGGATGCAGACCTGCCTCAACATGGACCATCCGGTCTTCGGAACCGGTGTGGAGACGCCGCTCGGCAAGCAGGATCCCAGCCGCGCTGCCGAGGCCGCCGTGTATGTCCGCAAGGCGATGAGCCACATGATCCCGCGCGAGCAGATCATCAAAAACGTGGTCTCGGGGTTCGGCAAACCGGGCACGGTGCCAATGCCCTTCACCTCCGAATACTACGATCATGATGCGCTGAAGCCGATCTCCTACGATTTCAACCTGGCCAAGCAATATATGGAAAAGGCCGGCTACAAGTATTGACGCCAGCGGCGTCCAGCAGGCAGGCCGGACATTGATGCCCGGCCTGCTCCGAAACCACCAACAACTCCCAAGGATCAGGACGATGCGTGTCGCAGTGCTCGGTGCGGGCTCGATTGCCTATGGCAATGCCGCTCTTCTCTCTTCTCTCGGCCACGAGCCGGTTCTGTGGTCGCCGTCCGGCAAGAGCGGCCAGAGCATCGCCAAGGGCGAAGCGCTGACCGCGACGGGCAGCCTGTCCGGCAGCTTCAAGGTTGCCATGGCCGCGAGCGCCGCCGAAGCTGTAGCCGGTGCCGGCGCCGTGCTTTTCGCCCTGCCGGCGAACGGCCACCGCAAGGCCATGGACGCCGCGGCTGCCCATCTCGTCTCCGGGCAGGTCGTCATCATCAGCTCCCATACGTCGTTCAGTGGCCTCTACATCGCGCGCAGGATCGCCGAGCGCGGCCTGGATGTGCCCGTCGTCGTCTGGGGAACGACCGTGACCGCCGGCCGCAGAACCGGCGATGCCAGCGTCAACGTTTCGACGATCCGCTCCAAGGTCGACATCGCCACAATCCCCGTCTCGGCTTCCGAGCGCGGCATGAAAACCTGCCAGGAGCTGTTCGGAGATCGTTTCGTCCAACGCGACGACGCGCTTGCGATCTCGCTGTCGAATCTCAATCCTCAGAACCATCTCGGCATCGCGTTGTGCAACTTCACGCGCATGGAGCATGGCGAGACCTGGGGCCAGAACGAAAACAACACCGATTCCGTCGGCCGCCTCCTCGAAGCCCTCGACGCCGAGCGCCTCGCGATTGCGGAGGCCGCAGGCTACAAGGTGCGCACCATTCGCGAGCACTATAACCTCTCCTTCCATGTCGAGCCCGGTCCCGTGGGCGAGATGGCCCGTCAGCTCGCCGCGCGCGGCAATGGCGGCAACGGACCCAGCAACATCGATACGCGCTATGTCCTGGAAGATGCACCCTTCGGCCTGCACCCGACAGTCCTTCTCGGCAAGATGGCTGGCCGCCCCGCGACGCTGCATCAAGCCGGCGTCGACATCTTCTCGGCGCTCTACGGCAGGGATTTCGCGGCGGAGAACGATCTGCTCGGCGATATCGGCCTGGAAGACATGTCGCTGGGCGATCTGAAATCGCTTGTCCGCGATGGCTGGACCAGCAGGCGCGCGGCCTGAGGGCCGACCGCGGCATTCTTGAACGGATAGGGATCATGACTGAGATCATTGTAGTCGGTGCCGGCGTCCTCGGGACGTCGGTCGCCTATCGGCTCGCGCGCGCCGGCGCCAAGGTCACCGTGCTCGAAGCGACCCGCGTCGGCGGGGGCACGTCGGGCATTTCCTTCGCGTGGACGAACTCCAGCAACAAGTCGCCGCGCGCCTATCACGACCTCAACGTCGCCGGCATGAAGGCGCACGCCGCCCTGAAAGACGAATTCGGCGCGACGCCCTGGTGGCATGGCGGTGGCCGTGTCGAATGGAGAGCTGAACCGGAGCAGGCTGCCCTTAAAGCCAAGGTCGAGCGTTTGCAGAGCTGGGATTATGCGGTCGAGTGGATCGATCGCAAGCAGTTGCTCGAACTGGAGCCGGACATCGCGCCCGAGGCGATCGGCGATGCGCCGATCGCCTGGTGCCCGAATGACGGCTGGCTCGATCCCGTGGTCTATGCCCACGCGATGATGAGCGCTGCCCGGCGGCACGGCGCAACCCTGCGCACCCAGACGAGGATTTCCGGCCTGATCGTCGAGAGCGGCAAGGTCAAGGGCGTGCGCAGCGAAGGTGGCGAAAGCTTTTATGCCGATCTCGTTGTGAACTGCACCGGCCGTTGGTCGAACGACACCATCGGCTCGGACTTCCCGAACATACCGCTGGCACCGACCGTTGGCTTTCTCGTTTTCACCCCGCCCGTACCAGCGAGCATCCAACGTGTCGTCGCATCACCGGTCTGCGATTTTCGCCCGGATGGAGCCGGTCGTCTGATGCTGCACTGGGGCGCTGCCGATGCGACCGTCACGCCGGAGATCGGGGTCAACCCTGGAATGGAACAGGCTGCGGATCTCGTCGATCGTCTCACCCGCATCCTGCCGGGTATCGCACCCGTGAAGCCGGAAGCTGCGCGCGTTACTGTGAGGCCGATTCCGAAGGACGGCCTGTCAGCCATCGGACCCGTCCCGGGCGTGGAGAACTATTACGTCATGGTGACGCATAGCGGTGCGACGCTCTCCCCCGCGCTCGGCGCCATGGCCGCAGACGAAATCATCAACGCCACAGAGCGGCCCGAACTCGAGAGCTTCCGGCCCGCCCGCTTCTTTGCCTAGACCCGACGGGTTTTCGACAAGGCTGGCGTAGAGCGCGACGGTTGCGTGCGCTCTGCGCCAAACTTCTTTCGGGGAGACGCGGCCGGTGAAGAATGCCTTGCGACTGGCGGGCTCTGAACGCCGAGATGAGGAGCGGCCTGGCATCGGATTTGAGCAGGAGGTCGCGCCCCGCCTCCACGTCACGAGCCAGCATTGCAAGATGATGTGGATTTCGCCCCCGGAGGGTGCGCCGAATTTGCCTCCTGAGGCGGCTGCGTTCCTGCGGCCGGCTTTCGGGTGATGAGCCGGAGTCCGCTCATGGCGCGAGGTTGAACGATCGGCGGATTCGGGCCGATCGTCGCAACCGTACAAATGGGGTACCTCGTCAGTTCAACGCCTGCCCCGATGCGCGACTTCTAGACTTGGCCGATCTGCGCTCAGGTTTATCGGCAGGAGGCGGATTCGAACGCTCGTCGACTGGCCGGATGTAGATGCCGTTCCCCGACTCCTGGAGCACCAGCTTGCACCCGGCCCAGCGTGTCGCCGGGCAGTCCCCGGGGCCGCCGACCGAATAGGCACCCGTTAAATGCGCAATACGATCGACAGTGCACGAAACGTTGAGAAAGCAGTCGTCGTCGAGGGCACTGCAGGCTTGGCTGGCGGTGACGTGCACTGGGCTCGCGACTGGGTCGAGGACAACAGGCGGATAGCGCGCCATCAGGCCGAGGCTTCGGCGGGTAACAGCGCCCGACAGGCGGCGGGCGCTAGCCGCGGCTTCTCAAGCAAACACTCCCGTAAGGCCGGGCAGCCGGCGGCGGGGTGGGGTCATGGCGTCGCCTTTCTCGGCGGTGCCGCTGCAGCAATGGTCGTGGCGGTGCTTCTTGCCCCGGGAGACATCGAAAGATCCGGCTCCGCGAAGGGCAGCGCACAACGCAGTACGAGCGCTATCCAGTTGCCGAGTCGCAGCTCCGATATCGCCATCGCGTCGAGCCTGCGAGCCGGCGCCGATCATGCGGACACGCCAGCGCAGGGAAGATCCACCGAACAGGTGCCGGAGATCGCGAAGCTGCCGCAGCCGGACGCGCAACAACTCTGGAACGCAGAGCGCGTCGGAATGGAGCAGGAACTGACCGAAGCCCGACGCACCATCGACATGCTGGACGCGCGCATGCGGACCGCGGCAGCAGACAGTGAACGGTCTCTGGCGCAGGAACGCGAGAAAGCGGCGGCTCTGATGCAAGAGGCGGCTGCCGCGCGACAGGGCCTGGCTGCACTGACGGGGCAACAGCAGCAGGCGAGCGCCGAGGAGCGCGGCCGTGGAGCCGGTCTGGCGAGCGAGCTGGCGGCCGCACGGCGAGACATCGAATTGAAGACGGCACAGCTGCGCAAAGCCAATGAAGAGGCGGAGCGATTCAAGCAGGCCGAAGCCGCAAAGGGCGCGGTGGCGCTCGAACAGGAGCGACAGAAGACGGCGGCGCTCGCCGACGTCGCAACCGCGCGCAAGGACCTGAACGCGACCAGGGAGCAGCAGCGCCAATCGCTTGAAGAGGAACGGGCGCGAAGCGCCGGATTGGCGAGCCAGCTGGCAACGGCGCAGCGTGCGATCGAGACGCAGACGGCACAGCTACGCAAAGCCGGCGACGAAACGGAGCGGTTCAAGCAAGCCGAAGCCGCAAAGGGCGCATCGGCGCTTGAACAGGAGCGACAGAAGACGGCAGCTCTCGCCGAGGTCGCGGCAGCGCGCAAGGACCTGAACACGGCGCGGGAGCAGCAGCGCCAGGCGCTCGAAGAGGAACGCGCGCGAAGCGCCGGACTGACGCAACAATTGGCGACGGCGCAGCGTGCGAGCGAAGCGCAGACGGCTCAGTCTCGTAGTGCCGGTGAGGAATCCGGCAAACTCAGGCAGGCGAGCGAGAGGACGATCGCGGAACTGCGGCAAGCCCTGCAGTCGGAACGCGAACGGATCGCCGTCATGGCCGTGGAACTCGCGGCCGCTGCACCCCTCATCGCTTTGGCTGAAGCGCCCGCAGCTGTCGCGCAAGTCAACCATGCTCCCGAACCGCCAATGGCGGCGCCGGCCGTCGTGGCGGTCGCGCCTGTGCAAGCGACTTCGGATGTGCAAGGCAACCCGGAAGCGACGCGATTGATCGCGCGGGCGAGCGCGTTGCTCGGTCAGGGCGATATCGGATCTGCGCGGGCCGTGCTCGAACGTGCGGCGGAAACGGGCAGCGCTCGGGCGAGCTTCATGCTCGCCGAGACATATGACCCCGGCATCCTGTCGGCCTGGGGCACCTATGGCACGCGCGGCGAAGTGACGAGGGCGCGTGAGCTTTATGCGAAGGCGCAGGCCGGGGGGATTCAAGAGGCCAAGCAACGCGCCGACGCACTGCTTCGATAGGCGCTCCCGCAGAGCGATGGACGCCGGCTGCGGGATTATTCGAGAATTTGGAAGGGAAGACGAGGATGAACCTGCTCCCGATACGGCGCCTGCTCCTGCTGACCGCATTCGCTGCGCTCGCTCCGGTCCTCGTGCCGACCCATTCGCAGGCGCAGCCATCACAGGTCAGCGCCCAGAGCACACCCTCACCGCGCCGGACGCGTCCGCCCGAAACGGAGCAGGAGAAGACCAATGCCTGGACGGTCGGCCTCGCCGCAGGCCTGCTGGAGGGCGCGCCGCTTCGCCTGGGCGCCGAGATGGCTCGCGTCGTCGATGACGGGCCGAATCTGCATGTCCTGCCGATCGTCACGCGCGGTGCCACGGAAAACCTGAACTCGCTGCTCTATCTGCGCGGCATCGATACGGCGATCATCAACTCCGATGCGCTGGAAGAGTACAAGATTCAGGTCCCCCAGATCCGGCGCAAGATCACTTACCTGCTCAATCTGTTTCCGTCGGAGCTGCATGTTTTCGTTCGGCCCGAGATTCAAAGCCTGCAGGATCTCGCGGGAAAGAAAGTCAATTTCAACACCCGTGGAACCGCCGCCGCCTATTCGGGGCCGCTGATCTTCAGTCGCCTCGGCATCAATGCGGAGCAGACCTTCATTCCCCATCAGGTCGCGCTCGAGCAGATGCGCAAGGGCGAGATGGCGGCCGTCGTTTTCATCACATCCAAGCCGGTGGACGCGTTCGTGCGCGGGCGCTTCGAGCCCGGCTTCAAGTTTCTTCCCGTCAAATACGACAGCAAATTCGAGGATTACTACCTGCCGGCGGTGCTCGAAGCAGGCGAATATCCCGGCCTGATCAAGCCCGGAGAACGCGTGCCGACGATTGCGGTCCCGACCGCGCTGGTCGCGTTCAATTGGCCGGCTCAGACCAACCGCCATGATCGCGTGGCCCGCTTCGTCGATATCCTGTTCAGCCGCATCGGGAAGCTGCAGGAGCCGGGTTTCGACGAGAAATGGAAGTCGATCAATCTGGCTGCGACGGTCCCGGGGCTCGACCGGTTCGCGGCGGCCCAGGAATGGCTGGATCGCCAGGGATCTGCACCGCGAGTGTCTCGATGAAAGGGATTGCGCTGGTCGCCGCCTTCGAGATTGCGAGCCGGATCGCTCTGGCGCAGGGAGCGGCCGAGCTGGCGGGCGGTGGTGACTGGATCATCAGCGAAACCACCTCACCAGTGAACTATACGCCGATGGTCACGGCCACGACATCGTCCAGCGTTGGTTCCGGGTCTCCGATGCAGCTTTCCGTTTACTGCCGCGGGGGCCGAACGGAGATGGTCGTGACGGGACCGGCCATCTCCGGCAGCGGCGCCGATTACGTTTTGTCCTACGGCCTCAATGACGGTCAGCTCGTGCAGGTTGCGGCGGGGCCGCCATTGTTTGGAACCGGGGCCGCATTCAAGGGCGATGTCGCAAGGCTGCTGCTCTCCCTTCCCGACGAGGGGGGCATGGCCATCCGCCTCTCGACACCTCAAGGGGCCGCCTATGACGGACATTTTTCTCTCAAAGGGCTGAAGGCGGCCAGGGACAGGGTCGCCGCAGCCTGCAAATGGCCGAACGCTATGTCCGGATCACGTCGCGAATAGTCCTCGAACTCAAAGGCGGAATACAATGACAACCAGGATTCGAGCCATTTTCGGAGCTACTCTTGCGGGCGGACTGGGCCTCCTCGTCGCCGTGTCGCCGTCGGCGGCGCAAGACAAGAAGCCCATGCCGGTTCCGACAGCCAAGCTGCAGGCGGCCGACAAGAAGCCGCATCACCTCATCTTGCAGGTGAATACGAACGAAGCCGGCATGATGAATCTCGCGCTCAACAATGCGACCAATGTCGCGCAATATTACCAGGACCTCGGGGAGAAAGTGGAGATCGAAGTCGTCACCTTCGGGCCTGGTCTCCACATGCTGCGGGATGACACGTCACCGGTGAAAGCACGGATCAAGGCGATTGCGGCGAGCACATCCGCGATCTCCTTCAAAGCCTGCGGAAATACCCAGGCCGGCATGAGCAAGGCCGAGAACAAGGACATCGCACTTATTCCGGAGGCAGCAGTGGTGAAATCCGGCGTCGTGCGCGTCATGGAGTTGCAGGAGAAAGGCTGGACCTATGTCAGGCCGTGACTGACACGGGTCCGCGACTTTCTGGCACCAGGCGTGTTTCCCCTGCCGATCGCTTGAAGCCCACAGTCCTTCGGCCGGAGGGGTTTGAAAGGGCGTCGGCAGGTTCAGTGTTTCAGGCAAGACGAGCAGCTACAGCCGAGGAACCGCTTCGAGGAGGCGGCGCGTATAGGCGTGTTTAGGCGCGCTGAACACGTCTTCGGCTGGGCCGGTCTCGACGATGACGCCGTCCTTCATCACCGCGATGCGGTCGCTCATATGGCGGATCACGCCGAGGTCATGCGAAATGAAGAGCATCGCCAGCCCGAGCCGGTGCTGAAGCGAGATCAGCAGGTCGAGCACCTGCGCCTGCGTCGTGACATCGAGCGCGGAAACGGGTTCGTCGCAGATCAGCAGATCGGGCTCGCTGGCCAGCGCCTGCGCGATCGAGACGCGCTGCCGCTGGCCGCCCGACAATGTGGTCGGCCGCCGGCCGAGAATATCCGGCGGGAGATTGACCAGCCGAACCAGCTCCCGCACGCGCTCCGCTCGCTGGGCCTTGCCAAGGCCGGTGTGAAGGCGAAGCGGCTGTTCGATGATCCGCTGGACGGTATAGCGCGGGTCGAAGGAATTCAGCGGGTCCTGGACGATCGTCTGGATGTGCCGGCGCAAAGGGCGACGCAGGCGTTCGGATGGCTGGCTCCAAGGAAGCCCGCGAAAGAGGACTTCGCCCTCGTCCGGCCTGCGCAGCGCGAGCGCGACCTTGCCCATCGTCGTCTTGCCGGAGCCCGATTCCCCGACGATGCCGAGGGTTTCGCCCCGGTAGACTTCAAGGGAGACACCATTCGCGGCATGGGTCACGCTGCGATCCGGGCGGGCGAAGCGGACCGCTATGTCGCGCATGGCGAGGATGGGTTCCAGACGGTCTGGCTGTGCCTTGACCGGCCGCAGGCCGGGCGCGGACAGCCAGCGGCCCCGCGTCGCCGCACCCGGCACGGCCGATAACAGGCGTTGCGTGTATTCATGACGCGGGTTCCGGAGAACCTCGGCGGCCGGCCCGGTTTCGACCAGTTCGCCGTTCTGCATCACGGCGATCCTGTCGGCGAGCTGGGCTGCGACCGCCAGATCGTGCGTGATGAGCAGGATGCCGTGCCCGGCCTTGGCGAGCCCGCCGAACACCGTCAGAATCTGCTGCTGGACAGTGACATCCAGCGCGGTTGTCGGCTCATCCGCGATCAGCAGGCGCGGGCGGGCGGCCAATGCGGAGGCGATGAGCGCTCGCTGCCGCAGCCCACCGGAGAGCTCGTGCGGATACTGCGCGGCACGCATCGCCGGATCGGGGACGCCGACGCGAGCAAGCAGGGTTTCGACCTCCTTGCCGACCTCGCTTCGCGGGAACAGCGCGTGGGTCAGGATCGGCTCGCCGACCTCTCGCCCGACCGTGCGAAGGGGATCGAGCGAGACGAGCGCGTCCTGCAGCACGAAACCGATCTCCCGGCCGCGAATCCCGGACCACTGGCGTTCTGTGAGACCGAGCAGCTCGACGGATTCGCCGCCATGGCGCGAGAGGCGCAGCGCTTCGGCGCTCACCTGCGCTCCCGGTCCCGCCAGGCCGACGAGCGCGCGTGCGGTCACCGATTTTCCCGAGCCGGATTCGCCGACGATGGCGAGGATTTCGCCTGAGCCGACGGCAAAGGAGATGCCCCGCACGACCTCCGTCGGTCCGTTCCTGCCGGGGAAGGCTATGCGCAGGCCCTCGACCTCGATGATGGTTGGTCGAGAAGCCGGTGCTGCCGCGGTCAAGTCCTGCCGTCCTACGAGTTGGACGTTCACGGCACGTCTCCCTGTGACAGCAGGAGCTGCAGGCGACGCCCCAGGATCGTGATCGCGATGACCGAGGCGGCGACGGCGGTTGCCGGGAGGAAGCTGACCCAGGGAGCGATGTCGAGGAAGTTGCGGCCATCGGCCAGAAGCGCCCCCCACTCGGCGGCCGGAGGCACCACGCCGAGGCCGATGAAGCTCAGGGCCGAGGCCGACAGCACGGCGTTGCCGACGCCGATGGTCGCGAGGACGACGAGCGGCCTGACGGCGTTGGGAACGACATGACGGGCGATGATCGCCTGCGTCGGTTCGCCGAGCGCCACGGCATGCTCGATATAACCGGATTGCCAGACGCGGAGCACCTGCGAGCGCACCAGCCTCGCATAGCCCGCGATGCTGGAAAGCCCTACGGCGAGCAGGGTGTTCGTGGGGCCTCGGCCGAGCACAGCGATGATCAGCAGGGCGAGCAGGATTTCCGGAAAGGCGAGCAGGATGTCGATCAACCGCACCAGCAGGCGCTGCAGTCCGGGCGGTGCGAGACCCGCCGCCGTCCCCAGCAGCACGCCTCCCGCGCAGCCGATGAGCGTCGCGCCGATGCCTATGCCCAGGGACTGCGAAGTGCCGTAGACCACGCGGGTGAAGACGTCGCGGCCGAGCTGGTCGGTTCCGAACCAGTGCGCAAGGCCGGGTGGCAGCAGGATCGCATCCGTATCGACCGCATCGGGCGCCAGCGACGTGAACCAGTGCGGCGCGCCGGCTGCCGCCAGGAGAAGCAGGACGAAGGCGAGCGGAACGAGCAGCCCCGGCGCGCGCCACGGATTCCCGGCACGCCTGCCGCCGCGGGTGCGGGCGATGATATCGAGAACCTCGCTCATCGCGTCGCCCTCCGCAGGCGCGGATCGATCAGCAGATAGAGCGCATCGACGAGCAGATTGATCAGGACCGAGACGAGAGCCGACAGCATCACCAGCCCGAGCAGGAGCGGCGTGTCGCGCGTCTTGATCGCCTGCAAGGTGATCTGGCCGATGCCCGACCGTCCGAACACCGTCTCGGTCAGGATCGAGCCGGCCAGAACGCCGGCGAAGAGCGTGCCGGTGAGCGTCGAGACCGCGAGCGCGGCATGCCGCAGCGCATGACGCAGGCGCAGCTGCGTTTCGCTGACGCCGCGTGTCCGGACGGTCAAGGCGAAGGGTTGCAGGAGCGCTTCCTCCAGCCCGTCCCGCAAGACCTGACTCAGCAGCGCCGCGAGCGGCAGGCTGAGCGCGACGGCGGGCAGAACCAGGGCATGGATGCCCTCTCCGCCGATGATCGGGAACCAGCCGAGATAGAAGCTGAAGACCGTCAGCAGCAGAAGGCCGACCCAATAGACCGGCGTGCTCAGCACGGCGAGCTCCAGGCCGGCGAGAAGAGTCCGCAGGCCCCTGCGCCGCCCGGCCGTGGCCAGGGCGTTGACGAAGGCGAGGCCGAGAGCCAGCGCCATCGCGGTTCCAGCGAGCTGTAGCGTCGGCCCGGCAGCCTCGCGGACGACGTCGACGACCGGCTGCCGATATTGATAGCTCTGGCCGAAATCGCCGAGCAGGGCCTGGCCGATATAGCGCGCATATTGCACCGCCAATGGCTGATCGAGCCCGAATTGTTGGATCAGTGCCTCGCGCTCGGCCGCGTCGACGATGTTCTCGCCTCCGGTGAGAACCGCGACGGGATCGCCGGGGATCGCCTTGACCGCCACGAAGGTGATCGTGGCCGCGCCCCAGAGCACGGCGACGACCACGCCGAGGCGCCTCAGCCCGACGGGCAAGACCTTACGGAGCCAGCCAGGCATCGTAGAAGTTCGGCTTCGCGTTCGTTGCCCAGCTGATGCCTTGCAGCTTCTTCGAGGCGCCGAGCTGATAGGCGGCGACATAGAGCGGCACGGCATAGGCCTGGCCGATGATCTCGGCCTGCGCCTGGCCGTAGAGTCGCCGGCGCTCGTCGCCGGTGGCGCCGATCGCCTTCGTCAGGATGTCGTCGAGGCTCTTCACGCGGGCGTTGTTGGAGCCATTCGGAGGAATATAGGCCGAATGGAAGACGGTCCGCAGGATGTCCGGCTCGGCGCGCACATAGTATAGCGAGGTGAGATCATAGTCGTTCGCCCCCGTGCGGGCCGTGTAGCCGCCGGCATCGACCGGATCGAGCTGCAGGTCGAAGCCCGCCTTCTTCACCGAGAACTGGACGGCCTGGGCCAGCGTCAGGTCCGAGGCGCCCCAAGCGGCCGCGTCGTAGACGAAACGGACGGCGAGCCGTTCTCCGCCCTTCGCGCGAATGCCTTCGGCATCCCTGGCGCTCCAGCCGGCCTCGTCGAGCAGCCTCGCGGCCTTCTGCGGGTCGAAGCCCCAGCCCGATGCGATCTTCGGGTCGTGGTAGAGCGTCGAAGGGCCGAGGATATTGTCGGCCGCCTTCAGGCTGCCGAAGAAGGCGGCCTTGACCGCGGATGGCGCATCGACGGCGCTCTGGAAGGCCTGGCGGACGCGGGCATCGGCGAAAGGCCCCCGGCTCGTGTTGAGGAAAAGCGCGCGGTTCACGCCGGGGTTCTCCCGCGTCACGACCTGAAGGCGATTATCCGCCTGGACCGTTCGGAAATTGGCCGGCGGCACCTCGTCGATCGCTTGTGCCTGCCCGCTGCTGAGAGCGCCGAGGCGAACGGAGGATTCGGGCAGATACCGGAACACGATGGCGTCGAGATGGGCCGGCCCCTGATGCGCCGCATAGCCGGGGCCCCAGTTGTAGTCGCCACGCTTGGTCAGCCGGCTGCCGCTGCCCTTGGTGAAGCTTTCGAGCAGGAACGGGCCTGAGCCGATGACGGTATTGGTCGTGCTCTTGGCATTGCGCAGATAGGTCGGCGACTGGATGCCGAGATAGGGCAGGCTGAGCCCCTGCAAAAGTGGCGCGAAGGACTGCTTGTAGGAAATGACGAGGGTCCCGGAATCTGGGGCCGCGATGCTGTCGACCGGCCCAAGCAGCGATTTCGCGTAGCTCGACGTGGTTTTGGGGTCGAGGATGCGGTCGAAGTTGAACTTCACCGCTTCGGCATCGAGCGGAGTGCCGTCGCTGAAGGTCACGCCGCGTCGCAGATGGAAGGTGTAGACGGTGTTGTCGGCGTTCACCTCCCAGCGTTCCGCCAGCCAGGGCGCGAAGCGATTATCCTCGGCCTGGCCGACAAGGGAGTCGACGAGATTGCGCGTGATGAGCGCCGTGATGGAGTTGCCCGTGATCGAGGGGTCGATGATCGCTGTGTCGCTCGCCAGGCCCACAGTCAGCGTACCACCAGCGACCGGCTTGCCTGCGGGCTGGTTGTCGGCGGCGAATGCCGGGCTGCCCGTCGCAAGCAGGGAAACGGCAACTGCCGCCGCAAGCAGGCGATGTACACGAGCAGGAGCGGCGTTATGAGGGGATGGGCGCCACGCGCGGCGGACAGTGTGGAGTTCGGCCTGATTCATTGAGAAACCTTCAGATGAAAAGCAGCATCGGCGCGGGCCTGCGATGGCCGCGACCTTGAGCCTTTGGCGCGTTGAAAATCGGTGTTTGGTCGAAGCTGTGCCGGTGAGGTCGGCGGTCTACTTCCCGCCACGACGAGGCGTTTCGCCGGTGCGGGTCCAGTGCAGAAAAGCAGACAGGCGCAGCAGAGCGTGGACGATGAAATTGAAGGGCACAATCATGGGCTTTCCTCAAAATAAAAGGAGCCCACGGCTATGCTCGTGGTGCTTTTAGCATTGGTGACGCGGTGCAAGCTGCTCCAACAAATCCCGCGAACGTCATGGTCGGAACCACGGCGATATCAGTAATAATCGTTTGGTGACGGCGCTCCGTCAATCGAATGGCTTTTCAAATACATTCGATCGCAAGCAAAAATCCGCTTCGGCCGGGCTCCGGGACGGAATGTTCGACCCGCGCGGCTTTACCGGGAGCTATTCGGCGCGATGCGCCGCGCCGCTACCGCCCGGCGAAGAAGCGGTTGGCCGGGCGTGGAAGGCCGAGATGGTCGCGGAGCGTGGGACCGGTGTACTCGGTCCGGAACAGCCCCCGCCGCTGCAGTTCCGGAACGACCTTATCGACGAAATCGTCGAGCCCTGCCGGCAGGTAAGGGAACATCACGTTGAAGCCATCGCTGCCGCGTTCCACCAGCCACTCCTCCATGGCATCCGCGATGGTCTTCGGCGTGCCGACGAAGGCGAGCCCGCCATAGCCGCCGAGGCGCTGGGCGAGCTGGCGCACCGTCAGGTTCTCGTCGCGTGCGAGTGCGATGGTGCGCTCGCGGCCGCTCTTGCTCGCATTGGTGTCGGGAATTTCGGGCAGCGGCAGATCGGGATCGAAGCCCGAGGCGTCATGGCCCAGCGCGATCGACAGCGAGGCGATGGCGCTGTCGTAATGGACGAAGGAATCGAGCAGCGCCCGTTTCTCGCGGGCCTCATCGACACTGTCGCCGACAACGACGAGGACGCCCGGAAGGATCTTGAGATGGTCGGGGTTGCGTCCGAACTTCGCCATCCGTCCCTTGACGTCGGCGTAGAAGGCCTGCCCCTCGGCCAGCGTGCGATGTGCCGCGAAGACCGCCTCCGCCGTCTCGGCTGCGAGCTGGCGTCCGGCCTCCGAGGCTCCGGCCTGGACGATGACCGGCCAGCCCTGCACGGGCCTCGCTATGTTGAGCGGGCCGCGCACCGAGAGATGCGGGCCCGTATGGTCGAGCACATGCATCTTGTCGGGGTCGAAATAGAGGCCGCTGTCGCTGTCGCGGATGAAGGCGTCGTCGGCGAAGGAATCCCACAGGCCGGTGACGACGTCGTAGAACTCGCGCGCCCGGTCATAGCGTTCGCCATGCTCCCGATGCTCGGTGAGGCCGAAATTGAGGGCGGCATCGGGATTCGAGGTCGTGACGATGTTCCAGCCGGCGCGCCCGCCACTGATATGGTCGAGCGAGGCGAAACGCCGGGCAACGTGATAGGGCGCGTCGAAGGTGGTCGAGGCGGTGGCGACGAGGCCGATGCGCTCTGTCACGCCGGCGAGCGCCGAAAGCAGCGTGAACGGCTCGAACGAGGTGACCGTATGACTGCGCTTCAGCGCCTCGACCGGCATGTTCAGCACCGCAAGGTGGTCGGCCATGAAGAAGGCGTCGAACTTGCCGGCTTCGAGCTTCCGGGCGAAGCGCTTGAGGTGCCCGAAATTGAAGTTGGCATCCGGAAAGGCGCCGGGATAGCGCCAGGCGCCGGTGTGGATGCTGACCGGGCGCATGAAGGCGCCGAGATGAAGCTGGCGGGGGGACGTCATGGGGAACCCTGCTGGCAAGCCATAGCAAAACGCCCCGCTCAGCTAAGCGTCAGCGGAGCCGCGCGCCATGCTCAGGGGTCAGAAAACGATAATCCGTGCGAACCCCGAGCTGTTCGGAGAAGGACCGTCTCCCGAGGCTGTCTTCAGGAGCAAGCGGTTGCCAGGCGAGTGTTTGGTTGCCGGTTAGGAGTTGCCGGTTCATTCCAAGGAGGGCGTCGGTCGGTATCCTGCATCTTCCTAGCGGGCAGCTTCAATGCAATCGGGATGTGGTGCCCGAGCGACCGACACGGTGCTCCGGCGCGATGCTCCCGCGACGCCAGAGAAGCTGGTCGAGCAAGCGCAGCCCCTCGGCCCAGTTGCCATGGCCGCTGGCGACGTTGATGTGTCCGGCGTTCCCGAGATCGACAAAGGCTGCGTCCCAAATGTTCGCGATGATCCGCGCGCGGTCGATCGCCATGTAGGGGTCCGTTCGGCTGGCCACGACAATCGCCGGGAACTGAAACGGCACGTCCGGCAGGGGGCCGAACGAGGCGATGCCTTGAATCTTCGAGATCCTCAGTTCGGGGTCGGCCGGCGCCACCAGCAGGGCGCCGCCAATTGGAAGATAGGGATAGCGGGCTGCCAGGTGAGCGATGAGCGTCGAACCGAGGCTATGCCCGACGAGGACGGCGCCCGGGCGCCGCATCACATGCCGATGGATCGCGCTGATCCATGCTTCTAGATCCGGCGCATGCCAGTCCTTCTGTTGGACGCGCTCTGCCCGTTCGATTTCGGCTGCCCATCGGCTTTGCCAATGCGCGGGCTCGGAATCGTGGAGGCCTGGAACGATGAGGACTGACATGGCGCTGCTCCCTCGTGCAGCGCTGATGATCGGCCTGTTGGCTTCGTTCGGTCAATGAAACGGATTGGCAAATTTGGACTGGTTTAGAGGACGGTTCTCTGCCGCGGTGACGGTTTCAAGAACAGCCGCCTTCGCCGGCAGCGCCTCGCGGACGGGGTCCGGGGCCAGAGCGCGCTGGTTTTGCATGGAACAATCAGCGGTCCGCCCTCGAAATTTGCTCTCGCGCGACTCGGTGCGCCTCAAATACCCGCGCCGTACTGCAAGCTCTCGTCGAGCTTGCCATAGAGGCCTCGCCAATAGAGCAGGGCGCCTTCATCCTGTGCGTGCCGGATCGCCTTGATACGGCCGATGAGGATGGTGTGCGAATGCCGCTCGATCGCTTCCTCGGTGTCGCAATCGAGCACCGCAAGGGCGCCGTCGAGCGTCGGCGCGCCGGTTGCCAAGCGAGCCCAGTCGCCTTCTTCGAAGCGCGCCTCGCCCTTGAAGCCACCACGCCCGGCGAAACGATCCGCGATGCTCTGGTGCCGGGCCGCGAGCACGTTGATCGCGAAGTGGCCGGCGGCTTCGATCGTCGGCCAGGCTGAGGCGTTGCGGTTGACGCAGACGATGACGGTGGGCGGGTCTGCGGACAGCGCCGTCAGCGAAGTGGCGGTCAAACCTGCACGGCGCCGATCATGGCTCGCGGTGATGACGCTCACGGCGCCCGCGACATTTCTCATCACGGCCTTGAACGCATCGGCGTGAATGTCGCGCGCTGCGATAGGCGAAGCTTGTTGGTTCATCCGTCACCGCATTCTTCGTGCGGCTCCGAATGCCGCAGGAATTTGTTAAGCGGCGAGGGGTCTATTGTCTATATAATTAGTAGATAATTAGATTGCGTAGTCAGCCTGAAGCGGCCTGCTCGCCATCGACCGCTGAACCAGATCGGCGATCGTCGTCGCATCGACGACGCCTGCGATGGCATCGCGGACGTCGCTCATGACCGAGCGGACAGGACAGGAGTCGATGTCGCAGCAATCTTCACAAGCGCGAAAGGCAGAGCGGCTGGCGCAGGCGATCGGCGCGATCGGCCCCTCCAAAGCGCGGATCACGGCTCCGACCTTGATCGAGCGAGCCGGCTTGGCGAGCGCATAGCCGCCGCCCGGCCCCTTCTTGCTGCGCAGCATGCCGGCATTGCGCAGATCGAGCAGAATGGCGTCGAGGAACTTCTTCGGGATGTTGTTCTTCAGGGCGACGTCGGCGACCTGCGCGGTTTCGCCGGCTTCCAGCCGCGCAAGATGCACGATCGCCTTGAGACCGTATTTCCCCTTGTTGGTCAGCACCTGATCCACCCGTGCGTTGAATGTATAGTTTCCCTATCAAGCTTTGGGCTATTAGCAACATGTTCTCCGCAATGGTGGATGCGGGGAATAATGATCTCGGCAGCAGGAGAGAAATGGAACGGGCAGATGGTGCCCGTTCCAAGAGACGGCTTCAGGCGCTGCGAGCGATCGAAGGGGCAGCCGAATTCGATGCCACGGGCGGCAGCTGAAGGTTGGAGCGGAAGTCGTCTCCGACATAGTCGGTGTCGATCAGCGCGCGGCGGCGCAGCTCGGGCAGCAGGCCGTTGAGCAGCAGGTCTTCCTGATCGGGGTTGCCGAGGCCGTGCAGGGTGAGGACATCCAGCACGCCCGCCCGGAAGCGTTCTTCGATCGCATCGGCGAGCTGCTCGGGCGTTCCTGCGACGGACCAATGGCCGGTTTCCTGCGCTTCGATTATGAGCTCGCGCAGCGTCAACCCCTGCTTGGCATAACGGCTGAAGATTTCCACGCGCCCGCGCCGCCGGTTGGTGCTCGTCACCTCCGGCAGCAGGCTGTCGGGCAGGGGCTTGTCCAGCGGCAGCCCGGACAGGTCGACATCGCCTCCGAGCATGTCGGCAAGCTTGAGGCGTCCCAGTTCGTAGTCGATGCGCTCATGCTTTTCCTTCAGGCGCCGGGCGACGTCCGCATCGGATTCGCCGATGACCGAATGGAACGAGTTCATCACGAAGGGCAGGCTGTCGCCGCGTCCAAAGCTTGCAGCCCGGCGGCGCAGCTCGGTCACGAAGGCGATCGCGCCCTCCAGCTTCGGCTGCGAGGTGTAGACGACTTCGGCATAGCGAGCCCCGACATTGATGCCGGCTTCGGATTGCCCGGCCTGAAACTGCACCGGGCGCCCCTGCGGCAGCGGCGGCACGTTCAACGGTCCCTGGACGCTGAAATGCCGGCCCCGGTAGTCGATGCGATGGAATTTCGTCGGGTCGAGCGTGATCGCTCCGGAGGCCTTGCGCGCGACGGCGTCCCGCTCATTCGCATCATAGAGCGCGTTGACGATCTCGATGAACTCCGCGGCGCGCGCATAGCGATCTTCCGGGCTGAGCAGCGCCTCGCCGAAATTCTCCTCGCCGACCGAGGAGGTCACGGCGTTCCAGGCGGCGCGGCCGCTGCTGGCGTGGTCCAGCGTGCCGATCAGGCGTGCCAGATTGTAGGGGTGGTGAAACGTCGTAGAAACCGTCGCGACGAGGCCGATCCGCGACGTCACCTGGCTGAGCGCGGCGAGCGCGATGATCGGGTCCTGCACTCCGGCGGTCCCGGCCAGGCCGGCGGGGTCGATCTGCAGCAGGTCGGCGGTGAAGAGACCGGTGATCTTCTCGGCCTCCGCCCTGCGAGCGAATTCGACGGCTCGCTTCACCCCTGCCGCCGGATCGGCATCGTTCGAAGCCGTGATGACATTGGAGGCCCCCATCAGGGTCTTGAGGCGGCGGCGAGGGGCGGGCGACATGGGGAACTCCTTCTCTTGGGTCTATCGTTGAGCGGTTGCGTCGGGCTCAGGCGAGAGTGGGCACGGCATCGAGCAGGGCGCGCGTGTAGCTGTGGCTCGGCTGCGCGAAGACCGTCTCGACCGCGCCGGCCTCGACGATCCGGCCGTCCTTCATCACCAGGACACGATCCGTCAGGTGGTGGATGACGCCGAGATCGTGGGAGATGAAGAGCAGGGCGGTGCCCGATGCGGCCTGCAGTTCAGCCAATAGATCGAGCACCTGCGCCTGCACGGAGACGTCGAGCGCACTGACAGGCTCGTCGGCGATCAACAGTTTCGGACGCGGGGCAAAGGCGCGCGCGATCGCCACGCGCTGGCGCTGTCCGCCGGAAAGCTCGCGCGGATAACGGTCGAGGAAGGCGGCCCCCAGGCGTACGGCGTCGAGAACCTCGATGACGCGCCGGCGCCGGTCGCGGCCGAAGATGCCGGCCGTATCGAGGCTTTCGCCGACGATCTTCTCGACGGTATAGCGCGGATCGAAGGAACTCAGCGAGTCCTGCGCGATCAGCTGCATGCTGGCGCGCCGCGAGCGGCGCTCGGCCTCGCTGCGATGGCTCCAGGGCTGGCCGTCGACGAGAACCGTCCCGCTATCGGGCTCGACGAGCCCGAGCACGATCTTTGCCACGGTGGTCTTGCCCGAGCCGGACTCGCCGACGATGCCCAGAGCCTCGCCGGCAGCCAGATCGAAGGAGACGTTGTTGACCGCGAAGGCGCCGCTCGGACCACCATAGCGCTTGACGAGATTGCTGGCCGCGAGCACGCGCTGAGCCGGGTCGATGCGCTTCGGCGGCAGCGGAATGCGTTGGCGCTCTGCTGGCGATTGCGGGGAGGGAGTGCCGGTTTCTGCCGGCGAGGCCGGCGATAATCGAAAGCCTCGGGAACCAGCGGAAGGCACGGCATCGAGCAGCTGCCGCGTATAAGGATGTACCGGCTGGGTGAGAATCTGGTGCGTCGGCCCTTCCTCGACGATGCGCCCCTGCTTCATCACCAGGACGCGGTCGGCGAGGCGCGACACGACGGCGAGGTCGTGGCTGATCAGCAGCAGCGTGTGCCCGGCCTGCTTCCGCTCCGCCAGCAGGTCGAGAATCTGCTTCTGCACGGTCGCGTCCAGCGCCGTGGTGGGCTCGTCGGCGATCAGCAGGGACGGCTGCCGGGCGATGGCCGTGGCGATCAGCGCCCGCTGCCGCAGCCCGCCTGAAAGCTGGTGAGGATATTGCGGCAGGCGCCGCTCAGGATCGGGAATGCCGACCGAGCGCAGCAGGGCACGGCTCTCGTCGCGGATGTCGCGGCGCCTGAACACGCCCGGACTGCCGAAGGCGTCCGCGAGCTGTTGGGAGACCTTGCGCAGCGGGTCAAGCGAGACGAGCGCATCCTGCAGGACGAAGCCGATCGTCTCGCCGCGCAGGCGCCGCCAGTCGCGCTCGCGAAAGCCGACCACGCCGCCGCCGGCAATGTCGAAGCGGCTGGCGCCGATGACGGCGCCGGGGCCGGAGAGCCCGATCAGCGCGCGGGCCGTCACCGACTTGCCCGAACCGGACTCGCCGACCAGAGCGACCGTCTCGCCCGGATGGATCGTCAGGTCGATGCCATGAACGACGCGATTCTCTTCCCGGCCGTGACGGAAGGCGATGGTGAGGTCTCGGATCTCGACGAGCGGTGTCATCCTGCCCTCCTGCCT
Organism: Allobosea sp. RIT-PG3_2; assembly: GCF_057321085.1. Lineage (NCBI taxonomy): Bacteria > Pseudomonadati > Pseudomonadota > Alphaproteobacteria > Hyphomicrobiales > Alloboseaceae > Allobosea > Allobosea sp. RIT-PG3_2. The sequence continues at coordinate 37,794 of NZ_JBXWCA010000002.1, read as the reverse complement.
TCGAAGGCGGCCTGCCAGCGCCGCCCGAGGACGCTGATCGCGATGACAGTCAGAGTGATGGCGAGGCCGGGCCAGACCCCGATCCACCAGGCGACCCGCAGGTAGTTGCGCGCCTCCGCCAGCATCGCCCCCCATTCCGGCGCCGGCGGCTGCGGGCCCATGCCGAGGAAGCTGAGGCCGGCGGCGCCGATGATCGCGGTGCCGAGGCCGATAGTGGCGAGGATCGGCACCTGCGCGACGGCATGCGGCAACACATGGCGCAGCACGAGGACCGTTCTGCTGAGGCCGAAGGTCCTGGCCTGCTCGACATAGCCGCTTCTGGCGATGACGAAGGTCTGCGCGCGGACGACGCGGGCAAAGCGCGGGATGAAGGCGACCCCGAGCGCGAAGATCAGGTTGGTCGTGCCGGGCCCGGTGAAGGAGATCAGCACCAGCGCCAGCAACAGGTCCGGAAAGGCCGAGACCACATCGAGAAAGCGGGTGATGATCTCGTCGACGAGGCCGCGGGACAGGCCGGCGAGGAGGCCGAAGGCAGAGCCGACCGTCGCGGCGAGGGCGACGGCGCTGACGCCGATCAGGATCGAGTAGCGCGCGCCGTGGACGACGCGCGAGAAGACATCCCGCCCGAGATGATCGGTGCCGAACCAATGCTCCCATGAAGGAGGAAGCTGCGCTTGCAGCGGGTCCGCGGCGATGGGGTCGGCCATGGCCAGAAGCGCCGGCCAGAAGGTCGCGACGGCGACGAAGGTCAGGAAGAGACCAGCCAGGCCGATACCGGGATTTGACGACAGGAAGCCCAGTAACGAGCGGCGGCGCTCGGCTTCGCCCTCCACAGATGCCGGAAGCGCGCTCATCGGGCGCTCTCCCGGCTCTCGTCGCGTAGGCGGGGGTCGAGCAGCAGATAGAGCACGTCCACCAGCGTGCTCAGCGTCACATAGGTGAAGGCGGAGAGGATCGCGACGGCCAGCACCACCGGCATGTCGTGGCCCAGCACGGCCTCGACGGTGATGCGGCCGAGCCCTGGCCGGCCGAACACCGACTCCGTGATGACGGCGCCCGACAGCAGGCTGCCGACCAGCCAGCCCGTCAGCGTCACGGCTGGCAAGGCCGCGTGGCGCAGCCCGTGCCGCAGCCGCAGCACGAGGCCGCTCGTGCCCCAACTGCGGACGGTCAGTGCGAACGGCTCCTCGAGCGCGCGTTCCAGCCCTTGCCGCAGCACCTGTCCCACCACCGCGCCCAGCGGCAGCCCGAGCGAGAGGGCGGGCAGCACCAGCGCCGAGAAGCTCCTGTCGCCCGATACGGGAAAGAGCTTGAGCGTGAAGGAAAAGAGATAGAGCAAGAGGATGCCGAGCCAGAAGGATGGCGTCGAGACCAGCGTCAGCTCCAGCGCGCCGGCGATGCTGCGCGGAATGCGCCGGCCGGCCGTCAGGACCGCGCTCACCACGGCGAACACGATCGCGACGACAAGCGCGGCGGCCGTGAGCTTCAATGTCGGCAGGATCTGCGAAAGCACGAGCTGCGAGACATCGGTCTGAAGGATGTAGGAGCGCCCGAAATCGCCGTGGAGGATGCGCGTGAGATAGCTGAGATACTGCGACAGCAACGGCTCATCGAGGCCCCATTCGGCGCGGATCGCCGCCTCCACTTCGGGCGTGCGCAACTGCTCGCCGATCAGCAGGCTGACGATGTCGCCCGGCGCCAGGTGCAGGCTGACGAAGCTCAACGTCACGGCGGCCCAGAGCACGAGCAGGCCGGAACCGACCCGGCCCGGGATCTGCGCCGTCAGGCCGTTGCGCAGCAGCCGGAGCGGGCGGGATGCGCCAAGGGCGGGCGCGGGGTTGATGGCCGAAGTATTATGGGAATCCATGCTCTTCCGTTCCTGCGATCATCGGCTGGCATTCACCGGCCGAAGAGGAGTCGAGAGATCCGCTATTCGCTGCGCCAGAGGTCGTAGGCGCTCTCGGGCATCTGCTCGAACGGACGGAAACCGATGCCCTTGACGTAGCTCGCCGCCGCGACCTGATCCTCCGGCTCGTAGAGCGGCAGGGCATAGGCCTGGTCGAGGATCGCGAAGCGCTGCAGCCTGGCGTAGAACTCGAAGCGCTTCTTGTGATCGAGCGTCGAGGCGGCTTCCTTCAGCCACTGCGACAGTTCCGGCGCGGCTGCACGGCTGTAATTGATCGAGCCACCCTGATCGACCGGCAGATAGTGATACTCGATGTCGATGGCGTCGGTCGGCGTGTTGGAGTTGGCGATCGATCCGAACTGACCGGTCTTGCGCCGCTCCGTGTAGGTGCCGGCGTCGACGAAGACGATGGCGAGATCGATGCCGGCATTCTGCCGTGCCTGCGCCTGCAATGCCTGCAGCAACACGTCGCGCTGGTCGCGCACGGTCGCCTGGGCCTGCACGACTTCGATCGTCAGCCGTTTTCCATCCTTCGTGCGGAAACCCTGCGGGTCGCGGCTGGTCCAGCCGGCCTCGTCGAGCAGCTGGTTGGCGCGTTTCGGATCGGCGCCGTAGCTCTTCTCGATGGTCCTGTCGTAGAACTGCGTGTCGACGGGCGAGGCGATGCCCCAGGCCCTGGTACGCTCGCCGCGATAGACCGACTTCAGGACGCCATCGACGTCGATGGCGGCGATCAGGGCCTTGCGGACCCTGACATCCTCGGTCGGTCCCCAGGTGACATTGAGGAACAGCGAATAGGGCGTGCCGGTGTTGAGCGCCGTCTGGTAGCTGAAATCGGCATTGCCCTTGAACAGGCCGGCATCGTTGCCCGAGACGCCCTCGATCACATCAACCTGACCGGAGCTGAGGGCGCCCGTGCGCACCGACGACTCCGGCAGGAAGCGATAGGTGACCTCGTCGAGATAGGCGGGTCCCTGATGGCCGGCATTGGCGGGGGCCCAGTTGTAATCGGGGTTCCTCGCGAACCGGAGTTCCTGCCCCTTCGCGTAGCGCTTCAGGATGAAGGGGCCGGTTCCGGCGATCTCCGGCCCGCCTGATTTGAGCTGACCGGATGCGAAGGCGCCGGGCGAGAGGAGTTCGAGCCCGGCCGCGTAGTCGAGAAAGGGCGCGTAGACCCGGTCGAGCGTGAAGGAGACGGTGCGCTCGTCGGGCGTCCTGATGTCGATGATGCGGGCGACGGGGCCAGCGCTCACGCTCCCGGAATAGGTCGCGTCCTTCAGTTTGGCGAAGTTCGTCGCGACGGCGGCGGCATTGAACGCCTGGCCATCCGTGAATGTAACGCCGTCGCGCAGCCTGAACGTGTAGGTCCGCCCGTCCTCGGAAATCTCGTAGCTGGTCGCGAGCCAGGGCACATAGCCGCCCTCCGCGGTGCGGGCGAGCAGCGATTCATAGGCGTTGCGCAGCAGGAGCTTGGTCTTGTCCTGGCCGTTCAGCTGCGGGTTGAGCGTGGCGGGCTCGGTCTCGACACCCCAGGTCAGCTTGCCGCCGCTGACGGGCTTCCTGTCGCTCGCCAGGGCCGGCGCGCAAAGGGCTGTCGTCGCCAGGAGCACGGCGCCCAGGCTCAGAAAATGCCTGCGTACGAGCATTGCAGTTCTATCTCCGTATCGATCGGCAGCGAGCGCGGGTTTCGGCGATGCGGGCTCAGCCCTGCAGCCAGATGTCGTAGGCGTTCTCTGGAAGGCGCTTGAACGGGCGGAAACCCACGCCCTTGACCCGCGCGGAAGCCGCGATCTGATCGTCGGGCACATAGAGCGGCAGGCCGTAAGCCTGCTCCAGCAGGGCGAAACGCTGGAGGCGAGCGTAGATTTCGAAGCGCTTCTTCGCGTCGAGCGTCGAGGCCGCCTCGTCAAGCCATGCCGATATCTCGGGGGCTTCGGTGCGGCTGTAGTTGATCGAGCCGCCCTTATCGCGGGGCAGGTAGTGGAAATAGATCGTGAGGCCGTTTTCCTGCGTCGTGGTCGAGTTCGGGATGATGCCGTACTGGCCGTCGTTCTGCCGGGTCGTGTAGGTGCCGGCGTCCACATAGCGCAGCACCAGGTCGAACCCGGCATTCTGCCGCGCCTGGGCCTGCACGGCCTGAAGCAGGATGTCGCGCTGGTCGCGCAAGGTGGCCTGCGACTGGACGATCTCGATCGTCAGGCGCTTGCCGTTCTTCGTGCGGAAGCCCTCCGCATCGCGGCTGTTCCAGCCGGCCTCGTCGAGCAGCTGGTTCGCGCGCTTCGGGTCGAAGCCATAGCTGCCTTCGATGCTGCGGTCGTAGAAATCGGTGTCGGCCGGGGTGAGGATGCCCCAGGCGCGCTGGCGTTCGCCGCGATAGACGGAGCGGATGACCCGCTCGACATCGACGGCGGCGAGGACGGCCTGCCGGACGCGGACATCCTCGCTCGGTCCCTGGGCCACGTTCAGGTAGAGCGTGTAGGGCGTGCCGGTATTGAGCGCGCTTTGATACGTGAATTCGGGATTGTCCTTGAACAGCCCGGCGTCGTTGCCGGATATGCCCTCGATCACGTCGACCTGGCCCGAGGTCAGCGCGCCGGTCCGCACTGCGGCTTCGGGCAGGAACCGGTAGGTGACGCTGTCGAGATAGGCGGGCCCCTGATGCCCGGCATTGGCCGGCGCCCAGTTATAGGCGGGGTTCCTGACGAAACGGATCTCCTGGCCCTTCACATAGCGCTCGATCCTGAAGGGGCCTGTTCCGGCGATCTCCGACCCGCCGGCCTTGAGCTGCGCCGAAGCAAATGATTTCGGCGACAGGATCTCGATCCCCGCCGCGCCGTCGAGGAAGGGGGCGTAGACCCGGCTGAGCTTCAGGACGAGCGTGCGGGCGTCGACGGCGATGGCCTCGGAGACATGCGAGACATGGCCGGCGCTGATGCTGCCCGAATAGGTCGGTTCCTTCAGCTTGGCGAAGTTCAGGGCGACGGCGGCGGCATTCAGCTTCTCGCCATCGTGGAACGTCACGTCGTCCCTGAGCGTGAAGGTGTAGGTCCTGCCATCTTCCGAGATGGCGTAGTCCTTCGCCAACCAGGGCACGTAGCCGCCATCGGGCGTGCGGGCGAGCAGCGTCTCATAGGCGTTGCGCAGGACGAGCTTGGCCTTCGCCTGGCCGTTGAGATGGGGGTTGAGGGTGCTGGGCTCGGTCTCCACCCCCCAGGTCAGGGAGCCGCCCCTGACCGGCGCTCCCTTTGTCTGCGCGCTGGCCTGGCGCAGGCCGGTGGCCGCCGACAGGGCCGCCGCGCCCGCCCCGCCCAGAAGCGTTCTTCTCGTGACCATGGCGTCGTTCCTTTTTTGCAGCGTCAGGCGGCGAGGGAGGCTTGGGCCGCGGCCGCCAGCAGTTCGATCGTCTTCAGGCGCCAGGCGCCTTCGGTGACGGGGCAATCGACGATGAACTCGTCGATGCCGAAAGCCCGGTGCAAACGCTGCAACCCGGCATGGACCTGCGCCGGCGCGCCGCGCAGGAGGAGCGAGCTGCGCTCCTCGATGCGGTATTGCCGAGAGCCCGTTTGCCGGACGTATTCGAGGGCCTGCTCCCGGCTGGTGACGTTGACGCCCTGGCCGTTCTCTATGTCGACGCGGAAGCGGCGCGTGTCGGGCGCCAGACTCTGGGCCAGATCATCCGTTTCGGCCGTGACGACACCTACGGCCAGCAACACCGAGGTGCCGCCGGCATCGCGATAGGCCGCAACGGCTTCGCCGATGGCGGCTTCGTCGCCGTGGATATGGCCGGGATAGACGAAGCTCCAGCCGAGACGGGCCGCGAGCCTCGCGCTTTCGCTGCTCGCACCGAGCAGAAAGCGTTCCGCAGGCTGCGCCGGCGCCGGAAAGGCGGCGAGCTGGTTGCCGGCATCGCTGCCGTCATGATGTTCGCGAAGGAAGCGGTCGAGCTCGGTGAGCTGCGCTTCGAAACCGGGCTTGCGGGCGGGGTCGTAGGCGCCCTGCAAGGCGTGGGTCGAGAGCGGCATGCCGCCGGGCGCCTTGCCGATGCCGATGTCGACGCGGCCGGGCGCCAGCGCGGCCAGGAGGTTGAAGTTCTCGGCCACCTTGTAGGCGCTGTAGTGCTGGAGCATCACGCCGCCGGAGCCGATCCTGATGCGGTTGGTATGCGCCAGCAGAAAGCTGATCAGCACCTCCGGAGACGAGCTCGCCAGCTTCGCAGAGTTGTGATGCTCGGCCACCCAGAAGCGGGCGAAACCCAGCTCCTCCGCCGTTTTTGCCAGCAGAAGCGTCCGCGAAAGCGCTTCGCCGGCGGCCTCCTTCGCCTGCAGGGGACTCTTGTCGAGGAAGCTCAGTTTGTAGGGCATCCGTGCTCGCCGGCGGCATTGACAGTCGGTAATGTTCGAATAGTCTATAGAATTAATAGATTGATTGATCAAGCGGCGTCGGACCTGGGCTCGCTGCGGTGACTTCGGAGAATGCTATGGCTGACCTGTTCGTGCGGTCGTCACCCCTGGACCCCGCCGCGGAGGCGCTTCTGGAGGGGCTCGTTGCGGAGTATGACGGGCGATATGGCCCGGCGAGCCGACCCGGTGGCGCCCGCTCCGAGATATTGCGCTACCCGCCAGAAGCTTTCGCGCCCCCGTTCGGCAACTTTCTGCTTTTGCAGCGCGATGGCGAAACGATCGCGGGCGGGGCGTTCATGAGCCATGACGACGAGACGGCGGAGTTCAAGCGCATATGGACGCGCCCGGACCTTCGGCGCCAAGGGCTCGCTCGGCGGATTGTGCTGGCGCTCGAGGAGAGTGCCGGGGAGCTCGGCTATACCCGGGCCTACCTGACCACCGGCTTCCGGCAGCCCGAAGCGTCAGCGTTGTACATCGCCCTCGGCTATCGGCCGCTCTTCGACACGGCCGTGGATCCGACGCTCTACCGCTCCTTGCCCTTCGAGAAGCATATCGGCGCAAAGGCGGGACAGGTCGGCACCTATCCGATCTATGCGCCCGCTGCATCCCTGGAAGAAGCGACGAAGCGGGTCGCAGCGATCAAGGCCGAGCAAGAGGCGAAGGTGTCCTACCGGCTCGCGACCTATCGGGCTTCGGCGGCTTAAGCAGATCGGAATGTGACGATGACGCAGAAACCTCCCTTGTTGCTCGGTCTCGGATTGGATGCCGGCGCCCATCGCGAAGCAGACCGGCCCGACTGGCGCGAGTTCTGGAACGACCTCATCGCGCGGCTCGATGGGGTCGCGGAATTCCTGACTTTGGAAGATGGCTTTGCCCGTCCCGGCGACGACGGTCTCGACGCGCTCCTTCTGGCCAATTGGCTTGCGCCCCGAAGCCGCGAGATCGGCATCATTGCGGGAGCGCCGATAAACTTCGTCGAGCCTTTCCACGTCTCGACGGCGATCGCCACGCTGGACTATGTGAGCGACGGCAGGGCCGGGCTTCTGGCCCAGCGCTTCGACGAGAAGCGCAGCCTCGAGGCCAGCAGCGCGATCGGCACGCTGAAGGGCTTTCCAACTGTCGACCAGTCGTCGCTGGACCGCGACGCGCTGGACGCCGTGGATGTCGTCAGGCGGCTCTGGGACAGCTGGGAGGTCGACGCGGTCATTCGCGACACGGAAAGCCAGCGCTTCGTCGATGGCGCGAAGCTCCACTACATCGACTTCCAAAGCGCCGAGTTCCGCGTGCTCGGCCCGTCGATCACGCCGAGGCCGCCCCAGGGCCAGCCTGTCGTCGCGGTAAGCTGGACGGCGGAAACGGATCCGGCCTTCGCGCGCGCCGCCGACGTGGTCTTCGTGTCGGCCAAGGGCGATTTTGCCGAAACGGTCGCGAAGCTTCGCAACAGCGATGCGGTGAAGGGACCTGTCGTCATCGCCGATATAGGGATCGGTCCAGATCGGAGCGCCGCCGAGGATCTGGTCGCCGCCGCCGCGATCGCAAGCTCGAGCGGAGCCCAAGGTGTCCGCCTCGTTCTGTCCCATCCCCACTCGCAGATTGAGCGTGTCATCGGCACGCTGGTGCCAGCTCTTCGCGCGGCAAAACTCGTCGCGCCACCCGTGGGCGGACATCTGCGCAGCCGCTTCGGCCTGCCGGCTGCTCGCAATCGCTACGCCGCGGCGGCTTGAGCTCGGAGGAATGCCATGACCAAGAAACAGATCATCCTTGGAGCGCAGTTCCCAGGGGTCAACAACTTCACGGTGTGGAGCGATCCGGCTGCCGGCAGCCAGATCGAATTCTCGTCCTTCCGGCACTTCGCCGAGACGGTCGAGCGCGGCAAGTTCGACTTCATTTTCCTGGCTGAAGGGCTGCGGGTCCGGGAGCAGAAGGGGCGCTTCCATGAGCTGGATGTCGTAGGCCGCCCAAATACGCTGGCTATCCTCACGGCGTTGGCCTCGATCACCGATCATGTCGGGTTGATCGGGACGCTGACGACGACATTCAACGAGCCTTATCCGCTCGCACGCCAGCTCGCGACGCTCGATATCCTGTCGGGGGGACGCGCCGGCTGGAATGTCGTGACTTCGCCCGGCGCCTTCACAGGGGCGAACTTCCGTCGCGGCGATCATCTGCCGTTTCGCGAGCGCTACGAGCGTGCGCGGGACTTCCTCGAAACCGCGCGATCGATCTGGCGAGGCGGCGACTTCTATGCCCGCTCGCCTTACTTCGATATCGCGGGGCGCACCGGCCCAGCTCCGTTGCCGCAAGGCGCTCCGGTCATCGCTCAGGCCGGCGACTCCGATGAGGGCAGGGAGCTCGCTGCGGGGCATGCCGACCTCATCTATTCGCGCCACGGCACGCTTGAGGAGGGCAAGGCCTTCTATGCGGATGTGAAGCAAAGGCTCGCCAAACATGGCCGCAGCCGCGAGGCACTGAAGATATTGCCGGGCGCCAACTTCGTTCTGGGCGACACGCTGGAAGACGCTCTGGAAAAGCAGAAAGCCATACGGCTGCAGCAGGTGAGCCCGAAGAACGCAATCGTCTTCCTCGAGCAGGTCTGGAATCGCGATCTCTCGACCTATGATCCGGATGGCCCACTACCCGAGGTGGACCCCGACGTGGCGATCGAGCAGCTCTCGCAGGGGCGCGCGGCGCGCTACGACAATCGACTTGAGACCGCGCGCGCCTGGCGCGAGCTGGCCGAGCGGGACAAGCTCAGCATACGCGAACTCATCATCAAGGTGACCGCACGCAAGCAATTCGTCGGGACGCCTGCGCAGGTTGCCGAGGAAATCGATCGCTATGTCCAGGAAGATGCCGCGGACGGCTTCGTGTTCGCGCCCCATCTCACGCCCGGCGGCTTCGACGAATTCGTCGAGACGGTCATTCCGATCCTGCAGAAGCGCAAGGTCTTTCGACGGGACTACGCCACTTCCACACTCCGCGGAAACCTCGCTCTTCCCGAGGCATGGCAGCCGGTCGCCAAGGCGGTGTAGCCGGCGCCCCGTTGCTCCCGGCGCCGCTCAGTGCGGCGCCGGAAGTGCCTGCGATCGCGGTTGCTCATCGCGAAGAAGCGGCAATAGCTGCAAGCCCTGGCGTTCGATCTCGGCGAGATACGGCGTGTCGGACAGAATGAACTTGGTGATCCCGAGATCGCGATACTTCTTCAATGATCCGGCAACGTCCGCGGCCGAGCCGACGAGCCAAGTCGTCCCCGCGCCGCCGCCGCCGAATTTGCCGGGAGCGGTATAGAGGTTGTCGTCCAGCACCTCGCCCCGTTCGGCAAGTTCGAGCAGCCGTCGCTGGCCGACGGCGACGAAGTTCTGGTGGTCGTGCCAGCCTGCGCCATTCTTCTTTGCCATAGCCGCGACCTTGGCCTCCGCATCGGCCCAGGCCTGCTCCGTCGTGTCGCGGACCAGCGTCGTGATGCGCAATCCGAACTCCAGCGGGGCAAGCTCTCGGCCGAGCTGGTCGCCCAGCGAGTTGAGGCGCTCGATCCGCTGGGCGATCTCGGCGAGCGGCTCGCCCCAGAACAGCTGGACATCGGCCTCGGTCGCCGCGACGTGCTCGGCCGCTTCCGACGCGCCGCCGAAATAGAGCTGGGGGTGCGCCCTGCCTTTGCTAGGCTGGAATCGGGGTTCGACGGTTGAGTTCGAGACCGAAAAATACTGTCCGCGAAAACTGACGCCTTCCTCGGTCCAGAGCTTGCGCACCAGCTGCATGAACTCCTTGGTCCGGGCGTAGCGCTGTGTCTGGTCGCCTTCCTCGTCTCCATATGCGGCGAGGTCGTCCTGACCCGAGACGATATTGATCCGCACGCGACCACCACTCAGATGGTCCAGCGTCGCGGCGGCCGAGGCCAGATTGGCAGGTCGCCAATAGCCCGGGCGGATCGCGATCAGCGGTTCGAATGTTTTCGTTCGCGCAGCCAGGGCGGTCGCCACAGAAAAGGTATCGGGCCGTCCCCAGCCGGTGCCGATCAGGGCCCCTTTCCATCCGAACCGCTCCAGCGCCAAGGCATGGCTGGTGAGGGCTTCGAGGCTGTTATGGTCAAGGGTGGTGGTGTCGCCTCGGTGACCGGGCTTAACATCGTTTGGAATGTACCAAAGAAATTCTTGGGCTTTTGTCATCGGTTCGGACTGTCAATTCAACCGCGCGCGAATATGGACGTGCGAGACGCATTATATTTAGCAAGCAATGGAATTTGGGGCCGAAAGAACACGGAATTCGTAGATCTATTGCTATTGTCGGCCGGTCAGGGAGATGGTTCTTCTCAGCGTCGATTTCAGCGCAGCCGAGGAAGAACTGGCCATCCGCAGCAATCATCGCCGGCCCGGCACTCTGCAACCGCTACAGTCGGCTTCCGGGTGAGGGGCTCCGATCTTTGCTCCCGCATCGACCGGCTCGGTGTTGGCCAGCATTGGTTCGCGCCGTGAAACTGGACGATCTTGGAAGAAGCGCAGTGGCGTTGATCGAGCCGCGGTCGGGGGGCGTCACCTGTTTCCGCATCAAGCGGTGCTCAAACTCCCGCCGGCACCTTATTCGCCCTGGCGCGTCTCGATTTCCGCCAGATAGTTCCGCACAGCCCGCTCTGGCCCATGCCAGAGGGCGCTGCCCTTGCCCTGCAACTCCGGGGCGTCCTTCCATCCCGGCTCGATGCCGGTCATGTCCGGCAGGAGATGGGCGATGCCTTTGTGGCAATCGATGCAGGTCTTTTCTTTCGGTATCAGGTAGCGGCTATGGATTTCGGCCGCGCGGCGGGTTTGCTTGGTGAAGTCCATCGCCACGGAAGAATGACAATTGCGGCATTCCAGGGAGTCGTTTGCTTTCAGCCGCGCCCATTCATGCTTGGCGAGCTCGAGCCGGTGGTCGAGGAATTTCTGCCGCGTCGAGATCGTCCCGAAGATCTTGCCCCAGACTTCTTTGGAGGCCTGCATCTTGCGGGCGATCTTGGCGGTCCATTCGTGCGGGACATGGCAGTCGGGACACGTCGCGCGCACGCCCGAGCGGTTGGAAAAATGCACCGTCGACTGCAGCTCCTGGTAAACGTTGTCATGCATCTCGTGACATGACGTGCAGAATTTCTCGGTGTTGGTGATCTCCAGCGCGGTGTTGAAGCCGCCCCAGAAGATCACTCCGCAGATGAAGCCTCCGAGTGTGAGAAACCCAAGGCTGAGATAGGCGCTCGGCCGGCTGACGATGTGCCAAAAGCGCAGGACGAAGCCCCACAGCCGCAGGATGAAGGATTTGATCCTGGCCATCGTCTCGCCCCGCTATGGCTTTCGGCCAATGTCTTTGGCGTCCTGAAACTGGTTCTGGACCAGCGGCGGGACGTCGGTCTGCTGAACGTGGCAGGCGGTGCAGAAATAGCGCCGCGGCGTCACGTCGGAGAGCACTTGCCCATCCCGGTCCTGGAAATGGGTGATGCTGATCATCGGCGCGCCCGAGCCTTCCGTGAACTCGCGCTTGTGGCAGTCCATGCAGCGGTTGGTGTTGACCGTGAGCTGGTAGCCATCGATGGCGTGCGGGATCACCGGCGGTTGCTCCGGATAGTTCCGCATGCGCTTGACGTCGTCGACGATCGGCCGGCCGAGAGCGGGCACCCGGTCGAGCGCCATCGGATCGGAGGTGCCGGTCAGGCGTGGGACGATCTTCACTGGCGCGCCCTCCTGCGAGAGCGCGGCACCGAAAGCGAGAACGAGGCACGCCGCCATGGCGGCCCCAACGACGGCCCGCGAGCGCATCACGCTCAGACCGCGAGGATCTTGACCGCGCATTTCTTGAAATCCGTCTGCTTGGAGATGGGGTCAGTGGCGTCGAGCGTCGTCTTGTTGATGAGCTGGCTTGCGTCGAACCAGGGCACGAAGACCACGCCTGGCGGCATGCGGTTGCGTCCCCGCGTCTCGACGCGGGTGCGCATCTCGCCCCGGCGAGAGATCACCCGGATCTCGGCACCCTGGTTGAGCCCGCGCTTGCGGGCGTCCTCGGGGTGCATGAAGCATCGCGCACCCGGGAAGGCTTTGTAGAGCTCCGGCACGCGCATGGTCATCGAGCCCGAATGCCAGTGTTCCAGCACGCGGCCGGTGACGAGCCAGAAATCGTACTCGCCATCGGGCGATTCCGCCGGCGGCTCGTAGGGGACCGCGATGATCCGGGCCTTGCCGTCCTTGTTGCCGTAGAACTCGACGCCCTTGCCCGGTTTCACATAGGGGTCGAGCCCCTCGCGATAGCGCCAGAGCGTCTCCTTGCCGTCGACCACCGGCCAGCGCAGCCCCCTGACCTGATGATAGAGATCATAAGGACCGAGGTCGTGGCCATGACCTCGGCCAAACGTCGCATACTCCTCGAACAATCCCTTCTGGACATAGAAACCGAAGTTCTTGGCTTCGAAATTGTCGTATTCCGCGTCGATTTCGCTCGCTGCGAACTGGTCGACCTGGCCGTTGCGATACAGCACGTCGAACAGCGTCTTGCCCTTATAGTTCGGATTGGCGTCGAGGATCTCCGCCGGCCAGACTTCGTCGGTGGTGAAGCGCTTCGAGAACTCCATGAGCTGCCAGAGGTCGGAGCGCGCCTCGCCTGGCGCCTGGACGAGTTGGTGCCAGACATGGGTGCGCCGCTCGGCATTGCCGTAGGCGCCTTCCTTCTCGACCCACATCGCCGCGGGCAGAATGAGATCGGCAGCCATTGCCGTCACTGTCGGATAGGCATCCGAGACGACGATGAAGTTCTCCGGATTGCGGTAGCCGGGATAGGCTTCGTTGGCGTTGTTCGGTGAGGCCTGAAGGTTGTTGTTGACCTGAATCCAGTAGAAATTCAGCTTTCCGTCCTTGAGCATCCGGTCCTGCTCGACGGCATGGTAGCCGGGCTTCTCCGGGATGATGCCGTGCGGAATGCGCCAGATCTCCTCGGCATGCTTGCGGTGCTCGGGATTGGTCACGACCATGTCCGCCGGCAGGCGATGCGCGAAGGTGCCGACCTCGCGCGCCGTGCCGCAGGCCGAGGGCTGGCCGGTGAGCGAGAAGGGGCTGTTGCCCGGCTCCGAGATCTTTCCGGTCAGCAGATGCAGGTTGTAGACGAGCTGGTTCGCCCAGACCCCGCGCACATGCTGGTTGAAGCCCATCGTCCAGAACGAGGTGACCTTGCGCTTGGGGTCGGCATAGAGCTCGGCAAGCTGCTGAAGGAAGCCGGGTTCGACCCCGGTCAGGGACGAGACCTTCTCCAGCGTGTAGTCCTTCACGAAGGCGGCATAGGCCTCGAAATCGATGGGCGTCGTGGCGCCGACATCGGCCGCCTTCTTCGCCTTGACCTCGCGCGGATCGTCCGGCCGGAGGCCATAGCCGATCTCGGTCGCGCCCTTCACGAAGGTCGTATGCTTGTCAACGAAGTCCTTGTTCACCCGGCCGGTCGAGATGATGTGGTGGGCGATGTAGTTCAGGATCGCCAGGTCGGTGCCCGGCTTGAAGACGATCGGGATGTCGGCGAGATCGGAGCTCCGGTGGGTATAGGTCGAGAGCACCGCGACCTTCACATGCGGCTGGCCGAGGCGGCGATCCGTCACCCGCGTCCATAGAATCGGGTGCATCTCCGCCATGTTGGAGCCCCAGAGCACGAAGGCGTCGGCATGCTCGAAATCGTCGTAGCAGCCCATCGGCTCGTCCATGCCGAAGGTGCGCATGAAGGCGTAGGCGGCCGATGCCATGCAGTGGCGGGCGTTGGGGTCGAGATTGTTGGAGCGGAAGCCGGCCCGCATCAGCTTGGTCGCGGCATAGCCCTCGAAGATCGTCCACTGGCCGGAGCCGAACATGCCGAGCGCGGTCGGGCCCTTGGCCTTGAGCGTCTCCTTGGCCTTGGCGGCCATGGTGTCGAGGGCCTCTCCCCATGAGACCGGGGTGAACTCGCCGTCTTTGGCGTAGACGCCGTTCCTCTTGCGCAGCAGCGGCTGGGTCAGCCGGTCGCTGCCGTACATGATCTTGGAGAGGAAATAGCCCTTGATGCAGTTCAGGCCGCGGTTGACGTCGGCCTTCATGTCGCCGTGCGTGGCGATGACACGCCCTTCCTTGACGCCGACCATCACCCCGCAGCCCGTGCCGCAAAAGCGGCAGGGCGCCTTCGACCATTTGATCTGCAGGCTGTCGACGCCGCCGGTCACCGGCTGGGCCTCGGCGGGAACGCTCATATTGGCGGCGAGCGCGGCAACGCCGGCTGCATGCGCCTTCAGCATCTCGCGACGGGACAGGGTCATGGGTCTACTCCAATGTCGTCGAGGCTTTCGAGGTCTTCGATCTGCTCGAACACCATGTTGGCCGACAGCACCCCGTCGATCAGGCTGATGGCAGCCAGGCGGTCGCCGATCACGCCGGTGCTCGATCCCTCCAGCACGATCACGATTTTGCCGTTCTCGACTCGGTGCACCTCGGTCTCCGGCAGCTCGCGGATGCTGGCGAGCACGGCATCGACGCGCGCCGGCAGGGCCGAGACCACGGCGCTCGATATGTGATGGAAGCGGCGGCCCGACTCTTCAGCCATCTGCTGCCTCCAGGCTGCGGGGTGATACGGCGACGGCCTGCGCCGGGCAGACCGCGATACAGGCGCCGCAACCGCTGCAGCGATCTGCCGCCAGCTCCGGCAACGCAGGCCCGCCGAGCTGCGGGCGGAAGCGGATCGCCGCCTCAGGGCAGACATCGCCGCAGCTCTGGCAGACGATGCCGCGGCCGGCGAAGCATTGCGGGCCGATCACGGCCAGATGCTCAAAAGCGGGGATGGCACGGTCGAACACCGGCTCGGGGCAGGCATCGGCACAGGCGCCGCAGAAGCTGCACTCGCTCCCGGTGAAGTCGATGGCGGCCCGGCCGGCCTCGTCGAGCGCGATGATGTGCTGCGGGCAAGCAGGAACACAGGCTCCGCAACCGGTGCAGGCCGCCGCGATCGACGCCGTACGGGACCAAGGCGGGCGCACCTTGTCGGGCAATGAGAGGCGCCGGCCTGTCAGGAAGTTGCGGCGTCCGCGATCGATGGCAGCCCGTTCCATTGGCCCGTCCTCAATGCGGCGGGCCAGGTGGGCCGAGAATGATTTGGAACATCCACACCAGGAACCCGTAGCCGCCGACCACTCCCACCGCGATGATCGGCCAGATCAGCACCGCCAAGGTCAGGAAAGCCAGGAATTCGGCTCGCCTCGTGGGCTCTTCTGTGGTGGTCGCTGGGCCGCTCGCCCGCGCAGACTCGGTCGCCATCTCCGGTCCTTTCGCGTTCGGGCGTTCATAAATCGCGCCGTCGCCAGATTAGAGATCGAAAAAAGAGAATATGGATTTGGCGGAGCTTGTCTACACAGTTTTGGCATTCGGAATGCACGCGCATCGCTAGGTTTGATTTAGCGCAAATGCTTCAGGAAATGGGCTGAACCCGAAGTCGGATGTAGTGCGCCCGACTTTCCGCCGGAGTTCGTGCTGATGCCAGAATGACAAGCCGACTGACGTCGTCTGCGGGTCGCATGGCTTTCGCCGGCCAGAGTTTGAATGCGCGTTTCCGGATTCGGTCTCGATGCCCGCTAATGGCGCAACCGGGACTTTGAAGTGCGCGCAATTGCACGCGCGAGCGCACCGGTTTCACCAGATCGCAGTCGCGGAGGCATGCAGATATTGCTGCCTCATTTGCAAATGTAATTAAATCAATGATTTGCTTGGATATTGCTGGCGGACAGGGCGGGATTCGAACCCGCGATACGGTTTCCCGTATACACACTTTCCAGGCGTGCGCCTTCAACCACTCGGCCACCTGTCCGGCGCGCTGCTTATGACCGCCGCGTCATCATCTTTCAAGGCCCGAGATGCTGCGTTTTGCACAATCTCGGTAAATCTTCGGCGCTCGGTTGCGCTGCCGGGCCTGGATGGGCACATCTGGACGCAGGGCGCGGTGACCGGTTGAGTTCATGCCGGCGCGAGTGTTGAACTGCGACGAGGAGTGGACGGTGCGGTTTCTTCTACGGCTGGTGGGGTATCTCTGCATCGCTGCCGGCTTCGTCGTGCTGGTGATCGACGGGGCCCGTTCGATCGCGAACTCCGCCCTGCGGTTCACGGCCGTCAGCGAGACGCTGACCGCGGTCATCCACGAGCGCTATGCGCTGATCCAGCCGGCCATCGAGCGCAACATCCACCCCTTGCTCTGGGATCCGATGCTGCTCTCCGTGATGCGGGCGCCGACCGCGCTTGCCGCGCTTCTCCTCGGATTTGCGCTGCTGTGGCTGGGGCGGCAGCCGGAGCCACAGATCGGCATCGTCACGCGTCGGTGAAGGCTTCGGTTCGTGCAAGCCCCTGTGCGAATGGCTGCGGGAGGCTTACATAGGCGCCGAGGCTCGAATGGACGGAGCAACCCATGTTCTCTTTGCGCAAGAAGACCGAGATTCCCACCGCTGCCGAGGCGCTGCCCGGCCGGCCTACGGCCATCCCCACCGCGGAAACCCATTTCGTCAATGGACGCGCGCTGGCGGGCCCCTATCCGGAGGGCACCCGCAAGGCGGTCTTCGGGCTCGGCTGCTTCTGGGGTGCCGAGCGCAAGTTCTGGCAGAGCGGCGAGGGCATCTGGGTCACGGCCGTGGGCTATGCCGGCGGTTCCACGCCGAATCCGACCTATGAGGAGGCCTGTAGCGGCCTGACCGGCCATACCGAGGTCGTTCTGGTCGTCTACGACCCGGAAAAAATCTCCTACGAGGATCTCCTGAAGATATTCTGGGAGAATCACGATCCGACCCAGGGCATGCGCCAGGGTGGCGATATCGGCACCCAGTACCGCTCCGCGATCTACACCTATGGCGACGAGCAGAAGGCCGCTGCCGAGCAGTCGCGCGATGCCTACCAGGCATCGCTCAAGGCGGGCGGCTACGGCCCGATCACGACCGAGATACGCGAGGCGCCGACGTTCTACTTCGCCGAAGACTATCACCAGCAATATCTCGCCAAGAACCCGGCCGGCTATTGCGGGCTGGGCGGCACGGGCGTCGCCTGCCAGATCGGGGTCGGCGTCGAGGCCTGACCAAGGGGAGGGCAAAGGCAGTCCTCCTCTGGTTCTTGGTATGTTCTTGCGTTGTCGTTGAAGCTCGGCTAGCGTTCCCATGGGGAACGGGGCTGGGCCGAAATGGTGACGCGGGTCGCGACGGTGGCGTTTGAGGGCATCGAGGCGCGCGCCGTCGATGTTCAGGTGCAGGTTTCGCCCGGCGGTGTCGCCTTCATCCTGGTCGGGCTACCCGACAAGGCGGTGGCCGAAAGCCGCGAGCGGGTTCGCGCCGCGCTCATCGCCTCCGGTCTTGCCCTGCCGGCCAAGCGCATCACCGTCAATCTGGCGCCGGCCGACCTGCCCAAGGAAGGCAGCCATTACGATCTGCCGATCGCGCTCGCCGTGATGGCGGCGATCGGCGCCATCCCACCCGACGCGCTCGCCGGCTATACCGTGCTGGGGGAGCTCGCGCTCGACGGCTCGATCACGCCGGTGGCGGGCGTCCTGCCTGCGGCGATCGCGGCCTATTCCAGGGGGCAGGGGTTGATCTGCCCCT
Organism: Allobosea sp. RIT-PG3_2; assembly: GCF_057321085.1. NCBI lineage: Bacteria > Pseudomonadati > Pseudomonadota > Alphaproteobacteria > Hyphomicrobiales > Alloboseaceae > Allobosea > Allobosea sp. RIT-PG3_2. Next base: position 19,904 of record NZ_JBXWCA010000002.1, on the reverse strand, counting down.
TCGCCTCCGGCCCGGAAGCGGCCTGGGCAGCAGCCGATATCGACATCCTCGCGCCGCGCTCGCTGATCCAGCTCGCCAACCATTTCAAGGGCACGCAGGTGATGGCGCGGCCGGAACCTGCCGTCGCCCGCCAGGGCGGCCTCCTGCCCGATCTCGCCGATATCAAGGGACAGGAGAGTGCTCGCCGCGCGCTGGAGATCGCGGCGGCGGGCGGACATAACCTCGTGATGAACGGTCCTCCCGGCGCCGGTAAATCGATGCTGGCGAGCCGGCTGCCCTCGATCCTGCCGCCGCTTTCGCCGCGCGAGCTGCTCGAGGTCTCGATGGTGCTCTCGGTTGCCGGCCATCTCGCCGAGGGAGCGCTCACCGATCGCCGCCCCTTTCGGGCGCCGCACCATTCGGCCTCGATGGCGGCGCTCGTCGGCGGCGGTCTGCATGCCAGGCCCGGAGAGGTGTCGCTGGCGCATCATGGCGTGCTCTTCCTCGACGAATTGCCGGAGTTCCAGCCCCAGGTTCTGGACGCGCTGCGCCAGCCGATGGAGACCGGCGATGTCCTGATCTCCCGCGCCAACCATCGCGCCTCCTATCCTGCGCGCTTCCAGCTGGTGGCGGCGATGAATCCGTGCCGCTGCGGCAAGGCGACGGAGCCCGGCTTCGCCTGCCGGCGCCAGCCGAACGAGCGCTGCATGGCACAGTATCAGGCCAGGCTGTCCGGCCCGCTGCTCGACCGGATCGACCTCGCGATCGACCTCCCCGCCGTCACGGCCGCCGATCTCATCCTGCCTGCGACCGGGGAGGATTCGGCCACGGTGGCGGCAAGGGTCGCGGCGGCGCGCCGGCTCCAGGTCGCGCGCTTCGAGGCGCTGGGCCTGGCCCAGCGCGGCCTTGGTCATGTCACCACCAACGCGGCCTGCCCCGTGCCGGTGTTGGAGGAGATCGCGCGGCCCGACAATGCCGGCCTCGCCTTGCTGCGCGATGCGGCCGAGGCGATGCGCCTGACGGCGCGGGCCTATCACCGTGTTCTCAAGGTCGCCCGCACGCTTGCCGATCTCGATGGCGAGGCCAAGGTCGGGCGCCTGCATCTGGCGGAGGCGCTGTCCTATCGCTCGCGTGGGGAGCAGCTCGTTCAGGCGGCTTGATCGGTTGGGTTAATCGACGCCTAAGGCGGACAAGCGAATCTAAGCCGTTCCCGGGCGCATTTTTCAAGGGAAGGCCGCTAGATCGAAGAGCATGGCTTCTTCGCTCTGGTCATGGCTCATCCTCGGAGGTGCGGCGCTCGCTTTATGCGCGCTGGTCGCGCGGCTTTTGTTGCAGCGCGGGCGGCTGCGCTGGCAGGTCGCCGGTTTGGTTCGCGATACCGAGGATCTCAACGACCGGCTCTGGAGCCTCGCCGATAGCGAGGAGCGCTACCGCAGCCTGATCGAGGCACAGGGCGATCTCATCGTCAGACGCGATGGCGCCCGCATCGTCTATGCCAACCGCGCCTATGCGGTGTTGTTCGGTGCGAGCGAGACCGATCTCGTCGGCAGCAAGATGCAGCTGCCGCAGCTCGCCAACCGGCCGGTGCAGTTGCTGGACGGCGGCGCGCGCAGCTTCGACGAATGCCTCGCGACCTATGAGGGCGAACGCTGGATCTCCTGGATCGAGACGGTGGTTCCGGGAGGCGACGGTCGCACGCTCATCCAGCGTGTAGGCCGCGATATCTCGGCCCGGATCGCAAGCGAGGACGCGATCGTCGAGGCGCACGCCCGGGCAGAGGCGGCGAGCGAGGCGAAATCGCGCTTCCTCGCCACCGTCAGCCATGAATTCCGCACGCCGCTCAATGGCATTCTCGGCATGGCCGATCTCCTCTCGGATACCGGCCCGGATCCCGAGCAGGCGACTTATATCGAGGCGCTGCGGACGTCCGGCGAGGCCTTGCTCGCTTTGGTCGACGATATCCTCGATTTCGCCAAGGTCGAGGCTGGCAAGCTCGAGCTGGTCGAGGAGCCCTTCGAAGTCGTCCAGCTGGTCGAGACGGTGGCGGAACTCATGGCCCCGCGCGCGCAGGCAAAGGGCATCGAGCTCGCCGCCCATATTGCACCCGACCTGCCGACGCGCCTCGTTGGCGACCGCGACCGCCTGCGCCAGATTCTGCTCAACCTGGTCGGCAATGCGGTGAAGTTCACGGAAGCGGGTGGCGTCGGCCTGAGTCTTCGGCAAGTGGGCGAAGGCATCGAGATCGTCGTCGCCGATACCGGGCCCGGCATTCCCGCCGACCGGCTCGACGCCATCTTCGGCGAGTTCGAGCAGCTGGAGCATGGTTCCGGCATAAGGCAGTCGGGAACCGGCCTCGGCCTTGCCATCGTCAGGCGCCTCGTCGGCCTGATGGCGGGCGAGGTCAGGGCCGAAAGCCGGCTGGGCGAGGGGGCGGTCTTCCGCCTCACGCTCCCGCTTGCGGTCGCCGCGGACGCTGCGCGTCCCGTCATCCCGTACTGGCCGCATCAGCACGTCCTGCTGGTCTCGCCCGCTCCCTTTGCTGTGCGTTTCCTGGCGGAAACGATCCGGGCGACAGGGGCCGTGGTCTCGATCGCCACGACTTTCGAGGCTGCGCGCGTGAAGCTGATCGGCGAGACGCCGCCGACGGCCGTGCTGATCGACCATGCGCTCGGAGATGCGCCAGCGAAGGATCTCGCGGCGGCCGTTCAGGCAGCGGGAATTCGCGATTGCCTGATTCTGCTGTCGCCCCTCGAACGGCGGCAGTTCGGGGCGCCGCAGGCGGCAGGTTTCTCGGGCTTCCTGATCAAGCCCGTGCGCGCTCGCTCGCTCTATGAACGGCTTGGAGCCGGCTTTCCGCACGCTTTGCCGGCGCGGGCCGAGGCCGCGAGCGCTCACCCAGCCGCGAGTCGGCTGCCCGGAGCCGGGCTCACCGTGCTCGTTGCCGAGGACAATGAGATCAACGCGCTGCTCGTGGTCAGGACGCTCGAGCGCTTCGGCTGCACCGCTTTCTGGGCTCGCGACGGGCGCGAGGCGCTGCAGCGCGTCGAGGCGAGCTTCGCCGGGACGGCTCCGGCCCTCGCTCTCGCCCTGCTCGACGTGCGCATGCCGGTCATGACCGGGCTCGATTGCGCCCGCGCGATTCGAGCGCTCGAACGCCGGCTTGGCCGCACCGGTGCGTTGCCGCTCGTCGCGGTGACCGCCAATGTCGCCGATGCCGACCGGGAGGCCACCTTGGCCGCGGGCATGGACGATTGCCTCGCCAAGCCGCTGGAGCGCGCCGCCCTGCTGCGCTGGCTGGAAAGATTGTCCCAGCCCTTGGCCGGTAGCCTCTCGGCTTGATATCCGTCATCGCTTCGACGCAGTTTTGTCGCGAAGTTGTAAGATGCTCGGAGCAAGCCTACCTCAAGGCCGAACGCGGCTGAGGGACGAGATGCGCGATGGCACTGCACGTTTCTGAGAGCAAGAACGCGCTGCCTTCACGGTTGTCAGCCGGCAATCGGTTCTCGCGATTCGCTCCGCTGATGCTGATCACCGGCGGAAAGAGGCGCCGCTTCGGCGGAGAGCCGGGCGAGGCGCCGCCGCTTTCGGGTACGCTCGGCCGGCTCGGCTCGCTCGAAGTGCGCCTGGCGCGCGGCCCCCGCGAGATCTGGCGGGCGCAGCGCCTGCGCTACCGTGTCTTCTATCAGGAAATGTCGGCCAAGCCCGATGTCGTCTCGCGCATGTTCCGCCGCGACGCCGATCGCTTCGACAAGGCCTGCGACCATCTCCTCGTCATCGACCACGCCGCGCGCGGGCGCTTCGGCGGCATCAAGCCCAAAGTCGTCGGCACCTACAGGCTGATGCGCCAGAGCGCGGCCGAGCGGCTTGGCGGATTCTACACCCAGGGCGAGTTCGATCTCGCGCCGATGCTGGCGCGCCATCCGGGCCAGCGTTTCCTCGAACTCGGCCGCTCCTGCGTGCTGAAGCCCTACCGTACCAAGCGGACGGTGGAGCTGCTCTGGTCCGGTATCTGGGCCTATCTCCAGCATCATCGCATCGATGCGATGTTCGGCTGCGCCTCCTTCGATGGCACCGACCCGGAGGCGCTGGCGTTGCCGCTGAGCTTCCTGCACCATCAGGCCCGCTCGGAAGGCGACTGGGCTGCGATCGCGCGCGCCGAGCACTATGTCGGCATGGACCGCCTGTCACCGGAGATGATCGACGCCAAGCTCGCGCTCAAGCAGCTTCCGCCGCTGATCAAGGGCTATCTCCGGATTGGCGCGCGCTTCGGCACCGGCGCGGTCATCGACCGCCAGTTCGGGACCACCGACGTGCTCGTCGTGCTGCCGGTTTCCGCGATCGACAAGCGCTATGCCGAGTACTATGGCGGCGAGACTTCGCGTCACGCCGCCTGAGCGGCCTCATTCGCCGGCTGCGGCCATGGCGCGAAGCGCCTCGCGATAGGTCGGGTAGCGGAAGTCGTAGCCTAGTTCCCGCTTCACCAATGCGTTCGAGACGCGCTTGCTCTCGCCGTAGAAGCTCGCGGCCATCGGCGAGAGTGCGGCTTGCTCGAACGGGATTTCGGGCGGCGGCTGCAGCCCGGTGAGTTCCGCAGCGAAGGTGATGACATCCTGCGGCGGCCCCGGCTCGTCATCGGTGACGTTGTAGATCGCGCCGTCCCGCGGCTGCGCCAGCGAGGCCATCAGCACCCCGGCGATATCGTCGACGTGGATGCGGTTGAAGACCTGGCCGGGCTTGATCAGCCGTGTCGCCTTGCCCTCGCGCAGCTTGGCGATGGCGTTGCGGCCGGGCCCGTAGATGCCGGAGAGGCGGAAGATCTGAACCGGCTTGCCGCTCTCGCGCCCGAGCGCCAGCCAGGCGTCCTCGATCGCGATGCGCTGGCGGGTGCGGGCGTTTGTTGGAGCCGGTGGCATGGCCTCGTCGATCCACGCGCCGCCCTGGTCGCCATAGACGCCGATCGTGGAGAGATAGCCGATCCAGCGCAGGTTCGGGGCCGCGGCGAGCGCGGCGCGCAAGGACCCGAGCGCCGGGTCGCCATCCTCGGCCGGCTGGACGGAGACCAGAACCGCATCGGCCTCAGCCACCGCCTTGCCCAGCGCCGACGATACGGCGAAGCCGCCGAAGACCAGTGTTCGGATGCCCTCGCGGCTGAGCTCCGCCGCCTTCTCGGCCGAGCGGACGGTGCCGGTGACTTCCCATCCCCGCGCCAGCGCGGCGCGCGCGAAGAAGCCGGCCGAATAGCCGAGGCCGAGGATCAGGATGTTCATGCGGCGTCTTCCGTTTCAGGCGTGAGCGCGTGCCATTCGGCGCGCACCTGCGGATCGCTCTCGTCGCGCAACGCGGCGGCAGCGTGCTGGCGGGCGCGTTCCGGGTCGAGCCGGCCCAGCGCCCATACGGCCATGGCCCGGACGAGCGGGGAGGGCTCGGCGAGATGGGGCAGGGCGCTGTCGATCAGATCAGCCCGCCCGCTATTGCCGATCGCGATGAGGACATTGCGCAGGAAGCGATCGCGGCCGGTGCGCTTCACCGGCGTGCCGGCAAAGAGCGTGCGGAAGCTCGCATCGTCGAGGCGGGCGAGCGCCGCAAGCTCGAGCCCGTCGAGCTCTTCCTTCAGGGCTAGCCGCGTCTCCTGCGCCGCCTGCGCGAACTTGTTCCAGGGACAGACGGCGAGGCAGTCGTCGCAGCCGAAGACGCGGTTGCCGATGCCGGCGCGTAGATCCGCGTCGATATGGCCTTGGTGCTCAATGGTCAGGTAGGCGATGCAGCGGCGCGCATCGAGCTGGTAGGGCGCCGGGAAGGCGTCGGTCGGGCAGATGTCGAGGCAGCGCCGGCAGGAGCCGCAATGGTCCTGCTCTGCCGCGTCCGCCGGCAGCTCCGCCGTGGTGTAGATCGAGCCTAGCAGCAGCCAGGAACCGTGCTCGCGCGAGACCAGCACCGTGTGCTTGCCCTGCCAGCCGAGCCCGGCCGCCTGCGCTAGCGGCTTCTCCATGACCGGTGCCGTGTCGACGAAGACCTTGACGTCGGCGCCGCCGCGCGCGGCCAGCAGACCCGCGACGCTCTTCAGCTTGCCCTTGATGACATCGTGATAGTCGCGCCTTCTAGCATAGAGCGAGATCGCCGCCTTGTCGGGATGGGCGAGCATGGCGAGCGGGTCGCCCTCGCCGGCATAGTTCATGCCGAGCATGATGACGGAGCGGACTTCGCTCCAGAGCTGGCGCGGATCGGCGCGCTGGTCGCGGCGATCCTCCATCCAGCCCATCTCGCCCTGATAGCCATTCGCGAGCCAGGCTTCGAGGCGCTCCGGCGCCTGCGGGATCGCATCGGCGGCGGCCACGCGCATCAGGACGAAGCCTTCGTCGCGAGCCCGCCGGGCGACGGCGCGCTTGAGCTTTTCGCCGCTCAGAAGTCCAGATTGTCGTAATGGGCGCTCGGAGCCATGCCCGGCACCCGGTCGCTCAGCAACGACCGGAAGCTCGGTCTCGACTTGATCCTCGCATACCATGCGCGAGCCGCCTCATCCTCTTCCCAGGGCACGTCGCCGAGATAGTCGACGCAGGACAGATGCGCCGCCGCCGCGAGATCGGCATAGCTCAGCTGCTCACCCGCAAGCCAGTTCCTCTTGGCCACCAGCCAGGAGATATAGCGCAGATGATAGCGCACATTCGCGCGCGCTGCGCGGATCGCGCTCATTTCCGGCGGACCGCCGCCCTCGTCGCGGCTCATGAACCGCTTCATCACCTTCTCCAGCACGAGCGGGGCGGTGATCTCCTCGTGGAATTTGACGTTGAACCAGTCGAGCAGGCGGCGCACCTCGACACGCTCGCCCGGCCCCTCCGGCAGCAGGCGCCGGTCGCCGAGCGCCAGCCCGCGCGTCTCGTCGAGATATTCCGAGATCGGCCCGGCGCCGGGCACGGCCAGCCCGTTCTGCTCCTGGAAGACGGGCGTGGTGCCCGCCGTATTGAGCTCGATGAATTCCCGTCGGCGCTCCCAGACGCGTTCCTCGACCAGCTCGGCCTCCATGCCGAACTCACCGAGAACGAGACGGATGAAACGCGAATGCGGGCATAGCGGGTAATGATACAGGGTCGCCATGGCACTCATGAAGACTGTGAAGCAGGCAAAATGCGACGGAAGCAGGGCCGCCGGGCTTGCAGAGGCCCGATAGGCGACAGGGGCCTGCTATAATCATGCCCGAAAAGCGCCACAACCCGCCGCGATGCGGAAGCCCGCAATTTGCATGGGCTGCTTCGCGAAGTGGTAACCAATTTGCAAAGAGCTGGGCGTAAGCCGGTCGAACGTCTCTACGCGCCCGCTCGGCGCCTTCCGAAGTCGCACGAGGGCCTTCCTCCATGCAGAACCTGATCGAAGCTTTCGTCCTCGGCATCGTCGAGGGCCTGACCGAGTTCCTGCCGGTCTCGTCGACGGGCCACCTGCTCCTGCTCGGCCACTTCCTCGGCTTCGAATCGAACGGCAAGACCTTCGAGGTCCTGGTCCAGCTCGGCGCGATCCTGGCGATCCTGCTGGTCTATTTCCGCCGCCTGCTCGACATCGCGCTCAGGCTGCCGAGCGATCCCTCGGCGCGGCGCTTCGTCATCGGCGTGCTGATCGCCTTCCTGCCGGCGGCGGTTATCGGCGCCATCCTGCACGGCTTCATCAAGACCGTGCTGTTCAACCCCTTCATCGTCTGCTGCACGCTGATCGCCGGCGGATTGATCCTGCTCGTCGTCGACGAACTCGAGCTGCAGGAGAAGCACACCGACGCCACTGCCTTCCCGCTGCCGATGTACTTCAAGATCGGGCTGATCCAGTGCCTCGCCATGGTCCCCGGCGTCTCTCGCTCGGGCTCGACCATCGTCGGTGCCATGCTGCTCGGTGCCAGCAAGCGCGCGGCCGCCGAGTTCTCCTTCTTCCTCGCCATGCCGACCATGGCGGGCGCCTTCGCCTACGACCTGCTGAAGAGCTACAAGTTCCTGACCTTCGACGACGGCATCCTGATCGTCGTCGGCTTCGTCGCGGCCTTCTTCTCGGCGCTGATCGTGGTGCGCAGCTTCCTCGACTTCGTCTCGAAGCGCGGCTTCGCGCCCTTCGCGTGGTGGCGGATCATCGTCGGGCTGGTCGGCCTCGCCGGCCTCTGGATCGTCGGCTGAGCCTTTGAGGGTCAGGCCGGCCGCGAGGAGTCGGCCAGCGAGTCGGCGAGCGTCGGAGATCTGGCCGGCGATTGCGGCAGCGAGGTCGTCTGCCGCTCGATCATGCGATGGACCACCGGCGGGTTCGGGCCGCTGTGCAGCGCGCGGACCCGCTCTCCGATCTCGGCATCGGCCTGGGTGACACGCTGGTTCTGCCGGACATACTCGACCCATGTCGGGCTGTCGTAACGCTCGAACCAGAGCGTCGAATCGGTCAGGTCGCGCAGGAGCGCCCAGTGCCGGGCGCCGTCGCGGCGCCGGATGCGGCGCCGTTCCGTCATCACGTTCAGGAAGGCGACGATGTCCTCCGGCTTGATGATGTACTCGACGGTGACGATCACCGGTCCGGAGCGCGGTTCGATATCGACCGCGACCTTCGGCTCGCGCCAGCGGCTGAGCGGGTCGAGATTGAGGGCCTCCAGGGGCGGCAGCCGGTAGCGCAGCCCGAGCGCCGCCCCGAAGAGCAGCGTGACAGCCGAGATCAGCAGGGCCTTCTCAACGCCGAAATGCTGCGCCGAGCGGCCCCAGGCCCAGCTCCCCATCGCCATGCCGCCGAACGCCGCCATCTGGTAGGTCGCGAGCGCCCGCCCGACGACCCAGCGCGGGGCGGAGAGCTGCACCGTGGCGTTGAAGGTCGAGAGTGCCAGCACCCAGCAGGCGCCGCAGACACACAGGCCCACCATCGCCAGCCAGATGGTCTTGCTCAGCGCGATGACGATGACGCCGGTGGCATAGGCGGCGAAGGTGGAGCGAACCAGGGTTTCCGTGCTCATCGCGCGCCTGAGCCGGGCGCTCATGAAGGCCCCGCCGACCGCGCCGGCACCGAAGGCGCCGAGCAGCACGCCATAGGTCAGGGGGCCGCCGCGCACGAGATCGCGCGCAATCAGCGGCAGCAGCGCCAGCCCGACGATGGCGCCGAAACCGTAGACGAAGGCGCGCAGGATGACGGCGCGGATGTTGGGCGACATCGCGACATAGCGCACGCCGGCACCCATCGCGATGAGCAGCGTTTCGCGCGGCAGCAGGCGCTCGACCTTGGGCGGCTCCCAGCGCGCCAGCACGACGAGCAGCGGGATATAGCTCACGGCATTGATGGCGAAGGCGGCCACCGCGCCGGCTGCCGCGACGATGGCGCCGCCGATCGCCGGCCCGACGCTGCGGGCGATGTTGAAGGCGACGCTGTTGAGCGTCACCGCCGCCGGCACGTCGCGGCGTGGCACCATGTCCCCGACCGAGGATTGCCATGCCGGGTTGTTGAGCGCCGTGCCGCAACCGATCAGGAAGGTGAAGGTCAGCAGCAGCCAGGGTGAGATCAGACCGAACCAGGCCACGATCGCCAGCGCGATGGAGACCAGCAGCATGAAGACCTGGGCGGTCAGCAGGATCTTGCGGCGGTCGTAATTGTCTGAGATCGCGCCGGCCGCCAGCGAGAACAGCATCACCGGCAAGGTGGTCGAGGATTGAACCAGCGCCACCATCTCGGCCGAGGGCGAGATCGAGGCCATCATCCAGGAGGCGCCGACAGCCTGGATCAGACCGCCGAAATTCGAGGCGAGGCTCGCGAACCAGACGGCGCGGAAGATCGGTTGTTGCAGCGGGACGAAGGGCGACACCCGGTTATCCGTAGGCCCGATGCCCTCCGAGGCGAGCTCGGCTTCTACGACATCGGCCGTGGGCTGGGCGTGAGGATCGTCAGGCATCCCATAGGGTTAAAACATGAGGGCGAGAGGGGGAAACCCTTTCCATCTGGAAGATGTCGAAACATGGAAAGTTTTTCTCACGCCGCAGCCGGCTGGCGCGCCTGCCTGGGCGGGCGGGGCTTGCGTGCGCGCAGGGCCTGGCCGACCGCGACCAGAAGCCCGGCCAGCATGACCCAGTGCGCGGGCCGAACCGAGACATAGTCCTGGTAGATCAGGATATCGGCATTGGCCTGGAAGACGAGCCAGGCCGAGACGCCGGAAGTCAGCGCATACCACGCCGCCTCCAGGCAGGCGGTGATGAGGCCGGCAAGGATTGCCGTTCCCGCCAGCATCGGGGCCGAGATGGGCAGCTTCCAGCGGTAAAGCCCCCTATAGAGCATGAGCAGGACGAAGAGGCCGCTCATCAACACGGGTTCCGTCACGTCGATCTTGGATTGCAGCGCGAAATGCAGCAGGGCCAGCATCGCGATCGGATAGATCAGGTTGTGCAGGCGTTGCCAGTTCTTGCCGAGCCTGCGGATCATGCCGTCGGTCGAGGTTGCGCCCAGCGCGCCCAGGCCGAGCAGCGCGACGAAGCCGATGGTCAGGTAGAAGCGCTTGACGATCTCGGAGACGATCAAGCCCCAGTCGAACGCCATGTCGATGCAGTAGAGCGTCAGATGCCCGAGCGCGTAGGCCATCACGCCGAGGCCGAGCATGCGGCGGATGCCGATCAGCTTGCCCCAGTCAAACAGCCGCCGGAAAGGCGAGACGGCGAGCGTGATGACGAGCAGCCGGACCGTCCAGGTTCCGGTCTGGTGGATCGCCTGCGTCCAGGGCTTCGACCCCAGCTGATGCATCCAGGCCGCGTAGAGCAGCATCAGAGCCGGCACGAACAGTAGCGCGAAAGTCGCTGCCCGCAGGCCCGAGAAGCGGCCCTGGCGGTCGGTCCATGGCAGCCACGCCTTTGCGGGCGTTTTTCCTGTGCGAGAGCTCATGTCTCCGCATAAACGATGGGGTCGGTCCCTGTCCTGCACATCTGGACACAAGCGCGTGAATGAGTTGTCCTGCCGCCCCTTTTCAAGCGGATTTCACGATGGCTTCCAGCAATCCCACCGTCGTCTTCGATGTCGGCAATGTCCTGCTGCGCTGGGATACGCGGCTGATCTACCGCGCGCTGATCCCTGATCCGCAGCGGCTCGACTGGTTCATGCAGAACGTCTGTACCATGGCCTGGAACATCGAGCAGGACCGCGGCCGCTCCTGGGAGGAGGCGGTGGCCTCGCTGGTCGCTGAGCATCCGGAATGGGAGCGCGAGATCAAGGCCTATGACGAGCGCTGGCATGACAGCATCCCCGAGGCGATCGCCGGCAGTGTCGCGGTGCTGGAGGAGCTGAAGGCGCGGGGCGACAGCGTCTACGCCATCACCAATTTCTCGCGTGAGAAATGGGCGGAATGCCTGATCCGCTTCCCGTTCCTGCAGAGCTTCGACGGCGTCGTCGTCTCGGCGCATGAGCAGCTCCTCAAGCCCGATCCCGCGATCTACGAGGTGCTGTTCGGCCGCTACGGCCTGAACGCCGGCGACTGCATCTTCGTCGACGACAGCGAGAAGAATATCGTGGCGGCCCGCGATGTCGGCATGCAGGCCGTGCACTTCGTCGAACCCATCGACCTGCGCAGCGAATTGCGCGGCCTGGGCGTCAGGCTCTGACCGGCAGAGCCTGACTGTTGGGAGCTTGTTTCGTTTTTACGGGAACACGCCGTCATTCCGGAAAAGCCGCGAAGCGGCGCCGATCCGGAATCCATCGGAGGGCACGGCGTTCTACGATGGATCCGGGTCAAGCCCGGGATGACGGCGCGTTTCTACGTAAGATCAACATGCTCTCAAGGAGGAGAGCCGGCTGTCAGGCGGCGCTCTTGATCGCGACGGTCGGTGCCAGGCCAGCCGCATCGACGCCGCGGGCTTCCCGCAGCAGGCGCGAGCCGGCCTTGGTCGCCAGGAAATCGGCGAGGACCGCATCCTCCTGACGCACGAAGCCCTTGGCCGGCAGCTTGCCGGCGAGGAACAGCTCGACCATGGCGACGCAGCCGGCGGCGGTGGTGAGCTGGATCGCGCCGAGCTCGTCATTGCCGTCATAGCGCAGCACGACGCTCTCCTCCTCGAGGCGGCCGCGGCGCTCGCCGACGCCGGTCACGAAGATCACGACGACGTCCTTGCGGGTGAACGGCGCGGAGTGGCTGAGGATGCGGCGCAGCGTCTCGCGGTCATCGGCGAGTTCGAGGTCGCGCAGCAGCAGCTTCATGATCTCGGCATGGCCGGGATAGCGCAGCGTCTTGTAGCTCATGTTGCGGACCTTGCCGGCCAGCGTCTCGGTGAGCGTGCCCAATCCGCCCGAGGTGTTGAAGGCCTCGTAGGCGACGCCGTCGATCATCACGCTCTCGATGCCTTCGAGCGCCGGAACCAGCGTCGGCTGTCCGTCGAAGACGATCTCGCAGGGGTTGCAGTACTCATTGATCAGCCCGTCGACCGACCAGGTCACGTTGTAGCGGAGCGCATTGGTCGGGTAGAGCGGCAGAGCGCCGACGCGCATCTTGATGGTGCGGACGTTCTCGAAGCGCGCCGCCATGTCGGCGCCGAGGATGCAGATGAAGCCCGGAGCCAGCCCGCATTGCGGCACCAGCGCGACATCGGCGGTCCCGCCGAGATCCTTGATGTAAGAGGTGGTGGCGACGTCCTCGGTCAGGTCGAAATAATGGGTTTTGGTCTCGGCCGCGACCTTGGCGATGCCCTTGTTGAGGAAATAGGGGCAGGCGCTGACGACGATGTCACGATCCTTGAGGAATGCCCGCAGCGCGTCGAGATCGGAAGCGTCGACGGTGGCGGTGGCGAAGCGGGCGCCGGCAGCGTGCTTGAGCTGCGACTGCGCGGCATCGGCCAGCGTAACCTCATGGCCCTGCTCGGACAGCATGCCGGCGATGATGACGCCGATCTGGCCGGCGCCGAGCACGGCAATGCGCTTCTGGGTGGTCATGTCGCGATCTCCTGACGGGTCGGGCAGGCGGTCCACCTCCCTCCAGCCGATCATCGCTTCATGTGACGCTCGCTTTAACGGACGGATCGCCGACGCGTGCACCTATTTGCGTGCGATCCGCAGGGATATGGCCCAAATCGATGCGAAACGAACGGCGCTTGCCAGAGACATCGGCGCGGAGGTGGTCAGCGCTCGAATTTCCGCGCCAGAATCACGGAGGAGGTCGTCCGCCTGACGCCCTCCATCTCGGCGATCCAGTCGATCATCGTGTCGAGGTCGCTCGCCGTCTCGCACTCGATCTTGACCGAGAGATCGAAATGGCCGCTCAGCGTGTGGCATTGCACGATTTCCGGCCGCTTCTTCAGCGCCGCGACCACGCTGCCTTGCTGCCGGACCTCCAGCTCGATCAGGATGAGGGCGGAGATCGTCGTGACCGGGCGGCTCGCCTTGCCGAGGATCGTGGTGTAGCCGGCGATCACGCCGTCGCGCTCGAGCCGGGCGAGGCGGCCTTGCACCGTCGCCCGCGAGACGCCGAGCGACTTGGCGATGTCCGACAGCGGCAGCCGCGCATTCTCGGTGAGAATACGGATGAGTTCGCGGTCCTTCGCGCCGTCTGACGGCCGTGCCATATCGTCTCCGGGTCGTTCGGCGGGCCGTCATATAGCAGGGAAACGCGGGGCTCCGGCAAGGGGCGCGCGGGAGGGCGCCCAGACTTCATTCGAGCGCGCCAGCAAGGGCCTGCCCGAAAAGGAACATCTTGCCCGCGGAGGGGTTATCCGCGCGCCGGAAAGGACTTGCTTCGGGGCGCAAATCGGAGTGGCATGCCATCCGGCGGCAGCACGCTTTGCCATGGAGAACGTCATGTTCAGGACATTCATTCTCGCATCCGCCTCGGCCTTCGCCCTGGCCTCTTTCGCTGTGACTCCCGCCTCGGCGCTGACGATGAAGGAGTGCGGCGTCAAGTATCAGGACGCCAAGAAGGCCAATACGCTCAAGGGCCAGAAGTGGAACGATTTCCGCAAGGCCCAGTGCGGCGACGACGATGCCGCCGATGACGAGGCTGCGGCTGCCATGCCGGCCGAGCCGGCGAAGCCTGCCGCTTCCGCGGCGGCTGCCGCTCCAGCCGCCAAGCCCGCCGCGATGCCGGCCGGCAAGGCGAAGGCCGCTGTCTTCCCGAAAGCGGTTTCGCAGAAATATTCGAGCGAGACGGCCGGCAAGGCGCGCCTCAAGACCTGTGTCGACCAGTACAACGCCAACAAGGCGGCCAACGCCAATGGCGAGCTCAAATGGATCGAGAAGGGCGGCGGCTACTGGAGCCAGTGCAACACCAAGCTCAAGAGCTGAGGCGCGTTCGAGAGCTTGCTGATTTTGCAGAACAAGGCGTCATCCCCGGCTCTCCGCTTTGCTCCGGCCGGGATGACCCGCGGTTCCTCCAAAACCTGACAGGCCCCCATCGTTCATAAAACGCTGCGCCGCGAGGCGCGGCGTTTTTCGTTTCAGAGCATCTGCGACGGGCGCGAGGCGGGGTCGGACGGCCGCGCCGGTGGCGGATTGTCGGGCCGCTGCTGCCCCTTGCCGATCATCTCGCCGCGCGTGCGGATGACATGCGCCGTCACCACCTCCTGAACGCGTCTCTCGGCGGCATCGCGGATAGCGCCGCGATTGGCGGGGCGGCCTTCCTCTGTCTCGATCAGCTCGATCGTGGCGTTTGTCAGCGCGTCGACATCGCTCTTGCAGAACAGCATGGCCGCCTTGGCGACGACCTCCGCCTTCTCGTCGGTCAGAAGCATCGGCGCGCCTTCACGCCCGATGCAGGCCAGCATCTTGCTGCGGATCAGGTCGCGGGTCTTCTCCAGCAGCGCCTTCTTCTCGGCCCGTGCCGTGCGTTCCGCCTCGGTCGCCTCGCGTGGCTGTGCCTGATTGGGCGCGCCGGGCGCCGTCGGTCCGCGCACATTGGCGCTCTGCTTCACGCATTCGACCAGCGCCGGCAGCATCTCGCCGGTCGAGGTCAGCGCGAAGGTGAAACGGGCATCGTTCGCGACCAGCTCGAGATAGCGCCCCTGCCGGAAGGCGTTGATCAGGGCGGACTGAGCCGGCATCGCGATGGTGACCAGCGTCGGAGACTTGATGTTGGCTGTGACATCGATGGTCGAGCTGCGGTCGAAGACGAGCCGGAGGCTGAGCGTCTCGCCGGTCCTGAGCTTCCATTCCGGCTTCGAGAAGCCGAGCAGCCAGGAGAACTGCGACGTCACCGAGGTCAGCATCGTCACGCCGCTCTTGTAGTGGGCGCTGACGGCGCAATGCGAGAAGGCGCCCGTCTGGTCGTTGGTGAAGGTGCCGCCCGACCAGTTGCCGACGACGATCTTGCCGAACGGGCCGGCAGCGCCAGCCGGGAATGACAAAAGGCAGGTCAGGGCGACCATTGCGGCCCGCATTCGGGTTTCTCCGTACCGATCCTGGCGTGAGGCTAGAACAGGACGGGGAAAAGGGGGACCTGTTTTTTGCGGTACCGCTTGTCTGATCAGGCAGCGTCCTGCCGCAGCGGCTTGAGCAGCATTGCGAGGAGATCGCTCTGGGTCACGAGGCCGAGGAGCTGCTCCGCCTCGTCGACGATGACGACCGCATGGCGGCGGCCATCCGTCAGCGGCGCTATCAGGTCCACGGATGGAGCATCCGGCCGCGCCGTATAAGCGGCTGCCATCACGTCGCCGACGCGCAGGCCCGCTCGTGTCAGCTCCCGCAACCCGACCGTGCCGAGCAGGCGATTGTCGCGGTCGACGACCGGCAGCGTGCGGATGCCATGTTCGAGCAGCAGCGCCCGAGCCGTCTCGATCTCTCCGTGTTGGTCGATGCGGACGATGTCGCGGGACATGATGTCGGAGCAGCGCGGCAGGCCGCGGAACCGGGAAAGCGCATGCATCTCGACGCGCCGGAGCAGCCGGTCGAGATCCTCGCGATCGATGTCGAAGGTCTCGCCGAGATCATCGAGGGCGGCGTCGATATCCGCCTCGTTGAAACCGACGCGATTACCCGGTGGAAGGTCCCTGGTGCCATGCGGATTGACCGCGACCGGAGACCGGTGCGGGTAACTGTGGCTCGAAAAGCGATGGAACAGAATGCCGAGCACGGTCAGTACGATCGCATTCAGCCCGACCGGAACGAAGGCGAAGCCGAGACCATAAGCGCCGACGATCGGCCCGCCCAGCGCGGCGGTCAGCGCTGCGGCTCCGCCCGGTGGGTGCAGGCAGCGCAGCAGCGACATGCCCGCGATCGCCAGCGCGACGGCGACACCAGCGGCGACGGCCGGCTCGGGGATATAGCGGCCGACCAGCAAACCGACGAGCGCCGAGACGGTGTTGCCGCCGATGATCGACCATGGCTGCGCCAGCGGGCTCGATGGGATGGCGAAGAGGAGCAGGGCCGAGGCGCCCATGGGCGCGACGAGCAGGGGCAGGTGAGGGTCGTTGCCGAGAAGGAGGCTGCAGATCAGCCCGGTCGCGCCGACGCCGATCAATGCGCCCAAGCAGGCGACGAGCCGGTCGCGCCAAGTCGCACCAGCGAGGATCGGTGCAAACAGCCGCATGCGCCAGCGCTTTGTCGCTTGGGGTTCGATTGCCTGGGTATTCATCGCGGACAGCCGGATTTGCTCAAATCTTCGGCAGATCAATAGGCGGGAGGGTGTGTCCCGGGCAATGCCATTCTGACGGCGCGGGCGCCTCGCGATGCCAAAAAGCAGAATTGGCTCTGGCGAGGCGCTGACTTGGAAATTCGATCTCTATGAACGGTCGATCGGCCGCTTGTGCCGGCCGATCGACCTGGGAACACTCAATCGACCATGCGCACCGCGCCTCTGGCGGCGCTCGTCGTCGTCGCGGCATAGGCCTTGAGTGCGGTCGAGACCTTGCGCTTGCGCGGTGCCGCCGGCTTCCAGGCGTCCTTGCCCTTGGCTTCCATCGCGGCGCGGCGGCGCGCCAGCTCCTCGTCGGAAACTTCAAGCGAGATGCTGCGGTTGGGGATGTCGATTGCGATGATGTCGCCGCTCTCGACGAGGCCGATCGCGCCGCCCTCGGCCGCTTCCGGCGAGACATGGCCGATGGAGAGGCCGGACGAGCCCCCGGAGAAGCGCCCGTCGGTGATCAGCGCGCAGGCCTTTCCGAGCCCCTTCGACTTCAGATAGCTCGTCGGATAGAGCATTTCCTGCATGCCCGGCCCGCCGCGCGGCCCCTCATAGCGGATCAGCACGATATCGCCGGGGTTGACCTTGCGGTTGAGGATGCCCTCGACCGCCGCATCCTGGCTTTCGAAGATCACGGCCGGGCCGGAGAATTTCAGGATGGAGGCATCGACGCCTGCCGTCTTCACGATGCAGCCGTCGAGCGCGATATTGCCGAAGAGCACGGCGAGCCCGCCATCCCGGGAATAGGCGTGATCGAGATTGCGGATCACGCCGGCCTCGCGGTCGGTGTCGAGCTCCTCGAAGCGCCGGTCCTGGCTGAAGGCGGTCTGCGTCGGCACGCCGCCGGGCGCCGCGCTGTAGAAGGAGCGAACCGCCTCGCTCTGGGTCTGCGTGATGTCCCAGCGCGCCAGCGCATCGGCCATCGTCGTGCTGTGGACGGTCGGCAGCGAGGTGTCGATCAGTCCGGCGCGGTCGAGCTCGCCGAGGATCGCCATGATGCCGCCTGCCCGGTGCACGTCTTCCATATGCACGTTGGCGACGGCCGGAGCGACCTTGCACAGCACGGGCACGCGCCGCGACAGCCGGTCGATATCGGCCATGGTGAAGTCGATCTCGGCCTCATGCGCCGCCGCCAGCAGGTGCAGCACCGTATTGGTCGAGCCGCCCATGGCGATGTCGAGCGTCATCGCGTTCTCGAACGCCTTGAACGAGCCGACATTGCGCGGCAGCACGCTCTCGTCGTCCTGGTCGTAATAGCGGCGGGCGATATCGACGATCAGATGGCCGGCCTCGACGAAGAGGCGCTTGCGGTCGGCATGGGTGGCGAGCGTCGAGCCGTTGCCGGGCAGCGCGAGGCCGAGCGCCTCGGTCAGGCAGTTCATCGAATTGGCGGTGAACATGCCCGAGCAGGAGCCGCAGGTCGGGCAGGCCGAGCGCTCGATCACGTCGACCTCGGCGTCGGTATATTTGTCGTCGGCTGCCGCGATCATCGCATCGACGAGATCGACCTTCTTCAGCACGCCCTCGGCAATGAACTTGCCGGCCTCCATCGGCCCGCCCGAGACGAAGACGGTCGGGATGTTCAGGCGCATCGAAGCCATCAGCATGCCGGGCGTGATCTTGTCGCAGTTGGAGATGCAGACCATCGCGTCGGCGCAATGGGCGTTGACCATGTATTCGACGCTGTCGGCGATCAGTTCGCGCGAGGGGAGGCTGTAGAGCATGCCGTCATGGCCCATGGCGATGCCGTCATCGACCGCGATCGTGTTGAACTCCTTGGCGACGCCGCCGGCCTTCTCGATCTCGCGCGCGACGAGCTGGCCGAGATCCTGGAGATGGACGTGGCCCGGCACGAACTGGGTGAAGGAGTTCACCACCGCGATGATCGGCTTGCCGAAATCGCCGTCCTTCATGCCTGTGGCGCGCCACAGGCCGCGGGCGCCGGCCATGTTGCGGCCATGGGTGGACGTGGCGGATCTCAGCCTGGGCATCTCATGCGTCTCCGGTCTCGGGCTCCTGATGTCCCGTTGCGCGGCAAACTATCGTCGCTGCGCCTTCCGTCAAAATTGAATTCTTCGATTTCCATGATCGGCGCCACGCATGGCGGAGATCCACTCCGTCGTCATCCCGGACGGAGCGAAGCGGAGATCCGGGATCCATCGTAGAGCGAGGCGCCCCTCGATGGATCCCGGATCGGCGCGGCTTCGCCGCTTGCCCGGGGTGACCCGCGTTTCCTAAAGCGGCGGCGCTCATTTAATGAACAGCCGGAAGAGAGGTTTTCGGTGACAAGCATGCTGCGCAATATCGATGTCGATCTTCTGCGGTCCTTCGTCACCATCGCGGAGCTGCGCAGCTTCACCCGTGCGGCAGCAGCGCTGTTCCGCAGCCAGTCGACGGTCAGCACGCAGATCCGGCGCCTGGAGGAGCTGGCGGGGCAGACCCTGCTGCAGCGTTCGCCGCACGAGGTTCTCCTCACGCGCGCGGGCGAACAGTTCCTTGGCTATGCCCGCCGCATCGTCGCGCTCCATGACGAGGCGCTCGACGTCATCAATGCGCAGAGCGTCAGCGGCCGCGTCCGGCTCGCGGTGATGGATGATTACGCCACCATCGTCCTGCCCGAGACCCTGGCGCGCTTTGCCCGCTCCCATCCCGATGTCGAGCTTGAGGTCACGACGGGTTTCACCCGCGATCTCCTAAATAGCCTGGGCGAGGAATTCGACCTCGTCCTTGCGACGCAGAAGGCCGGCGACGGGCGCGGCGAGGTGCTCCGCCGGGAGCAGACGGTCTGGGCCTGTTCGGATCGAACCGCCTTCACCCTGGAGGAGCCGTTGCAGCTCGCCCTGCTGAAGGCGCCCAACATGTTTCGGGAATGGGCGCTGGAGGCGTTGAACGAGGCCGGCTTGCCTTGGCGCATCCTGTTCTCCAGCTCGAGCATCGGCGCGGCGGAGGCGGTGGCGGCCTCGGGCGCGGCGCTGACGGTCGTCAAGGCCGGCACCGCCAGATCGGGGCTGCAGCTGTTGGGCGCTGCCGACGGCTTGCCGCCGCTGCCCGCTTCCGAGATCGCGCTGCATCTCGCGCCGGGCCGGCCGAGCGCTGCGGTGGCCGCGATGAGCGGCTTTCTGGCCGAAACCTTGAAGGATGAGACCTCAGTCGGGGCTTCTGCATCGCCTGCTACGGCCTAATTCGGGGGAGCCGCGGGCGTCGGAGGCGAGAAACCTCGGAAAATCCTCAGCCAAATGACGGGTTGGTTCGATGCGGATAATCCACAGCGAGCTAAAGCATTGATTTCAAACGAAAAGCACTTTCCGTCGAAAAACTTTCAAAAAGGCCGTTGACAGGGAAAAGGGGGCTC